>NZ_JAVIZX010000001.1:3195688-3883532 GCF_031453675.1 Paracidovorax wautersii | reverse complement strand
CCTCCAGCAGCGAGGTTTGCACGGTGACGTCGGCGGCGGACTCGGTGAGGCATTCGGCCACGGTGCGCACGCTGGAGCCGATCTCCAGCCCCGCATCCCAGCAGCTGCCGATGAAGGCCTCGATCGGCGCGCGCAGCGGGCCGCAGTCGCCAGAGTCGGCCGTTGCGGGCAGCAGCACCAGCACGTCGACGTCAGAGTGTGGAAACAGCTGCGCACGGCCGTAGCCACCGACCGCCGCCAGGACCACGTCTTGCGGCAGGCCGGCCCGGTGCCAGAGCTGGCACAGCAGCCGGTCCGTCAGTGCCGACAGCCGCGCCAGCAATGTGCGGATGCTGCGCGTGGAGGCGCCGGCGGATGCCAGCGAGGCCAGCAGTGCGGCCTTGTCCCGCCGGTAGGTATCGCGCAGAGAGTGCAGCTCCGCCAGGCAGGCGGGAGTGGAAGGGGGCGAGGGCGTGCGAAGGGACATGGCAGCGGCATCATGCAAGAAACATGCGATGGACACGCCGAACGTGACCCCGGGAGGCGGCCGCCACCGTGTGGCGGCTGGCCGTCAGGTGCGCGTGGCGGTCACGAACGGAGGCAACGGCGGGGAGCCCGCCGACAGGGTCATCACCTCGTAGCCCGTCTCGGTGACGAGGACGGTGTGCTCCCATTGGGCCGACAGGCTGCGGTCCTTGGTGACGATGGTCCAGCCGTCGTTGCCGTGTTCCTTCACCTCGCGGCGGCCTGCGTTGAGCATGGGTTCGATCGTGAAGACCATGCCCGGCACCAGCTCTTCCAGCGTGCCGGGGCGGCCGTAGTGCAGCACCTGCGGCTCCTCATGGAACTTCTGGCCGATGCCGTGGCCGCAGAACTCGCGCACCACCGACAGGCCATGCCCCTCGGCGAACTTCTGGATGGCATGGCCCACGTCGCCCAGGCGCGCGCCCGGCTTGACCTGCTGGATGCCCAGCCACATGGCGTCGAAGGTCAACGCGCACAGCCGCTTGGCCGCGATGGAGACGTCGCCGATCAGGTACATGCGGCTGTTGTCGCCGTACCAGCCGTCCTTGGTGATCACGGTGACGTCCACGTTCATGATGTCGCCCTTCTTCAGGGGCTTGTCGTTCGGGATGCCGTGGCAGACCACGTTGTTGAGCGAGGTGCACAGGTGGCCGGGGTAGGGCGGATAGCCCGGCGGCTGGTAGCCGATGGTGGCGGACACGGTGCCCTGCTGGGCCATGCATTCGGCGCCCAGGCGGTCGACGTCCTTGGTGGTGATGCCGGGACGGATGTGGGGCGCGATGTAGTCCAGCACTTCCGAGGCGAGCCGGCACGCTTCGCGCATGCCCGCGATGCCCGCGGCGTCTTTGATGTTGATGCTCATGGGGCCGAATTATCCCACCCGGTCCCATTCCCTGCAGCCAGCCGGCGGGTGGCGGGCCGGCACCGCTAAAATGCAGGGTTTCCAAAGATACCGGCGCCCCGCACGCCGCGGCCCCATTCAGCGGCCGCCCGGCATGGCGCTCTTCATCGCCCCGTTTCCCCACCACACAGGCCGCTACCGTGACCTTGCACTTGACCCAGCTGGAGGGCGGCAATGCCCTCAGCTCCTTCCGCGCCCAGCAACTGCAGCCCGCCCTCGAGGCCATCCACCCCAAGATCACCGGCATTGCAGCGCGCTTCGTGCATGTGGTGGCGACCGATGCCGAACCCACGCCCGCCGAGCGCGAGCGCCTGTCGGCGCTGCTCACCTACGGCGATGCCTATACCGGCCCGGTCGACGGCCCCGCCATCATCGTCACGCCGCGCATCGGCACGGTGTCGCCCTGGGCCTCCAAGGCGACGGACATCGCCCGCAACTGCGGCCTGGACATCCGCCGCGTGGAGCGCATCACCGAGTACCGTGTGGCGCTCAAGGCCGGCCTGCTGGGGGGCGCGCCGGAGCTGACCGAGGCGCAGCGCCAGCAGGTCGCCGCGCTGCTGCATGACCGCATGACCGAATCGGTGGTGTGGAGCCGCGCCGATGCGTCCGGCCTGTTCACCGAGCTGCCGGCCGCGCCGATGGAGTTCGTCGATGTGCTGGGCGGCGGCCGCGCGGCGCTGGTGGCGTCCAACACCCGCTGGGGCCTGGCGCTGGCGGAAGACGAGATCGACTACCTGGTCAACGCCTTCACGGCCCTGAAGCGCAACCCGACCGATGTGGAACTGATGATGTTCGCGCAGGCCAACAGCGAGCACTGCCGCCACAAGATCTTCAACGCGCAGTTCACCATTGACGGCGAAAAGCAGGACAAGAGCCTGTTCGCCATGATCCGCAATACGCACCAGCTGGCGCCCCAGCACACGGTGGTGGCGTACTCGGACAACGCCTCCATCATGGAAGGCGTGCCGGTGGAGCGTTTTGTGGCCAAAATGGCCTCCAGCGCAGGTGTAGCAAGCGCTTCCAGCTATGAAAAGAGTAGTGCGACCAACCACATCCTGATGAAGGTGGAAACGCACAACCACCCGACGGCGATCTCGCCCTTCCCCGGTGCATCGACCGGCGCGGGCGGAGAAATCCGCGACGAGGGCGCCACGGGCCGGGGCTCCAAGCCCAAGGCCGGCCTGACGGGCTTCACCGTGTCCAAGCTGTGGGGCGGTGAGTTCGGCAAGCCCGAGCACATCGCCAGCCCGCTGCAGATCATGGTCGAGGGCCCGCTGGGCGGCGCCGCGTTCAACAACGAATTCGGCCGTCCCAATCTGCTGGGCTACTTCCGCGAATACGAGCAGACCGTGGGCGGCATCGATCGCGGCTACCACAAGCCCATCATGATCGCGGGCGGCGTGGGCGTGATCGATTCCGGCCTCACGCAGAAGATCGAGTTCCCGGCCGGCTCGCTGCTGATCCAGCTGGGCGGCCCCGGCATGCGCATCGGCATGGGCGGCAGCGCGGCCAGTTCGATGGCCACGGGCGCCAACGCGGCCGAGCTGGACTTCGACTCCGTGCAGCGCGGCAATCCGGAGATCGAGCGCCGCGCGCAAGAAGTCATCAACCACTGCTGGGCACAAGGCGCGGCCAACCCCATCCTGGCGATCCACGACGTGGGCGCGGGCGGTCTGTCCAACGCCTTCCCCGAGCTGACCAACGATGCGGGCCGTGGCGCGCGCTTCGACCTGCGCGCCGTGCAGCTCGAAGAGTCGGGCATGGCTCCGAAAGAAATCTGGTCCAACGAGAGCCAGGAACGCTACGTGCTGGCCATCGCTCCGGAATCGCTGGAACAGTTCCGCGCGTTCTGCGAGCGCGAGCGCTGCCCGTTTGCCGTGATCGGCACAGCCACGGGCGAGCGCCAGCTGGTGCTGGAAGACACCGCCGTTGCGTCCGGAGACCAGAAGCTGCCCGTGGACATGCCCATGGAAGTGCTGCTGGGCAAGCCGCCCAAGATGCACCGCGACGTGACCACGGTGAAGCGGGAACTGGCGCCCATCGACCTGACCGGCGTGCCGCTGCAAAAGGCCGTGATCGACGTGCTGGCGCACCCCACGGTGGCGTCCAAGCGCTTCCTGATCACCATCGGCGACCGCACGGTGGGCGGCCTGAGCCACCGCGACCAGATGGTCGGCCCCTGGCAGGTGCCGGTGGCGGATTGCGCCGTCACGCTGGCCGATTACAAAGGCTTTGCCGGCGAGGCGATGAGCATGGGCGAGCGCACGCCGCTGGCTGCCATCGACGCGCCCGCATCCGGCCGCATGGCCGTGGCCGAGGCCATCACCAACCTGCTGGCCGCGCCTATCGAGCTGCCGCGCGTGAAGCTGTCCGCCAACTGGATGGCCGCCTGCGGCGAAGCCGGTGAAGACGCCGATCTGTATGCCACGGTGAAGGCCGTGGGCATGGAGCTGTGCCCCGCTTTGGGCATCAGCATCCCCGTGGGCAAGGATTCGCTGTCCATGCGCACGCAGTGGAAGGACGAGTCCGGCGCGGCCAAGAAGGTGACCTCGCCCGTGAGCCTGATCGTGAGCGCCTTCGCCACGCTGCCCGACGTGCGCGGCACGCTCACGCCGCAGCTCGACGCCACGGAAGAAGACACCACACTGGTGCTGGTCGACCTGGGCAAGGGCCAGTGCCGCATGGGCGGCTCCATCCTGGGCCAGGTGCTGGGCCAGGCCGGTGACGTAGCGCCCGATCTCGACGACGCGCAGGACCTGGTGAACCTGGTCAACGCCGTGAACGCGCTGCGTGCCAAGGGCCAGATCCTGGCCTACCACGACCGCAGCGACGGTGGCCTGCTGGCCGCAGCGGCCGAGATGGCCTTCGCCGGCCACGTGGGCGTGGCACTGAACGTGGACATGCTGGTCACCGAAGGCGACGGCATCAGCGACAGCCGCATGGAAACCGGCGACGCCAAGAACTGGGCCCAGCAGGTGAGCGCGCGCCGCGAAGAACTCACGCTGAAGGCACTGTTCAACGAAGAGCTGGGCGTGGTGCTGCAGGTGCGCACGGCCGACCGCAATGACGTGATGCAGACGCTGCGCGAGCACGGCCTGAGTAAGTGGAGCCACTTCGTCGGCAAGACGCGCCCGCAGTCGTCCAGCATGGACGTGGGCAAGGGCGAGCTGCAGGTGTGGCGCGATGCCAAGAGCGTGTTCAGCGCCACGCTGTCCGACCTGCACCAGGTGTGGGACGCCGTGAGCTGGAAGATCTGCCAGCAGCGCGACAACCCCGCCTGCGCCGATGCCGAGCACGCCGCTGCCGGCGAGCCGACCGACCCGGGCCTGCACGTCGCCCTGACGTTCGACCCGACCGAGAACGTGGCCGCACCGTTCCTGAACCTCGCCAAGCCGAAGGTCGCCATCCTGCGCGAGCAGGGCGTGAACTCGCACATCGAGATGGCCTACGCCTTCACCGAGGCAGGCTTCGAGGCGTACGACGTGCACATGACCGACCTGCAGACCGGCCGCGCGAATCTGGCCGACTTCAAGGGCGTGGTCGCCTGCGGCGGCTTCAGCTACGGCGACACGCTGGGTGCCGGCATCGGCTGGGCGCGTTCCATCACCTTCAACCCGGTACTGGCGGACCAGTTCAAGGGCTTCTTCGGCCGCACCGACACGTTCGGCCTGGGCGTGTGCAACGGCTGCCAGATGTTCGCCGAGCTGGCCGACATCATTCCCGGCGCCGAAGCCTGGCCGCGCTTCACCACCAACCAGAGCGAGCGCTTCGAGGCCCGCCTGTCGCTGGTGGAGGTGTTGGAGTCACCCAGCCTGTTCTTTGCCGGCATGGCCGGCAGCCGGCTGCCGATCGCGGTGGCACATGGCGAGGGCTACGCCAACTTCAGCCGCCGCGGCAATGCGGCGCAGGCGATTGCGGCGATGCGTTACGTGGACAACCACGGCGCAGCCACCGAGCAGTACCCGTTCAACCCGAACGGCAGCGCGGGCGGCCTGACGGCGGTGACCACGGCGGACGGCCGCTTCACGGCCATGATGCCGCACCCCGAGCGCGTGTTCCGCAACATCCAGATGAGCTGGACCAGCGGCGACGCTGACCAGTTCAGCGCGTGGATGCGCATCTGGCGCAACGCGCGCAAGTGGGTGGGCTGACCGCGCACCGCATCGGCGCACTATCAAAAGCATAGCTCTCAGCGCTTGTCTGACAAGCGCTGAGAGCATTTTTATTGATAATGCGCTTCCGATCCATCCTCCCGGAGCGCTCCCATGGCCGGTGCCAGTCTGCTCACCCTGCTCGACGATATCGCCACCGTCCTCGACGATGTGGCCCTCATGACCAAGGTGGCCGCCAAGAAGAGCGCCGCCATGGCCGACGACGTCTCCGCCATGACCAAGGTCGCCGCGCAGAAGACGGCCGGCGTGCTGGGCGATGACCTCGCGCTCAACGCGCAGCAGGTCACGGGCGTGCGCGCCGAGCGGGAGCTGCCCGTGGTCTGGGCGGTGGCCAAGGGTTCGCTGGTCAACAAGGCGATCCTGGTGCCGGCGGCACTGCTGATCAGCGCCTTCCTGCCGTGGGCGGTGACGCCGCTCCTCATGGTGGGCGGTGCCTTCCTGTGCTTCGAAGGGTTCGAGAAGCTGGCCCACAAGTTCCTGCACCGCCACGACGCGCCGCGCGAGGACGCCGCCCGCGAGGCACACGCGCAGGCGAACGCCCATCCGGCGGTGGACATGGCGGCCTTCGAGAAGGACAAGGTGAAGGGCGCCGTGCGCACCGACTTCATCCTGTCGGCCGAGATCATCGCCATCACGCTGGGCACTGTGGCCGACGCGCCGTTCGGCCAGCAGGTGGCCGTGCTGGCGGGCATCGCCGTGCTGATGACGGTGGGCGTGTACGGCTTCGTCGCCGGCATCGTCAAGCTCGACGACCTGGGCCTGTGGCTCAGCCGCAAGAACGCCAGCGCGGCGCAGGCCCTGGGGCGCGGCATCGTCGCCGCGGCGCCCTGGCTGATGAAGGGCCTGTCGGTGGCCGGCACCGCGGCCATGTTCCTCGTCGGCGGCGGCATCCTGGTGCATGGCGTGCCCGTGTTGGCGCACGCCGTGGAGGGCCTGGCCGCGGCGGCCGCCCGTGGCCCCGCGGCGGGCCTCTGGAGCGTGCTGGCTTCCAGCGCGCTGAACGCCCTGGTCGGCATCGTGGCGGGTGCGGTGGTGTTGATGGGCGTCACGCTGGTGCAGCGGCTGCGCGGCCGCAGCGGTGCTGCGCCCCACGCCTCCTGACCGGCTGCACAGGCCGCCCGATGCACGGGCGCAACGTCTGCGGGCGACGCTGCGGCATCGGCGAAGCGTTTGATCTGCGGCAAGGCAGTCCCTACGCTTTGTAGGCCCAATACGTTGCACGGGGGTCGTCCCCGTTCAACCGCATCGAGTTCCTATGAAAAAGAATCTGCTGGCCGTGGCCGTCCTGTGCGCAATGACCTCTGGTGCTGCCTTCGCGCAGCAGGCCGACGTTGGCCCATGGCAAGTGCGGGTGCGTGCCCTGCACCTGGACAGCGACAACGGGGGCTCCACCAACCCCAACCTGGGTCTGTCGATCAACGACAAAACGTTCCCCGAGTTCGACATCAGCTACTTCTTCTCGCCCAACTTCGCTGCCGAGCTGATCCTGACGTACCCGCAAAAGCACGACCTGCGCTCCAACGGCGCTCTGGGCAATCTGGGCAAGATCGGTTCGCTCAAGCACCTGCCGCCCACGCTGACGGCGCAATACCACTTCACCAACTTCGGCGCGTTCAAGCCCTACGTGGGCGCTGGCGTGAACTACACCCGCTTCTCCAGCGTGCGCTTCGACCCCGCCGTGGACGCGGCCCTCCAGCCTTCCGTCAAGAAGAACAGCTTTGGCGGCGCGCTCCAGATCGGCTTCGACTACGCCCTGGACAAGAACTGGTCCCTCAACTTCGACGTGAAGAAGGTCTACATCAAGACCGACGTGCGCTCGGCCGGCACCAAGGTGGGCACGTTCAAAGTGGACCCGCTGCTGGTGGGCGTGGGCGTGGGCTACCGCTTCTAAAACGGTCCGTTTCCTTCATGGCGGGAAGGCCGGCGCATGCGCCGGCCTTTTTCGTTGGGGACGCGTGAGCGAGGAGGCCGGACGGGCGAAGGATCAGGGGCGGCCCGATGCGTCTGCGCCGTAAGCCCCTTCGCCTCCGTCACGGCCCCACATGCGGTGCCACAAGGCCGGGAGGGCCGCGGCGATGTCAGGACGCGTACCGTGCTGCGTGACGGGGCCGCCGCTGCCCTGCAAGTCATCCGCCGGCCCCAGATCGAAGTGGAAGAAGTAATGCGGCTCCTGGCCCATGCGCAGGTCGGTCGCGAAGACATGGCCGCGTGCGTCCTGTTCCATGCGCATGAACCCGTGGCTGAAGCGTTGCAGACGTTGCACATGCACCTGGCTCCGGTAGCGGGCCAGCAGGTCGGCGCCGCGTTCGTGCCGGCTCCACCGCATCGGCCGATCGCCGTCCGCCAGCGCATAGAAGCCTTCGAGGTACTGGGTGGGGGTGACGGCGACCACCCGCCACAGCAGGGTGTTGAAGGGGGAAGGCGTGACGAGAACGCGCTCGGCCCGCACGCCCTGGGCGTGCAGCGAGGCCATCGCCACCCCGGTCACGTAATGCTGCGCTGCCACGCTCCAGGCCAGGTAGAGGCTGCTGCAGACCAGGCCCCACCCGTTCCAGTGCAAGCCCCTCCGGTCGTGCAGGAGCAGGGCGGCGGTGACACCCACCAGCAGGGGCACGGTGTACAGCGGGTCGATGATGAAGATGCTGCCCACGCCGAACGGGTAGTCGGTGAACGGGAGCAGCAGTTGCGTGCCATAGACCGTCATCCAGTCCAGCAGCGGGTGCGTGATGAGGGCCAGCCACAAGGCGAAGCACCAGCGCCGCCACTGCTGCGTCTCCCCGTGCAGCCGTGCTACCAATCCGCCGAGCGGCACGGACAGTAGCGTGAGGTAGAGCAGCGCGTGGCTCTCGCCGCGGTGCCGCACCATGTTGGCGATGGCGTTGCCGTGGTCGATGAACGCGTCCAGGTCGGGCAGCGTGCCGGCGATGGCGCCCCATAACACGGCTTTCCAGGCGGCGGTGCGCCGGCCCATGGCGGCCAGGGTGACGGCGGAACCGAGGGCGATCTGGGTCAGTGAATCCATGGCGGTAAAAGCAAAAGTGGGATATCGGACCAGGCGGCGCCGGGGATGGGCAGTCGCCGCAGCCGCCACAACCTGGAGCGGCGCGAGTGTGCAGCAGTTCCATGCACGCTGCACATCGCTGGCCGTTGGGCCTGCGCTGCGCCGGGCATTGTGGTGCGGGTGCACCCTGATGAGGTTGGCCGCAGGCATGCCCGTCGGCCATGGAGGCCCCATCACGAATGGCGCTCGTGCGCAAGGGCGCTTTGTCGGTACGCGCCACCGTCCTACCGCGCCTCGCCATGCCGGCTTGCGCCAGGCGGGGCGGTACCACCCTAGGCTATGAGCCTATGCCTACAGCCCTTCCTTCGCCCCGCGCCTCCTTGTTCCCCCGGACCGCCTGGTTTGACCGGCGAACGCCTGCGGCTCTTTCTGCCGCTCCGAAGCAGAGGGGCGATGCCCGCGCGCGGGGCCGACATGCCTACCAGGACATCATCGACGGGCTGCTGCGGGAGGTGCCGGGCATCTCTCCCAAATATTTTTACGACCAGAAGGGGTCCGAGCTCTTCACCCAGATTACGGAGGTTCCGGAGTACTACCCCACGCGCACCGAGCACGCCTTGATGGTCGGGCACGGCCCGGACATCGCCCGGGCCATCGGCAAGGGGGGCGTGGTCATCGAACTGGGCGCCGGCAGCTGCGAAAAGGCGCGTGGGCTCTGCAGGCTGCTCCAGCCGTTCTACTTCATCGGGATCGATATTTCGGCGGACTATCTGCAGGACGGCGTGGCCCGCCTGCGCGCCGATCTGCCCGGTCTGGATGCGCGGGCCGTCGGTGGCGACATCACGCGCGGCGTGCAGTTGCCGGCTGATCTGCCGCAGACCCATCGGCTCGTGTTCTACCCCGGCTCGTCGATCGGCAATTTTGATCCGCCACAGGCCGTTGAGCTGCTGACGCACATGCGGGAGCTGGCGGGCGCCAACGGCGGACTGCTCATTGGCATCGACCTGCCGAAGGACACGGCCGTGCTGGAGGCCGCCTACGACGATGCGGCTGGCGTGACGGCGGCATTCAACCGCAACATCCTGTCCCATGTGAACCGGCTCATCCAGGCCGACTTCGACCCGCAGCAGTGGCAGCACCGCGCGTTCTTCAACACGGCGACGTCGCGCATCGAGATGCACCTCGAAGCCCGGACGCCGCAGCGTGTGCGCTGGGCCGGTGGCGGGCGCGACTTCGCTGCGGGCGAGCGCATCCACACGGAGAACAGCTACAAGTACACCGTGCCCGTGTTTTCCAAGATGCTGGCGCAGGCCGGCTTCTCGCAGCCGCAGGCGTGGACGGACGAGCGCGGTTGGTATGCCATGGTGCATGCCCGCACCTGAGGAGACGGTGATGTCTGCCATCGCCACGCGTGAAGCCTCTGCCGTCCCTTCTCCGTACCCGCCGCTGCCGGGGCGGCAGACGCTGCTGGAGCGGCGTTTTGCCCAGGTGCGGCAGCAGACCGTCGCTCTGGCGCAGCCGTTGTCGGACGAGGATTGCTGCGCGCAGTCCATGCCCGACGCCAGCCCGGTCAAATGGCACCTGGCGCACACCACCTGGTTCTTCGAGACCTTTTTGCTGGAGCGGTATGCCGCCGACTTCACCCCGTTCCATCCGGCTTTCCGCGTGCTGTTCAACTCGTACTACAACGGCGTGGGCGAACAGCACCCGCGGCCGCAGCGCGGGCTGCTGACGCGCCCGGCACTGCCCCATGTGCTGGCCTACCGCTCGCATGTGGATGCGCGGATGCAGCAGCTGCTGCGCGCGCGTGCCGACGATGCCGAGCTGGCTGCCCTGGTCGAACTGGGCCTGCAGCATGAGCAGCAGCACCAGGAACTGATCGTCACCGACGTCAAGCACCTGCTGTCGTGCAATCCGCTCTGGCCTGCCTACCACGAGGCGGACGGGCCGGCCGCACTGCGCCAACAGGGACAGGAGCGCGCGGTACGGCGGGTAGCCTTGCCGCTGACGTGGCACCGCTTCGGCGGCGGGCTGCAAGAGATCGGGCACGGCGGGCCGGGCTTTGCTTTCGACAACGAGACGCCGCGCCATCGCTTGTACCTGGCGCCGTACCAGATGGCGTCGCGGCTGGTGACCAATGCCGACTACCTGGCCTTCATCACGGCCGGTGGCTACCGGGACCCAGCCCACTGGCTGGCCGAGGGCTGGGACTGGCGCCGGCGCCAGCAGCTGGAGCAGCCGATGTATTGGCAGCGCGACGGGCACGGCGGCTGGCATGAGTTCACGCTGGCTGGCCTGCAGCCGCTGGTGCCCGACCAGCCCGTGGTGCATCTGTCGTACTACGAGGCCGACGCCTATGCCCGCTGGGCCGGAGCGCGCCTGCCGACCGAAGCGGAGTGGGAGGCCGCGGCCGCGGCGACGGGCGCTGCGCCGCAGCACGGCCACTTCGCCGACGGCGGCGTGCTGCACCCGCGTGCCGTCCCGTCCGCAGCGCTGGACGGTGCCACGGGGCCATCCGCGGCGCTGCAGCAGCTGTTCGGGGACGTTTGGGAATGGACGCAGTCCAGCTACGCGGCGTACCCCGGCTTTCGCACGGCGCCCGGGGCCGTGGGCGAGTACAACGGCAAGTTCATGGTGAACCAGTATGTGCTGCGCGGCGGCTCATGCGCGACACCTGCAGGCCATGTGCGGGCGAGCTACCGCAACTTCTTCCCTGCCACGGCGCAGTGGCAGTTCAGCGGGCTGCGGCTGGCCCGCGACGCCTGAGCTGGCGCGCAGTGGCGCGCCCGTGGCGATGGAAAAAGCCGCCGCCGGGCGGCCAGCACGCACGGCAGGCTTTGCGCGCCTGGCCGCTCAGGGTTCGATGCGGAAGGTGTGCTGCAGGAACAGCCGGGCCGGCTTGCCGTCGCGCAGCGGCGGCGAAAAGCGCCAGCTGCGGATGGCGGCGACGGCGGCCTTGTTCAGGGTTTCGTCGGTCTTCGACAGCACCTTGGTCGCGCCCACGGCCCCACTGGGCAACAGTTCGAACGACACCACCACGTCCCCACGGGGGCTGCGCGCGCTATCGGCCAGCAGGAAGGACGGGTAGCGCGGCTCGGCGAACTCCACGATGCGCAGCGGTGCGTCCAGCGGCGGGCTGATCTGCTGGCGCAGCATCCGTTCGGCCTCGCCCTGGCGGAAGTTGGTGGCGTCGACCTCGGTCGCTTCGGCACCGCGCGGCGGCAGGTTGACCGAAGAGGTGGAGCAGCCGGCCAGGACGAGACCGGCCAGCAGGCAGGAGAGGAGGGCATGAGTGCGGTTCATGCCCCTGAGTATCCTCCCAACATCGCCCCCCTGCGGCCTGCCAGGTCAGACCGCGTCCAGCGCCTGCGCCAGGTCGGCCTGCAGGTCGTCGATGTGCTCGATGCCCACGGACAGGCGGACCATGCCCTCGCTCACCCCGGCCTTAGCCAGCTCTTCGGGGTTGAGCTGGCGGTGCGTGGTGGACGCGGGGTGCGTGGCCAGCGACTTCGCATCACCGATGTTGACCAGGCGGGTGAAGAGCTGCAGCGCATCGAGAAAGCGCGCCCCGGCTGCGCGCGGCTCGCCGCCGTCGCTCTTCAGGCTGAACGACAGGATGCCCGATGCGCGCCCGCCCAGCTGCTTTTGCACGATGGCGTGGTCCGGGTGGTCGGCCAGGCCCGCGTAGCGCACCCACTCGACCTTGGGATGCTTTTGCAGGTACTGCGCCAGCGCCAGCGTGTTGTCGCAGATACGGTCCATGCGCAACGCCAGCGTCTCGATGCCCTGCAGGATCAGGAAGGCGTTCTGCGGCGCGAGCGCTGCGCCGGTGTTGCGCAGCGGCACCACGCGGGCGCGGCCGACGAAGGCGGCCTCGCCCAGCGCCTCGGTGTAGACCACGCCGTGGTAGCTCACGTCGGGCTCGTTCAGGCGGGGAAAGCGCGCCTTGTGCTGGGCCCACGGGAACTTGCCGCTGTCCACGATGGCGCCGCCCACGCTGTTGCCGTGGCCGCCCAGGTACTTCGTGAGCGAGTGCACGACGATGTCGGCGCCGTGTTCGATGGGGCGCAGCAGGTAGGGGCTGGGCACCGTGTTGTCCACGATCAGCGGCACGCCGTGCGCGTGGGCGACGTCGGCCAGTGCGCGGATGTCGGTCACGTTGCCCAGCGGGTTGCCGATGGACTCGATGAAGATGGCTTTCGTCTTCTCATCGATCAACGCGGCGAAGCTGGACGGATCGCGCGGGTCGGCGAAGCGGGTGGTGATGCCCTGCTGCGGCAGCGTGTGGGCGAACAGGTTGTAGGTGCCGCCATAGAGCGTGCTGGCCGACACGATGTTGTCGCCCGCCTCGGCGATGGTCTGGATGGCGTAGGTGATGGCCGCCATGCCCGAGGCCACCGCCAGCGCGGCGATGCCGCCCTCCAGCGCCGCGACGCGCTTTTCCAGCACGTCGTTCGTCGGGTTCATGATGCGGGTGTAGATGTTGCCCGCCACCTTCAGGTCGAACAGGTCGGCGCCGTGCTGCGCGCTGTCGAAGGCGTAGGCCACGGTCTGGTAGATGGGCACGGCCACGGCCTTGGTCGTGGGGTCGGGCGTGTAGCCCGCGTGGACGGCAAGCGTTTCGATCTTCATGCGGCAGGTCTCCGGTGTGTGAATGGGTGCCGCGCACCGCACGGGGCGGGCGGGTCGCGGCCATTCTGGCACCGGGCCTTCGCCCAGGGATCGAATCTTTGGCGATGAGCTTATGCCTTGCCAAAGGGGCTTGAAAATCCAAGCCAAATCGGCCTGTTGTGCTTATGCAGCAAGCGCAGGCAGCTATGGTTATGAGAGCGATGAGGGCGCGGGCCGCGTGCGGTAGAACTGCAGCGGCGCAATCTGCATGTCCTTGGCGTGCTGGTTCAGCACCGACTTCTTCATCTTGCCCACCACGTGCATCTCGCAGGGCTTGCAGTCGAAGCGCAGCGTGAGCTTTTCCTTGCCGTTGATGAGCTGCAGCGGCTCGGCCTTGATGGTGCCCTTCACGCCGATCACGCCCTTGGCCTGCTTGGGGCACAGGCTCATGGAGAAGCGCACGCAGTGCTTGGTGATCATCAGGCTGACCTCGCCTTCCTCTTCCTTGCTCTCGTAGGCCGCGTCGATCACCTTCACGCCGTGCTTCATGTAGAAGTCGTGGGACTTCTGGTTGTACACGTTGGCCAGGTAGGTGAGCGTGTCTTCGGGGAAGGGGGCTGGCGGCTCGACCGGCGTGGCGCGCGGCAGGCGCGCGAGGCCGTCAGCGCGTGCCGATTCCAGGGCGGCGACGGCGTCGCGGCGCAGCTGGTTGAGCGCTGACGCCGGAATGAACCAGGGCTGCGACAGGCTGAGCGCGATGTCGTGTACCGAGAAGCTCGTGGCACCGAAGCGGCCCAGTTGCTCGCGCAGCGTGGCCTCGGCCTGGGCGGCATCGGTGGCGCGCTGGTGGGCATGCTGAATGGCCGCGCTGCCCACAAAGCCATCGTCGTCCGTCAGCGTCAGGTCGAAGCCGTCCGAAGTCTCCGACAGCTGCGCCCACAGGCCGATGCGGCGGTCGCTCGATTTCTTGTCGAGCGTGCGCACCCAGTCCATGTCGCGGTTGCGGTTCACTTCCAGGCCCCGGCGCAGGTCCTTGAAGCCGGCGATGGGGTCCTTGGGGAACACGCGCCACCGGCCCTTTTGGGCGTTCACGGCCTCGGCGCGGTTGATCTGCAGGCCCACCAGTTCCTTTTGCAGGTCGTAGTAGCACAGGCCGTCGCCGTTGTGCAGCACGGTCTCGGGGCTCGACAGCTCCAGCTCGACGAAGTTCTCGCCCACCTGGGTCACCCAGCCGATGGCGCGGCCCGGCGTCTTGGGCGTATCGAAGGCGCCGATGTCTTCCTTGCGGCCGTTGACGAAGTAGTCGGTGAACTCGCGGTTGAAGTTCTGATCGGGATCGGGCGTGAAGGTGAAGGTGGTTCGGCCCGAGGACGACCGCGCCAGCGGCTGCGCGGTGAACTCGCGCTCCTCGATGATCTCGTCGAGCAGCTTGCGGTAGTGGGCCGTGATGTTCTTCACGTAGCCCATGTCCTTGTAGCGGCCCTCGATCTTGAAGCTGCGCACGCCGGCGTCGATCAGCGCACGCAGGTTGTCGCTCTGGTTGTTGTCCTTCATCGAGAGCACGTGCTTCTCGTGTGCCAGGATGCGGCCCTGGCCATCCAGCACCTCGTAGGGCAGGCGGCAGGCCTGGTTGCAGTCGCCGCGGTTGGCGCTGCGGCCGGTGTGGGCGTGGGTGATATAGCACTGGCCCGAATAGGCCACGCACAGCGCGCCGTGCACGAAGAATTCGATGGTGGTGCGGGCAGGGTCGGTGGCGGCCCGCACGGCGGCGATCTGGTCCAGGTCCAGCTCGCGGGCGACCACGATCTGCGACAGGCCGGCGTCCTGCAGGAAGCGCGCCTTCTCGGGCGTGCGGATGTCGGTCTGCGTGCTGGCGTGCAGCTGGATGGGGGGCAGGTCCAGCTCCAGCAGGCCCATGTCCTGGATGATGAGCGCGTCGGCCCCGGCTTCGTACACCTGCCAGGCCATGCGGCGGGCGTCCTCCAGCTCGTCGTCGCGCAGGATGGTGTTGAGCGTGATGAAGATGCGGCTGTGGAAGCGGTGCGCGTGGCGGATGAGCCGCTCCAGGTCGCGGATATCGTTGCCCGCCGTCGCCCGCGCTCCGAAGGCCGGCCCGCCGATGTAGACGGCGTCGGCGCCGTGGTTCACGGCCTCGATGCCGATGTCGGCATCGCGGGCGGGGGACAGGAGTTCGAGTTGGTGGGGCAGCAAAGACATAAGGCACGGATTATCCCAGCGCCGCGCCATGGCGGGGGGGCGGGGCGGGCGCCGGGAGGCCCGACCCGCACCATTAGCTGGACGAATCCGCTGAGAAATCCACAGAGCGTGCGCCTTTGTGGTGCTGGCTTGCACGAAAACGGGGCGCAGTGCCGCTAGCATAGGCGCCGCTGTGCAGCCGGCTTGGGCTGTTGTGAGTGATTGATTTTCCGGAGATCGAATGAACGTGCCGTCCAACGTTTCCCGCCTGCGCTCGCCCCTGGCGCTGACCGCCATCGCCTGCGCCCTGGCCGCAGGTGCCGCTTCCGCCCAGGAAGTCCAGACCGTCAAGATCGGCCACGCCGGCCCCGTGTCGGGCGGCATCGCCCACATCGGCAAGGACACCGAGAACGGCGTGCGCATGGCGGTGGACGAGCTGAACACGCAGAACCTGGTGATCGGCGGCAAGAAGATCAAGTTCGAGCTGGCCGCCGAAGACGACGCCGGCGACCCGCGCCAGGCCACGGCCGTGGCGCAGAAGCTGTGCGACTTCAAGGTGGCCGGCGTGGTGGGCCACCTGCAGTCGGGCACGTCGATTCCTGCATCCACCATCTACGACAAGTGCGACCTGCCGCACATCACGGCGTCGGCCACCAACCCCGACCTGACCAAGCCCGGCTACAAGACCGCCTTCCGCCTGATCGCCAATGACAGCGCCCTGGGCGCGGCACTGGCCATCTACGCGGCCGACCACCTCAAGCTCAAGACCGTGGCCATCATCGACGACCGCACGGCCTACGGCCAGGGGGTGGCGCAGGTGTTCAAGGCCACGGCGCAGCAGAAGGGCCTGACGGTGGTGGGCGAGGAGTTCACCAACGACAAGGCCACGGACTTCATGGCCATCCTCACTTCGCTCAAGAACAAGAAGCCCGACGGCATCTTCTACGGCGGCCTGGACGCGCAGGCCGGCCCCATGCTGCGCCAGATGGAGCAGCTGGGCCTGGGCCAGGTGAAGTACTTCGGCGGCGACGCACTGTGCACCGAGAAGCTGCCCGAGCTGGCCAGCAAGGTGGCCGCGCTCAAGAACGTGACCTGCGCCACGGGCGGTGCCTCGGTCACCAAGATGCAAGGCGGCGCCGAATGGAAGAAACGCTACGACGCCAAGTTCCCCGGCCAGTTCCAGATCTACAGCCCCTACGCCTACGACGCGGCCATGGTGCTGGTGGACGCCATGAAGCGCGCCGACTCGGTCGACCCGCGCAAGTACACGCCGTTCATCGCCAAGACCAACTACAAGGGGGTGACCGCCAACGTGTCGTTCACGCCCAAGGGGGAGCTGACGGCCCCGGCCGTCACGCTGTACCACTACCCCGCCAACGCCCGCGTGGCGCTGAACTGACCGGCAGCGGGTGCTTGAAACGGCCGTCCTGCGGGGCGGCCGTTTGTCTTTTGCGGGTACCACGCGTTGTCGCTACAGTGCGGGGCGTGACCGTCCGCCCACCTTGTAGCGTGAGGGGAACCAGGTCACCAAGCACAGGAGAACGGCATATGCGGATGGGATGGGGTTTGGCGGGCGTGCTGGCCGCGTTGGCGATCGTGGCCGTGCTGGCCAGAAAGCAGGTGGATGCCACCCGCGTCACCGTGCCCGCTGTTCCGGGCGCGTCGGCGCCGGCACAGGGCGCTTCCGACGCGATCGTCCGCGTCCAGGGCCAGCAGGTGCAGCGCCAGATCCAGCAGCAGGTGGAAAGCCTGATGCAGCAGCCCCGGCCCATGCCGGACGAAGATTCCAAGTAAAAATGGCATCCAGCGCTTGATGCGTAAGCGCCACTAGCTATCAATTTGATACCGATGCATTCTCTGGCCGACGACGACGCGCACTGGATGCGCCTGGCATTGGCGCAGGCCCGCGAGGCCGCCGACGCCGGCGAAGTGCCCGTGGGCGCCGTCGTGGTGCGCCAGGGCGAGGTCATCGCCACCGGGCGCAATGCCCCCATTGCCGGCCACGACCCGACCGCCCACGCCGAGATCGCCGCCTTGCGTGCCGCCGCCCAGCGGCTGGGCAACTACCGGCTGGACGGCTGCACGCTGTACGTGACGCTGGAGCCCTGCGCCATGTGCAGCGGCGCCATGCTCCACGCCCGCCTGCCGCGCGTGGTCTACGGCGCGGCCGACGCCAAGACCGGCGCCGCCGGCTCGGTGGTGGATCTATTCGCCGAGCCACGCCTGAACCACCACACCCAGCTGCAGGGCGGGGTGCTGGCCGAGGAGTGCGGTGCGCTGCTCGCCGCCTTCTTCCGCACCCGCCGCCAGCAGCAGCGCGCCCAGGCCCTGGCAGCGCACCCGCTGCGCGACGACGCGCTGCGTACGCCCGATGCCGCTCTGGCCGCTCTGCCGGGCTACCCCTGGCCGCCGCATTACCTGAGCGACCTGCCGGCCCTGGCCGGCCTGCGGCTGCATTACCTCGACGAAGGCCCGCGGGACGCGCCGCGCACCTGGCTGTGCCTGCACGGCAGCCCCACCTGGAGCTACCTGTACCGCCACATGCTGCCGGTGTTCACCGCGGCGGGCGACCGCGTGCTGGCGCCGGACCTGATCGGCTTCGGCCGCAGCGACAAGCCCAAGAAGGAAGGCGCGCACCGGCTCGCATGGCACCTGCAGGTATTGCTCGACTGGATCGAGCGGCTGGATGCCCACGGCCTGGTGCTGGTGGGGCATGGCGAAGGCACGGCGCTGGCCCTGGCGCTGGCGGCGGCAGCGCCGCAACGCTGCAGCGGCCTGCTGGTGCTGGACGCGGCGGCGCTGCCGCTGGAGGGCGCGGGGGCGTCGGCCCCTGCTGCGGCCGCTTGGCAAGAGGATCTGCGCGCGGTGGCCTTGCGAAAGGCTCCGGCCGTCGGTGCCCTGGTGGCGGCGCACGGCCCGGCGCTATCGGCTGCGGAGGCAGCGGCGTACGACGCGCCGTTTCCCGATGCCGGCTACCGCGCAGGCCTGCGTGCGCTCGTCTCGGATGTCGCCCGGCAGGACATGGGCGCGCTGCAAGAGGCCTCGTCGGCCTTCTGGCAGGGCGACTGGCGCGGCAAGAGTGCGTTGGCTGCCGGAGAACGCGACGCTGTTGGCCGCCACGCTGCGGACGTGCTGCGCCAGCGTCTGCACGGGTGCCCGCCCGTGTGTGGGTGCTGCCGGAGGGGGGGCGCTTCCTGCCCGAGCAGGGCCAGGCCATCGCCGAGCGGGCTGTGGAATACTTTCGCCCCTGACGCAGGCCCCGGCCCGCAACCGCCTTCGGGATCGCTACCGCTTAATTCACCTAGGAGCAGGCCGCCCGGCCTGAACGCCTCTTGTCCGCAGACCACGACCATTCCCATTGCAGCCACCACCACGGCCCGCAGCACATCTACATCTACTCGCCCTCGGGGGCGGTGCGCGACAAGGCGGCGTTCCGCCGGGGCGTGGCACGGCTGAAGGCGATGGGCCATGAGGTGGAGGTCGACGTGGACGCGCTGGCCTCGCACACCCGCTTTGCCGGCGACGATGCCACGCGGCTGGCCGCCATCCACCGCGCGGCCGCCAGCGGCGCCGATGTCGCGCTGATCTCGCGCGGCGGCTACGGCATCACCCGGCTGCTGGGCGACATCCGCTACAAGGCCGTCGCCAAGGCCGTGGCGGGCGGCACGCGCTTCATCGGCGTGAGCGACTTCACCGCCTTCCAGAACGCGCTGCTGGCCCAAACCGGCGCCGTGACCTGGGCCGGCCCCGCGCTGGTGGGCGATCTGGGCTGCGAAGGCGAGCCGGACGACATCATGCTGGCCTGCCTGGACGACCTGTTCACCGGCCATGGCGAGGGCAGCGGCTGGCGCATGAACGCCGAAAAGCCCCGGGCCGACGGCCAGCCCGCCGTGCGCGACGTGTACATCAAGAACGCCACGCTGTGGGGCGGCAACCTGGCCGTGCTGGGCTCCCTGGTCGGCACGCCCTACCTGCCCGAGGTGAAGGGCGGCATCCTGTTCATCGAAGACGTGAACGAACATCCCTACCGGGTGGAACGCCTGCTCACGCAGCTGCTGCACGCCGGCGTGCTGGCGAGGCAGAAGGCCGTGATCCTCGGCCAGTTCACCGACTACAAGCTGTCCCCGCACGACAAGGGCTTCAAGCTGCAGAGCGTGATCGACTGGCTGCGCACGCAGATCAAGGCACCGGTGCTCACCAATCTGCCCTACGGCCATGTGCCGACCAAGGTGCTGCTGCCCGTGGGCGGGCAGGTGTCGCTCTCGGTCGAAGGACGCGACGCGCTGCTGTACTGGGGCCACGTCCACTGACGCGGTCCGACCGGTTGAGTCCTCCCCAGCGGAAAGGCCGCGCGTGAGTTCGGTGCATACCGTCGTGTTCGCCGACATCGTCGGCAGCACGGCCCTGTTCGACACCCTGGGCAACGCGCGTGCGGCGGCTGCCGTGACTGCGCTCACGCAGTGGATCGGCGAATCCATGCAGACCCACGGCGGGCAGGTCGTCAAGACGCTCGGCGACGGCGTGCTGGGCCGCTTCGCCGACCCGTCCGCCGCCGTGGCGGCCATGGTCGCCGTCATGCGCACCCACCGCGATGCGATGGCCGCCCGCCCGGATGGGCTGCGCCAGAGCATCCGCGTAGGCCTGGCCCGCGGCGAATTGGTGGAGGTGGATGGGGACTGCTTCGGCGATGCCGTCAATGTGGCCGCGCGCCTGTGCGAGCGGGCCGGCGCTGATGAGATCTGGGCGACTGCCGCCGCACTGCAGCAGGTGGGGGCGGTGGCCGGCACGCAGTTCATTCGCCTGGGGCCGCTGGAGATGCGCGGCAAGGCCGATCCGTTGGTGCTCTTTCAGGTGGCCTGGCGCGAGGACCTGGAGTCGGATTCGCTCACCCAGCAGGCCGCGCTGCCCAGCCGTCTCGCATCGCTGGGGACCGAGGCGGCGGGGGCGGTGCCGTTGCAATTGCAGCTTTCCTGGCCCGGCCAGGTGCGGAGGTTCGCGGTGCCGGAGTTGCCCCTGCAGATCGGCCGCTCCACCGACGCGGCCGTGTGCCTGGCCGACCCCCGCGTCTCCCGACTGCATGCGCGCATCGAGGCGCGGCAAGGCACCCTCGTGCTCACCGATCTGAGCAGTTTCGGCACCTGGGTGCGCTTCGATGGCAGCGACACGGTGGTGGCGCTGCGCCGCGACAGCTGCCTGGTGCACGGCGCCGGGGTGATGGCGCTGGGCGGCCCGCCGAACGGCCCGGGGACGCCAACGGTCCGCTTTCGCGTGGCCGGGCCCGCTGCGGTGGGCGAGGGGCCGGTCTGACATGCGCATCCTGCTTGTCGAGGACGATCCCGACCTGGCCGAGGCCGTTACGCGCCGCCTGCGCCGCCAGGGCCATGCGGTGGACTGGCAGTCCGACGGCCGCGCTGCCTTCGAGGTGCTGGGCTATGAGCCGTTCGACCTGCTCCTGCTGGACATCGGCCTGCCGGGCATGGATGGCCTCACGCTGCTGGCGCAGCTGCGCCGCCAGGGCAACAAGACGCCCGTGCTGATGCTCACCGCCCGCGCGGACATCGAGGACCGCGTCAACGCGCTCGACGTGGGCGCGGACGACTACCTGGACAAGCCCTTCGACTTCCGCGAGCTGGACGCCCGCTGCCGCGCCCTGCTGCGCCGCCCGCAGGGCCAGGCCTCCGGCGTGTGGGAGGTGGGTGGCCTGCGCATCGACAGCGCCGCGCGCAAGGTGAGCTGGCAGGGCGACGACCTGGACCTGCCCAACCGCGAGTTCAGCCTGCTGGAGGTACTGGTGGGCCGCATGGGCCGCGTGGTCAGCAAGGACGACATCGCCAGCCGGCTCTTCAACTTCGACGAGGACGTGGGCCTGAACGCCATCGAGGTCTACGTGGGGCGGCTGCGCAAGAAGCTCGCGATGAGCCAGCTGCACATCACCACGGTGCGTAGCGTGGGCTACCGCGCCGATGTGCAGGTGGACGTGCCGGCGCAAGAAGGCGCGGCCCGGCCGCCCGCGCAGCCATGAGCGCTGCAGCCAAGGCCGACGGCGGCGCAAGGGCGCACACTGCGCGCCCCGCGGCGCGCAGCCTGCCGTCGGTGCGGCGCATGCTGCTGGTTTCCATCGGCACGCTCTTCCTGCTGGCCACGGTGGCGCTGTTCTTCGCCGCCCGCAGCTACGGCCTGCGCGCCGCCGACCGCTCGTACGACCACCTGCTGCGCGCCTCGGCCCTCTCCATGGCCGACAGCGTGGGTTTCGTGCAGGGCCAGTGGCAGGTGGACCTGCCGTACGCCGCGCTGGATCTGCTCGCCATGGCGCCGCAGGACCGGGCCTTCTACCGCATCGCCGGGCCGGACGGCCAGACCATCACCGGCTATGGCGATTTGCCTGCGCCGCCGGAGCGCCCGGCGGCGGGTGCCGGCGACGGCGCGGCGGTCTTCTTCGATGCCACCTACCGGGGCGAGGCGGTGCGCTTTTCGGTGGTGCCGCGCTACATCGCCGGGGCCGCCGGCTCGGGCCAGGTCTGGGTGCAGGTGGGGCAGACGCGCCTGGCGCGCGATGCGCTGGCGGCCGACATCGTCTGGCGTGCCACAGCGGGCATCGTGGGGCTGATGGCAGGGGTGTTCCTGCTGCTGTGGCTGGGCGTGCACCGGGCGCTGCGCCCGCTGGCGCGGCTGGAGCAGGAGCTGCTGGCGCGCCCGGCGTCCGATCTGCGGCCCGTGGCCACCCCGGTGCCGCAGGAGCTGGCGCAGGTGGTGCGGGCGCTCGACGGCTTCATGGGCCGGCTGGCGGTCAACCTGGATGCGCTGCGCACCTTCATCGCCGAGGCGGCGCACCAAATGCGTACGCCGCTGGCCGCGCTGATCGCCCAGGCCCAGGAGGGCCTGGACGACGACGACCCCCAGGCGCAGCGCCGCAGCCTGCAGGCGGTCGAGCGCAACGCCACCCGGCTGCGGCGGCTGCTCAATCAGCTGCTCAGCGACGCCAGCGTGGCCCACCAGGGGCACTTGCAGCGCTTCGGCCGGGTGGAACTGGTGGCGCTGCTGCGCGAAGCCCTGCGCGACGTGGTGCCGCGCGCCGAACCGCAGCCGCAGGTGTGCCTGTGGTGGGGCGCGGAAGAGGGAGATTTGCTTTCAAAAGAGGAGCTGCTTGCGCAATACCCACCTGCGCTGGAGGCCAAAAACATGCTGAAGTCTTTCCCTCCGCAGGCCTGGGTGCAGGGCGATGCGCTGATGCTGCGCGAGGCGTTCAAGAACCTGGTCGACAACGCGCTGCGGCATGGCCGTCCGGAGCAAGGCCCCATCGACGTGCGCGTGCACGCGGCGCCTCTGTCGCCAGACGGCCTGGAAGCCTCCGCGCCGGGCTGGCGCGTGGCCGTCACCGACCAGGGCCCGGGCGTGCCGGTGGGGCAGCAGGATCGTCTGTTCGAGCGCTTCGTGCGCGGCCACGGTGCGGCGGCGGGCGGCGCCGGTCTGGGTCTGGCAATCGTGCAGCGCGTGGTGCAGAGCCACGGCGGGCGCATCGATGCCGGCAACCGCCCTGGCGGTGGCTGGTCGGTGGCCCTGTGGCTGCCCGGTGCAGCAGAGGACGAGGGCGCCACGGCGCAGGAGGCCGCGGCATGACCGGCACGGTGCACGCCATCGCGCGCCGCACGGCGCTGCGGCACATCGCCTGGCCCGCGCTGGCCATGGCCGGGTGGCAGGCCGCTGCCCCGGCGGCGCATGCCGTGCCCGCGGACGCGCGTTCGCAGGCGGCCATGGCGGGCACCACAAGCACGCGCTGGCCGGGCGGCACGGTCACGCTGTTTCCGGCGCAGGGTACGCAGCAGGCCGTGCTGTCGGTGGACAGCTCTACCGACACGGTGCTCTTCGCGCCGGCCATCCGCGACTTCCAGCGGCGCCATCCCGGCGTGGCCGTGCGCTACGCCGACCGGCAGAGCCTGGTGATGCACGCCAGCGCGCTGCGGCGCGCGCGGGGCGGCGCACTGTCCTCCGGCCCGGACGACGCCAACCCCGATCTGCTCATCAGCAGCAGCCTGGACCTGCAGACCCTGCTGGCCAACGACGGCTACGTGCTGCCCCACCGCTCCGCGCAGACCCGGGCGCTGCCTGAGGGCGCGCAGTGGCGCGACGAAGTCTTCAGCCTGGGCGCCGACCCGGTGGTGATGGTCTACCACCCGCGCCTGCTGCCGCCAGCGCGTGCCCCCCAGACGCGCGGCCAGCTGCTGGCGCTGCTGCGCGATCCGGACCAGCCCTTGATGGGGCGCATCGGCACCTACGACGCCACCCGCAGCGGCCTGGGCTACCTGCTGGCCACGCAGGACGCGCGCTACGACAGCACGGCCGGCGTGCTGCTGGCCGCCATGGGCGCCAACCGCGTGCGGCTGGGCGACTACATCGAACCGCTGCTGGATGAACTGGAGGCGGGGCGGCTGGCGCTGGTCTACAACGTGCCGGCCTCGTACGTGCAGGCACGCATCGCGGCGGGCTCGCCGCTGCGCATGGTGGTGGCGCAGGACTACACGCTGCTGACCACGCGCGCGGCGGTGATTCCCGCTGCTGCCGCGCGGGCGGACCTGGCCCGCAGCTTCCTGGACGACCTGCTGTCGCCGGAAGGGCAGGCCGTGCTGGCACGCGACACGCGCCTGCTGCCCATCCGCCAGGCCGTGGCTGCCGGGCGCGATGGCCGTGCCATGGCCCATCTGGCGCACAGCGCGGCCGGGGAGGGCGCGCCGGCGTCCGCCTGGGGCGCGGACGGTACCGCAGGGGCCAGCGCCTGGCGCCTGCTGGCGCCTGGCCTGGGGTTGCTGGTGTATCTGGATCCGCTCAAGCGCCGGCGCTTTTTGCAGGCCTGGGCCAGCAGCATGGGCACTGTGCCGGGGGGCGGGCCAGGCGCGGAACGGTGAGATAATCGACGGTTTCCCGACGTCTTCCCATTCCATTGTTGCGATCGCTGCCGATGGTGGCGTCCGGGCCCGTTCCAGGGTCCCGGCGCGCCGCCCGCAGCCGCCAGAAAGTCCCGGATGAAAGTCTCTGAAATCCGCGCCCAGTTCCTTCAGTTCTTTGCCGAGCGCGGCCACACCATCGTCCCGTCGTCGCCGCTCGTGCCCGGCAACGATCCCACGCTGATGTTCACCAACTCGGGCATGGTCCAGTTCAAGGACGTGTTCCTGGGTACCGACAAGCGCTCGTACAACCGCGCCACGTCGGTGCAGGCCTGCCTGCGTGCCGGCGGCAAGCACAACGACCTGGAGAACGTGGGCTACACGGCCCGCCACCACACCTTCTTCGAGATGCTGGGCAACTGGTCCTTCGGCGACTACTTCAAGCGCGAGTCGCTGAATTGGGCCTGGGAGCTGTTGACCCAGGTGTACAAACTGCCCGCCGACAAGCTGTACGCCACGGTCTACCAGGAAGACGACGAGGCGTACGGCATCTGGGAAGAGATTTTCGTCAAGGCCGGCTGGACGCCCGAGCGCGTGAAGCAAGAGGGCCGCATCATCCGCATCGGCGACAACAAGGGCGGCCGCTACAAGTCCGACAACTTCTGGATGATGGCCGACACCGGGCCCTGCGGCCCCTGCTCGGAGATCTTCTACGACCACGGCGCGCACATTCCCGGCGGCCCTCCGGGCAGCCCCGACGAGGACGGCGACCGTTTCATCGAGATCTGGAACAACGTGTTCATGCAGTTCGACATGAAGGAAGACGGCAGCGTCACGCCGCTGCCCGCGCCCTGCGTGGACACCGGCATGGGCCTGGAGCGTCTGGCCGCCATCCTGCAGCACGTGCACAGCAACTACGAGATCGACATCTTCGATGCGCTGATCAAGGCCGCCGCGCGCGAGACCCGCACCACCGATCTGGCGAATCCCTCGCTCAAGGTGATCGCCGATCACATCCGCGCCACCTCGTTCCTCATCAGCGACGGCGTGATCCCCAGCAACGAAGGCCGGGGCTACGTGCAGCGCCGCATCGTGCGCCGCGCCATCCGCCACGGCTACAAGCTGGGCCAGAAGACGCCGTTCTTCCACAAGCTGGTCAAGGACCTGGCCGAGCAGATGGGCGATGCGTACCCCAAGCTGCGCGAGCAGCAGCAGCGCATCACCGAGGTGCTGAAGGCCGAGGAGGAGCGCTTCTTCGAGACGCTGGCCAACGGCATGGACATTCTGGACACGGCCCTGGCCGGCGGTGCCCAGGTGCTGCCCGGCGATGTCGCGTTCAAGCTGCACGACACCTACGGCTTCCCGCTCGACCTGTCGGCCGACGTGTGCCGCGAGCGTGGCGTGTCGGTGGACGAGGCCGGCTTCAAGGCCGCCATGGAGCGCCAGAAGGCGCAGGCCCGCGCGGCCGGCAAGTTCAAGATGGACCGCGCCCTGGACTACACCGGCGCGTCCAACCGTTTCAGCGGCTATGAGCAGCTGAAGGAGTCGGCCAAGATCGTCGCGCTGTACGTCAACGGCACCAGCGTCGATGCGCTCAAGGCGGGCGAAGACGGCGTGGTCGTTCTCGACACCACGCCTTTCTACGCCGAGAGCGGCGGCCAGGTGGGCGACGAGGGCGTCATCAGCACCGGCTCGGCACACTTCGCCGTGAACGACACCATCAAGATCAAGGCCGACGTGTTCGGCCATCACGGCACGCTGGAGAGCGGTGCGCTGAAGGTGGGCGATGGGGTGGACGCCGAGGTGAACACCCAGCTGCGCGCGGCCACCATGCGCAACCACTCGGTGACCCACCTGATGCACAAGGCCCTGCGCGAGGTGCTGGGCGAACATGTGCAGCAAAAGGGCAGCCTGGTGAATGCCGAGCGCACGCGCTTCGACTTCGCCCACAACGCCCCCATCACCGACGCACAGATCCGCGAGATCGAACGCCGCGTGAATGCGGAGATCCTGGCGAACACCCCGACGGGTGCGCGCGTCATGGACATCGAGTCCGCCCAGAAGACCGGCGCCATGATGCTGTTCGGCGAGAAGTATGGCGACAGCGTGCGTGTGCTGGACATCGGCACCAGCCGTGAGCTCTGCGGCGGCACGCACGTCACCCGCACGGGGGATATCGGCCTCTTCAAGATCGTCGCCGAAGGCGGCGTGGCGGCCGGTGTGCGCCGGGTGGAAGCCATTACCGGCGAGGCCGCCGTGGCCTACGTGCAGCAGCTCGAAGACACCGTGAACCGCGCGGCAGGTGCCCTGCGTGCCCCGGCCGGCGAGCTGACCGGCCGCATCGGCCAGGCGCTCGACCAGATCAAGGCGCTGGAGAAGGAAATCGCGGCCTTGAAGGGCAAGCTGGCATCCAGCCAGGGCGACGAACTGGCGGCCCAGGCCGTCGAGGCCCAGGGCGTGAAGGTGCTGGCCGCCCGTCTGGAGGGCGCGGACGCCAAGACGCTACGCGACACCATGGATAAGCTCAAGGACAAGCTCAAGAGCGCGGCCATCGTGCTGGCGGCCGTCGATGGCGCCAAGGTGCAGATCGCGGCCGGCGTCACGCCCGACGTGATGGCCAAGGTGAAGGCCGGCGAACTGGTGAACTTCGTGGCCCAGCAGGTGGGCGGCAAGGGCGGCGGCAAGCCCGACATGGCCATGGCCGGCGGCACCGATGCGGCTGCGCTGCCCGCGGCGCTGGCCTCCGTGCAGGCGTGGGTGGCCGAGCGGCTGTGATGTCGGGGGCCGCAGCTGCGGCCCGACGCCACGCGGCGGCAGCAAGCCCGCCATGAGAAAGGCCCGCAGTTGCGGGCCTTTTTTCTTGTCAGCGCGAGTGTCTGCCGGAGTCGCAGCCGCGGGCGGGAGCCTCAGAACAGTTCGACGTCGTCGTTGGCGACCTTGGCCTGCAGATGCCCCTGGGCAACGAGTTCGTCGTAGAAACACACCTGGTTGCGGCCGTGCTCCTTGGCGTAGTACAGCGCCTGGTCCGCACGGCCCAGGATCTCGACGGGCGCGCCCTGCTGGGTGCTGGCGAAGCCGACGCTGACGGTGACCTGGCCGACCTGGGGGAAGTGGTATTCCTGCACGGCCTGGCGGAAGCGGTTGAACACCTTGTACGCCGTCGACAGCGTGGTCGAGCGCAGCAGCACCACGAACTCTTCGCCGCCGAAGCGGAAGATGCGGTCGTGGCTGCGGAACGAGCTGCGCAGGATATTGGCCACCAGGATCAGCACCTCGTCGCCGTACAGATGGCCGAAGCGGTCGTTGACGAGCTTGAAGTGGTCGATGTCCACCACCGCCAGCCACT
Organism: Paracidovorax wautersii; assembly: GCF_031453675.1. Lineage (NCBI taxonomy): Bacteria > Pseudomonadati > Pseudomonadota > Betaproteobacteria > Burkholderiales > Comamonadaceae > Paracidovorax > Paracidovorax wautersii. The sequence continues at coordinate 3,855,922 of NZ_JAVIZX010000001.1, read as the reverse complement.
GGCGCACGGGCTCCTGGCCGGCCTCCGTGCCGTCGTCGGGCGAGACCAGCAGCTCGCTCGCCTCCGCATAGGCCCCATCGCCGGCCGCGGACTGGCGGGTGAACTGTTCGTCGAAGGTCTTGCGGTTGAACAGCCCGGTGAGCGCATCCCGTTCGCTGTAGTCGAGCAGGCTCTGGTAGTTCTGGTAGACGTGGAACACGCCCTTGATCACATCCAGCTTGTGGGCCGAGAACGGGCGCGACTGCGTGATCTCCAGGCAGGTGTGCACTTCGTCGTGCATCCATACGGGTAACCACAGCGTGTAGGTACCTTTGCGGGACGAGTCCTTGGCGCTGGCCTCGCGCTGTGCGATGCACGCGTGCAGCGCCGGGTAGTCGCTGACGGGCTGCCGGCGTGAGTCGCTCTGGGCGTCGGAGCCGGTGGACACGAGCTGGCCGTTATCGATCCAGGTCCGGGGGCGCACGTACTGCACCCCGTCCCTGTGGAAGACCTCCAGCGCCCGCACCTCCTTGATGGAAGCCAGTTTCTGCAGCGTGGAAAGTACCGAAACCTCCAGCCGGAGATGGTCCCGATGACCGGTCATCTCCACCAGATTGTCAAGAATGGGCTTCATCGGGTGCTGTGGTTCCGTCGTTGGGCGGTCGGTGGCGTCAGTCGCGCCGCTTGAATACCACGTCCCAGACGCCGTGGCCCAGGCGCAGGCCCCGGTTCTCGAACTTGGTCAGGGGGCGGTAGTCGGGCTGCGGCGCAAAGCCTTCGGCCGTGTTCTCGAGCGAAGGCTCGGCGGACAGCACTTCGAGCATCTGCTCCGCATAGGGCTGCCAGTCGGTGGCGCAGTGCAGGTAGCCGCCGGGCTTGAGGCGCGCGGCCAGCTTGGCGACCAGCATCGGCTGGATGAGCCGGCGTTTGTTGTGACGCTTCTTGTGCCAGGGATCGGGAAAGAAGATGTGCACGCCGTCCAGCGAGCCGGGCGGCAGCATGTGGTCGATGACCTCCACGGCGTCGTGCTGGAGGATGCGGATGTTCTCGATGCCGTGTTCGCCGATGCGCTTGAGCAGGGCGCCCACGCCGGGCTCATGCACTTCGCAGCACAGGAAGTTGTCCTGCGGACGCACCCGGGCGATGTGGGCCGTGGCTTCGCCCATGCCGAAGCCGATCTCCAACACCAGCGGGGCCTGGCGCCCGAAGGCCGCAGTGGCGTCCAGCGGGACCGGCGCATACGGCAGAAGAAAGCGAGGGCCCAGGTCTTCGAAAGCCTTGGCCTGGCCGGTCGTCGTGCGGCCAGCGCGCCGCACGTAGCTGCGGATGGTTTTGGGGAAGGCCACGTCTGCGGGCGCGGCACCGCCGCCTTCCTGAGGCGACGGCGTGGAGGGGGCGGGGGAGGGGCCGTTGGCGGCCAGAGGGGAAGGCGTTTCTGTCACGCATGGATTGTAGATTCGTCGCCATGCCAGAACCCACTGCGCCAGCGCCTGCGCGACTGTGGTGTTGTCAGGATGCGCCACGTCGGGCAGGCCGAGCACGCGGGCTGCCGCACGCAGCACTTCCAGCGGCCGGGCCACATCCACGGGCGGTGCGCCGTGCTGCTTGGAGAGCTTCTCGCCATCATCGGCGCGCACCAAGGGCATGTGCATGTACGTGGGGTGGGGCACGCCCAGGGCCTGCTGCAGCAGCAACTGGCGGGGCGTGTTGTCGGCCAGGTCCTCGCCGCGCACGATGTGGGTGACGCCCTGGTCGGCATCGTCGACCACCACGGCCAGCTGGTAGGCCCACAAACCATCCGCGCGTCGTAGGACGAAGTCGCCGACCTGGCGGGCCACGTCCTGGTACTGCCGGCCCAGGCGCCGGTCCGTCCAGTGCATGCCATCGTTTGCTATTAATAATATAGCTTGCTGCGCTTTCTTATAAAGGGCTGGAGGCTGATTTGCCTGTTGTTGTGTGGCGTGAAACCGCCACGACCGGGCCGGTCGGCCCTGCAGCCCGTGGCGGCAGGTGCCGGGGTAGGGTAGCTCCACATGGCGGTTGCGCTGGAATCCCAGGGCCGCCTGGGCCTTTTCGATGTCGCGGCGTGAGCAGCCGCAGGGATAGGCCCGGCCGGCGGCCACCAGCGCATCCAGGGCCTGCTGGTAGCGTGCCTGCCGTGCGGACTGCCACCAAGGCGGCTCGTCGGGCACTAGGCCGCAGGCGGCCAGCTGCGAGAGGATGCGCTCGGCCGCGCCGGGCGCGCATCGGGGCGTGTCCACATCCTCGATGCGGACGAGCCAGCGCCCGCCACGCCCATCGTGGGCGGCCCTCGCGTCGAGCCAGCTGGCCAGCGCGGCCACCAGCGAGCCGGCGTGCAACGGGCCCGTGGGCGAGGGCGCGAACCGCCCGGTATAGGCCGCAGTGTCCCTGTTCATCGGATCAGCATGGCGGCCCGGCACCCGCCCGGCTGGGACCAGGGTGCGGCGGTGGCCCGGCGGGGCCGAAGCGCTGGCAGTGTCATGGTGGGAAGGCGGGCGGTGGCAGGAGGCCCACGCCCGCAGGCAGGAAGCGGACAGCGGCGAGTATGCCGCCGATCACGCCACGGCGAGGGCGAGTTCCAGGCCGGAGAGAAAGGCGTCTTCGAGCCGGTGCCCCAGGCACCAGTCGCCGCACGCGCCGATGCCGCGCGCCGCATCCCAGGCGTGGCTGCGGCCCAGCGGCTGCGTGGTCTGCGCGTAGCGCCAGCGGCGGGCGATGGCCTGCGTCGGCTCGGCACGGATGCCGGTGATCTCTGCGAACCCGTTGGTCAGCTTGGCCTGCACGCGGGTGGCGTCGTCTTCCAGGTGCTCTTGCGACCAGGCCGGGCTGGCCTGCACCGTCCAGCGCTCGATGCGTGTGCGGCCGGGCTTGGAGGATTCGCGCGCCAGCCAGGCGATGCGATGGTGGGTGCTGCGCGCGGCATTCCACTGCGGCCCTAGCGTGGTGAGGCCGGGGCGCACGGCCTGCGCAAAAGCGAGCATCAAGGTCCAGCAGGGTGCGATGGCCACCGGCGCCAGCTCCTGCACCAGGGGCGTGTCAACGCCGGAAAGCTCCAGCAGCGTCCGGGCCGGCACCGCGGGCTGCGACAGCAGCACCGCATCAAAGCCGGCGTGGACATGCACCGAGCCGTCGAGCGCCTCCGTGCGCACCTGCCAGCCGTCCGGCCGCAGGGCGTCGCGTTCGATGCGGGTGACCTGGGTGCCGGTCAGCAGGCGGCCTGCCTGTTGCAGCGGTGCGGCCCAGGTGGTGACCAGGGATTCCATGCCGGGCGCCGCCACCCAGTGCGGCTCGCCGGGCGGGGGCGCGGCCGCTGCCAGACGGCCGGCCGCGTCGAGCACGCGCACCGTGTTGGCGCTCCAGGGGCGGCACAGGCCGGGCACGGTGTCGAGCGCCTGCTGAAAGCGTGCATCGCGCACCGTGAAGTACTGTGCCCCGGCGTCGAAGCCGCCGAAGGGCGAGTCCAGCGTCGTCGTGCGCCCGCCGGCGCGGGAGGATTTCTCGAACACCAGCACGTCATGCCCCGCCTGCACCAGCGTGCGGGCGCAGGCCACGCCGGCCATGCCGGCGCCGATGATGGCGAACCGCCGGGGCGAGCCTGCCGTGCCGCTGGTGTCGGTTCGCAGGCGGTGGGAAGCGCGGGGCGAGGAAGAAGTCATGGCAGGCCTTTCTGACGAGGGGAATGCGGGACGTTGAATGTCGATTCCACTCTACACGGGCCAGTGGTAACGGCGCCAGCGCAGTCGTCAGAAATGGTGATGGTTTTCCAGCAGTGCGCTGCGTGTGGTGGCGCTTTGCAGCTGCGTCAGCCACCACTGCAGGGCCCGCCCGGGCGACGAGAAGCCGGGCCCGCCCCAGGCGTAGTGCACGCGCACGCTGCGCCCCGGCCGCGCGACCTGGCGCGCCACGAGCCGGCCTGCGTCGATGTAGGGGCGGACCATGGATTCCGGGAGAAAGCCGCCCCCGAGCCCCCGCAACTGCGCGCGGACCTTGGCCTGCATAGTGTCCACAGTCAGTACGTCCTGTCCGCCCAAGATGCCCATGGTCACGCCGCCGCGCTGCGCGGAATCGGCCACGGCGATCACGCGATGCTCGCGCAGCATGGCATCGGTCAGCGGTTCGGGGGCGCTGGCCAGCGGGTGGTGCGGCGCCACGACGAAATGGAACAGCACATCGCCCAGCGGCGCCTGCTGCAGCCCGGCAATGTTGCCCGCCGGCACGGCCACACCGATCGCCAGGTCTGCGTGGCCGGAGGTAAGCGCTTCCAGCGTGCCGTTGAGGATGTCGTCGCGCAGCTTCAGGCGCGTGGGCGGCTGCAGCGCGTAGAAGGCCTCGACCAGTTCCAGCATGGTCGTGGGCGAGACCACTCCGTCCACGGCGATCGTCAACTGGGGCTCCCAGCCGGTGGCCACGCGGCGCACACGGTTGGCCACGGCGTCCACATCGGCCAAGAGGCGTGCGCCTTCGCGCAACAATTCCGTGCCCGCTTCCGTCGGTCGCGCCTGCCGCGCGCTGCGGTTGAAGAGCAGCACGTCGAGCGCGTCCTCGATCTGCCGCACGCGGTAGGTCAGGGCACTGGGTACCAGCCCCAACTGGCGCGCCGCTGCGGCGAAGCTGCCCGTATCGGCGATCACCTGCAGCATCGACAGGCTGTCCGGGGTCAGGGCATCTCGGGCGTTTTGCATGATGAGCGCATGTTAGTTCAATTCGTTTGAATGATCTCTTCAAGCGTGCTCTGCCTTGCGAGAGGGTTCGGCTTCTACAGTGAAGGCATTGAAAGGAGCGCTTCCATGCTCACCCTCCGCAAATCCCAGGACCGGGGCCACGCCGACCATGGCTGGCTCCACTCGTACCACAGCTTCTCGTTTGCTGGTTACTACGATCCCCTCCACATGGGCTGGGGCAACCTCCGCGTGATCAACGAGGACCGCATCGCCCCGGGCACGGGCTTCGGCACCCACGGCCACAAGGACATGGAAATCATCAGCTACGTGCTGTCGGGCGAGTTGGCCCACAAGGACAGCATGGGCAACGTGAAGGCCATTCCGCCCGGCGATGTGCAGCGCATGAGTGCGGGCACGGGTGTGATGCACAGCGAGTTCAACCATGCGCAGGGCCAGACGACGCACTTCTTCCAGATCTGGATCGAGCCGGACCGGCTGGGCGTGGCGCCCGGCTACGAGCAGAAGACCTTCCCGGACGCCGAGAAACGCGGCCACCTGCGCCTCGTCGCGTCGCCGGACGGGGCTCAGGGCTCGGTCCGCATCAACGCCGATGCCGCCATGTATGCCGGCCTCTTCGACGGCGGCGAGACCGCAGCGCTGCCGCTGGACCCGGCCCGCAAGGCCTATGTGCACCTGGTGCGCGGCGCACTGGATGTGAACGGCGCAGCGCTCAAGGCCGGCGATGCCGCCCTGCTGGAGGGCGATGCCCGGCTGGAACTGTCCGGCGGGCGGGACGCCGAGGTGATCGTGTTCGATCTTGCCGCCTGACCTCGGCAGACTTCATGCAATTTCGATAGCATCATGCGGCGCCGGCAAAGGGCTGGCCCGTGATTCTTCCCGTTAGTGTTGACTTTTAACCTTTACCCTTCAAAGAGAGCAATCACCATGGCAAAGATCGTCGTCGTTTACCACTCCGGCTACGGCCATACCCAGCGCGTTGCGCAGCATGTGGCAGAGGGCGCTGGCGCCGACCTGCTGGCGATCGACGCGGACGGCAACCTGCCCGACGGCGGCTGGGAACAGCTGGCCGACGCGGACGGCATCGTCTTCGGCACCCCCACGTATATGGGCGGCCCGAGCTGGCAGTTCAAGAAGTTCGCCGATGCCTCCTCCAAGGCCTGGTTCACCCGCGGCTGGCAGGACAAGGTGTTCGCCGGTTTCAGCAACAGCGCCAGCTTCAGCGGCGACAAGTCCGTCACGCTCGGCTACCTGCAGACGCTGGCCTCGCAGCACGGCGGCATCTGGGTGAGCCTGGGTCTGCTGCCGGCCAACAGCAAGGCCGCCACGCGGCAGGACGTCAACAACCTGGGCGGCTCCGTCGGCCTGCTGGTGCAGTCGCCCTCCGACGCCAGCGTGACGGAGATCCCCCAGGGCGACCTCGACACCGCCAAGCTGTTCGGCAAGCGCGTGGCCGACATCGCCGCCAAGCTGCGCGGCTGACCGCCGCACTGCAGACCGGTTAGATTGCATCCTTTGCCTTCGGGAGAGCACCCATGACGGTCCAACTGCAACGCATCGCCGATTTGCCCATGGGGCAGGCGGTGACCATTCGCAGCCATGCGCTGATCGCCGACGGGAGTGTGGAGGAGGGCGGCAGCGACGCCGGCCCCAGCCCGCACGACCTGTACGACGCGGCGCTGGGTGCCTGCAAAGCGCTGACCGTGCTGTGGTACGCCCGCCGCAAGGGCTGGGCCGTGGACGATGTGCGGACGGCCGTGGACCGTGATGCATCGGCAGAGCGGGCTGGCACCTACCGGCTTGCCACCCGGCTGCTGATGCAGGGCGACCTGACCGACGCACAGCTCGCGGAGCTGGAAGCAGTGGCCGCCAAGTGCCCCGTGCACAAGCTGATGACGGCGGTGACCACCGAGATCACCACCCGCGTCGAGCGGGCACCGCAGGACGCTGCGGTGGCAGGCGCAGCGGGAGTGCAGCCATGAACCCGGGCCTGCTGCGGCTCACCGGCCACCACAAGGACCTGGGCGGCGGCTTTACCGTGCGGCGCCTGCTGCCGGCACTGCAATGCCGTTCCGTCGGGCCCTTCATCTTCTTCGACCACTTCGGCCCGGTCACGGTCGAGCCGTCGGCCGAGTACGACGTGCGGCCCCATCCACACATCGGCCTGGCCACCGTGTCCTACCTGTTCGAAGGGACGATCATGCACCGCGACAGCCTGGGCTCGGTGCAGCAGATCGAGCCGGGCGCCATCAACTGGATGACGGCCGGCCGCGGCATCGTGCATTCGGAGCGCCGTCCCGAGTCGTTGGCGGCAAGTACCTACGTGAACCACGGCATCCAGCTCTGGACCGCGCTGCCGCTGGCGCACGAAGAGACCGCGCCAACCTTCGTGCACACGCCCGCCAGGGATATCCCGGTGGTCGAGGCCCAGGGCAGCCGCGTGCGCGTTTTGATCGGCGAGGCATTCGGCCAGGTGTCTCCGGTCGCCACGTTGTCGCCCACGCTGTACCTCGACGTGCAGTTGGAGCGGGGCGCGCGATGGGAGCTGCCGCCGCTGGCGCAGGAGATGGCGGTCTACACCGTGTCCGGCGCGCTGGCGCTGGATGGCGAGCCCATCGCTGAACACACCCTGGCCACGTTGCGTCCGGGCGAGGCCACGGCATTGGAGGCCACGGGCGACTCCGGTGCGCGTTGCATGGTGATCGGCGGCGACGCGCTCGACGCGCCGCGGCAGATGTGGTGGAACTTCGTCTCCAGTCGCAAGGACCGCATCGTGCAGGCGGCCCAGGACTGGGAAGACCAGGCGATGGGCCAGGTGCCGGGCGAGACGGATTGGATTCCGCTGCCCGAACGCCGCTTTAAGCCCTGAGGTTGCTCAGGCACCCACGGCGGATGGCTTGCGACCAGGGCCGATCGCCGGGCCTGGCGCGTAGAGCGAGGCCAGGCCAGCGTCAATGCGGTGCGATCCGTCCCGCTTCGATGGTGATCCGGCGCTCGCACTGGTCGGCGATGCCGCGGTCATGGGTGACGAGCACGAGGGTCGTGCCGAGTTCACGGTTCAGGTCGAACATCAGCCGCATGATCGTCTCGCCCGTGGCGAAATCCAGGCTGCCGGTAGGTTCGTCGGCCAGCAGCACCGCCGGTTGCACCACGAAGGCCCGTGCCAGCGCCACCCGCTGCTGTTCCCCGCCGGAGAGCACCTTCGGGTAGTGGCCCAGCCGCTGGCCCAGGCCCACGCGGCCGAGCATGTCCGCGGCCAATTGCCGTGCGTCCCGCCGGTTGGCGAGCTCCAGCGGCAGCATCACGTTTTCCAGTGCGGTCAGATTGGCCATCAGCTGAAAGCTCTGGAAGACGAAGCCGACCTTCTGCGCGCGCAGCGCGGCACGCTCATCCTCGCTGAGTGCAAACAGGTCCTGTCCATCGAGATGCACCGTCCCCCGTGTGGGCGTGTCCAGCCCCGCCACGATCGAGAGCAGGGTGCTCTTGCCCGACCCGGATGCCCCGACGATGGCCACGGTTTCCCTTGGCGCCAGGCGGAAATCGATATCCCGCAGAATGTCGAGCGTGCCCGTGGAGTCCGTCACGGACTTGTGCACATGTTCCACCGCGATGATGGCGGTGGCGGCGGAATCATGGGGCTGGAGCGGCACGGAGGAATGATCGGACATGAGGAGTTCAGCAGTGAATCGGACAGAGCGTCGGCGTGACTTTATCTTGGCAGCTTCAGTCGGCCTGCTCGCGGGGCTTTGCTCTACGCCCGCCCTGGCACAGAGCAAGGGCGCGCAGGCATCGCCGGTCATCCTGGTGGTGGGGGACTCGTTGAGCGCCGAGTACGGGCTCGCCCGCGGGACCGGCTGGGTGGCACTGCTGGAAAAGCGGCTGCTTGATGAAAAGATTGCGGCCCGGGTTGTGAATGCGAGCGTGAGCGGCGACACGACATCGGGCGGCCGTTCGCGCCTGCCTGCCCTGCTGTCGCAGCACCGGCCCACGCATGTAGTGATCGAACTGGGTGGCAACGACGCGCTGCGCGGGCTACCGCTGAAAAACACCGAGGACAACCTGGTGGCCATGACCCGCGCGGCTCAGCAGACTGGGGCCAAGGTGCTGTTGGTGGGTATGCAGGTACCACCGAACTACGGCACCGACTACGCCCGGCGCTTCTCCGGGCTGTTTGCGTCGGTGGCCGCCTCGCAGAAGGTGCCTGTCGTCCCGTTCCTCCTCAAGGGGGTGGCGGACGGTCCGGACCCGACCCGCATGTTCCAGCCGGACCGCATCCACCCGCGGGCGGATGCGCATCCGATCATGCTGGCCAACGTGTGGCCGGAACTGCGCAAGCTGCTGCCATGACGGGCCTGCGCTGAGCGACTGCGGTTGGCGCAGGCCGGAGCCGGCCGAGCCGAGACGCTGCCTGAAGACGCCGCATCAGGCCTGGCTGTCGCTCCCCGGTGCGGTAGCGCCGTCATGGCCGCGATCGCTGATAGGCGCATCGTCCGAAGACTCTTGTCCAGGGTGGGAATCGTCGGTTTTGCGCTGTGACTTGGCCAGCAGCTTTTCCTCCTTCTTCTTCTTCTTTGCGAGTTCGCGCTGGCGTTTTTCGTAGCCGTAGTTGGGTGTTGCCAAGGTATGTCCTTCTCAGTGATGGATCAATGTAACAGCATGGGGCACGTCGGATCGGTCGCGGGTCCGTAATTACCGGCCTTCCGGGGCGGCGCGTGAGCGTTCAGGCAACCGCAAAGGCGCGGGCCATCGACTGCGCGAGGTCGTAGCGCAGGTCGTCCACGGCCTCCAGTCCGATGGAAAAGCGCACCACCGTACCCGGCTTCAGGTGATGGGACGGTCCGCTGCGCATCGACGGCAGGTCGTACGGCACCACCAGGCTCATGGGGCCGCCCCAGCTGTAGCCGATCTTGAACAGGCGCAGCCCGTCGCAGAAGGCGTCGATCTGCTGCTGTCCATGGCGCGGATCGATCACCACGCTGAACAGGCCTGCGGCAGCGCCGGTGCCGCCATTCGATTTCCCGCACAGCTGCTTCCAGTGCGCATGGCCGGGTGAGTCTTCGAGGGCCGGATGCAGCACCTGGGCGATACCGGGCTGTCCCTTCATCCACCGCGCCAGGCTCCGCGTCGCTGCATCGTGGGCGTGGTAGCGCAGCGCTACGCTCGGCAGGGAGCGCAGCACCGCTTCCACATCGTTGCCGCCCACACCCAGGCCGAGCCGCATGTGCGTCAGCTTGATGCGCAGGTGCAGCGGCTGGTCGCGGGTGGTAATGCTGCCCATGAGTACATCGCCCCCGCCGCTGGGGTACTTGGTGAGGGCGTGCACCGAGATGTCCACCCCCAGTTGCCCGTCGCCCAGCAGATCGAACGGGGCAAAGGCCAGGCCGGCGCCCCAGGTGTTGTCCAGCGCCGTGGTCACACCATGCCGCCGGCAGATGCGCACCTGCTCGATGAGGTCGGGAAATTCGAGCGTCACGGAGCCCGCTGCCTCCAGCCACACCAGTTTGGTGGCGGACGTGATCTTCGCCTCCAGGTCGGCAGGGTCGAGCGGGTCATAGACCACGTGACGGATCCCGTAATGGCGCAACTCGACTTCCGCCAGGGACTTGTTCGGCCCATAGGCATTGTCTGGAATCAGTACTTCGTCGCCGGTACGCAGCAGGGCCAGGGCTACATTCGCAATCGCCGCAAGGCCGCTCGGAACGAGCAGGCACTGCAGTCCACCTTCCAGCGTGGCCAGGCGTTCCTCGAGCTGATAGGTCGTCGGTGTGCCATGCAGACCGTAGGTGTAGCTGGACTTGTCTTTCCACTCGCGGGCGCGCATGGCAGCCACGTTGGGAAAGATCACGGTCGATGCCTTGTGGACCGGGGGCTGGGGAGCCGCGAAGCCGGCGGGAGGCTCGTACCCGTGGTGAATGAGATGTGTGGTGGTGCTGCTGAAAGAAGGATTCGGGGCTGTCATGCGCCGCATGTTAGCGCCGCACGGGGCGCCACCACGCGGCGCCCCGGGAGCCTCGCAGGATCAACCGGCGCTGACCGTCAGCTGGTTGACCACCGAATTCACGCCCTCGACCCCCTGGGCGATCTTGCCCGCCCGTTCGCGTGCCTCAGCCGACTTCACAGGTCCGTTCAGCGTCACGATGCCATTGCGGGTGTCGACGTCGATCTTCACCGCGCTCAGGTCAGGGTCCTGTGCCAGCCCTGCGTTGACCTTGGTGGTGATTCCTGCATCGTCCATGACAGCCAGGGCCTTGGCTGCCGCGTCCCGGGTGGCGGAGCCGGCTCGGTCGGCAGCCGTTTCCATTTTGCGCTGCGCATCGGCCGCCGTTTGCTCCGTCTTCTGGACCGCCGAGTCCAGCCGCTGTCCGGCGGTCTGCCCATCGTTCTTGTCGCACGCCACCAGCCCGCCGGCCAGTGCCAGCACGGCCATCATGCCGATCACGCGGGACGCAGGGCGTTGCTGCGTTTGAGGGCTACCTTCCATGGGGTTCTCCTTGCTGTGGGCGATGGTGCGGACTGTAGGGGGCTAGCGGGAGGGCGTGGGTCGGACGCGGCCGAAGCTGCCGTAGGACAACCCCAGCCGCTGATGGAGCGCCAGCGGTCTCAATGGAATGGATTGCCTGCGGCATCGTTCATGCGAACTGGGGAGACGCAGCGACAATCGCCGGATGAATATGCGCGCCCTGCATCGCTGGTTTCCGTTCCTCGCGTGGCCACGGCCAAACCGCACGTTGCTGGCAGGCGAATTCTGGGCAGGGATGACCGTAGGGCTGATGCTGGTGCCTCAGGGCGTGGCCTATGCCGCATTGGCCGGCATGCCCTTGATCACGGGTATCTACGCCTCGCTGGTTCCCGCCTTGGTTGCCGTACTGTGGAGTTCATCCACGCGGCTCGGTGTCGGCCCGACGGCGCTGACCAGCCTGTTGATCGGCGCGTCGCTCACGGGCATGGCTGAGCCCGGCAGTGCGCAGTGGGTGGCCTTGGCGGCATGGATGGCGCTGTTGTCCGGCCTGCTGCAACTTGCGTTAGGGGTGGTGCGGTTCGGCTGGCTGCTCAATCTGGTGACCTCACCTGTCCTCAACGGGTTCACCCAGGCGGCCGCATGGCTGATCCTGGCGTCCCAGTTACCCGCGCTGCTCGGGTTGCGTACCACATGGCATGCCTTGGCCGTCAGCCCCTCGGTGCACCACTTCGACCTCACGGCCCTGGCATTTGGCTTGGCAAGCCTGGGGCTGTTGGTGGCGGCCCGCCGCTGGCGGTCCACGTTTCCTGCCGCCATCGTGATCGTCGGGCTGGCGGCGCTGGCGAGTTGGGCGCTGGGCTATGCCGATGCGCATGGCGCAGTGGTGGGACACCTGCCGGCGGGCCTGCCCACGGCGTACTGGCCGGGTTGGCTGTCGTGGGACGAGTTCGGCGCGCTGCTCATGCCGGTGCTGGTCGTTACGCTGGTGAGCTTTCTAGAGACGGCCTCCAGTGCCAAGGTCGAGCATCAGCAGGGCGGTACCCGCTGGAACGAGAACCAGGATCTCATCGCGCACGGCATGGCCAAGATCAGCTCCGGGCTGTGCGGCAGCTTCGCCACCAGCGCCTCGTTCTCGCGGTCGGCCATCAATCTGTACGCCGGTGCCCGCAGCGGATGGGCGACGCTGTTTGCGCTGGCCCTGGTGCTGGCGGTGCTGCTGTGGCTCACCCCGGCGCTCTACCACGTTCCCCAGTCGGTGCTGGCGGCCGTGGTGGTGACGGCGGTGACGGGGCTGATCAAGCCTGCGAGCATGCTCCGCCTGTGGCGCGTGTCGCGGGTCGAGGCCGCCATCGGTGGCATCACCTTCCTGCTGACGTTGGCGACAGCACCTCGGATGTACTGGGGTGTGCTGGTGGGGCTGGTGATGAACCTCAGCCACTTTCTCTATCAGCGACTGCACCCGAGGATCATCGAGGTTGGCATGCACCCCGACGGCAGCCTGCGGGATCGTCACCTGTGGCAATTGCCGGCACTTGCTCCGGGCTTGCTCGCACTGCGCCTGGACGCCGAATTGGACTTTGCCTCTTCTGCTGCGCTGGAACGATGGGTATCCGAGCGTCTGGCCGAGCGGCCGGACCTGCGGCATGTGTGCCTGTTCGCGCTGCCCATCAACCGCATTGATGTGACCGGTGTCGAGACCTTCATGCGGCTGCGGTCCCTGATACGTGCAGCGGGCGGTGTGCTGCATGTCAGCGGCATCAAGCTGCCGGTGGAGCAGGTCCTGCGCCGCTCCGGTGCACTGGTCCGCGACGCCGGGTTGGCGCTCTACCGCACCGACGCGGAAGCGCTGGTGGCGCTACACAGTTTGCATTCCAATGCATCGTCTTGAAGCCTAGGAATGCGGGCGGCGCTGATACACTCTACGGACACCTGTTTGTTGCATTTTGTGACTGAATCCGCGACCCCCCAATTCGTGAACATGCGCGATCTGCGCCTTTCGACAGCGCATGCCCTCGTTGCGCAGTCGCTGGGTTCGGAGGCATCGCTGTGCGAAGACATTCCAATGCGGTATCTGCAAAGCCTGATCGACGGCCTGTGTGAACTTTCACTCAAGGATCCGCTCACGGGGCTGGCCAATCGACGCCATTTCCGTACCGTCCTGGAGCGCGAGATCGACCGCGTGTCCCGGGCCGGCGAAGCTGCGCTGCTGCTCATGCTGGATATCGATAATTTCAAGCGCGTCAACGACACCTATGGCCATCTGGCCGGAGACATCGTCCTGCAGTCCGTGGCTCGGACGCTCAACGTCTGCGTCCGCCCCATGGACACGCTCTCGCGCTACGGAGGCGAGGAGTTCGCCGTGGTGCTGCCTGCCTGCCAAGCCGGCTTTGGCCGCGTCGTGGCCGAACGCATCCGCAAGGCGGTGGAGAGCACGCCGATCCGCATTTCTCCTTCGGTAGAGTTGCACGTTACCGTCAGCATCGGCGGCGCGTTCGCCCTGCAGTGGATCCGCAGCACGACCTTGCTTTGGACCGAGCGTGCCGACAGCCAGCTCTACAAGGCGAAGATGGCGGGGCGCAACCGCGTCAGCATTGAAGATCAGCCAGACAGTACCGTGACCGCAGAAGAAAAGAGCCTGCTGTTCGGGCCGCTATACACTCCGTCCGGTTGGGGCGATCTGCCCCCGACCATGGATTCCTCCTCCACAGGCAGCGCCTATTGAAAGCACAGAGATGACCGACGCGCTGTCCCCCCAACCCACCACCCCTGCCGGCCCGCACATGCCTGCGCCTCCTCCTGCCTCCGCGCCGGCCGGCGCCCGCATCATTGCCATCACCAGCGGCAAGGGCGGCGTGGGCAAAACCTTTGTTTCCGCCAACCTGGCCGCCGCCCTCACACGGCGGGGCCACCGCGTTCTCGTGCTGGACGCGGACCTGGGCCTGGCCAACCTGGACGTGGTGCTGAACCTGCACCCCAAGATCACCCTGCACGACGTGTTCACGGGCAAGGCCCATCTGGAAGATGCGGTGATCGAAGCCCCGGGCGGTTTTTCCGTCGTGCTCGCGGGTTCCGGCATGGTGGAGTATTCGCGCCTGACGCCTGAGGTGCGCAATGAATTCCTGCATGTCATCCAGACCCTGGCGCCGCGCTACGACGTGGTGCTGCTGGACACGGGTGCCGGTATTTCAGACGTCGTGCTGTTCTCCATTTCCCTGGCCTCCGAGGTGCTTGTCGTGGCGACGCCCGAGCCCACCTCGCTGACCGACGCCTACGCCGCCATCAAAGTGATGGCCACGCAGCAAAAGCGCCACCATGTGCGCATGGTGGTCAACCAGGCGGCGCGCCCGGGGGATGGACGGGCTATCACCAGCCAGTTGCAGCAGGTGCTCGACCGGTTCGTCAGCACGGAGTCCGGTCGCCCCATGCGGCTGATTCACATGGGCGACATTCCGGCCGACACATCGGTCCGCGATGCCGTCATGCGCCGGCAGTTATTGCTGATGCAGATGCCCGGCTGTCCAGCCGCGCTGGCCATCGCCCAGCTGGCCAACAAGATCGAATCCACTTTGTTGACCCCGGTGACCTGACGGCCTGCGGCCGGGCAAGGCGCAGCCCGGGGTGGCGGCGGCTTGTGCCGGGCCGTGGCCGTCCTGTCAGCCGGCTCCTTGCCGTGAACGACATTCTCAATATCTCCAGCTATCTCTTTGTTCCGCTGCCGGACGCTGCCGAGCTGCGCGATGTGCTCCATGAGCGGGCGGTGCCCATGGAGCTCAAGGGCACCATCCTGCTCGCGGAAGAGGGCATCAACCTCTTTCTGGCCGGTCCGGAAGAGGCCGTGCGTGGCTTCGTCACGCTGTTGAAGCAGGACTCCCGGTTCGCACTGCTGGAGCCGAAGGAGAGCTGGTCGGCCACGCAACCGTTCCGCAAGATGCTGGTGAAGGTCAAGCGCGAGATCATCCGCATGGACCACCCGACCATCCGTCCGGCCAATGGCCGGGCTCCGTCCGTGGATGCCCCCACCCTGCGGCGCTGGCTGGAGGCCGGGCGCGATGACGACGGCCGACCGGTCGTCACGCTGGACACCCGCAATGCCTTTGAGGTGGACCATGGCAGCTTCGATCAGGCGATCGACTGGCGCATCGAGAAATTCACCGACTTTCCTCCGGCGCTGCGGACTCACAAGGCCGAATTGGCAGGCAAGACGGTGGTGAGCTTCTGCACCGGAGGCATCCGCTGCGAGAAGGCCGCCATCCTGATGCGCGAAGAGGGCGTGGAGCACGTCTATCAGCTTGAAGGCGGCATCCTCAAGTACTTCGAGCAGACCGATGGCGCGCATTACCACGGCGGGTGTTTCGTGTTCGACGAACGCCGGGTACTGGGGGCGGACCTCTCCGTGGACGGCCCTGGTGCTGCCCCTTTGAAGTAGGCGGACCGCTGCGCGTTTAGCAGTTCCACATGCTTAGGCGGTGCGATCGAGGAACCGGGCTGCCGGACCGTGAGGTGGCGGTTAGCTGTTCGTAGCCCATCCGGTCAAAGCCAAAAGCCTGATGGCCACGCCTGCGTGCGTGGCCATCGGGCCGCCCTACGGAAAAGCCGTTCTCAGGCTGCTTGCGTCATCGCGCCCTGGTTGGCCGAAATGGCCGTATGGGCCTGGATGTCACGCTCGGCGCTGCTCAGAGCCAGGGCCTTCGCGTCGGGTCCCATGGCAACGCCTTCAGCCCGTACGAAACGCACGTCGGTAATTCCAAAGAAGCCGAACACCGTTTGCAGGTAGCTCTCCTGGTGCTCCATGGCGCGGCCCATTTCGCTGGTGGAGTACACGCCGCCGCGTGTCGATGCCACGATCACGGTCTTGCCCTTGGCCAGGCCTTCCGGTCCGGTGGCGGTATAGCGGAAGGTGCGGCCCGGCTGGGCGATCCGGTCGATCCAGGCCTTCAGTTGCGACGGGATGCCAAAGTTGTACAGCGGCGCGCCGACCACGATCACATCCGCGGCCAGAAACTGGCTCACCAGTTGCTCGGATACGGCGTTCTCGCGCAACTGGGTTTCGCTCAGACCTTCGGTCTGGCCGGTGCGCGGTGCCATGGCATCCATGGTGAAGTGGCCTGGAGCCTGGGTGACCAGGTCCAGGTACTGGACTTGCGTGCCTGGGTGAGCGGCCAACCAGGCGGCGACGGTCTGGGCCGTGAGCTGGCGGGAAACGGATACGGTGCCGGTGATGGCGGAATCGATGTGCAGCAGTTGCATGGAAGTTCTCCTGAAATGGGGCCACAGCATCGTGGCGTTGATTGAATTGTGCTGTATTGATGATCGGTCGATAAGACCGCTCGGATACGATAGATCGTTCCATTGATGTGATTAATAGGCAGGGGTGTCCATGCAAGACCTGAACGACATGCTCTACTTTGCCGAGGTGGTCGAACGCGGCGGCTTCGCGGCAGCCGGCCGGGCACTGGGCATTCCCAAGTCGCGTCTTTCGCGGCGCGTTTCGGACCTCGAAGCGCAATTGGGGGTGCGCCTGCTTCAGCGCACGACGCGCAAGCTCTCGCTCACGGAGGTCGGCGAGTCATACCTGCGCCACTGCCAGGCCATGCGCGAGGCCGCGCAGGCTGCTGCCGACACCGTGGCGCAGGTACAGACGGAGCCCCGTGGCACCGTGCGCGTGACCTGTCCTGTCACGCTCGCGCAAACTGTCCTGGCAGAACTGATGCCGGTGTTCCTGGAGCGCCATCCGCAGGTACGCGTGGAGATGCAGGTGACCAACCGGGTCGTGAACCTGGTGGAAGAGGGCATCGACGTGGCCCTGCGGGTGCGCGCCAACCTCGAAGACAGTGGCAGCATGGTCGTCAAGCGCCTGGACGACGCCAGACAGGTGCTGGTGGCCAGCCCCGACCTGTTGGCGCGCCGGGGCACGCCAGAGACGCTGGCCGAACTGTCGCGTCTGGACAGCATGGCCATGTCGGCCGCGGATGGCCGCAGCAGCCTGCGCCTGATCGGCCCCGACGGGCGCGAAGAAGTCGTGCAGTTGTCGCCGCGCTATGTGGCCGACGATCTGCTGACGCTCAAGCTCGCTGCCGTGGCCGGCACGGGGATGTGCTGGCTGCCGGACTACATGTGCCAGGCCGAACTGAACGAAGGCCGGTTGGTGCGCCTGCTTCCGCAATGGTCCACTCCGCGCGGAGTCGTGCACGCGGTGTTCCCTTCCCGGCGCGGACTGGCGCCTTCCGTCCGGCGATTCCTGGATTTCCTGGGGGAGAAGGTCCCAGGGCATAGTGATTTGGTGGCTCTGGGTGGGAGCGCACGCAATCCGGAGTGACGGGCCCTGTACACACTGGGTTTACCTGCCTGGCATACACTGTGAACCCATGCGACTGTGCAGTCTGATTTGTAGACGAAGCAGTCTGCGGCCTTAATCGCCTTGGTTCCCAGGCTGGTTTCTCGGCAGGATCGCGCTGGCAAACGCGTCCTGATTTCATCCCTTTCCCGACTCTGCTCCATGAACGCCACTCCACTGGCTCCCGCTTCCTTCCAGGTTTCGCCCCAAGCCCTGCGGTGGCGGCGGGCATGGCTGGTGCTGATGCTGCTGGGGCTGGCGCTCAGCTACCCCGCGGCCCGGCTGCTGCCCGTGTCCTTCGGATGGGAGAACGGCTGGCTGGAGGATCTGCAGGTGGTGGTGCTGCTGTCAGGGGCCGTCATGGCTGCGGTTTTTGCGCGGCAGGTGGTTGGGAACGACGGGCCTGGGCGCGCCGTGAAGGGCTTGGCGCTGGTGCTGGTGCCGGTGTGGTGTCTGCTCGCGGCGCGTGAGATGAGCTGGGGTGCCGTGTTTCTGCCGCCGGTCGGGTTTTCGGAGGACGGTCCTGTGTATTCCTCCTCGGTGCTTTGGTACAAGCCCGCGGTGTATCCGCTGGCCGCGATGGTCCTGGCGGGGTGTGCCTGGATCTTCGTGCGCTGCAGGGCGTACCGGGTCGTGCTGCAACTGTTGCGCTCGCCGCAGTTCGCTTGGGCCGAGCTCGCGGTGTTGGTGCTTGCCGGGGTGTTGAGCACCTACGCGGAAGGGCATCTGGGCGTGGCGCTACCGCATGCCTTGCTGGATCAGGCGCTGGTCATGGAGGAATGGGCAGAGATGTTTGCGTACATCGCCCTGGTTGCGGCGCAACGCCAGGTCTTTGTGCTGCTGCAGGGTACGCCGCGCGCTCCTCTTGCTCCCGTTAAATAGATCAATTCTTCATTAATTCAGAACCATATATTCGTTTGGGTTTTGAAGGGGTGGGAGAAGAATCGCTCGATGCCTGCATGCAAAGGAGCGATCACCATGGCTGTTTCAGCCCCCTGTAGTCCATCTGCGTGTCAGCAGAATCTGGAGCCTCGCTGTCACGCCTCTGTCGGCAGGCCTGATCCGCGCAGTTTCAGCTTCTGCGACGGTTCGAAGGGCTCGGCATGACGGAGCCGCAGACTTCCGTCGTCGTGGTGCCTGGCTGGCGCGACTCGGGTGCCGGCCACTGGCAAAGCCTGTGGGCAGAGCGCCTGCCCCACGCGATCCGCGTGCGCCAGGACGACTGGATGACCCCGACGCGCCGCGCTTGGGTGGAAACGCTCGAACAAACGGTTCTGGACGCACCCCACCCGGTGGTGATCGTCGCGCACAGCCTGGGCTGCATCGCGACCACGCACATGGGCGCAGAGGCCGCAGCGCGCGTACGAGGGGCTTTGCTGGTGGCGCCTGCAGACCCTGAGCGGAGAGCGGTCCTGAGCGACTTCGCTCCGGTTCCTTATGCGGTCCTGCCCTACCGCAGCATCCTGGTGGCGAGTAGCAACGACCCGTACTGCCCCGTACGCTTGGCGGGGGCCTATGCCCGCGCCTGGGGAAGCGAGTTCGTGCGCCTGCAGCAGGCGGGGCACATCAACGTCGAGTCGGGCCACGGCGAATGGCCCCTGGGCTGGGCCCTGCTGCAATCCTTGGTGGACCAGATCGACTGGTCCAGCCCGACGCAGGGTGCACTGCGCTCGGCGGCTTGAATGGGGCAGATGCTATTTTTTAAATAGCATCATCCGCTTTGCAGGCAATCGCTACAGCCCATTTTTATCTCTTACGACGGCGCGGTTTGTCTGGTCTGAGCCCAGGCACTTGCGCTCAGCCACAGCGGCGTCGGACGTCAAGCGCCGTTGCTTATTCTTGCAATCGATTAATTAACAAAAATATATTCTTTTGCGTTTTAAGCGGCTCTCTCCACAATCGCTTGCAACTTAGCTACGTGGAAGATGCCACCCATGACCTCGAAGACGACTCCGCTCAAGACCCTTTTGGCCGCTTTGGTCCTGGCCGCCAGCGGCGCGGCTGCTGCCCAGAGCACTTTGCTCAACGTGTCGTACGACGTGGCCCGGGAGTTCTACAAGGACTACAACGCAGCGTTCGTCGCCCATTACAAGAAGACGACCGGCAAGGACGTGAAGGTAGACCAGGCCCACGGCGGGTCCAGCGCCCAGGCCCGCGCCGTGAACGACGGGCTCGATGCCGATGTGGTGACGTTCAATACGACGACCGATATCGACTTCCTGGCGCAGAACGGCGTGGTGGCCAAGGATTGGGCGAAGAAGTTTCCCAACGACGCCTCGCCCACCACCTCGACCATGCTGTTCCTGGTGCGCAACGGCAACCCCAAGAACATCAAGGACTGGGACGACCTGATCAAGTCTGGCGTGCAGGTGGTCGTGGTCAACCCCAAGACCGGCGGCAACGGCCGGTATGCCTACCTGGCGGCCTGGGGCTACGTGCGCGAGAACGGTGGCACCGACGCGCAGGCGGCGGAGTTCGTCGGCAAGCTCTACAAGAATGTGCCCGTGCTGGGCAAGGGCGGCCGCGATGCCACCAGCATCTTCCTGCAGCGCAACACGGGCGACGTGCTGATCACCTTCGAATCCGAGGTGCTGTCCATCGACCGTGAGTTCGGCAAGGGCAAGGTCGATGCGGTGTACCCGTCGGTGAGCGTCGTCGCTGAAAACCCCGTCGCCATCGTCGAGCGCACGGTAGCCAAGAAGAATTCCGGCCCGCTGGCCAAGGCTTACCTCGACTACCTGTACTCCGACGAGGCGCAGGAGATCGCTGCGAAGCACGCGCTGCGTCCCCGGTCCGAGGCGGTGCTGAAGAAGCATGCCGACCTGTTCAAGCCGCTCAAGCAGTTCACGGTCGCCAAGTACTTCGGTTCGCTGGGTGAGGCGCAGAAGGTGCACTTCAACGACGGCGGCCAGTTCGACAAGCTCTACACGCCCGGCGGCCGCTGATCCATGTCGACGGTGTCTTCTGTCAGGCCGCAGCCGGGCGCTGCGGCCCCCGGTGCTGCGCGCACGCGCCGGGGTGGGGGCAAGCGGGTGCTGCCCGGCTTCGGGCTCACCCTCGGCTACACGATCTTCTACCTCAGCATCATCGTGCTGATCCCGCTGTCGGCCCTGGTCTTCAAGACCTTCACGCTGACCTGGGACCAGTTCTGGGTGGCCATCAGCGCGCCGCGCGTGCTGGCGTCGTACCGGCTGACCTTCGGCGCCTCGCTGATCGCGGCGCTCGTCAACCTGGTGTTCGGGCTGCTGATCGCCTGGGTGCTGGTGCGCTACAGCTTCCCGGGCAAGAAGATCGTCGATGCGCTGGTGGACCTGCCGTTCGCCCTGCCCACGGCAGTGGCCGGCATCTCGCTCACCGCGCTGCTGGCCGGCAACGGCTGGCTGGGCCAGTACCTGGAACCCATGGGCATCCAGCTGGCCTTCAAGCCGGCGGGTGTGGTGATCGCGCTGATCTTTATCGGCTTGCCCTTCGTGGTGCGCACGGTGCAGCCGGTGCTGGAAGATGCCGAGAAGGAACTTGAAGAAGCCGCCACCAGCCTGGGCGCCACGCGGCTGCAGACCTTCACCAAGGTGATCCTGCCATCGATCACGCCCGCGCTGCTGACCGGCTTTGCCATGGCCTTCGCCCGTGCCATCGGCGAGTACGGCTCGGTGATCTTCATCGCCGGCAACATGCCCATGATCTCGGAAATCACGCCGCTCATCATCATCGGCAAGCTGGAGCAGTACGACTACGCGGGCGCCACGGCGGTCGCCGTGGTAATGCTGGCCATCTCCTTCGTGCTGCTGCTCATCATCAACGCGCTGCAAGCCTGGCAGCGCCGCCATGCGGGAGCCCCGGCATGAGTTCGACGCATTCCCGTACCGTCCGCCGCGCCCAGGCAGGCACGACCGAGGCGCCGTGGGTCAAGTGGACGCTGATCACGATCGCGCTGCTCTTCCTGCTGCTGTTCCTGGTGCTCCCGCTCGCGGCGGTGTTCACCGAGGCCCTGCGCAAGGGTGTCGATGCGTACCTGGCCGGCCTGCGCGAACCCGACGCCTGGTCGGCCATTAAGCTCACGCTGATCACCGCGGCCATCGCCGTGCCGCTGAACCTGGTGTTCGGCGTGGCGGCGGCCTGGGCCATTGCCAAGTACGAGTTCCGCGGCAAGGCCTTTCTGACGACGCTGGTGGATCTGCCGTTCTCGGTCTCGCCGGTGGTGGCGGGCCTGATGTACGTGCTGGTGTTCGGCGCCAACGGGTGGTTCGGCCCCTGGCTGCAGGCCAACGACATCAAGATCATCTTCGCCGTGCCCGGCATCGTGCTGGCGACCGTGTTCGTGACCTTCCCGTTCATCGCCCGCGAGCTGATTCCGCTGATGCAGGCGCAGGGCAACGACGAGGAGCAGGCCGCCATCGTGCTGGGTGCTACGGGCTGGCAGACCTTCTGGCACGTCACGCTGCCCAACATCAAGTGGGGCCTGCTCTACGGCGTGATCCTGTGCAACGCGCGCGCCATGGGCGAGTTCGGCGCGGTGTCGGTGGTGTCGGGCCACATCCGCGGCCAGACCAACACCATTCCGCTGCACGTGGAGATTCTCTACAACGAGTACCAGTCGGTGGCCGCGTTCGCCGCCGCCTCGTTGCTGGCGCTACTGGCGCTGGTCACGCTGGTCATCAAGTCCTTCGCCGAGTGGCAGAGCGAACGCGAGCGCAAGGCCGCTGCCAATTTGCCCCCTGAGCGGCCCACGCCGGCCGCCGCACCGCAGTGAACTGCGTTGAAAAGAGCCTACAGCCATGAGCATTGAAATCCGCAACATCAGCAAGCAGTTCGGCGACTTCCAGGCGCTGCGCGACGTGAGCCTGGACATCCAGTCCGGCGAACTCATCGCGCTGCTCGGCCCCTCGGGCTGCGGCAAGACCACCCTGCTGCGCATCATCGCCGGCCTGGAGACGCCCGACGTGGGCAGCATCCATTTCAGCGGCGAAGACACCACCGATGTGCACGTTCGCGAGCGCAACGTGGGCTTCGTGTTCCAACACTACGCCCTGTTCCGCCACATGACGGTGTTCGAGAACGTGGCCTTCGGCCTGCGCGTGAAGCCGCGCAGCGAACGCCCGAGCGAGGCCGCGATCAAGCAGAAGGTGACCGACCTGCTCAAGCTGGTGCAGCTCGACTGGCTGGCCGATCGCTACCCGTCGCAGCTGTCGGGCGGCCAGCGCCAGCGGATCGCCCTGGCGCGTGCGCTGGCGGTGGAGCCCAAGGTGCTGCTGCTGGACGAGCCCTTTGGCGCGCTGGACGCCAAGGTGCGCAAGGAACTGCGCCGCTGGCTGCGCCGGCTGCATGACGAACTGCACGTCACCTCCATCTTCGTCACGCACGACCAGGAAGAGGCGCTGGAGGTGGCCGACCGCGTGGTCGTCATCAACCAGGGTCGGATCGAGCAGAGCGGCTCGCCGCAGGAAGTGTGGGACCAGCCGGCCAGCCCGTTCGTCTACGGTTTCCTGGGCGATGTGAACCTGTTCCGCGGCCGCGCGCACGAAGGCCTGGTGCATGTCGAGGGCGTGCAGATCGATTCGCCCGAGCATGCCGACGCGCAGGATGCCAAGGCGTTCGCCTATGTGCGCCCCCACGACCTGGACGTGCGCCGCTACTCGCCGGGCGAGGGCGTGGACTCTGCCGGCCGGCCGCGCGGCATCGTGGCGCAGCTCTCGCGCGCGATCGTCGTGGGCCCCATCGCGCGGCTGGAACTTATTCCGGCCGACGACCACAAACCAGCGGACAATGCGTCCCCGGAATCCCTGATCGAAGCGCAGATCCCCGCGTCCGAGTTCAGGGAGCTGGGTTTCAAAGAGGGTGAGACGCTGGTGGTGACCCCACGCCGCGCCCGCGTGTTTCTCGATCAAGCCGCCGGGATTTAACTTCCCCCCTGAGCCGCTTCGCGTCTTCCCCCCAGGGGGACGACGGCCTTTGCTGCGGGGCGGCCCTTGCTGGCCGTCTGCTGGCTGGGGGCGCGCCGGTTTGGTGGGGAGGGGCACATCTCGGACGGCGGTTATTGGATGAGGGAAAAAATGGTGTTGAACTGGTTGGATACCGCGCCGCGCCGCGTGCTGGCGCTGATCAGCGTGGCCTGCGTGGCCATGCTGGCGTTTGGCATGTACCTGCAGCACGTGGTGGGTCTGGAGCCTTGCCCCATGTGCATCGTGCAGCGCTATGCTCTCATTGGTGTAGCAGTCTTCGCAGCACTGGCGGGCGTCAGAGGCACAAAAGGCTGGTGGATGTCGTGGGCGGTGCTGGCCTTGGTCGCCTCGGGCTTCGGTGCCTTCGTGGCAGCACGCCAGTCCTGGTTGCAGTGGTACCCGCCCGAGATCGCCACGTGTGGCCGTGACTTCTACGGAATGATCGAGCACTTCCCCATCGGCCGCGCCATTCCCATGATCTTCCGCGGCTCGGGCGACTGCGCGGCCATCGACTGGACCTTCCTGGGCGGCTCCATCGCCAACTGGTCGTTCCTGTGCTTCGTCGCGATGGCCGTCGTTCTGGTGGTGCTGCTCGTGCGTGCGGGGCGCGGCCATCGGCGCGACGGCCTGGCTGCCGCCTGAACGGAAACCGGCGCCGCCTACCAGGCGGCCTGCCGATCTGCTTGCATGACAGGGCGCTCACGGCGCCCTGTGTCGTTTCATACGGTGGACGCCCAGCGCGGCGGGGTGATGGAGGCACAGCGCGGCGGCCATACATGCGTTCACGCCGCGTGCCATGGCTTTCGTTTTCTGATCGGCAAAAGCGAAAGGCCGAATTAGGCGGCGGGTGGAAACAGCACCACCGGACTGCCTTCGCGCCAGGCCGCGTACTTTTCCATGGTGCGCGTGAACAGGCTGCCTTGCTGCCAGTCGGCGAGCCAGCGCCGCAGTTGGGGCCAGGGGCCGGCCTCCCAGCGCTGCGGATCGATGCCCGCAAATTGCCGCACGAAGGGCGCGATCGCCATGTCGGCCAGCGCGGCGTGCGTGCCGTGCAGATGGGGCGTCTGCGACAGGCGCTCCTCCAGCGCCAGCAGCCAGGACTGCGCCTCTACCCAGGCCCGGTCCGGATCGGCATCGGGATAGCGGTTCGGGTACTTGCAGCGGTCCAGCACGGGTTTGAAGCGCGTCTGGGCGTCGGCGATGAGGGCGAGCATGTCGTCACGGGTGCCGTGGGTCGGCTGCAGCCAGCGCTGCGGGTCGTTCTGTTCCAGGGCCCACAGCATGATGTCCAGGCTTTCCTGCAGCACGGCGCCGTCCGGCAGCACCATGACGGGCACCGTGCCCTTGGGCGACGCCTGGAGCAGGGCGGCCGGCTTGTCGCGCAGCACGACCTCGCGCAGCTCGCAGGTGGTGCCGCTCACGGCCAATGCCAGCCGGGCGCGCATGGCGTAAGGGCAGCGGCGGAAGGAGTACAGCACGGGCCGATCGCCAGCGGGCGCAGCTTGCGGGCCCTGCAGTGCCGCAGGCGCTGCGACCGCGGCCGGGCGGGGTGGAGCGCTGTCCAGCCGTGCGCCGATGTGCTCCTGGCCCCGCTGCGCGGCCAGCTTCATCTGGCGCTCTCGCTCCGCCAGCGCCTGCAGTTCCGCTTCGTTGCGGGTGCCATGGCAGTAGGGGCAGCTCACGCCTTGCACATACTGCGGCGTGTCGCGGTCCTCGGCGGACAGCGGCATGCGGCAGGAGCGGCACAGGCTGTGCGACCCGGGTTCCAAGCCGTGGCCCACAGCGACGCGTTCGTCGAACACGAAGCACTCGCCCTGCCAGCGGCTGTCCTCACGCGGCACGGTCTCCAGGTACTGGAGGATGCCGCCCTCCAGGTGGTAGACCTCGTCGAAGCCGCGCGACTTGAGCAGCGCGGTGGATTTCTCGCAGCGGATGCCGCCGGTGCAGAACATGGCCACGCGTGGATTGCCCGCCAGCACGCCGCCCGGCGCGCTCTGCTGCTCCACCCATGCGGGAAATTCCGTGAAGCTGCGCGTGCCGGGGTCCACCGCCCGCTCGAAGCCGCCGATGCCCACCTCGTAGTGGTTGCGGGTGTCGATCACGACCACGTCGGGGTCGTCGATGAAGGCGTTCCAGTCCTGCGGCTTCACGTACGTTCCGGCCTGCGCGGCGGGGTTCAGCCCGGGCACCCCCAGGCTGACGATCTCGCGCTTGAGCCGCACCCGCATGCGGTAGAACGGCAGCCGGTCGCCCCAGGCTTCCTTGTGCTTCAGCTGCGCCAGCCGCGCGTCGCTGCGCAGCCAGGCCAGCACCGCCTGCACGTCCTCGGGCCGGCCGGCGATGGTGCCGTTGATGCCTTCGGGGGCCAGCAGCAACGTGCCCCGCACGCCATGGGCATCGCACACGGCCTGCAGCGGCGGCTGCAGCGCGGCGTAGTCGGGCCAATCGACGAACTGGTAGAGGGCGGCAGTCAGGTAGGGGGCGGACATGGGGCGCCGATGATACCGGCCGGCACCCAGGTGCCGTTGCAGCGTAGCGCCTGAGAATTTGAATGAAATATACCTCTGGCGCCCGTGGATAAAGCGCATTTAGCTATGAATTTGGTAGCAATCGCTTCAGGCTTCCTGCGCGCAGGCCGCCAACATCCAGGAGCGGAACGCCTCCATGGCCGCGCCCGGCGGCCGCGATTTGAGCCGGGTGAGCCAGTACGCGCCGAGCGCGATCTCGGTACCGAAAGGCTGTGCCAGCCGGCCCTGCTGCAGTTCCCGGGTGAACAGGCGCTGCGGCAGCAGTGCCACGCCGGCGCCCTGGGCCGCGGCTTCCGCCAGCGCCAGCGACGAGTCGAACACCGTGCCGCGCACCAGCGGGCAGGGCACGCTGGCTGCGGCGAACCAGGTGGCCCATTCGTCGGCCCGGTACGAGCGCAGCAGCGATTCGCGGGCCAGATCGGCCGGGGCGCGCAGCCGCGCGGCGATGGCGGGGGCGCACATGGCGGAGAGCGGCGCGTCGAGCAGGCGGTCGGCTTCGGTGCCGTGCCAGGCGCCGTCGCCAAAGCGGATGGCGTAGTCCAGCCCTTCCGCGGCGAGATCGACGCGGTTGTTGTGCGTGAGCAGGCGCAGATCCACGAACGGGTGGGCCTGCTGGAAGTCGCGCAGACGCGGCAACAGCCAGCCCACGGCGAAGGTGCCCACCGCGCCCACGGTCAGCACCTCGCGCGGGCGGCGGTCGCTCACGCGCTCCAGCGCCTGCGCGATGCGTGCGAAGGACTCGGCCAGCACGGGCAGCAGGGCCTGGCCCTCGTCGGTCAGCGCCAGCCCGCGCGGCAGGCGGCGGAACAGCGGGGTGCCCAGCCGGTCCTCCAGATTGCGGATGTGCTGGCTCACGGCCGTCTGGGTCACGTTCAGCTCCTGCGCCGCGCGGGTCAGGTTGAGGTGGCGCGCGGAGACCTCGAAGGCGCGCAAGGCATTCAGGGGCAGGTGCATGGCAGCGGGAGTAATCAGTTTTTCTTGGGGTTCGCCGCGATTATTGTCGCTGGTGCAAAGGCCTGCCGCCCTCTATCGTTCGGTCCATCACTTTCACCCGAGGACCGACATAATGAAAAGACGCCAATTTTCCTTTGAGCTGATGGCCGGGCTGGGCCTGCTGGCCGCGATGCCCCGAGCGTGGTCCGCCACCCCGGCCGCGGCGGCTGTCCACGGCGACAGCACCTGGCGCACCGCACTGCAGGCCGTCGAATCCACCTTGCAGGGCGGCCGGCTCGGCGTGGCGGTGCTGGACACCGGCACCGGCCGTGCGGCTGGCTGGCGGCAGGATGAGCGCTTTCCCATGGCCAGCACCTTCAAGCTGGTGCTGGCCGGCTGGATGCTGGAGCGTGTGGACCGCGGCCAGGAGGCGCTGGTCAACCGCGTGCACTACGAAGCCAGCGCGCTGGTGCCTCACTCGCCCGTGACGGAAAAGCACACCGGCGCCGGCGGCATCACCGTGGGGGAGCTGTGCGAGGCCACCGTCACCCTGAGCGACAACACGGCCGCCAACCTGCTGCTGGCGCGCCACGGCGGCCCCGCTGGGTTCACCGCTTTCGTCCGCGCGCTGGGCGACACGCACACCCGGCTCGACCGCAACGAGCCCGGGCTGAACGAGGCCCTGACGGGCGACCCGCGCGACACCACCACGCCGCTCGCCATGCTGCAGACGATGCGCAGGCTGGTGCTGGGGGATGCGCTGTCTCCGGCGTCGCGCGCCATCCTGACGCAGTGGCTGGTGGACAGCAAGACCGGTGACAAGCGCCTGCGCGCAGGCGTGCCCGGCTGGAAGGTGGGGGACAAGACGGGCACGGGGGCCAACGGATCGTCCAACGACGTCGGCGTGCTGTGGCCGCCGGGCGGCGGCGCGCCCGTGCTGGTGACCTGCTACATGACGGGCGTGCCGGCGGCGCCGGAGGTGCGCGACGCCGCCATCGCCCAGGTGGCGCGCCACGTGGTGCAGGCGGTGGGGGCGTGAGCGGAGGCCGGTGCCGGGCGCTGCTGCGATCTGGGGTCAGCCTCGGCCTGTTGCTAGGCGTGTTTGCGGCCCACGCGCAGCGTCTGGCTTGCACACTCATCGTGGATGCGCACAGCGGCCGGACGGTGGTGGAGCAAGGGGGCTGCGACACCCGCGTGACCCCAGCATCGACCTTCAAGATCCCGCTCAGTCTGATCGGCTTTGACGCTGGTGTGCTGCAGAACGCCCATGCGCCAACTTTCCAGTTTCGGCCGGGTGATCCAGATTGGGGCGGCCCGGCTTGGTTGCTGCCTGCAGACCCTGCGCGCTGGATGCAGTGGTCGGTGGTCTGGTTTTCGCAGCGCTTGACGCATACAGTGGGGGCCACTGCGCTGCAGCGTTATGTGCAGGCTTTCGGTTATGGGAATGCAGACCTGTCAGGCGATGCGGGTCGCAACAACGGTCTGGACCGGGCCTGGATCAGTTCATCGCTGCAGGTCTCTGCCCGTGAACAGGTCGCTTTTCTGCGTCGCCTAGTGCAGGGGGAATTGCCCGTCAGCGCGCAGGCCGTGCGGATGACGGCGCAAATCACGGCGATAGGGCCGTGGCCAGGGGGTTGGCAGGTGCACGGAAAGACCGGTACGGCCTTTCCGCGCAGGGCCGATGGCGTGTCCGACACGGCGCGCGGCTACGGCTGGTTTGTGGGCTGGGCGGTGCGCGGCGGGCGTGTGCTGGCTTTTGCGCGCTTGGCGCAAGACACCCAGGTGCACGACACGCCCCATGGTCTGCGCGTGCGCGATGCGCTGAAGCAGGACTGGGCCTCTCTGGTCACCACTCTCGCGCCTTGAGCGCCAGCCCGGTGGTCCTACAGCTTCTTGACCAGCACCTGGCTCTTGCGGTCCCAGTTGTATTTCTTCTTGCGGGCCTCGGGCAGCCAGTCCGGGTCCACCGGCTGGAAGCCCCGCTTGATGAACCAGTGCATGGTGCGGGTGGTCAGCACGAAGATGCTCTTCAGGCCCATGATGCGTGCGCGCTGCTCGATGCGCTTGAGCAGCTTCTCGCCGTCGCCCGTGCCCTGGCTTTGCGGGGACACGGTCACGGCGGCCATCTCGGCCGTGGCGGCTTCCGGGTAGGGGTAGAGCGCGGCGCAGCCGAAGATCACGCCGTCGTGTTCGATGATGGTGTAGTTGGCCACGTCGCGTTCGATCTCGGTGCGGTCGCGCTTGACCAGCGTGCCATCCTTCTCGAACGGCTCGATCAGCTGCAGGATGCCGCCCACGTCGTCGGGCGTCGCCTCGCGCAGCTCTTCGAGCTTTTCGTCCACGATCATGGTGCCGATGCCGTCGTGCACGTAGATCTCCAGCAGCAGCGCGCCATCGACCGCGAATGGAATGATGTGGCTGCGCTCCACGCCGGCCTCGCACGCTTTCACGCAGTGCTGCAGGTAGAACGCGGTGTCGGTCGGCTTCTGCGCCGGGGGCAGGGTGGCCAGCATCTGGCGCGCCAGGGCCAGCGGCAGCTCGGTGTCGATGGGGTTGTCGTCGCTCTCGGGTGCTTCGGGCTGCGTGCGGATGCCCGGCACCTCGGAGACGAACACCAGCTTGTCCGCCTTGAGCGAGATCGCCACCGACGTCGCCACTTCTTCCATGCTGAGGTTGAAGGCCTCGCCGGTGGGCGAGAAGCCGAACGGCGACAGCAGCACCAGTGCATCCATCTCCAGCGAGCGGCGGATGCCCGCCGTGTCCACCTTGCGCACCAGGCCGGAGTGCTGGAAATCCACGCCATCGACGATACCCACGGGCCGCGCCGTCAGGAAGTTGCCCGAGATCACCCGCACTGTGGAGCCCGCCATGGGCGTGTTGGGCAGGCCCTGGCTGAAGGCCGCCTCGATCTCATAGCGCAATTGTCCTGCGGCCTCCTGCGCGCAATCCAGCGCCACCGAGTCGGTCACGCGGATGCCGTGCGAGTACTTGGCCTCATGCCCCTTGGCGCGCAGCTGTTCGTTGACCTGCGGCCGGAAGCCGTGCACCAGGACGATCTTCACGCCCATCGCCTGGATCATGGCCAGATCCTGCGCGATGTTCTGCAGCTTGCCCGCCGCGATCGCCTCGCCCGTGAGGCCGATCACGAAGGTCTGGTGGCGGAACTTGTGGATGTAAGGCGCGACGGACCGGAACCAGGGGACGAAGGTGAAGTTGAAGACAGCGGACATGGAGAACGGTCGAGCGGGCAGGGCGGGCCGCAGTGCAGTGCGGGGCAAG
The DNA here is from genome assembly GCF_031453675.1 of Paracidovorax wautersii. Taxonomy (NCBI): domain Bacteria; kingdom Pseudomonadati; phylum Pseudomonadota; class Betaproteobacteria; order Burkholderiales; family Comamonadaceae; genus Paracidovorax; species Paracidovorax wautersii. Next base: position 3,825,770 of record NZ_JAVIZX010000001.1, on the reverse strand, counting down.
CGCCGAATGATAGTGGCTGCGGGTGACAGCGGCCATGGCCCCGGCTGCGGCAGAGGGGCCCGCGAAGCCGGGGGCGGCGGAGGGCCGCGCCCGTGCCCGCCGGCCGGGCTGCCTCACGACTCGGCGGTGAAACCGATCTGCTTGACGATCGGCGCCCACCGCTCGGACTCCTGGTGCGTCATCGCGCCCAGCTCTGCGGGCGTCGATCCGCCCGCAATGACGCCAAAGGTGGCGAGGCTGTCGATGACCACCTTGTCCTGCAAGGCCTTGTTGATGGCCGCGCTGGCGGCGGACACCACGGCCGCCGGGGTGCGCGCCGGTGCGTAGAAGCCGTACCACTCGTCGAAGCGGATGTAGTCGAAGCCCTGTTCCGAGAACGTGGCGACGTCGGGGGTGAACGGCGTGCGCTGCGGCCCCGACGTGGCCAGGATGCGCAGCTTGCCGCTCTTGGCGTTGGGAATGAAGTCGCCCACGGGGGTGACCATGGCAGGGATCTGGCCTCCCACCGTATCGGTCACCCCCGGAATCGAGCCCCGGTAGGGAACGTGCCGCAGATCGATCCCGCTGTGCTTGGACAGCAGGGCGCCGATGAAGTGCGGAATCGAGCCCGCGGCCGGCGAGCCGTAGCTGGCGTCCTTCGGGTGCGCCTTCGCCCAGGCCAGGAAGTCGGCCACATTCTTCACGCTGGCCGGCACCATGGGCCCCACGGCCAGTGCGTGCGACAGCGTCCCACCCAGCGCCACGGGCGTCAGGTCTTCGAACGGCTTGTACGACAGCTTGGGGTAGATGCCGGGATACACCGTCAGGACCGAGTGCGGCGTCAGCAGCAGGGTCGCTCCGTCGGGCGCTGCGGCTTTCACGGTCTCCACCGCAATCCGCCCCCCGGCGCCGCTCTTGTTGTCCACCAGCCCGGCACTGCGCACGTAGCCCGCAGGCGCCAGCCGCTCGGCGACGCGGCGGGACAGCACATCGGCCGTGCCGCCCGGCGGAAAACCGACCACGACCCGGGCGGTGTCCATCGACTGCGCCTGCGCGGTCCAGGGAGCGAAGCCCCCGAGTGCGGCGGCCGAGCCGAGCGCCTGGATGAAAAGACGGCGTTGCGCCATGGAAGCACCTCGCAGGTCCGACAGGGGATGTGCGTCAGAAGGCATGGCGCAACCCCACATTGAGACCGGTCTGCGATGCGCCGACGGCAGGGGTGCTGCCGGCGGCGCCCCCACTCACCGACACGGCGGCCCGCCGGTCGTTGCGGATGTGGCCCACCTGGACGTAGGCCGCGGTGCGCCGGGACAGGCTGTAGACGAGCCGGGCCACCAGCATCTGCGAATCCGCATCGTCCACCGCCCGGTAGTTCAGCCGCAGGTACTGGCCGTCCAAGGTCAGGGCGCCCGTCAACGGGTAGGACGCGCCCACGTACCAGAGGTGGCTGCGTGGCTTGGCCACATCGCCGTCGTTGTCCCGGCGGATGACGCCGCCGCCGAACTTGGCGCCGGCCCACTTCACGTAGCCGTTCACGCCCAGACGTTCATCGCTGCGGTCGCTGCGGTTCAGGTTGCCGAAGACGATGTCGGTGGCAGAGGCCGTGTTGCGCCCGTTCTGGCGGTCGTAGGCCACGGCCGCTCCCCATTGGGCGCTGTCGTACTTGGCCATGGCGGACCACTGCCGACAGGCGCGGCTGTCGCCCGCGCTTTCTCCGGCGCAGTTGGTGCCCACGGGGCTCGGACCCGAGTTCACCGTGTCGCGGCCGAAGCTGTATTGCGTGCCCAGCGTCAGTCCGCTGAAGGTGCCTCGGTAGGCGATGGCGTTGTCGGCGCGCGCATTGGGGATGTAGCTGTCGAGCGAGCCCAGTGCGTACACGGCCGGGCCGATCACGTCCGCGTCCTGCATCGACAGGAAGATCATCGAATACTGCCGGCCTGCGGAGACGGTCCCCCAGGGCCCTGCGAGCCCGACGAACGACTGCCGGCCGAAGCCACGGCCCCCTTGGGCCAGCGTGCCCTGGTCAGGGGCGAAACCCATTTCCAGCGTGAACACGGCGCGCAGGCCGCCGCCCAGGTCCTCACTGCCACGGAACCCCAGGCGGGAGGGCAGGGAGCCGGTGTTGCTGGGCATGCGGGTCAGCCCGCTGCCGCTGGCGCCCACGTTGTTCACACGCTCCACGCCGATGTCCACCAGCCCATACACATTCACGCCCGATGGCGGCGCGGGAGGCGGGGCGGTTTGAGCATGGGCGGCTAACGTGGCGGTGGTGCCTACCAGGGCCGCACACCAGCGGCGCCTCAGCTGTCTCTTCGGGGTCATGGGAGTCTCCTTGCGATCTGGGGGCAAACAGTCGTCCATGCCGTGCGCGACGGCGCCGGCGCTGCAGGTCACGGCTTGGGGCGGCCGGAGGGCCGGCCCTTCCGTAGGTGGGGCGCAAACCGTGGGCTGTGCCCGGTTTGAGGTGGTGGTCGGTGTGTTCACCCGCGCCTGATGGGGCCTTGTGGGGCCCTTGCGCGGACTGGATGGGCGCCGCGGCTCAGGTGTCGCCGGCGTGGCTCGCCCGGGGTCCGATCAGGCGTCACGCATCCGCATGGCGCCGTCTGAGCGCCGACATCGGCCTGCGTGCGGTGTCCCCGCCGAAGGGGGCGGTGCCGTCAGGCGCGTAGGGCGCCGTCTTCGTGATGCCTGCGGAGTCGCTGAAGCTGTCATCCTGGCTCCTTTGTGCCACGCTGCGCTGGGCTTGCGCGCCCGCTGTATCATGACAATTGATTTCGTCGGCGCATCGTTAATGTGGCTAACGGATAGAGTCTATTTTTATTTTTGAAGGAGTGTGTTGGTAGAAGCTCTAGGTCTGCAGATCCGCAAACGGGTGCATGCGCTTGCGGCCCTAAAGTCCGATGGCCGGCGTGACAACTGCGGCCGCGCGCACGCCGGGGTAGGCGGACTTGGATAATGCCGTCCTTCATGACCGAATCCGTGCCATCCTCTTCCGCGCCTTCCGGCGCACCGCAGCGCGCCACCACCGCCCCCTTGCGTATCGAGTTCCCCGAGTCGCTGCCCGTATCGGGCAAGCGTGACGAAATCATGGCTGCGATGCAGCAGCACCAGGTGATCATCGTCTGCGGCGAAACGGGCTCCGGCAAGACCACGCAGCTGCCCAAGATCGCGCTGGCGCTGGGGCGGGGCAAGTGCAACGCCAAACCGGGCACCAAGGGCCAGCTCATCGGCCACACGCAGCCGCGCCGGATTGCCGCCAGCAGCGTGGCCAAGCGCATCGCCGAAGAACTGAAAACGCCGCTGGGCGACGTGGTCGGCTTCAAGGTGCGCTTCCAGGACCGCCTGTCGCGCGATGCCTCGGTCAAGCTGATGACGGACGGCATCCTGCTGGCCGAGACGCAGACCGACCCGCTGCTGAAGGCTTACGACACCATCATCATCGACGAGGCGCACGAGCGCAGCCTGAACATCGACTTCCTGCTGGGCTACCTGCGCCAGATCCTGCCGCGCCGGCCCGATCTGAAGGTGGTCGTCACCTCGGCCACCATCGATGCAGACCGTTTTGCCAAGCACTTCGAGTCCACCAAAGGTCCCGCGCCCATCATCTACGTGTCGGGCCGCACCTTCCCGGTCGAGCAGCGCTACCGCCCGTTCGAGGATTCGCGCGACTACGGGCTGAACGAGGCCATTGCCGACGGGGTGGACGAACTCTGGGCGGGCAACGCCAGCGGAGACATCCTGGTCTTCCTGCCCGGCGAGCGCGAGATCCGCGAGGCAGCCGACCACCTGCGCAAGCACCTGGCGCACCAGCCCGTGATGCGCAATGCCGAGGTGCTGCCGCTGTTCGCGCGCCTGTCGCAGGCCGAGCAGGACCGCATCTTCGACGGCCACACGGGCCGGCGCATCGTGCTGGCCACGAACGTGGCCGAGACGTCGCTCACGGTGCCGGGCGTGCGATACGTCATCGATGCCGGCACCGCGCGCGTCAAGCGCTACAGCTTCAGAAGCAAGGTGGAGCAGCTCCTGGTCGAGCCCGTGAGCCAGGCCGCGGCCAACCAGCGCGCCGGCCGCTGCGGCCGCGTGGCGAACGGCATCTGCATCCGCCTGTACGACGAGGCGGGCTTCAACAGCCGGCCGCGCTTCACCGACCCGGAAATCCTGCGCTCGTCGCTGGCCGGCGTCATCCTGCGCATGAAGTCGCTGCACCTGGGCGACGTGTCGCAGTTCCCCTTCATCGAGGCGCCGTCGGGCCGCGCGATTGCCGACGGCTACCAATTGCTGGGCGAACTGGGCGCGGTGGACGACGCCAACGAGCTCACGCCCATGGGCGTGGAGCTGTCGCGCCTGCCGCTGGACCCGCGCGTGGGCCGCATGATTCTGGAAGCGCGCGACCGCCAGGCGCTGGACGAGGTGCTGGTGATCGCCAGCGCCTTGAGCGTGCAGGACGTGCGCGACCGGCCCCTGGAGGCGCAGCAGCAGGCGGACCAGGCGCATGCCAAGTTCGACGACGAGAAGAGCGAATTCAGCGGCTACCTGAAGCTGTGGAAGTGGATCAACGAGGCGCGCGGCGGGGTGCCCACGCTGCCTTCGGCCCGCGCGCAGAAAGACGCCGCCATCAAGGCCGCGAAGCAGGGTACGCGCGCGCAGGCCAGCCTGCCCGTGGCGCAGCGGTTGACGGCCGCGCATGAACCGGCGGACACGGCCGCAGTCACAGCGGCTCAGCAACCCACGCACAAGCTCAGCAACCGGCAGTACGAGTCGCTGCTGCGGCAGAACTTCATCAGCATCCGCCGGCTGCGCGAATGGCGCGACATCCACACGCAATTGCTGACCGTGGTGACGGAACACCGCTGGAAGCTCAACACGAATCCCGCGAGCTACGAGCAGATCCACCTGTCCATGCTGGCCGGCCTGCTGGGCAACATCGGCGTGAAGAGCGACGAGGAAGACTGGTACCTGGGCGCGCGCGGCATCAAGTTCTACAAGCACCCGGGCGCGCACCTGAACAAAAAGCCCGGGCGCTGGATCGTGGCGGCCGAGCTGGTAGAGACCACGCGCCTGTTCGGCCGCGGCATCGCCGCCATCGAGCCGCAGTGGATCGAGCAGATCGGCGGCCACCTGCTGAAGAAGCAGATGCTGGACCCGCACTGGGAGAAGAAGGCCGCGCAGGTCTCGGCGCTGGAGCGTGCCACGCTGTACGGCATCGTCATCTACAACAACCGGCGGGTGAATTTCGGCAAGATCGACCCGTACGCCGCGCGCGACATCTTCATCCGCGAAGCGCTGGTGAACGGGCAGTGGGAGACCCGGCTGCCTTTTCTGGCCGCCAACCATAAGCTCATCGCCAAGGTGGAAGAGCTGGAGCACAAGTCGCGCCGCCAGGACGTGCTGGTGGACGACGAACTCATCTACGCCTTCTACGACCAACAGCTGCCGGCGGATGTGTGCACGGGCGCGGGCTTCGAGGCCTGGTACCGCGATGCGGCGGGCGGTAACCCCGACCTGCTCAAGCTCACGCGCGAAGAGCTCATGCGCCACGAGGCGGCCGGCATCACCGGCAACGCCTTCCCCAAGACCGTGCGCCTGGGTGGCGTGGACTGCGCCGCCAGCTATTTGCACGAGCCCGGCGATGCGCGCGACGGCATCACCGTGACCGTGCCGCTGTTCGTGCTCAACCAGGTCAGCGAAGAGCGCTGCGAGTGGCTGGTGCCCGGCATGCTGCAAGCCAAGGTCCAGGCGCTGCTGAAAAGCCTGCCGCAGCGCCCGCGCAGCCGCTTCGTGCCGCTGCCCGAGAGCGCGGCGCGCATCGCGGAGCTGTTCAACGCGCCCGAGCGCTTCGGCCACGGCAGCCTGGTGGACGCGCTGCTCAAGCAGGTGCGCGATGAAACCTCGCTCGACGTGAAGCGGGCGGACTTCAAGCTCGACATGCTGAGCCCGCACCTGTTCATGAACTTCCGCGTGGTGGACGAGCACGGTCGCCAGCTGGGCCATGGCCGCAACCTGGGGGCCCTGAAGGCCGAGTGGGGCGCCAAGGCGCGCGGCGCGTTCCAGGCGCTTGCTTCATTAAAGATAGCTGGAGGCGCTGGTGTACAGGGCAATTCAGATACGAAAGACCGTGAATCTGAGGGTGGAAAAGCGCATGAAGCTACTAAAAGCATAGCGTCAGGCAAGCCCGCCGGCGCTTCGCCTGCGGGGGCCGCCCGCACGGCGGCGCCCGCGGAAAAGGTCGCGCAAAGGGCCGACGCGCGCTACACCGCGTGGACCTTCGGCGAACTGCCCGAGCTGATGGAGATCCGCAAGGCCGGCCAGACGTTGATCGGCTTTCCGGCGCTCATCGACGGCGGCGACGCCGTGACCATCGAGGTGTTCGACGAGCCCGAGGTGGCCGCGGCCAAGCACCGTGCCGGGCTGCGGCGTCTCTTCGCGCTGCAGATCAAGGATGCGCTCAAGTACCTGGAAAAGAACATCCCAGATCTGCAGAAGATGGCCGTGGCCTACATGCCGCTGGGCACGCAGGAAGAACTGCGCGCCCAGATCATCGACGTGGCGCTGGACCGCGCCTTCCTGCAAGACCCCTTGCCCACCAACGAGGCCGACTTCAAGCGCCGGGTGGACGAGGGCCGGGGCCGGCTGACGCTGATCGCCAACGAGGTCGCCCGCCTGGCGGGCACCATCCTGGTAGAGTACGCCGCCGCCGTGCGCAAGATCAAGGACACCAAGAATGCGCCCGACGCCACGCAGGACGCGCAGCAGCAACTGCAGCGGCTGATGCCCAAGACATTCATCGCCGCGGCGCCGTGGGCCCAGCTGGCGCACTTTCCGCGCTACCTCAAGGCCATCACCCTGCGCCTGGACAAATACCGCGCAGACCCGGCCCGCGATGCGGCCAAGCTGGCCGAACTGCGCCCGCAGGAGCAGCGCTACTGGCGCCTGGTGGCAGAGCGCAAAGGCGCGGTCGATGTGCGCATGCAAGAGCTGCGCTGGCTGCTGGAGGAACTGCGCGTGAGCTTCTTCGCCCAGGAGCTGCGGACGCCGCAGCCCGTGAGCGTGAAGCGGCTGGACAAGCTGTGGGCGCAGCTCAACAGCTGAGCGGCGGCGCAACCGGGGCGGACGGGCTCGCTTGAAAGGGGCGCCTCTGCCGGCGCGCACCCGGCGCCGTCACTCCTGCGGCGTGCGCCCGGCGATGGCCGCCAGACACCGTGCCGCGCTGCGGGCGGTGGCCGTGGTCCGTCTCAGTGCGCGACCGACCCGAGCTTGTCACCGCGGGCGAGGACATCGGCGAACCCATGGTTGACATCGCGGTGGCCCGCCTCGTCCAGGCGCACCGCCAGAACGACGTCACGCAGGCGGGCCTGGGCGGGCAGATGCCAGTAGTCGATGGCGAGTTGCGGCGCCGCGATGTTCTCCACCCGCCCTGCGTCGATTTCAGCCAGGTAGCGCGTGTAGCTGACGACCGCTTCTTCTTCGAAATAGCCCACCAGACGGTGCGCCGTGCGGGAGGAGAACAGGTAGAGCGCGAAGAAGAAGACGAAGAAGAGGGCCTGCACCGTCAGAATCACGAACCGCTCGAACAAGTTGGGCTTGGCGATCTCCAAAAACACCATCAGGTGCATGCGCTCGTTCTCCGCCTCGTCGAGCAAGGTGCGGATCCATCCGTGGTCGTCGATCATCCAGCGCAGGCAGCGCAGATGGACCAGCATGCCTCCCACCATGCCGGGCACCGCCGCAACGGTCTCGAGCACGATGGCGCGGTTGCCGTAGCGCTTGGCGAAGAAGGTGTCCGCCAAAAAGCGAAGGGCCAAGGTGGTGCCCCGGGCGATCCGGTCCGAGAGGCCAGAGACAGGGTGGTGGATTTCAAGAGGGCGGGGAGAGGTGGAGTCGGTCATACCGGTCTTTCGTGGTCTGGGCTTTGACGCTGCTTCAAAGATGTCTATCGCGCCGCTTAAACATGCATCGATTATGAATATTTATTGCGACCGCTCAATGGGGCAAAGTGACTCAGGCGGTGGAGGCTGACCACGGCACAACGACGGAGCAGCAAAGCAAAGCAGCAAAGCGATGAGACCGCGCAGCGAAGTCACAGGCGAAGGCCGATGCGGCTCTCCGTTGGGGCTAGCACAGAGCCAGAGCCAGCGCCAGAAGCGGACCGTGGCTGGGAGCGAGGCTGGTATGCGGGCGGTGGCTTCACCGTGAAGCCGTTCTGGAAGAGCCCCGTCACGCTGGACCGGATGCAGGCCTGATCGGCTGTTGGCGTCCGTGCGCTCGGCATCGCGTCGGGGCGATGGGGGGCCGGCATGCTGCTTGCGGGGCCGCTTCACTGCGGACTGCAGGGCTGCAGAGCGGCCCGGTGGCCCGACTTCCGCTTCGACCGACCAGCAACCAGCCAGCCAGCGACGCGCAGCGGGCAGCGCGGGTGGAGGCGGTGGCTTACCGCTGGGCCGCTTCGCGCGCGACGAGCCGGTCCAGTTCAGCGCAGACGTCGGCCATGCGGCCTGAGATCATGAGCCGGCTGGGATCGCCGGCGTTCGTGTGCCGTACCACGCGCACCGTACGGCGTGGGGACGCGGCGGGCCGCAGCGTGGCAATGGGCGCCGGCGTACCGAAGCGTTCGGCATTGGCGGCAGCGCGGGAGCGTCCGTCGGTAGCGACGCATGAGCCGGGCAACGCCATCCACAGACCTGGCCGGTGAACCCCCGGACCGTGCTGCGCCGTGGCAGGCCGCAGTGCGCTGGCAGCCGGGGGAGAGGTGCGCTTCGCCTGGCTGCCGGCATTCGGCAGATTGCGGCTGAACCAGCGGCCCAGGGCGCGCACAGGTTGAGAGAGGGAAGAGATGGTGAGCAAGGCCATTGCCATGTGAAAACTCCAGCGGTTGCTGATGCCTGGGCATGCGGACGAGCGAGTTCCACCGCCCCGGGTTCGTACCGCCCAGGGAGATTTCTCTCGATGGCCCACTTGCTTCAGCCAGGAGGATTGAACACAGGCAGGATTTGCGAACAGCGCGATGCCGCAGGGTTGACCGGTGGGAACTGAGTACGGTTACCGCACTCGGCCTCCACCCGACCAGACGCCCGCCACCTACGGCGCGCTGCGGGGACGCCTACATGAGCATGGTGTTGCGGATCAGGCCGACCGCCAGGCCTTCGATCTCGAACGGTTCGCCCGGGTGGACGGTGATCACGGGGTAGTCGGGGTTCTCGGGCAGCAGCTCGATGGCGCTGGCCGTGCGGCGCAGGCGCTTGACCGTCACGTCGTCGCCCAGGCGGGCCACGATGATCTGGCCGTTGCGCGCGTCGCGTGTGGACTGCACGGCCAGCAGATCGCCGTCCATGATGCCGGCGTCGCGCATGGACATGCCGCGCACCTTGAGCAGGTAGTCGGGCTTGTGCTGGAACAGGCTGCCCTCGATGGTGTAGCTCTGGTCCACATGTTCCTGGGCGAGAATCGGAGACCCTGCCGCCACGCGGCCGACCAAGGGCAGCACGAGCTGCGACAGGCCGGGAATGGGCAGATGGAACTGGGTGCCGCGGGCGGCGTTGATGGAGCGAACCGTATCGCTGCGCAACCGGATGCCCCGGGAGGTGCCGCTGACCAGCTCGATGACGCCCTTGCGGGCAAGGGCCTGCAGATGCTCTTCGGCCGCGTTGGCCGACTTGAAGCCCAGCTCTGCGGCGATCTCGGCCCGGGTGGGCGGCGCGCCGGTGCGGGCGATGGCGGTCTGGATCAGGTCCAGAATCTGCTGCTGGCGGGCCGTGAGCTTGGGACTGTCGAGCATGGGGTGTTCCAGTGCGTTCAAAGAGTGGGCTGGCTGGACTGTTTTTTAATCCAGTACCTGTATTTTTTACCAGTTTTTTAAGGGATGCAAGTGGGCGCAGGAAAAATTGTGGTGCTGGGCACCGGCGGGACCATCGCCGGCACGGCGGCGAATGCGGGCGACAACATCGGCTACACCGCGGCGCAGGTCGGTGTGCAGCAGTTGCTGGATGCCGTCCCCGTCCTGGCGGCGCTGGCGGGTGGCGCGCTGGTGTCCGAACAGGTGGCGCAGGTGGACAGCAAGGACATGCCGTTCGACGTGCTGCTGACGCTGGCCGCCCGTTGCGCGCACCATCTGGCCGATCCGGCCGTTGCGGGTCTGGTCATCACGCACGGCACCGACACGATCGAAGAGACCGCCTGGTTCCTGCATGCGCTGCTGGATGCGCGCAAGCCCGTGGTGCTGACCTGCGCCATGCGGCCGGCGACGGCCCTCGTGCCGGACGGCCCGCAGAACCTGCTGGATGCGGTGGCCGTGGCCGCCATGCCCGGCGCCCGTGGCGTGGTGGTGGTGGCGGCCGGCGCCGTGCACGGCGCGCTTTCGGTGCGCAAGGTGCATCCCTATCGCATCGATGCGTTCGACTCGGGAGAGCAGGGGCCGCTCGGCTGGGTGGAGGAGGGGCGGGTGCGCATGGCGCACGCCTGGCCGGTGAACGCCGCCCTGGGCCCGGGCGTCACGGGTGGCTCCTCTGAAGGGACCGCGGCGCCTTCCGCTTTGCCTGTCTGGCCGCGCGTCGAGATCGTCATGAACCATTCCGGCGCCGATGGCCGTGTGGTGGATCTGCTGGTGGCCGACGGCGTGGCGGGTCTGGTGGTGGCGGCCACGGGCAACGGCACGCTGCACCACGCGCTGGAGGCTGCCTTGCTGCGCGCGCAGGCCGCGGGCGTGGCCGTGCGGGTGACGACGCGCTGCACCTTGGGCCGCGTGCTTGCCAGGCCGACGGATGCCCTGCCTGTCGATGCGCAGGGACTGAGCCCGGTGAAGGCACGCATCGCGCTGTGGCTGGAGCTGTACCGGACGCGTCGCACAGCGCAGGGGCCCGCGGCCGGCTGAAAACAACAACGCCCCGCAGGGCGGGGCGTCGAAGAGAGGTGTGGTCGCCGCCGGCTGGCGGCGCCGCACCCGGTCAGCCTGCCAGGGCCTGCAGGGCGCGTTGCGTGATGTCTTCCACGCTGCCGGTGCCGCTGATCTTGCGGTACTTGGGCGCGTTCGCCGGGTCCTGGGCGGCCCAGCCGGAGTAGTAGTCCACCAGCGGTCGGGTCTGCGCGCTGTAGACGTCCAGGCGCTTCTTGACGGTGTCTTCCTTATCGTCTTCGCGCTGGATCAGCTCCTCGCCCGTCACGTCATCCTTGCCTTCGACCTTGGGCGGGTTGAACTTCACGTGGTAGGTGCGGCCGCTGGCGGGGTGCGAGCGGCGGCCACTCATGCGTTCGATGATGGCATCGAAGGGCACATCGATCTCGAGCACGTAGTCGAGCTTGACGCCGGCCGTCTTCAGCGCGTCGGCCTGGGGGATGGTGCGGGGAAACCCGTCGAACAGGAAGCCGTTGGCGCAGTCGGGCTGGGCGATGCGCTCCTTGACCAGGTTGATGATGAGATCGTCGCTGACCAGCTGGCCGGCATCCATGACCGCCTTGGCCTGGACGCCCAGGGGCGTGCCGGCCTTGACGGCGGCGCGCAGCATGTCGCCGGTCGAGATTTGCGGAATGCCGTATTTCTGGCAGATGAAGGTCGCCTGCGTGCCCTTTCCGGCACCGGGGGCGCCCAGCAGAATCAATCTCATGGAAGTCCTCTTAATGTTGAATTCGGCGGCACGATGGCTGGGCGCATGCAGGCCCGGGCGTGTGCTCTTGGTCGCGGGCGAGGATAGCATGCGATCCCCGCGCGGACCTGACGCCCGTCACACGGGTGACGCGTGGCGGTGGTACGGCGCCCGGCACCGCATCGCGCGGCGGTGGACGGCGGTGACCATCGCATCGGGCACACGGGTGGGGCATCGTCCCGGAGCGGCAAAGGCCTCCTGGTGCGCGGTGGTGCAGCGCCTGTGCATCAGCGCATCATGGCGCGCACGCGTTCCAGGTCGGCGGGGGTGTCGACTCCAGGCCCGGGTGCCGCGTCGGTCACGTGCACGGCGATGCGGTGGCCGTGCCACAGCGCTCTCAGCTGTTCCAGCGCCTCAATCGTCTCCGTGGGAGCGGGAGCCAGCAGCGGAAACTCGCGCAGGAAGCCGGCGCGGTAGCTGTACAGGCCGATATGGCGCAGCGGCGCGAAGCCCTGCAGGGCTGGCGCTGCGGCCTGGGCCTGCCACCACGCGCTGCCGGGTGCGTGGTCGCGCGCGAAGGGAATCGGCGCGCGGCTGAAGTAATGCGCCAGCCCGCGTGCATCCAGCACCACCTTCACCACGTTGGGGTTGGCCACATCTTCCGGTGCGTGGATGGCGTGGGCCGCCGTGCCCATGCTGGCGTCGCTGCGCAGGGGCAGCAGGGCTGCGACCGCATCGATCAGGGCGGGGTCGATCAGGGGCTCGTCGCCCTGCACGTTCACCACGATGTCGTCGCCTTCCAGGCCCAGCAGCTCGCAGGCCTCAGCCAGGCGGTCGCTGCCGCTGGGGTGGTCGCTGCGGGTCAGCAGCGCCTCCACGCCATGGGTGCGGCACGCCTCGACGATGCGTTCATCGTCCGCCGCCACCACGGCCCGGGCGGCGCCGCTGCGGGCAGCGCGGCGCGCGACCTGCACCACCATGGGCAGGCCTGCGATGTCCGCCAGCGGCTTGTTCGGCAGGCGGCTGGAGGCCAGGCGCGCGGGGATGATGACGGTGAACGGAGGCAGTGCGGTGCTCATGGCCAGTGAAGAGAGGGTGAAGGGCGCAGCCCTGCGGGCGGAAAGCGCAGGAAGCGGTCCGCAGGCGGCGGATCGTTCGGCTGGCGTTGGGGGGCGTCAAGCTTCGAGTTCGGCGTCGGTCAGCGTGCGTGCCTCGTTTTCCAGCAGCACGGGAATGCCGTCGCGGACGGGGTAGGCCAGCCGGGCGCTGCGCGAGACCAGCTCCTGACGCTCGCGGTCGAAGGAAAGAGGGCCCTTGGTGACGGGGCAGACCAGCAGTTCAAGCAGTTTGGGGTCCATGCGGTGGGTCCGGTGGTGCGCGGAAGGCAGCGTGTGTGCTCTCGGGCGGGGGTTGTCAGGGGTTGGGATGATAGCCAGTGGGCGGGGGGGCGAGCGCGGGCCGAGACCCTGTTCACGCCGCGGCGGGGCGCGGTGCGCCGGCGGTTGCCAGTCGGCGGTCCAGCGCGGGCCAGAAGGCCGGGTCCAGCTCCAGTTGCAGCGGCACGGCCAGCGCGTCCGGATGGCGTGGCCAGAGCTTGACCGCGTCCTTTTCGGTGAAAATCAGCCCATGGCGCCCGTCCTGATTGCGTATCCAGCTATCAAAATCGTAGTGATCCGGCAGTGCTTCCGTCTGCGCCAGGGGCACGCCCTGTGCCCGCAGCATGGCAAAGAAGTCCTGTGGGCGGGCAATGGCCGCCACGGCGTGCCAGCCCGGCGCCTGCTGCAAGGCCTGCAGCGGCACCTGCGTGCCATCGGCTCGCAGGGCCCACGGTGCAAGCACGCGGCGCAGCGCGAAGCCGGGCGCGGCGCCGCCAGGCGGACGGGTGCCGGCGTGAAGCACCAGGTCCACCTTGCGCGGCCAGGGCTCGCGCAGCGGGCCCGCGGGCAGCAGCCAGCCGTTGCCGATGCCATCGTCGTTGAAGACGCAGATCTCCACGTCGCGCGCGAGCGCCCCATGTTGCAGGCCGTCGTCGCACACGATCACGTCGGTGCCGGGGTGCCGCGCGAGCAGGGCGCGGCCCGCATCGGCGCGGCGTGCGGCGACGAACACCGGCACGCCCGTGCTGCGGGCCAGCAGCGCAGGCTCGTCGCCTACCTCGGCGGCGGTACTGTCCACCAGCACTTCGCGGCAGTCGGTGGTGCGGCGGCCATAGCCGCGCGAGACGATGCCGGGCTGCCAGCCGCGGCTTTGCAGGTGCCGCACGACCGCCTGGGTCACGGGTGTCTTGCCTGCGCCGCCGGCGATCACGTTGCCGACGACGATCACAGGCACGGGCAGGCGCTCGCTGCGCAGAATTCGGGCTCGGTAGAGCCACCGCCGCGTGCCGGCCAGCAGGCCGTAGAGCAGGGAGAGGGGCCACAGCGCCACGGCCAGCGGGCCGCGGTGCTTCCAGGCGCGCTGCAGCGCTGCCTCTGCCATGCGCTAGCGGCGCGCGCCGGCCGAGGATTGCGTGGCGAAGGTGATCTGCGACAGTCCGACCCGGCGGGCCGCTTCCATCACCGTCACCACCGCCTGGTGCGGCGACGCCGCATCGGCGCTGATGATTACCACGCTGTCGCGCCCGGCGGTCGCCGCAGCCGAGAGAGCGCGCGCCAGCACGTCGGTGCTCTTGCCGTCGAGCGCGGTCTTGTTGACGGCGTAGCGGCCGTCGGCGGCCACGGAGACGATCACTTCCTTGGGGTGGTCGCGCTGCTGTTCGGCGTCGGCCACCGGCAGCGTGAGCTGCAGTTCGGTGAACTTGCTGTAGGTGGTCGACAGCATCAAGAAGATGAGGATGACCAGCAGCACGTCGATGAACGGGATCAGGTTGATCTCCGGTTCCTCTTTGGGACGGGGACGGAAGTTCATGGCCGCGCGCTCTTCCTCTTCTTCACTAGGTGGTGGTTACTTGCGCAGCCGGCTGATGTGGCGCAGGAACTGCTCGGAAGCCAGTTCCAGCGTCAGCAGGTAGGCATCGACGCGGCTGCGGAAATAGCGCCAGAAGATGAGCGCCGGGATCGCCACGATCAGCCCGAAGGCCGTGTTGTACAAGGCGATCGAGATGCCATGCGCCAGCTGGGCCGGGTTGCCCCCGCCCATGGCCTGGCCGGCGCCGCCGGCACCCGCCTGCGAGCCGAAGATCTCGATCATGCCGATCACCGTGCCCAGCAGGCCCAGCAGCGGCGCGGCCGAGGCGATGGTCGCCAGCGCGCTCAGGTACTTCTCCAGGCGGTGGGCGACGGCGCGGCCGGCACCTTCCATGGCGGCCCGAAGATCGGCCTCGGAGCTTTGAGGATGGCTGTTGAGCGTGCGCAGGCCGGTGGCCAGCACCTCACCCAGTGCGGAGTTCTGCGCAAGCTGGTTGACCACGTCCGGCGAAGGCACGGCGCGAGAGGAGACGGAGATGGCTTCGTCCAGCAGCTTGGGCGGCGCCACGCGCGCGGTGCGCAGGGCCGTGAAGCGCTCGAAGACCAGGGCCAGCGCCAGGATGGAGCAGGCAATCAGGGGCCAGATGGGCCAGCCCGCGGCTTGTATGATCGACAGCAATTCTCACTCCGCACGGAAAAGGCAACGGGCGATTATGGCCTAGCCGGCACCGGCCACCGCCGCAAGCGCGGATGTCTTGCCACCTTGCTGCAGACGGGCGCTTCGCGTCGGATTCTTCCCACAGTTCCTGTGGATAACTTAGTGGGCAACCGATGGGGCAAGTGCTCCAAAGCGGCGCCGGATCACGCGTTTGACAGATTGATGAAAAATCGCGCACCGGAAATTTGTTTGAAATCAATGACTTGCACGTGCCTCTGTGGCTTTGCGGGGCATGCCGCGGGGCCGGCCCGCAATGCTCCCGCTCGCTCCGCGCTGTGGACTACCGCGGTGCCGGCCTGGCCCGGGAAGGCGCAGGTGGCCTGTGTTTGACCGCCCGAACCCAGGCGTGGCGCCGCGAATCTGGGAAGTCGGGGCGCTGTGCCGCGCCATTGCTGACGCGCTGGAGGCCCGCTTCAACCCCGTCGCGGTGCGCGGCGAGATCACCGGCTTCTCGCGCGCGTCCAGCGGGCATTGTTACTTCACGCTCAAGGACGGGCAGGGGCAGGTCCGCTGCGCCATGTTCCGCCGGGCCGCCACGTTGCTAGACTTTCAGCCGCGCGACGGCGAACTGGTCGAGCTGCGCGGGCGTATCGGCGTGTACGAGGCGCGGGGCGATCTCCAACTGATCGTCGAGAGCATGCAGCGGGCCGGGCAGGGCGCGCTGTTCGAGCAGTTCCTGCGGCTGAAAGCGCAGCTGGAAGGCGAAGGCCTGTTCGATGCCGACCGCAAGCGGCCTCTGCCGCTGATGCCGCGCGGCATCGGCCTGGTCACGTCGCCCGGCGCGGCCGCGCTGCACGATGTGGTCACGGCCCTGCGCCGGCGCGTGCCGCACATTCCCGTGGTGCTGGTGCCCGCGCTGGTGCAGGGCGCGCAGGCGCCGGCGTCGCTCTGCGCGGCGCTATCGAAAATGTATCGCCTCGCGCAGCAGGGACAAGGGCTGGAGGGCGATTCGGCACATGCGCCGGTGCCGGATGCTCCGCCTATCGACGCCATCCTGCTGGTGCGCGGCGGCGGCTCCATCGAAGACCTGTGGGCCTTCAATGACGAGCAGCTGGCCCGCATGATCGTGCAGAGCCCGGTCCCGCTGGTCAGCGGCGTGGGGCACGAGACCGACTTCACCATTGCCGATTTCTGCGCCGACCTGCGCGCGCCCACGCCCACCGCGGCGGCTGAGCTGGTATCGCAGCCGCGCTCGGTCTGGCTGGGGGCGCTGGAGCTGCTGCGCGACCGGCTGGACGACGGCGTGCAGCGCCAGCTCGACCAGCGCCACCAGCGGCTGGACCATGTCGCCCAGCGGCTGGGCCGGCCCTCGGGCCTGGTGGGACGCCAACAGCTGCAGCTGGCGCGCCTGGCGCAGCGGCTACGCCATGCGGTGCTATTGAAAACGCAGCGGCTTGCGCAAGCGCAGAGCGCGCTGGAGGCACATTTGCCTCAAAGCGTGGCGCGCAACCTGCAGCAGCGGGCGGACCGCGTCGAGCGGGCGGCGCTGCGCTTGGAGCTGCTGGATCCACGGCTGGTGCTGCAGCGTGGCTACGCCCTGCTCACCGACGTGGCCGGCCAGCCGGTGGTGCGGCCCGCCCAGGTGCAGCCGGGCGATGCCGTCGTGGCGACCATGGCAGAAGGGGCCATCGACCTGACTGTGTCGCAGCGCCGGCTCCTGTAGTGACGGCGCCGCGGGGCTCGGCCGCTTGGCCCCCCTGCGGCAGGGGAGTCGCCCATCGCTTACAGCGGCGGCTGCTATAACTTTCTACAATGCCCTTTCGCCCGCGACGGCTGTGCCGCGCGGGTGCGCAACCGTTTTCAGAATTTCAACCCACGAAGGACTTCACCATGGAACATACCCTGCCACCGCTGCCCTATGCGATCGACGCACTGGCCCCGCACTACAGCCAGGAAACCCTGGAGTACCACCACGGCAAGCACCACAACGCCTACGTGGTGAACCTGAATAACCTGCAAAAGGGCACCGAATTCGAGAGCATGACGCTCGAAGAAATCATCAAGAAGTCCAGCGGCGGCATCTACAACAACGCGGCCCAGATCTGGAACCACACCTTCTTCTGGAACTGCATGGCGCCCAACGGCGGCGGCGAGCCGACCGGCGCGCTGGCCGATGCCATCAACGCCAAGTGGGGCAGCTACGCCGCGTTCAAGGAAGCCTTCGTCAAGAGCGCCGTGGGCAACTTCGGCTCCGGATGGACCTGGCTGGTGAAGAAGGCCGATGGCTCGGTCGACATCGTCAACACCGGCGCCGCCGGCACGCCCCTGACCACCGCTGACAAGGCCCTGCTGACGGTGGACGTCTGGGAGCATGCCTACTACATCGACTACCGCAACCTGCGTCCCAAGTTCGTGGAAACCTTCCTGGACAAGCTGGTGAACTGGAAGTTCGCCGAATCCAACTTCGCCTGAGCGAAGGCGGCGAGCGGCGGGCGCCAAGCGCCCACGCAAAGCACAACGGCCCCGCGGGGCCGTTTTTTCTTTGGACATTGAGGGCGAGCGCGCTGGTTGCCGCGCAGCACCGCCGTCAGCGGCTGAAAGGCGCGCCGGCCAGGCGGAAGCCGGCCTTCAATCCCCGTTTGGCGAACCAGCCCTGGTTCATCTCCAGCACGTAACGCACCGGCTGGGCGGAGCAGTGGGAGTCGAGCGACTGCGGCTTCATGTCCACCAGGTTCACGATGGTTCCGTCGTCCGCCACGAAGGCGGCCGTGAGCGGCAGCAGTGTGTTCTTCATCCAGAAGCACTGCGTGGCCGGCTGCTCGAACACGAACAGCATGCCTTCCTGCTGCGGCATCTCCTTGCGGTGCATGAGGCCGATCTGCCGCTCCTGCGGTGCCACGGCCACTTGGGCGTCGATGCGGTGCATGCCCGCGACGATCTCCACGCGCTGCAACTGCAGCTGCGGTCCCTCCTGGGCCCATCCCGGGCCGGTAGTGGCGAGCCCCAATGCCAGCCCCGCGCAGGCGCGCAGCAGGTGGCGAAGGGGAGCAAATGCAAACGGGCGCAAAGCAGTCATCGGATCGGTTTCGTGGTCGGCTGGTCGTCGGTAGGGGCACCGGCGCGGGAAAAACAGGGCGCAGGCGTGAAAAAGCCCGCACAGGCGGGCTATTTCATCACGGACGGCGCAGGCCGTCATCGCAGGGCGATCAGGCCGTGGCCTTGGACTTCTTGGTCTTCTTGCTGGCGACCTTCTTGCTGTGGCTCTTGGTGGCCTTGGCGTGCTTGTTCTTGGCGCTCTTGGCCTTGGCCGTGGGGGCGGGCGCGGCGTCGGGTGCGGCGACAGCGGCGGCAGGGGCTGCGGTCACGGCAGGGGTGGCAGGAGTAGCGGGTGCTGCCGGAGCCTGTGCAAACGCACCTGCAGCGAACAGACCGGAGACCAGGACAGCGAGGAGTTTTTTCATATATGCCATTTCCTTGATGGTTCGGGTGGGCGCCCGCGAGGAGCCGCGAAGCCCGCTTTCAACGGCAGTTGCGCGCGCGGCGTTGACAGGAAAGGTGCTATTTTTTTGTCGCTAGAATCGACCGGCTGTAGACAGCCTGCCTGCGTGTCGAGGGGCTCCTCAGCCATTCATCGGAGAAAGCCGTTTCCATGACCAGTTACGCGCACATCGAAGTGCCGGCCGAAGGCCAGAAGATCACAGTCAATGCCGATCTGACGTTGAATGTGCCCGACCAGCCGATCATTCCTTTCATCGAAGGCGACGGCACCGGGGTGGATATCACCCCGGTCATGTTGAAGGTGGTGGACGCCGCCGTGGCCAAGGCCTACGGCGGGCGCCGCAAGATCCAGTGGATGGAGATCTATGCGGGCGAGAAGGCCACGCGCGTCTACGGCCCCGATGTGTGGCTGCCCGACGAGACCCTGCAGGCCGTGCGCGAGCATGTGGTGTCCATCAAGGGCCCGCTCACCACGCCGGTGGGTGGCGGCATCCGCTCGCTGAATGTCACGCTGCGCCAGGAGCTCGACCTGTACGTGTGCCTGCGGCCCATCCAGTATTTCGACGGCGTGCCTTCTCCGCTCAAGGAGCCGCACAAGACCAACATGGTGATCTTCCGCGAGAACTCGGAAGACATCTATGCCGGCATCGAGTTCGAGGCGGGGTCGGAGAAGGCGCGCCGCCTGATCCAGTTCCTGCAGAACGATCTGGGCACCAAGAAGATACGTTTCCCCGAGTCGTCCGGCATCGGCATCAAGCCGGTGTCGCGCGAAGGCACGGAGCGGCTGGTGCGCAAGGCGATCCAGTACGCGATCGACCATGACAAGCCCAGCGTGACGGTGGTGCACAAGGGCAACATCATGAAGTTCACGGAAGGCAGCTTCCGTGACTGGGCGTATGCCCTGGCCGCCAAGGAGTTCGGCGCCGAACTCATCGACGGCGGCCCCTGGATGCGCCTGAAGAATCCGCGCACGGGCAAGGACATCACGCTCAAGGACAGCATCGCCGACGCCTTCCTTCAGCAGATCCTGCTGCGCCCTGCGGAGTACAGCGTGATCGCCACGCTGAACCTCAACGGTGACTACCTGTCCGACGCGCTGGCTGCGCAGGTCGGCGGCATCGGCATTGCGCCCGGCGCCAACATGTCCGACTCCGTGGCCATCTTCGAGGCCACGCACGGCACCGGGCCGAAATACGCCGGCAAGGACTACGTCAATCCGGGCTCGGAGATCCTGTCGGCCGAGATGATGCTGCGCCATATCGGCTGGCCTGAAGCGGCCGATCTCATCATCCAGTCGATGAAGGCGTCGATCCTGAGCAAGAAGGTGACCTATGACTTCGCGCGGATGATGGAGGGCGCCACGCAGGTGAGCTGCTCCGGCTTCGGCAAGGTCATGATCGAGAACATGTGATTTCCGGTGCGCCCGCGGCCGCCGGCCCCGCGCACCTTCGTTTCCCTAGCATCCCAAGGCCTCGCGCCATTACAGGAGATTCAATGAGTACCCAGCAGCCCACCATCATCTACACCCTGACCGACGAGGCCCCGCTGCTGGCGACGTCTTCCTTCCTGCCCATCATCCGCAAGTTCGTCGAACCTGCGGGCGTCAAGGTGGACACGAGCGACATCTCTGTGGCCAACCGCATCCTGGGCCAGTTTCCCGACTACCTGACCGAAGAGCAACGCGTGCCCGACACGCTGAGCGAACTGGGTAAGCTCACGCTGAAGCCCGAAGCCAACATCATCAAGCTGCCCAACATCAGCGCGTCGGTCGCGCAGCTGAAGGCGGCCATCAAGGAACTGCAGGAAAAGGGCTACAAGATTCCTGACTTCCCCGAGAACCCGCAGACGGACGAGGAAAAGGAAATCCGTGCGCGCTACAACAAGTGCACGGGCTCGGCGGTGAACCCTGTCCTGCGCGAAGGCAACTCCGACCGCCGCGCCCCCAAGGCTGTGAAGGAATACGCCCGCAAGAACCCGCACAGCATGGCTGAGTGGAGCCAGGCATCGCGTTCGCACGTCTCGCACATGCACCATGGCGACTTCTACCATGGCGAAAAGTCGATCACGCTCGACAAGGCGCGCGACGTCAAGATGGAACTGATCGGCAAGTCCGGCAAGACGACGGTGCTCAAGCCCAAGGTCGCCCTGCAGGCCGGCGAGATCATCGACAGCATGTTCATGAGCAAGAAGGCCTTGCTCGCGTTCTACGAGAAGGAAATCGACGACGCGCACAAGACGGGCGTGATGTTCTCGCTGCACGTCAAGGCCACGATGATGAAGGTCTCGCACCCCATCGTGTTCGGCCACTGCGTGCGCATCTTCTACAAGGAAGCGTTCGAGAAACACGGCAAGCTGTTCGACGAGCTGGGCGTGAACGTCAACAACGGCATGGTCGATCTGTACAACAAGATTGAAGCGCTGCCCAGCGCCAAGCAGGACGAGATCAAGCGCGACCTGCACGCCTGCCACGAACACCGCCCCGAGCTGGCCATGGTCGATTCGGCCAAGGGCATCACCAATTTCCATTCGCCCAACGACGTGATCGTGGACGCGTCCATGCCGGCGATGATCCGCAACGGCGGCAAGATGTGGGGCGCCGATGGCCGCCTGAAGGACACCAAGGCCGTGATGCCCGAGTCCACCTTCGCCCGCATCTACCAGGAGATCATCAACTTCTGCAAGTGGCACGGCGCCTTCGACCCGAAGACCATGGGCACCGTGCCCAACGTGGGCCTGATGGCGCAGCAGGCCGAGGAATACGGCTCGCACGACAAGACTTTCGAGGTGCCGGAAGACGGCGTGGCCAACATCGTCGACCTCGCCACGGGCGAAGTGCTGTTGAGCCAGAACGTGGAGCAGGGGGACATCTGGCGCATGTGCCAGGTCAAGGACGCCCCGATCCGCGACTGGGTGAAGCTGGCCGTGACCCGCGCCCGCAACTCCGGCATGCCCGCCGTGTTCTGGCTGGACCCGTACCGTCCGCACGAAAACGAGGTCATCAAGAAGGTCAAGACCTATCTGAAGGACCACGACACGGCCGGCCTGGACATCCAGATCATGAGCCAGGTGCGCGCGATGCGCTACACGCTGGAACGCGTGATCCGCGGCTTGGACACCATCTCGGTCACGGGCAACATCCTGCGCGACTACCTGACCGATCTGTTCCCCATCATGGAACTGGGCACCAGTGCCAAGATGCTGTCCATCGTGCCCCTGATGGCCGGCGGCGGCATGTACGAAACGGGTGCGGGCGGTTCGGCTCCGAAGCACGTGCAGCAGCTGGTGGAAGAGAACCACCTGCGCTGGGATTCGCTGGGCGAGTTTCTGGCCCTGGCCGTGAGCCTGGAAGACTTGGGGCTGAAGGAAAACAATGCCCAGGCCAAGATCCTGGCCAAGACGCTGGACGCCGCAACCGGCAAGCTGCTGGACAACAACAAGAACCCGTCGCCCAAGACCGGTCAGTTGGACAACCGCGGCAGCCAGTTCTACCTGGCCATGTACTGGGCCCAGGAACTGGCCGCGCAGACGGAAGACGCCGCGCTGCAGCAGCGTTTCGCTCCCCTGGCCAAGGCCCTGACGGAGAACGAGCAGGCGATCGTGAAGGAACTCGCTGATGTGCAGGGCAAGCCCGCGGACATCGGTGGCTACTACAAGACCGACGATGCCAAGCTGGCCGCCGTGATGCGCCCCAGCAAGACGCTCAACAGCATCCTGGCTGCCTGAGCGGGCGGCTGGTTGGCCGTGCGGCACCTTGCGGTGCCCATGGTGTCTGCCAGCATGTCGGCCTTTGCAGGCCGCGCGGAGCACGCTCCACCTGATGAGAAAGCCCCCGGACGCGCTGGCATCCGGGGGTTTTTTTAATTCCAGCGCTGGTTGGCGGACCCCGAGCAGGGCCACATCACCACGGATTGGCCGGAGCGTGCGCGCCCGCCCTGGATGTCCAGGCACATGCCGGTGTACTGGCTCCGGATCGAGCCGCGGTCCCACGCCCATTTCTGGTTGGGTTGGTCGCGGCACTCCCAGGCGATCACGCGGGCCCCTTCGCGCTGGCTTCCGCCTTCCACATCCAGGCACAGATGTCCGGCGCGCAGTTCGCCATAAGGTGTCCACGTGAAGCGCTGGTTGTCGCCGCCCGCGCAGCGGTACGCGATGAGCGGGTTGCCGGCGCGCAGGCCGCCGGCCACGTCCAGGCACAGCCCGTTCTGCCCACGCAGGAGTTGGCCGCCGCCGGGCGGTGCGACAACGGCGGGCGCGCCATAGGGATAGGGTTCGCCGTACCGGTCCGGCGCCTCGCCGAACCCTCCATAGCGGCCCGGACGGTCCTGGGTATAGATGCGGAAACGCGCGCCGCAGCCCCCGCTCACCCAGAGCGTGCGCGAGCGGAGGTCGTAGCCCCAGGTCCGGTTGAGGCGGCAGCCATCGGACAACGGCTGCTCAAGTTCGACATGGTTCGTGCCTTCCGGGAGCGGATAGGACTGGTAGCCGCCTTGGGCTTGCAGTTCGACGCCGAATTCCCGTGCATGGACCGGCGTCGTCTGCAGCAGCGCCAGCGTGCCGGCGAGCAGGCTGAGAGTGGCGGCGTTGGTAGGGCGCATGCGCATGGATTCTCCGTAGGGCAATTGCAAATCCACGCGATTGTGGCCCCGGCCTTCGCGCCTGCGGCTGGGATGCGACGCGCGCTCCCACTTATTGCCAATGCTTGCACTTGCACGGAATCGCCTTGCGACACCGCTGCCGTGCCGCTCAGCCCTGCTGTTGGCCGGCAGCGGCTGCGGAGCCCCTGGAGCCCGGCACCGGAACGCGTACCGTACCGGTGGCATAGAAGCACCGGAGGTTGCCCAGCACCGTATCGGCCATGGCGCGGCGGGTCTCGTGGGTGGCGCTGGCCACATGCGGCGTCAGCACCACGTTGTCGAGTGCGAGCAGCGCGGCCGGCACCTGAGGCTCGTGCTCGAACACATCCAGGCCTGCGCCGGCGATGCGGCGTTCGGACAACGCGTCTACCAGCGCCGTCTCGTCCACCACCGTGCCACGGGCCACATTGACGAGAAAGCCCTGGGGGCCGAGGGCATCCAGCACCGCCCGGTTGACCAGATGGCGCGTGCCGGCGCCGCCCGCCACCGTCAGCACCAGGTAGTCTGCCCAGCGGGCGAGCTCCACCACCGATTCGGCGTAGCGGTACGGACTGCCGGGGACGGGGCGCCGGTTGAAGTAGGACACCTCCATGCGGAAGCCCTGGGCCCGCTCTGCCACGGCCTGGCCGATGCGGCCCAGGCCCACGATGCCCAGGCGCTTGCCCGACACACGCGTCTGGACCGGGAAGCGCCCCGCCGACCAGCCGCCCCCGCGCACGAAGCGGTCGCTGGCCGATACACCGCGCGACACATCGAGCATCAGGGCGAAGGCCAGGTCGGCCACGCAGTCGTTGAGCACGTCGGGCGTGTAGCCCACCTGGATGCCCCGCGACTGCAGATAGGGAATGTCCAGCGCGTCGAAACCCACACCGAAGCTGCTGATGACGCGCAGATGGGGCAAAGCGGCCAGCACGTCGTTGCGTGCGCCGACCGGTGCCGAGGTGACGAGACCCGAGAACGATGCGCCATGCTCCGCGAGGAACGCTGCGGGATCGGCCTGGTCCGCCAGGCACGAGACGTCGTATTGCTGCGCCAGGTCGGCTTCGAGGACGGGCAGTGGGAGGCGGGCGATCTGCAGCAGGCGGGGGCGCGAGGGTGAGCTCATGGCGTGCGGTACGGTGGAAAATGAGAACAGCGGAGAAGGAAGAAAAAAGGGCTGCGCGATGGCAGCCCTGGATCCGCGGCAGCAGACGAGACGCCGCCGGGGAAGCGTGCCCGTCAGGCGGCGGGCGGGCGCACCGCCTGGCGGGCCAGCAGCTTCCAGTCGGCACCTTGCTTCTGCCAGACGCCCAGGATCTTGATCTGCACCTTGCCCGGCTTGCCCGAGTCGTTGGTGTCGGCGGTCAACGTGTGACGCACGATGGCGGTATCACCCACCACCTTGACGGTCTGGTCCGTGATGACGATGGTCACGAAGTCGGACTTGCCGGCGACCAGATCACCGATGAAGCTGCTCTTGGTGTCGACACGGCCGCCCGAATGTCCGTAGCTGAGGTCATCGGCCACCAGCTGGCCCAGTGCCGCCGGGGTGGGGTCGATCATGGCGATGCGCAGGCGTTCCGAGGCGGTGGCCACGGCCTGTTCCGCCGAGGCGCCAGAGCCGGCCGTGGACGTGGCACAGCCGCTCAGGACGAGCAGTGCCACGGCGGCAGCCGCCGCGCAAACCTTTCGCTGGATCATCATCATCATCTTTATCTCCTCTGTTGTCTGTGAATTGGTGGATGAAGAAAGAACGCGTGCCCGGACGAACCACGCCAGCCGCCCGTGCACGTCCGAGGCGGCTGGCGATGACTGCCGGCCGCACGCCGTGAACGACAAAGGCCGCCGGGGCGACCTTTGTCAATTCAGTGTGCGGCCTTCGTGGCGGCTTACTGGGGGCCGAGCTTGTCGATCAGCGCCTTCAGCTCTTCCACTTCGGAAGGCTTCAGATCGGACAGGGGGGCGCGCACCGGGCCGGCATCGTGGCCGACGATCTTGGCGCCGGCCTTGATGATGCTGACGCCGTAGCCTTCGACGCGGTTGCGGATCTTCAGGTAGGGCATTGAAGAATTCCTTGAGCAGCTTGTGCTGCGTCGCCATGTCGTCCGTGGCTACGGCCTTGTAGAAGTCCATCGCCGTCTTGGGGATGAAGTTGAACACGGCCGACGAGTACACGGGGGTGCCCAGCGCCTTGTACGCAGCGGCGTAGACCTCTGCCGTGGGCAGGCCGCCCAGGTAGGAGAAGCGGTCGCCCATCTTCATGAAGATGGAGGACATCGTCTCGATGTTGCCCACGCCGTCCTTGAAGCCGATCAGGTTGGGGCAGCGCTCGGCCAGGATGGCCAGCGACTCGGGCGTGAGCTTGGTGCGGTCGCGGTTATAGACGATGACGCCGAACTTCACGCTGTTGCACACCTGTGCCACGTGTTCGATCAGGCCTTCCTGGCCGGCTTCGGTCAGGTAGTGCGGCAGCAGCAGGATGCCGTGGGCGCCCAGGCGCTCGGCTTCCTGGGCATGGGCGATGGCGGTGCGGGTGGGGCCGCCGGCGCCGGCAATGATCGGCACCTTGCCGCGGCAGGTGTCTACGGCCGTCTTGATGACCTGGCTGTACTCATCGCCATACAGGGAGAAGTACTCGCCCGTGCCGCCGGCCGCGAACAGCGCGCTGGCGCCGTAGGGTGCCAGCCATTCAAGGCGGGCAGCATACGACTTGGCGTTGAAGTTGCCTTGCGCGTCGAAGTCGGTGACGGGGAAGGACAGCAGGCCGGAGCCCATGATGGTCTTGAGTTCTTGAGGTTGCATAGCGCGGTCCGTAGAGAGAGGAGGGAAAAACGAAAGGGGGCTTTGTTGTTATGGAAGAGCGGGAAATCAGTCCAGGCGGATCTGGGCGGCGTTGACCACCTGGGCCCAGCGTGCGCGTTCTTTGGCGAAGAACTGATCCTGTTCCTGCGGCGTCATGGTGACCACTTCTGCGCCCTGGCCGGCCAGGCGCGAGCGGATGTCGGCCGAGCGGATCACGGAGATCAGCGCCCTGTTGACCTGCTGGACGATCGCATCTGGCGTGCCCTTGGGCGCCAGGATGCCTTGCCAGGTGCCGGAGTCGAAGCCGGTGATGCCTTGCTCGGCAATTGTGGGCACGTCACCGATCAGCGGCATGCGCGTGGGCTTGGAGACGCCCAGCACCTTCAGCTTGCCGCTCTGCACATGGGGCCAGGTGGCCAGCATGCCGTTCATGAGGATCTGCGTCTGGCCGGCGACCGTGTCCTGGATGGCGGTCACGCCACCCTTGTAGGGCACGTACTGCCATTTGGCGCCGCTGGCACGCTCCAGCGCCACGCCTGCCAGGTGAGGGGCGCTGCCGGTGGCTGTCACGGCGAAGTTCAGATCGGACGTCTTGGACAGGGCGATCAGTTCCTTCAGGTTGTTGGCCTTGACCGAGGGATGCACCACCAGCAGGTGGGGCGAATAGGCCAGCATGGTCACGCCGCGCAGGTCCTTGGAGGGGTCGAACTGCAGCTTGGTGTAGACGGACGGGCTGATGGCCAGCGCACCCACGTCGCACAACAGCAGGGTGTAGCCGTCCGGCGAGGCCTTGGCGACGAAGTCCGCACCCAGGTTGCCGTTGGCACCGGGCTTGTTCTCCACGATGACAGGCTGCTTCAGCGCCTCGGACAGCGGCTGGCTGATCGAGCGGGCGATGATGTCCGAGCTGCCGCCCGGCGGGTAGGGCACGATCAGCTTAATGGGCTTGGCAGGCCAGGCGGTCTGGGCCATGGCGTTGCAGCACAACAGGGCGGCACCGGCGAGCAGTGCGAGGCGGCGGGTGGTGGTCATCCAATGTCTCCTTGGGAGGTTATGTTGTAAGTCATCATACAACTGAAAATCCTGGAGATGCAATAGGGTTGGCCCGGGGTTGTGGTGCGATGACTGCGGTTTAAGGCGTCGGCAGCGGCGACGAGTGGGATAGCGGCATGGTCACCCGGCCTTTCGAACCTCGAAGACTGGCCGATTTCACTGGTCAGCGGCCCGCACGCCTAACCACCGCGCGGCATATTCGCGGCTGCCAAGGCCCGCTCTCCGTCGCCCGGGCGTGGTGCCCTGGCGGTGCGCGCCGAGGCGCGTAGATCAACTGACCTTAGCGGCCTCTTGCGCGGCCCGCAGGCGCTCTCGGCTGTTGGTGAGGTGGATGCGCATCGCGGCCCGCGCCGACTCGGGGTCCTGGCGGGCGATGGCCATGTAGATCTCTTCGTGTTCTCGGTTCACCCGGTGCAGGTAGGCATTGCCGGGGTCGGTCTTGCTGATAGCTGCGATGCGGGTGCGCGGAATGAGCGTGGTGCCCAGGTGGTTCATGATGTCCGCGAAATACGGATTGCCCGTCGCCTTGGCGATGTGCAGGTGGAAGCGGAAGTCATGCGCCACGGTGTCGCCGTGCTCCGCCACGTTGCGGGCGAAGGCATCCAGGGCGTCGCGCATGGCGTGCAACTGCTCGTCGGTGCGGCGCTGGGCGGCGAGGCCGGCGGATTCGGTTTCCAGGCTGATGCGCAGTTCCAGCACCGCCAGCACATCCACCGAGGCGGCCAGCTCGGACGGGTCCAGCCGGAACACGCCCGAGGTGCGCGGCGGCAGCACGAAGGTGCCGATGCCGTGGCGCGTTTCCACCAGGCCGGCGGCCTGCATCTTGGACAGGGCCTCGCGGACGACCGTGCGGCTGACGTCGTGTGCGCGCATCAGTTCCGACTCGGTGGGCAGCTTGTCCCCAGGGGTCAGCAGGCGGTCGCGGATCTGTGCGCTGACGTTTTCCACCAGCACGTTGGCCAAGCCTCGCACGCGGCGCACGGGGGGGGCGACCGGCACGGCTGTGCCGACCGTCAATTCGGCCCCGTGGGGGTATGCGGGTAATCCCTTTGGCAGCGTGCTCATGAGTCTGATGATAATCCCCTGCGTGTTGTACGACAACTTATAACAATTGTGCCTAGCGAATCCTCCATGCACCCAGAAAACCGTCTCCATCGCCTTCTGCTGACCGGCGCCGCCGGCGGGCTCGGCGTCGTTCTGCGGGAGCGGCTGCGCCCCCTGGCCGACGTGTTGCGCCTCTCCGATGTCGCCCCCATGGCGCCTGCCACCGGCGCGGGCGAGGAAGTGGTGCCCTGCGATCTGGCCGACAAGGCCGCCGTCGACGCCCTGGTGCAGGGTTGCGACGCCATCGTGCACCTGGGCGGCGTGTCCGTCGAACGGCCGTTCGAACAGATCCTGGAAGCCAACATCAAAGGCATCTTCCACATCTATGAGGGCGCCCGCCGCCATGGCGTCAAGCGGGTGGTGTTCGCCAGCTCCAACCACGTCATTGGCTTCTACAAGCAGGACGAGTGCATCGACGCCAACGCGCGCCGCCGGCCCGACGGGTACTACGGCCTGTCCAAGTCGTTCGGCGAGGACATGGCGAGCTTCTACTTCGACCGCTACGGCATCGAGACCGTCAGCCTGCGCATCGGCTCGTCGTTCCCCGAGCCGAAGGACCGTCGCATGATGAGCACCTGGCTCAGCTACGACGACCTGACGCAGCTGGTCGAGAAGGCCTTGTTCACGCCCGATGTCGGCCACACGGTGGTCTACGGTGCTTCGGCCAACCGCGACCTGTGGTGGGACAACCATGCCGCGGCCCATCTCGGCTACGCGCCCAAGGACAGCTCGGAGCCGTTCCGCGCCAAGGTCGAGGCCCAGCCGGCGCCCGCGGCGACCGATCCGGCCGCCGTGTACCAGGGCGGCGCGTTCACCGCCCAAGGACCTTTCGAGGGCTGAGCACCATGGGCAGCCTTGCCGAATTGGTTGTGGACGCCCGCTGCGCCACCGGCGAAAGCCCGGTCTGGCGAGCCGCCGAACAAGCCCTGTACTGGGCCGACATTCCCCAGGGCCTGCTGCACCGCTGGTCCGCGGGCGAAGTCGATGCCGCCGGGCAGCACCGCCAGTGGCGGGCGCCGGAGATGCTGGCCTGCATGGCCGCCTGCGAAGGTGCGCCCGGGCAATGGATTGCGGGCCTGGAGAGCGGCCTGTTCCTGCTGTCGCTGCCCGCTGCTGACGGGGCAGGGCCGGTGGACGCCCTCTCCGCGCGCCCGCTGGCGGCGGTGGCGCACGCCGCTGCCGGCATGCGCTTCAACGACGGGCGCTGCGACCGGCAGGGCCGCTTCGTCGCCGGCACCATGCTGCTGGACATGGGCGCTGCCGCCCGCGTGGGCAAGGTCTACCGCTACGGTGCTGCCGAAGCGGCGGCCGGCGCCGCGCCGGTGGATCTGCTGCTGGGCGAGCTGATCGTGCCCAACGGCATCGCGTTCAGCCCCGACGGCCGCACGATGTACCTGTCGGACTCGCATCCGCAGGTGCAGACCATCTGGGCGTTCGACTACGACACCGACACGGGCACGCCCCACAGCCGCCGGGTGTTCGCCGACATGAAGCCGCTGCCGGGCCGCCCGGATGGCGCGGCCATCGACGTGGACGGCGGCTACTGGATCTGCGGCAACGATGCCGGCCTGGTGCACCGTTTCACGCCCGACGGCCGGCTGGACCGCTCGCTGGAAGTGCCCGTGAAGAAGCCGGCGATGTGCGCCTTCGGCGGGCCGCGGCTCGACACCCTCTATGTCACGTCCATCCGGCCTGCCGGCGTGGATCTGGCCGACCAACCCCTGGCCGGCGGCGTGTTCGCGCTGCGCCCGGGCACCCAGGGCTTGGCAGAGCCGGGGTTCAAGCAGCACGCCTAGCGTGTCTGCGGCGGGGCGCAGCATCACGAGTCCACTTGCCCCGCCGCCATCCACCATTCCAACAGAGAAGAGAAAGAGGTAGACACATGCAACTCAAGACCCTCGTGGCCGCCGTTGTGGCCAGCATCGCCGCGCTCGGGGCGCACGCCACCGAGTTCCGCTCCGCGGACATCCATCCCGACGACTACCCCACCGTCACCGCGGTGAAATTCATGGGCGAGCGGCTCAAGCAGCTGTCCGGTGGCAAGCACACCGTGCGCGTGTACCCCAACGGCGCGCTGGGCGGCGAGAAGGAAACCATCGAGCAGACCAAGATCGGCGCGCTGCAGATGGTGCGCATCAACGTGGGCGCGATGAACAACATCTGCCCCGAGACGCTGGTGCCCACCATGCCGTTCCTGTTCAAGTCGGTCGAGCACATGCACAAGTCGCTCGACGGCCCCGTGGGGCAGGAGATCCTGAAGGCCTGCGAGAAGCAGGGCTTCGTGGGCCTGGCCTTCTATGACAGCGGTGCGCGCTCGATGTTCACCGCCAAGAAGCCGGTGAAGAGCCTGGCCGACATGAAGGGCCTGAAGGTGCGCGTGCAGCAG
The DNA here is from genome assembly GCF_031453675.1 of Paracidovorax wautersii. Lineage (NCBI taxonomy): Bacteria > Pseudomonadati > Pseudomonadota > Betaproteobacteria > Burkholderiales > Comamonadaceae > Paracidovorax > Paracidovorax wautersii. The sequence goes on along the minus strand of NZ_JAVIZX010000001.1, from coordinate 3,795,198 downwards.
TCCGACCTGTGGGTGAGCATGCTGGAGGCCATGGGCGCCAACGCCACGCCCATGCCCATGGGCGAGGTGTACACGGGCCTGAAGACCGGCCTGATCGACGCGGCCGAGAACAACTACCCCACGTACGAAAGCGCCCGCGCCTTCGAGGTGGCCAAGTACTTCTCGAAGACCGAGCATTCGATGGCGCCCGAGATGCTGCTGTTCTCCAAGCGCGCGTGGGACCGCCTCTCGCCCGAGGAGCAGGGCTGGGTCCGCCAGGCCGCCAAGGAGTCGGTGCCCCACATGCGCAAGCAGTGGGCCGAGCGCGAAGCCAAGGCCCTGGCCACGGTGAAGGCCGGCGGCGCCGAGATCATCGAGGTCGACAAGGCGCCGTTCCAGGCCGCCATGAAGCCCGTGTACGACAAGTTCATCACCGACGCGCGCCTGAAGGACATGGTCAAGCGCGTGCAGGACACGCAGTAACGGCTCCGGCCGGCTGGCGTGCCCACGGCGTCGCCCCGCGTTCCTGTCGGACGTGGGGCGCCGCCGGGCCCGCCGGCCGCCTGCGCCGGTGCGTCAATGCATCAAATTTGATAGCTGTCTGCGCTTGCTGAATAAGCGCTAGAGCCACTTTTTAATCATAAAACCATGTATACCAAGATTTGCCGCACCCTGGCGCGGCTGTGCATGTGGCTGGGCATCATCGGGCTGGTCGCCGTCATCTGCGCGGTGAGCTGGCAGGTGTTCGGCCGCTATGTGCTCAACAACACGCCCACCTGGGCGGAAAGCCTGGCCCTGCTGCTGGTGCTGTACGTGACCATGTTCGGCGTGGCCGTGGGCGTGCGCGACGCCGGCCACATCGGTCTCGAGTCCTTCCTGGTGCTGGCCCCCGACTGGCTGCGCATCAAGATGGAATACCTCATCCACGCGCTGATCCTGGTGTTCGGCCTGGCCATGGCCTGGAATTGCGCCTCGCTGGCCGGCTCCGTCTGGGACTACAAGCTGCCCACGCTCGGCATCTCCGAAGGCTGGAAGTACGTGCCGGCGACCATCGCCGGCGCGCTGATCACGCTGTTTTCCATCGAACACATCATCGCTCTGGCCCAAGGCCGCGAAGTCGAACCTGCCTGGGGCTGAAGTCATGACCGTTCCATTGCTGATCCTGAGCGTGTCGTTCACGCTGTTCCTGCTGCTGGGCGTGCCGGTGGCGTTCTCCATCGGCCTGTCGGCCCTGGCCACCCTGCTGTACGAGGGCCTGCCCCTGGAGGTCGGCTTCCAGCAAATGACCTCGGGCATGGGCGTGTTCTCGTTCCTGGCCATTCCGTTCTTCATCTTCGCCGGTGAGCTGATGCTGTACGGCGGCATTGCCGACCGCATCGTCAACTTCGCGCGCAACCTGATCGGCCATGTGCGCGGGGGGCTGGGCATGTCCAACGTGGTGGCCTGTACGCTGTTCGGCGGCGTCTCGGGCTCGCCGGTGGCCGACGTGTCCGCCATGGGCGCGGTGATGATCCCGATGATGAAGAAGGAGGGCTACCACGCCGACTACGCGGTCAACGTGACCACGCATGCGGCCCTGGTCGGCGCCCTCATGCCCACCAGCCACAACATCATCATCTACGCGCTGGCCGCGGGCGGAAAGGTGTCGATCGCGGCGCTGATCCTCGCCGCGCTGGTGCCGGCGCTGGTGCTGACCATCTCCAACCTGGTGGCGGCCTACGCCGTGGCCGTGAAGCGCGGCTACCCCAAGGGCACGTTCCCGGGCTGGGACATCGTGGCGCGCTCGTTCGCCGCGGCACTGCCGGGGCTGTTCGTGGTGGTGCTCATCCTGGGCGGCATCCTGTCGGGCATCTTCACGGCGACCGAATCGGCGGCCGTGGCGGTGCTGTACGCGCTGGGTCTCACGATCTTTCTGTACAAGTCGCTCAAGTGGGAGCACTTCATCAAGGCGGCCTCCAAGGCCGTGCGCACCACGGGCGTGATCCTGCTGCTGATCGGCATCTCCAGCACCTTCGGCTACCTCATCAGCCTGTACGGCGTGGCCGAGCTGACGGGCAAGATGCTGGCCGAAGTGACGACCACGCCCTGGATGGTGTTCCTGCTGATCAACATCATCCTGTTCGTGCTGGGCACGTTCCTGGACATGGCCGCCACCATCCTGCTGTGCACGCCCATCTTCCTGCCCATCGCGCAGGAGTACGGCATGACCTCGGTGCAGTTCGGCATCGTCATGCTCATCAACTGCGCGCTGGGGCTGAACACCCCGCCGGTGGGCACCACGCAGTTCGTGGGGTGCGCGATCGGGGGCGTATCGGTCGGCACGGTGATGCGCACCATCTGGCCGTTCTACGGGGCGCTGATCTTCGCGCTGGGGCTGGTGACCTTCGTGCCGGCCTTCTCCACCTGGCTGCCCAGCCTCTTCATGGTCGTCAAATGACAGCTACGCGCTGAGAAAGTGGGTTTTCCATGACCGCTCGTTTCCTCCTCAAGACCCTCGTGCCCGTGGCCGCCGCCGCGGCGCTGCTGGTGGCCTGCGGCAGCACCGGCACGCAGCCCTCCACCTGGGTGTATGTGTCCAACGCCGACAGCCAGGACCTGTCGGTCTACCAGCTCGACCATGCGGCCGGCGCGCTGCGCCATGCCGACACGGTGCCGCTGGGCGGCCAGGCCATGCCCATGGCCGTGTCGCCCGACAAGCGCACGCTGTACGTGGCACTGCGCTCGCAGCCGTACCGCGTGGTCAGCCTGGCCATCGACCCGGAGAACGGCCGGCTGCGCAAACTGGGCGAGTCCCCCCTGGCCGACAGCATGGCCAACATCGACACCGATGCGACGGGCCGCTGGCTGTTCGCCGCCTCGTACGGCGGCAACAAGATCACCGTCAACCGCATCGGCGTGGACGGCCAGGCCGGCCCCGTGGTGCAGAACATTCCGACCTCGCCCAACGCACACGCCATCCATGCCGACGCGGCCAACCGCTACGTGTTCGCCACCAGCCTGGGGGGCGACAACCTCTCCAGCTGGCGGTTCAACCCCGACACCGGCCAGCTGACCGCCAACGACCCGGCCCTGACGTCGATCACGCCCGCCAAGGCCGGCCCGCGCCACTTCACCTGGGACAAGGCCCAGCGCCGCATGTACCTGCTCAACGAGCTGGACGCGAGCGTGCACGTGCTGGAGTACGACGCGGCGCGCGGCGCGCTGCGCGATCTGCAGCGGCTGAGCACGCTGCCTGCCGGCTTCACCGGCAAGCCCTGGGCGGCAGACCTGCACCTGTCGCCTGATGGCCGCACGCTGTACACGTCGGAACGCACGTCCAGCACGCTGTCGGCCTTCCGCGTGGATGCGGCGAGCGGGCAGCTGCAACTGCTGGCCCAGGTGCCCACCGAGAAGACGCCGCGCGGCTTCGCCGTGGACAGTTCGGGACGCTTCCTGATCGCCGCGGGCCAGGAGTCGCACAGCGTGTCCGTGCACCCCATCGATCCCGCCACGGGCGTGCCGGGCACGCCGCAGCGCTTCCCTGCGGGCAAGAACCCCAACTGGGTCGAAATCGTCGATCTGCCTTGAACGTGCGTTGACCCAAGCGGGGCGGACCGCCATCGCCCCGCCGGCGCAGCGCATTTTGACAACGTTGCCACCCGGGTGCGCCCGCGCCCTTCGCGTGGCCCATCCATGAACCAGAGGAGACCCTTCATGCCCCATGCTGACGCCCCCCAGACCCCCGCCGGCGCTGCTTCGCGCCGTCGCTTCATGGCCGGTGCCCTGGCCGCCACTGCCACGGGCGTGGCCCAGGCCCAGGCCTTCGACTTCAAGCCGAACCAGCGCTACCCCGACCCGGCCGTGCAGGTGCTGGATCCATCCTTCACCAAGTACCGTTTGTTCAGCAGCAGCGTGGAGCAGATCGCCACCGGCCTGCGCTGGGCCGAAGGCCCGGTGTGGGTGGCCGACGGCCGCTACCTGCTGGTGTCCGACATTCCCAACAACCGCATCATGCGGTGGGACGAGACCACGGGCCAGACGGGCGTGTTCCCCAACCCGTCCAACTTCTCCAACGGCCTGGCGCGCGACCGCCAGGGGCGGCTGCTGGCCTGCGAGCACCTGACGCGCCGCGTCACCCGCACCGAGTACGACGGCAGCATCACCGTGCTGGCCGATCGCTTCGAGGGCAAGCGCCTGAACTCGCCCAACGACATCGTCTGCAAGAAGGACGGCTCGATCTGGTTCACCGACCCGCCGTTCGGCATCGGTGGCCACTGGGAGGGCGACAAGGCGCAGTCCGAGCTTCCGCACGCGCTGTACCGCATCGACCCGGACGGCCGCCTGGACCGGGTGATGGAAGCGCGCTTCCCCAACGGCCTGGCCTTCACGCCCGACGAGAAGCAGCTGTACCTGGTGGCCCGCACCGCCGAAGGCCGCCGCCAGCTGCAGCGCTACGACGTGACGGCGCGCGGCGGGCTGGCCAACCCCACGGTCGTGGTCGAAAGCACCACGGGCGCGCTGGACGGCTTCAAGATCGATGAAGACGGCAACATCTGGGCCGGCTGGGGCAGCAACGGCGGGGCCGATTCCGTCGCCGCCGACCTGGACGGCGTGATGGTATTCAACCCCGCAGGCAAGGCCATCGGCCACATCCGCCTGCCCGAACGCTGCGCCAACCTGTGCTTCGGCGGTGCCAAGAACAACCGGCTGTTCATGGCCAGCAGCCACTCGATCTACGCGCTGTACGTCGAGGTGCGCGGAGCCGTCTGAGCCCGCTGCCCGCCGTCCGCTGCGCCGCAACCCGGCCTCGCTCGTCTGCGAGCGCAGCCGGGGCTGGCGGCCTGCACCTGCAGCCACCCCGATTTCTTTTTCCCTGTTTCTTTTTCTTTTCTTTCACATCTCAGGAGACATCCACCATGCAACGCAGATCCCTCATCGGCACCGCCGTGCTCGCCGCCACCGGAGCCCTCTGGGCGCTGCCGGCGGCCGCGCAGGGCGCCTGGCCGACGGGCAAGACCGTTACCTACCTGGTGCCGTTCGCCGCGGGCGGCACCACCGACACGCTGGGCCGCCTCATCAGCCAGCAGCTCGGGCCGGTGCTGGGCACCACGGTGGTGGTGGACAACAAGGGCGGGGCCGGCGGCAGCGTGGGGTCTGAGATCGCCTCGCGCGCCGCGCCGGACGGCTACACGCTGCTGGGCGGCACCATCAGCTCGCACGCCATCAACGTGAGCCTGTACCCCAAGCTGGGCTACGACCCGATCAAGTCCTTCGCGCCCGTGACGCTGATCGGCACCAACCCCGTGGTGCTGGTGGTGGCCGCCAGCAGCCCCTACAAGACGCTGCAGGACGTGCTGACCGCTGCCAAGAGCCGCCAGGGCGGCCTGTCGTCGGCATCGGCCGGCACGGGCACTTCGCAGCATCTGGCGCTGGAGCTGCTGTCGTACAAGTCGGGGGTGAAGTTCACGCACGTGCCCTACAAGGGCAGCGGCCCGGCCATCCAGGACGTGATCGGCGGCCAAGTGGACATGATGTTCGACACCACCGTGGTGGCGGCCCCGCACATCCAGAGCGGCAAGCTGCGCGCGATCGCCGTCACTTCGGCCAAGCGCCTGTCGTCCATGCCCGATGTGCCCACGGTGGCCGAGTCCGGCGTGGCCAGCCTGAAGGACTTCGAGGTGCAGTCGTGGCAGGCCATCTTCGTGCCGGCCGGCACGCCCGCGCCCATCGTCACGCGCCTGCACGACGAGATCCGCAAGATCCTGGCCCAGCCCGACATGCAAAGCCGCCTGAAGAGCTTCGGCATGGAGCCCGCCGACCTGACCACCGCGCAGATCGCCGCCTTCCAGAAGGCCGAAGTGGAGAAGTGGGCGCAGGTCATCAAGGCGGCCAACATCAAGGTCGACTGACCCGGCCCCGGCCCCGGCCGGCACAGGCGCAGGGGCCATCGGCCCTGGGCGCCTACCGCCGGCACCCCGTTTTGTCCGGAGGTGAATTGCCCGCTGCCGCCACCGTGCGCAGCGGGCTTTTTTGCGTCGGCCCGCAGCTGCGGCTACGCGGGCCCGCAGCCTTCGCCAGGCGTGCACACCAGGGCGGGCGTCGCTCCCGGTGCGGATGCGGCTGCCTCCCGGCGCTGCTCGGCGACCCACTGCGCCAGGTGGTGCTGCCACCGCGCAGGCTGACCGAGCCAAGGCGAGAGGTCCTGCACCTCCAGCGTGCCGTCGGCCGCTTCCAGCACCAGCGTGGGAAAGCCCTGGCCGCCCACCGTGCGCAGCCATTGGCGGCTGCGTGCGATGTGCTGCTGCGTGGGCTCGCCCTGCGCCTGGGCCAGGGCCAGGGCGAACGCTGCCGCATCCCAGCCGGCCTCGGCCGCCAGGGCATGCAGCACGTCGCTGTCGGCGATGCGGCGGCCCTGCGCGTAGTGCGCCGTCTGCAGCCGGTGCAGCATGTCCAGCCCGCCGCTGCCGGGGTGCAGGGCTTCGGCGGCCAGCATGGCGGTGATGGGCGGCTCGGAGTCCATGACCGCCGTGGTGTCGCGCAGCAGGCCGTCGAAGTAGGCGGTGCCGAAGGGCTGGCCCGTGAGCGCCGCGATGCGGCGGTCGTGCGGCATCACGTAGTCGCGCCACTGCGGCGTGATGCCGCGCCGCCCGGGGCCGGCCATCATGCCGCCGGCATGCCAGCGCACCGCCAGGCCGGGCACGTGGCGCGCGGCTTCCACCAGCGGCGCGGCGGCGTAGCACCATCCGCACAGCGGGTCGTGGATGTAGTGCAACGTGGCGCCGTGGGGCAGGGCGATCACTTCGGCCATTGCATTTCTCCCTTGATGACCTTGGCGCTCAGGTCGAGCGAGGCCGATTCGCCCAACTGCGGGTAGCGGCGCTGCATGGCAGCGACCAGCGCGCGCGAGTCCGCGGCCTGGGCGGCCTCGGCGTCGAAGGCGCGCAGGTAGTCCCGCGTGAACTGCACGGAGGCCGGCGTGTGCGGCAGGCTGCCGTCGGCGTTGGGCAGGTAGTGGCCGGGCACCACCGTGCGGGGCTGCAGCGCATCGATGCCGTCCAGCGTCTGCTGCCAGTACATGCGCTGGGCCGGCGTCTGCGTGTCGGCCACCCACAGGTGGATGTTGGCCGACACCGGCACGCCACCCACCACGGCGCGGATCGAAGGGATCCACAGCACGGTGCGCGCGGGCGTCGGGCCGTCCAGTCCCACCACCTGGAGCTTCTGGCCCTCCAACAGCAGGTGGTCACCCTTCAGGGGCTGGGGCTCGACCAGCGCCTGCGGCGCGTTCGCCTTGAGGATGGGGCCCCAGTGCGCAATCTTGCCGTCGCGCGAGGCGCGGATGGCCGCCAGCGTGGACGGCGTGGCGACGATGCGGGCCTGCGGGAAGGCCGCATGCACCACGTCCAGCCCGAAGTAGAAGTCCGGATCGCTGTGGCTGATGTAAATGGTGGTCAGGCGCTTGCCGCTGGCGCGGATCTTCTGCACCAGCGCCTCGGCGTCGTTGCGCTGGAACTGCGCGTCGATCAGCACGGCGTCGCGCTTTCCGGTGACCAGCACCGAGGTGACCGGGAACAGCGAGGCCGCGCCGGGGTTGAAGACCTCTAGGCGCAGCGGCGGGGCCGCGGCGAAGGCGGGTGCGGCAGGCAGGGCCGCCGAGGCGGCGAGGGCGGACAGCAGCAGGGTGCGACGGAACATGGCAGCAGACCTTTCCAGGGGTTTTCGAACGATGGAGCGACTGTAGATTGCACGGATCGATCAAAAAACCCCAGAATTCGGCCTGTTGAATTGCATGGATCGAACAAATCATGGACCGCATCACCGCCGCGCAGGTCTTCGCCACCATCGTGGACAAGGGCAGTCTGGCCGGCGCGGCCGAGGCGCTGGACATGTCGCGCGCCATGGTCACCCGCTACCTGGCCGAGATGGAGGACTGGGCGGGTGCCCGCCTGCTGCACCGGACCACGCGGCGCCTGGGGCTGACCGCCGCGGGCGAGGCCACGCTGGCGCGTTGCCGCGAGCTGCTGGCGCTGGCCGGGCAGATGCCCGCCGCGGCGGACACCCAGGCCGACGAGCCGCGGGGCATGCTGCGCATCGCCTGCTCGCAGTCGCTGGCCGAGGCCCGCCTGGCGCCCCTGGTGGCGCAGTACCTGCGCCGCTACCCCCACACGGCGGTCGATCTGCAGATCAGCAACCGCACGGTGAACCTGGTGGAGGAGCGCATCGACCTGGCTATCCGCATCACCAACGCGCTGGACCCGGGCCTCATTGCCCGGCCGCTGGGCCGGTGCGACTCGGTGGTGTGCGCCGCGCCCGCCTACCTGGCCGCGCGCGGCACGCCGCAGGGCGTGCACGACCTGGCCGTGCACAACTGCCTCACGTATTCGTACTTCGGCCGCAGCCTGTGGCGCTTTGACGATGCGCAGGGCGCGGACGAGGTGCCGGTGGGCGGCAACCTGAGCGCCAACGAGTCCGTGGTGCTGCTGCACGCCACGCTGGCGGGCGCCGGCATCAGCCTGCAGCCGGTGTACTCGGCCGCGCCCTACATCGCGTCCGGCCAGCTGGTGGCGCTGCTGCCGGGACGGCAGCCCACCGCCATGGGCATCTACGGCCTCTACGCCTCGCGCGAGCGGCTGCCGGCCACGCTGCGCAGCATGCTGGACTTTCTGGCCCAGGCCTGGGGCGAGGCCGCGCCCGGGCAGGCACCCGGCGCATCATTTGCTATGGTTTGAGTAGCTGCTTGCGCTTGATGCATAAGCGCTGGAGGCCATTTTTGCTCGAAGTCTGCGGCGGCTACAGGAACTGTGCCCGCAGGCCGACCATGATGCGCCGCCCCGCCGCCGGCTCAAAGAACCGCTGGTTGCCGTCGTTCACAATGAGCGAGCCCGCATAGCGCCGGTCGAAGAGGTTGTCGAGCCGCGCCCACAGCTGCCAGCGCGGGGCGCTCCCCGCTTCCTTGCCGCCGCCTGTCTGCCCGCCGCTCGCAGGGCCGCGCAGCGTGTAGCCCGCGCGCAAGCCCACCACGGCAAAGCCAGGGGCGGACTCGGTGTTGCGGTCGTCGGCAAACACCTTGCCCGACAGGTCCACGCTGGCGCCCAGCTGCCACGCCGCCGTGGGGGCGTAATCCAGCGCCAGCTGCGCCACATGGCGGGCCGTGCCCGGCAGGCGGTTGCCGGCGGGCACCTGTGCGCCGCCGGCACCGGTGTAGGCGCTGCCGAAGAAGGCGTCCAGATAGGTGTAGGCGGCGCGCGGCGTCCAGGCCCCGGCCTGCGCGCTCCAGGCCAGCTCCAAGCCGCAGCGGCTCACGTTGTCGGCGTTCTGAAACACGGTGCGTCCGTTGACGGTGGCCGCGGGCACGATCTCGCCGCGGCTGCGTGCGTCGAACCACGCCATGTCCAGCCGCTGCGGCACACCCTGCCACGTGCCTTGCCACTTGGCGCCCAGCTCCCACTGCCAGCTGCGCGAGGCGCCCAGCGCGTAGTTGGGGCCGGTGTTGCCGGCGCTGTAGGCCATCTCGGCCAGCGTGGGCGTTTCGAATCCGCGGCCCACGTTGGCGTACAGGTTCAATTGCTCGGTCGCGGCCCAGACGAGGCCCAGTGCCGGACTGGTCTGGCGCCAGCTGCGACTGCCGCTGTCGTCGGGGTTGGCGGCGGTGATGTAGCGGTCGTCCACCTCGGCGCGCACGCGGCTGGCGCGCAGGCCGGCCACGGCGCGCAGGGTGGGGGCGATCCAGGCGTCCACCTGGGCGAACAGGTCGGTGTTGCCGGCCTGGTCGCGCTCGTTGCGGCGCAGGTCGCCCGCCGTGCCGTTGTTGTTGACCAGGCCCTGGCGCCGCTCGGCCAAGCGGTCGGCGTCGAGGCCCACCGTCCAGGTCAGCGGCAGGCCCGAGGGCATGCGCGTGGCGTGCGTCCAGGCCAGGCCCAGGCCGTAGTAGTCGCGGTCCAGGTCGACCACGCCGCCGGCGCTGTTGACCGCGGCGCCGCTGAAAGACAGGTACTGGCGCAGGTCACGCGTGCCGCCATAGGCGCGCACTCGCACGCTGTCGGCCGGGTTGAACTGGTGCTCCAGCACGACGCCCACTTGGTTCTGCGCCACGGACTTGCGCGTGTCGAAGGTATCGGCCACGCTGGCGGCCTGGCGCGGGTTGGCGTTGAACTGGGCACGATTCAGGCCCAGTGGGTCCTGCGCCTTGGGCTGGTCGTACAGGTTCACCAGCGCGGTAATCTTCGTGTCCGCGCTGGGGCGGGCCACCAGCTTGCCGTTGAGGTGCACCCGCCGCGCAGCACTGTGGTCGCGCCAGCCGTCGGTCTCGAACTGCGACACATCGATCAGCCCGCCCAGCGTGCGGTCCCCGAAGTCGAGCGAGGCATCCAGCAGCCGCTGGCCGGACGAGCCCGCGGCCACGCCCACCTGGGCGCCGCTCAGCCCGCCCGTGCCTTCGCGCGGCTCGCGCGTCGTCACCTGCAACACGCCGCCGGCGGCGTTGCCGTAGAGCTGCGCCAGCGGGCCGCGCAGCACGTCCACCTGCGCGGCGGACTGCAGCTGTGCGGTGGCGGCCTGGCCCTGGCCGTCGGGCATGGTGGCGGGGATGCCGTCCACCAGGATGCGCACGCCGCGCACGCCGAAGGTGGAACGCGCTCCGAAGCCGCGCACGGCGATCTGCAGATCCTGCGCGTAGTTGCCCCGGTCCAGCGCCACCACGCCGGCCTGGCCCGCCAGCAGTTCCGACAGATTGACGAGCGGCGTGGGCGCGGTGAAGCCATCCACCGCCACGCTGGTGTGGCTGGCGGCGGCGTCGAAGCGGCGCTGCGCTTCGGCGCTGCCCTGCACCTGCACGGCGGGCAGGGCGCCGCCGCTGGATGCGGCGGCTGTGGTCGTCACCGTGGCGGCGTCGTCGCTTTGTGCGGCGGCGGGAAAAGCGGTGGCACCGGCCGCCGCCAGGGCGCAGCCGTAGACCAGCGCGGCACGGAACGGGGGGCGGAGGGGATTGCGGTGGGCGCGCGGCGCGGGGGGCTGGGGCCGCACGCAGGCGGCAGGCGCCGCCGGGGCGCTGGTGGTGGTCTGGAGCATGGGGGCGCAGAGTATCGCAACCGCATGGGCCGCGCTGTCAGCCGATCACCCGCGGGCAGGGAACGCCGGCCTCCTACGCAGAGCGGCGTGCCACCTTTGCCATACTCCTGAGGCCCGCGGCCCCGCCCGCCCTCTCATTCATCCATCCGCACCCTATGAGCAATCTTCCCGATCGCTGGCGCAAGCCGCCCCCACGCGCCGCCGAGGTGGAAGACGCGCAAGAGGCCGGTGCGAGTCGCACCCGCGCTTTCGCTCGCACAGGCACGCTGGGCATCCTGGCCTTCTGGCTGGTGGTGATGGGCGCGCTCTACCTGGCCATGCAGCACTGGCAGCGGCCTGCCGCCAGCCAGGTGCAGGCCGATGGCGCGCTGGTCATTCCGCGCCACCGCGACGGGCACTTCCGCGTGTCCGGCAGCATCAACGGCCAGCCGGTGAACTTCCTGGTGGACACGGGCGCCAGCCTGGTCAGCGTGACCGACGCGCTGGCCCGCAAGGCCGGCCTGTCGGGCGGCGAGCGCACCACGTTCCGCACGGCCAACGGCACGCGCGAGGGCTGGGTCACCACGGCCGACTCGGTGGCCGTGCGCTCACTGGTGGTCTCCGGCCTGCGCGTGGGCACCGGCTACACCGGCGACGAGGACGGTGACGCGCTGCTGGGCCAGAACTTCCTGCGGCACTTCGACGTTGAGATCAAGAGCGACAGGATGGTGCTGCATCCGCGATAAGGGCGCGGATGCGCATCTATGGTCAAATTAAGTCATTGTTTCAATTGGATTTTCGGTATAAATTCAAATTAGTGTAGAAAATACCGAAATGCAGGATCTGAATGCCGCTGCCGCGCGGCAGTACATCGATGCCGTCGCCACCTTTGAGGCCTGGGAAGAGGCCCAGCAGGAGGCTGCGCAACTGCGTGGCGGCATGTACTGGCATGCAGGGCCGGCATCGTCGCCGGAAACCCGCTATCTTGTCCGCACCACGTCTTCGGGGGGCGAAACCAGTCTGGGTGCGATCAGCCCCGAAAACGAAGCCATCTACGAGCGTTTCATGCAACGCAAGAAGGACAGCGCGGAGCGTATGGCAGGCCTCAAGGCCGCATTGGAACAGCACCGGCGGTTGAACCGGGCGCTGCGCGTGGGCCGGGTCGATCCATTGGTGACCAGCCTTCTGGCGCGCCTGTCGGACACCCGGCTCAGCCCCCACTTTCGCGTGGTCGGCACGCACGCGCTGTATGCGTACGAGGCGGCAGCGGGCGTGCGGCTGGACTCGGACGCACTGGCCACCCGCGATATCGACCTGCTGTGGGACACGCGCAAGCGGATCCAGTTCGCCACCCAACTGGCGCGTGTCGACAGCTCCATGCTGGGTGTTCTCAAGAAGGTGGATCGCAGTTTCCGCATTCGCAGAAGCCAGCAATACACCGCCGTCAACAGCGACGGCTTTGAAGTAGACATCATCCGCCGCGAACGTACAGCGGATGACCCGCATCCCATCAAGCTGAGCGAGGACGATGAAGACTTCTGGGTCGCCCAGGCCCGCCGCGCCAGCGTGTTGCTCGACTCTCCGGGCTTTTCGGCCATCGTCGTGGCGACCAATGGCAGCATGGCGCGCATGAACACTGTCGACCCCGCCACGTTTGTCCAGTTCAAACGCTGGATGGCTACGCAGAGAGACCGCGATCCGCTCAAGCGGCGGCGGGACGTCCTGCAGGCGGATGCCGTGCAGCAACTGCTGGACGGCTATCTGCCTTGAAGAGCCTGCGCCCGGCTTGTTCCCGGGCGGCCTTGTTCCGACCCGTTGCAGGACGGCAAATACCGGGCTTCGGGAGGCCTTCCCTTCGGGTTGCGATGCCCATGGGCATCGCAACGCATCTGGCACAACTAGTGTGAACAGTCCCTAGCTCTTCTTCTGCACCGAGAACAGGATGCTGGAGAAATCCAGCGCCCCGTGCCCGGCCAGGCTGTGCGATGCGTACAGGTTGCGCGCCAGCCCGCCCAGCGGCGTGGACGCCTTCACGGCCATGGCGTTCTCCTGGGCCAGGCCCAGGTCCTTGAGCATCAGGTCGGTTCCGAACCCGCCGGCGTACTGCTTGCTGGCCGGTGCCGCTTCCATCACGCCGGGCCAGGGGTTGTACTTCTCCAGCGCCCAGTTGCCGCCGGAGCTGCGGCGCATGATCTCGCTGAGAACCTTCGGATCCAGCCCGTTGGCCACGCCCAGGGCGATGGCCTCGCTGGTGCCGGCCATCAGAATGCCCAGCAGCATGTTGTTGCAGATCTTGGCCGTCTGGCCGGCGCCCACGCTGCCGGCGTGGAAGATGTTGGCGCCCATCTTTTCGAGCAACGGGCGGGCGCGTTCCAGGTCGGCAGCTTCGGCGCCCACCATGAAAGTCAGCGTGCCGGCAATGGCGCCGCCCGTGCCGCCGGAGACCGGCGCGTCGATGAAGGCGATACCGCGCGCCTTCGCCGCCTCGGCCACCTTGCGCGAGGTGGCTGCGGCGATGGTCGAGCAGTCGATGACCAGCGTGCCGGCCGCCAGCAGCGGCAGCAGGCCGGGCTGCTGGCCGTTGCCCAGAAATAGCGCCTCCACATGCGGGCTGGCGGGCAGCATGCTGACGACGACCTCGGCGCCGCTGACGCAGCTGGCCGCGTCGGCCGCGATGCGCACGCCGTCGGCCGCGACCTTCTCGCAGGCGGGCTTGGACAGGTCGAACGCGCTGACGTCGTGGCCGGCCTTGTGCAGGTTGATGGCCATGGGGCCGCCCATGTTGCCCAGGCCGATGAATGCGATCTTCATGTGTTGTCTCCTTTTGGTGGGTAAATGGTTGCTTGGAGGGTGGTGCTTATGTTCTTGATAGCAGCCTGCGCAGGTAGATCAAGCGCTGCAGGCCGAAATGGTTTGAACTACAGCAGCTGGCGCCCGCACCTGTGCGCCGCACCGTGCCGATGCGCGCGCCTTCGCCCGCTGCGTGCAGGCTGCCGAGGCGGACGGTGCGAAGAGGCATGGTGTAGATAGATGGGCAAGCGTGGGGCCGGCTGCGGGGCGCTCAGTCGTCGGCCTCGAAAATGCTGTGGCGGCGCGGGCCCGTGGGTAGTGCGGACGGCTTCTTCTGGCGGACGCTGCCCGTCGCCTTGCGTGGCGTAGCGCCGGCTGCGGCGGGGGCCGTGCCCGCCGGCCGGCGCTTGGGGCTGGCCTTGGCGCGCGGGTTGTACGCCACAGCCTCGTCCAGCCAGAACGCCCACTGCGCGCTGCGCGCATAGCCGTGCGGCTCGACCCAGAAGTAGCCCTGCATGCCGCCGCCGGGCGACAGCTCGCGCGTGTTCTGCATCTCCTGGAATTCGCCGTGCCGTTCGGGCGGCAGGCGCACCAGCAGGTCCTCGCCCTTCACGCCGATGCACAGCTTGCCTTGAACGAAGAAGGCCCAGCAGCCGAACAGCGTGCGCTCTTCCAGCGCCGCCGCGCCGCAGCGCTGCGCCAGCCCGTCGCGCACGGCGTCGATGAGGTGCAGCGTCTCGTCGGAGAGCGGGCGGGCCGGCATCGCTACACGCGCTCCATGGGCCGGTGGGGCAGAGCGGGCAGCACGACCTGAACGGTATCGCCGCCGGCCACGGTGCCGCCCGCCAGCACGATGCCCATCACGCCCGTCTTGCGGACGACGTTGCCGGCCGCGTCCTTGTCCAGCATGGCGGCCATCAGCCCGCGCTGGAAGCGGTCGATCTGGCTGCAGGGATTGCGCAGGCCGGTCAGCTCGACCACTGCGCCTTGCGCAAAGTGCAGTTGCGTGCCCACGGGCAGGGCGATCAGTTCCTCCCACTGGAGCCCGGGGGCGGACTGCAGCGTGATGTTCTCGCCCAGCTCGCCCGCCGCCACGACGAAGCCCTGGTCCACGAGGTGGCTCAGCAGCGATGCGGTGATGAGGTGCACCTGCCGCAGGTTGGGCTGGTGCGGGTCCACCTTGGCGCGCGAGCGGTGCTGCACGGTGCGGCCGTGGTGGGCATCGCCCGCCACACCCAGACCGGCCTCCAGCACGATGGCCGGCACCGTCTCCTTGGAGAACTGGTGCGCGGCGTCGCGGTGGACGGCCAGGACGGTGGTGTGCAGCGGGGCGGCGGCCATGGGTTTGAATGAAATCAGACTCTGGCGCTTATGTATCAAGCGCAGATAGCTATCAAAGAGTAGTAATTTGTCTCAGCGAATGGCTTCCGGCGCGTCGCCGTCCAGCATGCGCCGGGCGATGATGACACGCATGATCTCGTTCGTGCCCTCCAGGATCTGGTGCACGCGGGCGTCGCGCAGCAGGCGCTCCAGCGGGTATTCGCGGATATAGCCGTAGCCGCCGTGCAGCTGCAGCGCCTCGTTCACCACGTTGAAGCCTGCATCGGTGGCGAAGCGCTTCGCCATGGCGCAGTACGTGGAGGCGTCGCGCGCGCCGGCGTCGAGTTTGCTGGCGGCCAGCCGCACCATCTGGCGCGCGGCGACCAGCTCGGTCGCCATGTCGGCCAGCTTGAACTGCAGCGCCTGGAAGCTGGCGATGGCCTTGCCGAACTGCTTGCGGTCCTGCATGTACTGCTGCGCAGCGTTCAGCGCGCCCTGGGCCGCGCCTACCGAGCAGGTGGCGATGTTGATGCGCCCGCCGTCCAGGCCTTTCATGGCGATCTTGAAGCCTTCGCCCTCGCGCCCCAGCAGGTGGTCGGCCGGGATGCGCACGTTGTCGAAGCTGATGGTGCGCGTGGGCTGGCTGTTCCAGCCCATCTTGGCTTCCTTCTTGCCGTACTGGATGCCTTGCGCATCCGCCGGCACGGCGAAGGCGCTGATGCCGCCCGCACCGGAATCGGCCGCGCCCGTGCGGGCCATGAGCACCAGCACGTCGGTGCTGCCCGCACCGCTGATGAAGGCCTTGGCACCGTTGATGACGTACTCATGCCCCACCCGCTCGGCCCGCGTCTTGAGCGAGGCCGCGTCCGAGCCCGCGCCCGGCTCCGTCAGGCAGTAGCTGGCGAGCTTCTCGCCGCTGGTCAGCAGGGGACCCCAGTGGTCACGCACCGCATCGGTGGCCCAGGTGCCCAGCATCCACGTCGCCATGTTGTGGATGGTGATGAAGGCGGTGGTGGAGGGGTCGATGGCCGCCATCTCCTCGAAGACCAGCGTGGCGTCGAGCCGGGGCAGGGCCAGGCCGCCGGCGTTCTCGGGCGCGTACAGGCCGCAAAAGCCCAGCTCGCCCGCCTTGCCGATGGCCTCGCGCGGGAAGATGCCCTCTGCATCCCACTCGGCGGCGTGCGGCGCCAGCTCGGCGCGGGCGAAGTCGCGGGCCGTCTCGGCAAAGGCGCGTTGCTCTTCGGTCAGCTCAAAGTCCATGGATCGTCTCCATCTCGTTGTTGTGGGTAGCCGGTGCGCGGTTCAGGGCCTGGCCGACGGATGGTCCAGCGTCAGCCAGCGCATCAGGCCCTTGCGCCGTGCCTCGGTCTCTGCCGTCAGGCAGGCGTGGTACAGGCGCGGCCACTCGGGCGCCGATTCGGTGGCCTGCGTGCTCTGCTTGCACAGCATGATCCGCTCGCGCTGCCAGGCGGCCTGCTCCTGCCGCAGCTGCGGCCGTTCGTGGGCCGACAGGGCACGCATCACGTCGCCGTAGAGGATGGAGATGTCCGTGTCCGTCTTCTGGAAGGTCTGCACCGCGCAGGCATTGGTTTCGGCCACCGTGCCGTCGGGCTTGCAGGCCGCGCCGGCCTGGGCGTGGACGCTTGCGTTGCAGAGCAGGGCGGTGGTCGCGGTTGCCATCAGCACCCATCGCTTGGGGGTATTGGAAATATCCATCCTTCGCTTGTACCACTGCCCGGCGCTACTGGCGCGGCCCAAAGCCAGCGGCAGCCGCGCAAGGGCCGCCCCGCCGCGCTGGCTACGTCCCCCTTCCCGCGCGTCAGCGCGAGAGAAGGGGGAAGCGGCGCAGCCGCTCAGGGGGATGTCACTTCAAACTAATCGTCGTGTTCACACCGTGGCTGACCGTGCTGTCGTCGAACCAGCGCGCCGTCACCGTCTTGGTCTGCGTGTAGAACAGCACCACCTGCTTGCCGTAGGGCCCCAGGTCGCCCAGCTTGGAAGCGCGCGAGCCCGAGAACGAGAACAGCGGCACCGGCACCGGAATCGGCACGTTGATGCCCACCTGGCCCACGTCGATCTCTTCCTGGAACTTGCGCGCCGCCGCGCCCGACTGCGTGAAGATGGCCGTGCCGTTGCCGTTGGGGTTGGCGTTGATGAACGCGATGGCCTCGTCGATGTCTTTCGCCGCCGCGAGGCACAGCACGGGGCCGAAGATTTCCTGCTCGTAGATGCTCATGCCGGGCTTCACGCCGCTGAACACCGTCGGGCCGACAAAGTTGCCGTTCTCGTAGCCGGCCACCTGCGGCTTGCGGCCGTCCAGTTCCAGCGTGGCGCCATCGGCAATGCCGCGCTCGATCAGGCCCTCGACCCGGTCCTTGGCAGCGCAGGAGACCAGCGGGCCCACGTCTGTGCCCTTTTCGGTACCGCCGCTCACCTTGAGCGTTTGGGCCTTGGCGACCAGGTCCGGAATCCACTGTTGTGCCTCGCCCACCAGCACCACCACCGACAGCGCCATGCAGCGCTGGCCGGCGGCACCGAAGGCCGCGCCCGCCAGGGCGTTGAGCGTCTGCTCCTTGTTGGCGTCGGGCAGCACGATGGCGTGGTTCTTCGCGCCCATCATGCATTGCACGCGCTTGCCGTTCAGGCTGGCGCGGTTGTACACATGCGTGCCCACCTTGGTGGAGCCCACGAAGCTGATCGCTTTGATATCCGGGTGGTCGCAAATGGCGTTCACCGCATCCTCACCGCCGTGCACCACGTTCAGCACGCCCGCGGGCACGCCGGCTTCCAGCGCCAGCTCGCACAGGCGCATGGTCACCATCGGGTCCTGCTCGGAGGGCTTGAGCACGAAGGTGTTGCCCGTGGCGATGGCCATGGGGAACATCCACAGCGGAATCATGGCCGGGAAGTTGAAGGGCGTGATGCCCGCGCACACGCCCAGCGGCTGCATCAGCGTGTATGTGTCCACGCCATTGGCCACGTTGTTGGCCAGCTCGCCCAACTGCAGGTTGCCGATGGCGCTGGCGTGCTCCACGACCTCCAGGCCGCGGAACACGTCTCCCTCGGCGTCAGGCAGGGTCTTGCCCTGTTCGGCCGTGAGCAGCGCGGCCAGCTCAGCCATGTTCTCGCGGATCAGCTGCTGGTACTTGAGAAAGATGCGCGAGCGCGCGCCGATGGGCGTCTTCTTCCAGGTCTTGAACGCCTCCTTGCCCGAGGCCACGGCCGCATTGATCTCCTCGGGCGTGGCGAAGGGCACGCGGGCCAGCACCTCCTGCGTGGCGGGGTTCACCACATTGCGCCACTGCGTGGTCTTCGATTCGACGAACTGGCCGCCGATCAGCAGCTTGACGGTGGGCGCCAGCACGGCGGTGGATTGGGGGGCGTTCATGGGTTTGTCTCCTGCATCGGTCATGGATGTCTGCGGCCCGGCAGGCTTGCAGGGCTAAAAGGCATACTAGCCGTGCGAAATTGCCGGGGCAATAGCTACGCATGCAATCAGTCTTTGCAAATTTGCACGGCAAGTGGCTTGAATGAATGAGCCAAGAAGGAGAACACGCCATGGACTGGGACAACCTGCGCTACTTCCTCGAACTCTCCCGCAGCGGCACGCTGGCCGCCGCCGCGCGCCGCGCGGGCGTGGAGCACACCACGGTCGCGCGCCGCATCCAGGCGCTGGAAAAGCAGATGGGCGCCGCTCTTTTTGCCCGCGAGGCCGGCGGCCACCGCCTGACCGAAGCCGGTCGTCAGTTGCTGCCGGCGGTAGAAGCCATGGAGACCGCCGTGCTCGGCGTGGAGCGCGCGGTGCCCGATGCCAGCGGCGGCCCGACGGGCGTGGTGCGCGTGGGCGCCACGGAAGGCTTCGGCACGCTCATCCTCGCCCCCCACCTGGCCCAGTTCACGCAAAAACACTCCGGCCTCACCATCGACCTGTTGGCCCTGCCGCGCATGCTGCACCTGAGCCGCCGCGAGGCCGACATCGTCATCTCGCTGGAGCGGCCCACGCGCGGCTCCGTCATCGTCACCAAGCTGACCGACTACACGCTGCACCTCTACGGCCAGCGCGAGTACCTGGCCCGCCGCCCCCTGATCCGCACGCGGGATGATTTGCGTCACCACGCCTTCGTGAGCTATGTGGACGATCTGCTGTTCACCAAGGAGCTGCAGTTTCTGGATGCCTTGCACCCGCCAGAGCGGTTTGCCTTTCGCAGCACCAGTATCACGGCGCAGTACGAGGCGGTGCGGGCAGGGGCTGGGCTGGCGGTGTTGCCGGCGTTTCTCGCGGACCGGGACCCGGAGCTGGCGCGGGTGTTGCCGGAAGAGGCGAACTTCACGCGCACGTTCTGGATGAGCATGCCGGGGGAGGCAAAGCACCAAGCGCGGATGCAGGCGGTGTGGGAATTCTTAAAAACAGGATTTACTTACTGAGCATGGCACTACAAGATTGGCGTAAGGTATTTGTGTAAGCATCTGTTGCGCACTGAACGAGTTCTGCTGTTTCGTTTTTTGCCATTCGAATTTCCTATATGTTTCTTTGGTTGAAATGAAAAAATTTAGATCAATAAATATTGTGAACGGCGCTGTGAAAAGTGATTCCGCGGAAATACCAAGCACTCGATGGTGGGAGTCCTATTTGGTGAGGTATTTTTTGGGTTTTATCGTCGGGTGTTCTTGTGTTCTTTTTGTTGGGGTAAAGCTCGAAATTATTGGACGCTTATTGGGCTATCTGTCGGGACCTGGACTTACATCGATTAAGCCGGACTGGAGCTCCATTGTTTTGCTTGTAGCAATTTTGGGTTTGGGTTTTTGTTATATAGCAAGCACACCAATAACTGTATTGCACGCCGGACGGTATCGTCGAGGATGGTTTGATGGGCATTCGCGTCATTTTTGGTTTGCATGGATTGTGTTGTGCATTTTTATGTTGGCGATTGGCGTAGACAGGTTGGGTAGGAATCCGGTGCTGGAGCGAATTGCAATAGCGGCATCGACATTTTCAATGTTTTTGACTTTGATAAAGAACGATAAGCCGGTTGATAAGACGCACCCTCGTTTCGCTTTTCTCTTATTTATTGTCATTTGGTGTCTATTTTTTTGGGGATTTTTGGGTCGCGTCTTCGATTTCTTTGGTGCAGGATTGAGTGAAACAAGTCGGCAGTGGTGGGTCCTTTCTTTGCCGGTTTTTTGGATACTCATTGGGCAATATTTTGTTTTGTATAGATTGCTGCATGAAAGAGAGGCTTTCTTTGCGTTTTATGCGAAAATTTTTAAAGCCCGTAGAATGAAGGGCGCCAGAGATGTTCGTGATACCTATACTCACCTGCGGGAGCATTCAAATTCCGTTTTTATTGTTGTAATAGAGATTGCTTTATTTGCGTTGTTTATGGCGGTGTTTAACACAATTTCGGACTGTGGGGGTGAGTTATATGTTGATGGTGTTGGAGTGTTGTTTGTATTTTGTTTGTTGATTTGGATGGTGCCGACGGTATTTATGTGGGCAAGAGCTAATTCTCTGGAGGTTGAGTTTTCTGAAAATCCGTCCGACTATTTGAAATGACTGTATGTCATAGTCGCAGTTCGCATTTTTTGGTTTTCACGTGTCGTATGATTGGGGCTCGATTTTTTCATAAAGTAAATTCGGCGATTTTTTAGCCTAGGATTACTAGTTTTTCGCCAGACCTGACGGAGTCTCCCCATGTCCCACCCAGCCCCGCCATCCGGCCCGGGCTCGCACGTCGCTTCCCCCGACGACCTGCAGCGCAATCTCACCAACCGCCATATCCAGCTCATCGCCATCGGAGGTGCTATCGGCACGGGCCTGTTCATGGGTTCGGGCAAGACCATCAGTCTGGCCGGCCCGTCCATCGTTTTCGTTTACGCGATCATCGGCGTGATGCTGTTCTTCGTGATGCGGGCCATGGGCGAGCTGCTGCTGTCCAACCTGCAATACAAGTCGTTCATCGACTTCTCGGCCGATCTGCTGGGGCCGTGGGCGGGGTTCTTCACGGGGTGGACGTACTGGTTCTGCTGGATCGTCACCGGCATCGCCGATGTGATCGCGATATCGGCCTATACGCAGTTCTGGTTCCCGACGTTGCCGCAGTGGGCGCCGGCGCTGGGCTGTGTCGGGCTGCTGCTGTCGCTCAACCTGCTGACGGTGAAGCTGTTTGGCGAGATCGAGTTCTGGTTTGCCATGATCAAGATCGTGGCCATCGTGGCGTTGGTGGGTACCGGCCTGTACATGGTGGGCACGGCGTTCCAGTCGCCTGCAGGCCGCACGGCCAGCCTGGCGAATCTGTGGAATGACGGCGGCATGTTTCCGCATGGCGTGATGGGCTTTTTCGCGGGGTTCCAGATCGCGGTGTTCGCCTTCGTGGGCATCGAGCTGGTGGGCACCACGGCGGCCGAGGCGAAGGACCCGGAGCGCACGCTGCCGCGCGCCATCAACTCCATCCCCGTGCGCATCATCGTGTTCTACGTGCTGGCGCTGATCGCCATCATGGCCGTCACGCCGTGGCGTGATGTGGTGCCGGGCAAGAGCCCGTTCGTCGAACTGTTCGTGCTGGCCGGTTTGCCGGCGGCTGCGGGCGTGATCAATTTCGTGGTGCTGACGTCGGCTGCCTCGTCGGCCAACAGTGGGGTGTTTTCCACCAGCCGCATGCTGTTCGGGCTGGCGCTCAAGGGCGATGCGCCGAAGTCGTTCGGCCGCCTGTCGGCGAGCAGCGTGCCGTCGCGCGGGTTGCTGTTCTCGTGCATCTGTCTGCTGGCGGGCGCCTTCCTGATGTGGGTGGTGCCGGATCTGGTCGAGGCGTTCACGCTGGTGACCACCGTGTCCGCCATCCTCTTCATGTTCGTGTGGTCGCTGATCCTGCTGTCGTACATCAGCTACCGCCGCCAGCGCGCGGCGCTGCATGCGGCGTCCCAGTACAAGATGCCGGGCGGCGTGTTCATGTGCGGTGCGTGCCTGGTGTTCTTCGTCTTCATCCTGGGCCTGCTGGCGCTGGAGGCCGACACGCGGCAGGCGCTGATCGTCACGCCGCTGTGGTTCGTGCTGCTGGCCGTGGCCTACCAGTTCGTGCGCCGGCGGGGGCAGGGCGGTGCGCCGGCAGGTGAGGCACCTCATGCTGCTGCGGCGCTGCCGGTGGAGCGTTGAGGCCACCGCGGGTGGGGCGCGCTAGAGGATGGCGGGTTTCATGGTGCAATGCCTTCCATGACTTCGACGACCATACCTCCCACTCCCGCGGCTGACGCCCCCACGGCGGGCAACACGGCCATCCTCGTGATCGACATGCAGCAGGGCCTGTGCGAAGGCCCGGATGCCGCGCACGACTGCGCTGGCACCATCGAGCGCATCAACGGGGTGACGGCCAAGGCGCGGGCCGCGGGGCGGCCGGTCGTCTTCATCCAGCATGAGTCTGAGGAGCCGGGCTACCTTGAGCACGGTTCGGCGGACTGGCAGCTGGCCCAGGGGCTGCAGATCGAAGCCTCCGATCTGCGCGTGCGCAAGACCACGCCGGACTCCTTCCTGCGTACCGACCTGCAAGACCAGCTGCTGGCGAACGGAGTGACCCAGTTGGTGGTGTGCGGCATGCACACCGAGTTCTGCGTGGACACCACCGTGCGCAAGGCGCTGGCGCTGGGCTACCCGGTCACGCTCGTGGCGGATGCCCACACCTCGGCCGGCAATGCAGCCATCACGCCGCAGCAGGTGATTGCGCACCACAACGCCACGCTGCCCAACATCTCCAGCTTCGGGCCCCGGGTGACCTTGGTGGCAGCCCAGGCGCTGGATGTGGCGGCCTGATCGGTTGGCGTGAACGGGCGGCACAGCGGCTCCGCCCGGTCGTTCGGTGCCCACGCCGCTTTGCGACAGGCGACCGACCACCGGTCCGTGGATCAGACCGGTGAAGCGGCGGCTTTTCCGGCCACTGAGCGCTGGCGGCTCCTACTACCCTTGGCGACGGGGTGAGCCCGGTCCGTGCCTGCGTGGTGCAGGCGGCCGCGGGGTTGCTCCGATGCAGGAGTGCTGCTGCCATGACCCCTCTCGTTTCCGGCCTGCTGACGCTGGCCTCGACCGTCTTCAACAACGTGTCCTCGGGCAACGCCAAATCCCCGTCTGCCAGTGCGCGCGGTGCGGGTGATGCCGCCGAGGCCGGCCCGTCCGCGGTGCTCACCCTCAGCAAGGATGCGGCCACCATCGCCGGTTTTGCGGACCGGGGCATCGCCGTGGCGTCACGCCCGCTGCAGGGCTCGCTGACCAAGACGCCGTTTGTCGGGCCGGCCCGCACCGAGGGCGGTGCCGCATGGGACGCCAACGCGGCCGCGGTGTCCAAGGAAGATTTCCAGGAGCTGCTGGCCGGCTTCGGCGCGTCCGAGGAAGAGAAGGCCGCGCTGACTGCCGGCTTCGACGCCAACCAGGACGGCACGATCACGCAGGCGGAGTTCTTGAAGGGGTTGGCCCAGACGCGGGGCAGCCAGGGGCAGACCGATTTCTCTCAGGCGCTGATGCGGCTGATGGACCGCCCGGGCGATGCCAATGGCGAGGTCAGCGCGCAGGAGTTTGCGCAGTTCACCACCGCTTTTGCCGACGCACACACCCGCCGGGTGGCCTGAGCCGGGGACACATTGCATCCTGTGAATGGCCTACCGCTTAAGGCTATCCCCGCACGCAAAAACGGCGCCGACGGCGCCGTTTTGCTTGGGTACATCGGACCGGGCGAGCGCCGTGGTGGCGCCACCCGGTCAGGGTCAGATCCGTCCCATCAGCAGCAGGATCAGCAGGATCACCACCACCAGGCCGATACCGCCGCTGGGACCGTAGCCCCACGAGCGGCTGTGGCCCCAGGTGGGCAGCACGCCGATCAGGATCAGGATCAGGATGATGAGCAGCAGCAGGGAGATCGACATGGTGAGTTCCTTTGTTCGTTGTGACTCGTTGTGAATTCCACCGTGTGAACCAATTCAAACGGATGGGTGCATTGTTCGAGGGCGCCCCTGGATGGTTGGCAGTCCGTGGGCCTGCGGCGGCGTCAGCGTTTTCCGACGTGGGGCGTGGGACGCGTCGAACGGCGCAGCAAGGTGCAGGGCCGGTACGTCCGCTGCTGTGTTCGCTCGCACCGGTTTGACACGTGCGTGACGGCATGCGCTATCGAATGTGTAGCTGCGCTTATAGAACTTGGGTGGGAGACGTTTTTGGCATAGATATTGCGATTGGCTTGCCTGGCTGCAATAGTCGTTGCAGCTAGCCATACTCAACGCTTTTCCCCTCCAAAGGACCGCCGCCCATGCACACCACCACTTCCCTCCCTTCGTTCGTCCGCCCGCTGGTGGTCTCGCTGGCGCTGGCGCTGCTGGCCGGCATGGCGCAGTCGGCCCCGGTTGCGGACGTGCACGCCCTGGCCCAGAAGCAGCAGCAGCCGCTGCTGGACACCTTGCGCGACCTCGTGCATATCGAATCGGGCAGCAAGGACATCGAGGGCCTGAACCAGATCGCCGAGCGCATCGCCAGCCAGCTCAAGCAACTGGGCGGCACGGCTGAGGTGCTGCAGACCTCCGACATCTACAAGCTGGACGACACGCCCGAGAAGGTGGGCCCGGCCGTACAGGCCGTGTTCAAGGGCACGGGCAGCAAGAAGATCATGCTGATCGCCCACATGGACACGGTCTACCTCAAGGGCATGCTGAAGGACCAGCCCTTCCGCATCGACGGTGACAAGGCCTACGGGCTGGGCATTGCCGACGACAAGCAGGGCGTTGCTTTGATCCTGCACACCGTGGCCATGCTGCAGCAGCTGAAGTTCAAGGACTACGGCACGCTCACGGTGCTCATCAACGGCGACGAGGAAATCAGCTCGCCCGGCTGGCGCAGCACCATTACCCGCGTGGCGGCCGACCAGGATGCCGTGTTTTCCTTCGAGGGCGGCGGCACCGATGGCACGCTGCGCCTGGCCACCAGCGGGATCGGCTCGGCCTACCTCACGGTGCAGGGCAAGTCGTCGCACGCGGGCGCCAAGCCCGAAGACGGCGTGAATGCGCTGTACGAGCTGTCGCACCAGCTGGTGCAGATGAAGGACCTGTCCAAGCCCGATCAGGGCCTCAAGCTGAACTGGACGGTCTCCAAGGCCGGCACCAACCGCAATGTGATCCCCGCCGAAGCCACGGCCCAGGCCGACGCGCGCGCGCTCAAGGTCGCTGACTTCGACGGCCTGGAGAAGACACTGCAGGAAAAGATCAAGACCACCGTGGTGCCCGGCGCCAAGGTGAGCCTGAAGTTCGAGGTGCGCCGCCCGCCGCTGGAAGCGACCGACGCCTCCCGCCGCATCGCCGGCTACGGCAAGACCATCTACCAAGAGCTGGGCATGTCGCTGAACGTGGTGGAAAAGGCCACGGGGGGCGGCACCGACGCGGCCTTTGCGGCGCTGAAGACCAAGGGCGCCGTGGTGGAGGGCATGGGCCTGTCGGGCTATGGCGCGCATTCCAACGATGCGGAGTACGTGCAGATCAACACCATCGTGCCGCGCCTGTACCTGGCCACGCGCATGATCATGGATCTGTCCACGGGCAAGCTGAAGTAACGGCCAGCGCGCCTGTGCAGCGCTGGGCCGGCACGGGCGCCGGCGGCCTTGCCGTCAGGCCGATTGCGGCGGCATCGCGCGTTGCTGGGCGAGCACGGTGCGGACTCGCTGGCGCAGGGCCTCTTCGGTGTAGGGCTTGCTGAGCAGCTCCACGCCGGCGTCCAGTCGACCGTCGTGTTCGATGGCCTGGCGGGTGTAGCCCGAGGTAAACAACACGGCCAGGCCGGGCAGCCGCTCGCGGGCGCGGCGGGCGAGTTCGGGGCTGCGCAGCGGTCCGGGCATGACCACATCGGTGAACAGCAGGTCGATGGACTCGCCGGCCTCCACGATGGCCAACGCCGAGGCCGCGTCGCGGGCCTGCAGCACCCGGTAGCCCATGTGCGACAGCATCTCCACCACGGCCTGGCGCACGGCCTCGTCGTCTTCGGCCACAAGGATGGTGCCGGTGCCCAGCGTGTCGTCGGGCACGGGCAGCGGGGCCGGTTCCTCGGGCGGTGCGTCGGTGCATGGCAGGTACAGGCGCACGGTCGTGCCCTGGCCCTCCACGCTGTCGATGGCGATGTGGCCGCCCGACTGCGCCACGAAGCCGTAGACCATGGACAGGCCCAGGCCCGTGCCCTTGCCGTCTGGCTTGGTGGAGAAGAAGGGTTCGAACACCTTGGCGAGCACGTCGGGCGCCATGCCGCTGCCGTTGTCTTCCACGGACAGCATCACATAGGGGCCGGCCTGCAGCTCCGGGTGCGCGCGCACGGCCGCCTCGTCCAGGTGCGCATTGGCAGCCGTGAGCGTGATGCGGCCCATGCCCTGGGGCATGGCGTCGCGCGCGTTCAGCACCAGGTTGAGCACGGCGTTTTCGGCCTGGTTCGGGTCGACGGCGCAATGCCACAGATCGGGGGCACTGGCGGTCGAAATCTCCACCGCCTCGCCCAGGGTGCGGCCCAGCATCTCTTCCATGCCGGCAATGAAACGGCCGAGGTGGACGGCGCGCGGCTCCAGCGGCTGGCGGCGGGCGAAGGCGAGCAGCTGGCTGGCCAGCTTGGCCCCGCGCTGCACCCCCGACAGCGCGTTCGACACGAACTTGCTGGAGCGATCGTCGAGCTTCGCCACGCGCGACAGCAGTTGCAGATTGCCGGAGATGACCTGCAGCAGGTTGTTGAAGTCGTGTGCCACGCCACCGGTAAGCTGGCCCACGGTTTCCATCTTCTGCGCCTGGTACAGCGCTGCCTCGGTGCGGCGCAGCGTGGCCGCGGCGGCCCGGTCGGCCGTCACGTCACGGCCCACGCCGTGCATGTAGTGGGCATCGCGCACGGCCACCCATTCCAGCGTGCGGTAGCTGCCGTCGCTGTGGCGGTAGCGGCTCTCCCAGCGCAGCGTGGTGGGGCAGGGGTTGGGCGCGTTCCACAGCTCGAGGCTGCGCTGGGCGTCGTCAGGGTGTTGGAGGGAGCACAGCTCGCGGCCGAGCAGTTCGCAGGAGGTCCAGCCCAGCACCCGGGTGAAGGCCGGGTTGGCCGACAGCACGTGGCCGCCCAGGTCGGTGACCACCATCACGTCGGTGGATAGCTGCCACATGCGGTCGCGGTCGGCGGTGCGCTCGGCCAGCTGCTGCTCCAGCAGCTGGTTCAGGTTGCCAAGCATGTGCGCGGCGGACTTCTGGTCGTCGATGTCGGTGTGGGTGCCGACCCAGTTCAGCACCTGCCCGTCTTCCCCCCGCACCGGCACCGAGCGTGCCAGGTGCCAGCGGTAGCTGCCGTCGGCGCAGCGCATGCGCCATTCGATTTCCTGCGTTGTTCCGTGGGCGCGGGACTGGGCCCAGCTCTCTTGCACGGCGGGCAGGTCGTCCGGGTGGACGATGGCGGCCCAGCCTTCGCCCAGCAGCTGCTCCGCCGCCAGACCCGTGGCCTGGGCCATGCGGTCGTTGACCCAGAACACCTGGTCATCGGCGCCGGCGTTCCAGACCGGGTGCGGCATCGCCTGCACCAGGCTGCGCAGCCGCGTTTCGCTCAGGCGCAAGCCCTCTTGCGCGCTGTGGCGCTCGGTGACGTCTGAGCCCTGCACGAAGATGCCCACCACCGAACCGTCGTCGTTGCGCATGGGCTGGAACACGAAGTCCACGTACCGCGTTTCCAGCGGCCCGCCGGGCTCGCGCTGCAGCAGGGCGGGGCGGCCTTCGCCGTGGATTGGCGCGCCGGTGGTGTAGACCGTGTCCAGCGCCTCCAGGAAGCCCTGGCCGGCCAGTTCGGGCAGCGCGTCGCGCACCCGCTGGCCGATCACATCACGGCCGCCCACGAGCTGGATGTAGGCGGTGTTGGCCTGCGCGAACACGTGCTCGGGCCCGGAGAGCAGGCACATGAAGCCCGGTGCCTGCGCGAACATATGGCGCAGGCGTTCGCGCTCGTTCTGCGCCTGCTGGTCGGCTCGCACGCGTTCGGTGGTTTCGGTGAGGAGCACCAGCACCCCTGCCGGTTCGCCGTCCTCATCGGGAACGGGGGAATAGTTCAGGTCCAGCCACACCTGCTCGGGCGTGCCGCGGCGCAGGAAGGTGAACTCCTGGTCGGTGTAGCGCAGGGTGCGGCCGGCCAGGCAGTGTTCGATCACGCGTTGATTGAAGCCCGCCACCTCGGGCCACGCGTCGAAGACCGAGACGCCCAGGCACACCGGGTGCCGCTGGTGGGCGATGTCGATGTACGGGTCGTTGTAGAGCATGACGCCGGTGCGGCCCCACAGCAGTGCCATGGGGACATCGGCGCGCAGCATGAGCGCGACGGTGCCACGCAGCGACGGGCTCCACTGTTCCAGGGGGCCCAGTGCCGTGGCGGCCCAGTCGACCTCGGCGATCAGGCCTCCCATGATGCTGCCGCCCCGCAGGAAGGGCGGCATCTCGGAAGGCTGGATGGGCAGGCTGGACATGGGTGAATGGGCAGATGACCGGAGCGCGAAGTTTAGGTGCCGAGCGTGTAAAAACCGCGTTCCGGCCCGCATCGTGCGGCCTTGTCCTACCTCTGCGCCGGCGCGAAGGCGCCAAAGCGGCGGATACGCTGCGCCGCTTACCGCATATCAATAATGAGAGCAACCCGCCCGCCGTAGCAAACGGTTTCCGATTGAAACGGGCCGCAGTTGCAGGCGGGGCAAGCGCAGCCTGCTAGCGTATGCATAGCGCAGTGGACGGCGTGCAGACCCCTCGCGGCCCGGCGCGGGCCGGCCGCCGCGCTGCTCAGTCTTCCGCCGTCTCGCCCAGGAAGCCGCCGCTCTGGTGGCCCCACAGCCGCGCGTACACACCGCCGTGGGCCAGCAGCTGCGCGTGCGTGCCTTCCTCGATGATGCGGCCGGCATCGAGCACGATGAGCCGGTCCATGGCCGCGATGGTGGACAGGCGGTGCGCGATGGCGATCACGGTCTTGCCCTGCATCAGCGTGTCCAGGCTTTGCTGGATGGCGGCCTCCACCTCGGAGTCCAGCGCGCTGGTCGCCTCGTCCAGCAGCAGGATGGGCGCGTCCTTCAGCATCACGCGGGCAATGGCCACGCGCTGGCGCTGGCCGCCGGAGAGCTTGACGCCGCGCTCGCCCACGTGGGCGTCGTAGCCCGTGCGGCCCTGCAGGTCGGTGAGCGTGGCGATGAAGTCCGACGCCTCGGCCCGGCGGGCGGCGGCGTGCAGATCGTCCTCGGTCGCGTCGGGCCGGCCGTACAGGATGTTGTCGCGCATGGAGCGGTGCAGCAGGGAGGTGTCCTGCGTGACCATGCCGATGTGCTGGCGCAGGCTGTCCTGCGTGACGTGGGCGATGTCCTGGCCGTCGATCAGGATGCGGCCCGCGGGCACATCATGGAAGCGCAGCAGCAGGTTGACCAGCGTGGACTTGCCCGCACCGGAGCGGCCGATGAGGCCGATCTTCTCGCCCGGGCGGATCACCAGGTTCAGGTCGTCGATCACCGGCTTGCCTCCCTGGTAGCCGAAGGTGACGTGCTCGAAGCGCACCTCGCCGCGCGGCACGGTCAGCGGGCGGGCGTCGGCCGCGTCGACCACCGTGCGCTGCTTGGTCAGGGTGTTGATACCGTCCTGGATGGTGCCCACGCTCTCGAACAGCGTGGTCATCTCCCACATCACCCAGTGCGCGTGGCCCGACACCCGCAGCGCCATGGCGGTGACGGCGGCCACGGCGCCGGCACCCACCTGGCCCTGCGACCACAGCCACAGCGCGGAGCCGCAGGCGCCCAGGATCATGCCGACCACCAGCGTGTGGTTGACGATCTCGAACAGGCTCACCAGCCGCATCTGCGCATAGCCGGTGAGCTTGAACGCATCCATGGCAGAGCGCGCGAACTCGGCCTCGCGGTGCGTGTGCGAGAACAGCTTGACGGTGGCGATGTTGGTGTAGGCGTCCGTGATGCGCCCGGTCATCACCGAGCGTGCATCGGCCTGCGCCTTGCCGACCTTGCCCAGGCGCGGCACAAAGTACCAGCAGGCCGCCGCGTAGCACAGGATCCAGACGAGGAACGGCACCAGCAGGCGCACGTCGAAGCCCGCGGCCAGCACGAGGATGGTGACCAGGTACACGCCCATGCCGATCACCACGTCGGTGGTGGTGAAGATCATGTCGCGCACGGCCAGTGCCGTCTGCATGATCTTGGTGGTGATGCGCCCGGCGAACTCGTCGGCATAGAAGGCCATGCTCTGGCCCAGCATCAGGCGGTGGAAGTTCCAGCGCAGGCGCAAGGGGAAATTGATGGCCAGCGTCTGGTGCTTCACGCTGGTCTGCACTGCCACCAGCACGATGCTGGCGACCAGCATGCCGGCGATCCAGGTCAGGATGCCGCTGCGCTCGGCCCAGAACTGCGCCGGAGGCCCCTGCGAGATCCAGTCCACCACGCGCCCGAGCACCGCGAACAGCAGCGCTTCGTACACCGCGATGGCGGCCGACAGACCGGCCATTCCCAGCACATAGCCGCGCAAGCCTTGCGTGCCCGCCCAGACGAAGGGCATGAAGGCCTTCGGCGGCAGGGTGGGTTCGTCGGCGGGGTAGGGGGGGACGCGCTTTTCAAAAAACCGGAACAACACGGGGCTCACTCCTTGGGCGCCGATGGTACGGTCCCGCGCAGGGCGATGCTCCGCGCCGCGGCAGAGCCCCACATTGGTGCAAGGCCTTGGATGACGTGGCGGGCGTGACCACCCGCAATCCCGGTACCGGCCGCATGCTTGGCGCAACGCCCGCCGGGACTTGGGGCTGTGCTGAACAAGCTACGCGCGCTGCATCGCTCTGCCTGGCGAGGTCTGCCGCGTTTCCCATCCTCGCAATCGCTCGGCTATCGCTGCCGCATCGCGGGGGCGTGACCAGGTTCTCAGCGGTACACCACCGTGATGCGCGGCACCGCCCGCACGCCGGGCTGGCGTGCCAGGAAGTCGGCAAGGAAGCTGGTCAGGCTTTTCTCGCACAGGGCGAGCACGGCCGGATCGGCGGCCAGGGCGCGGCCCTGGGTTTCGGCCCGCCGTGCCGCTTCCTGCTGCAGGCGGATGACGGCGCCCTTGTCGTCCGTCAGCAGGCCGCCGCTCAGCACGCGGTGCCGCAACTGGCTGATGGCCGGCGTCGCCACCAGGGCCGGGCGCGCCAGGTGCACTTCCAAGCCCTGGGCGGTGGGGCGCAGCTCGTACTGCCCCGGCCGCAGGTCGTAGCCGAAGGCGTACTCGGCCGTGTACCAGATGGCGACCACACCGGTGGACGCCAAGCCCAGGACCGACTTCTCGACGATCTGCGTGGCGCCTTCCTCCCGCACCACCGTGGCCGTGAGCAGCTTCATCTGCTCGGCCAGCGACTGCTGGCCCACCGTGAGGTAGCTGGTGTAGCGCGTGTAACCCAGCAATTGCTCGGTACGGGAGGTCACCTCCTGCTGCAACTGGGCCACCTGCTCGTTGGCGGAATGCAATCTGGCAAAGGCCCACCCGGCCAGAGCGACCGCTCCCAGCAGCGCTGCGGCTGCGAGCACGATGAGAGGGCGGGAGCGGACGCGCATGGGACGGGTTCAGGGAATGAATGACGGGTGCTGGGCGGGCGAAACACCAGCATATCGCCAGCACCCGTGCGGCATGTGCCAAGACCCCAGAAAGGTCTGGGGGGCCGACCTCTGGGAACCGACTCAAGTTCTTTTCGGGGGCGTGCAAGCCTCTTGCCGGGCTCCGACGCAAGGCGATCCCCGAAAAGACCTTGAACAGATTCTGCGCACAGGGGCAAACCAGAAATGGCCGCAGCGGAGGGCATAATTGCGAATCACTCCCGTTTCTAAAGCCATGGCCACCCCAGCAGTCACCCCGTTGAACATCGTCTCCCGCATTGGCGCGGGGGTCCTCGGCGGCTATGCGTTCACCTGGGGGTTCATCGCGCTGTTGGTGGGGGTGGGCTTTGCGGCGCAGATGGAATTCCACGACGCCGAGGCGCTGGGCTACATCCTGGGCTTTCTCATCTTCCTGGTGGCTTTCCTGTGGGCCTTCTGCGCAAAGAGCGTGGGCCGGGTCTGGCTGGTGCTGGCAGGCGGCGGCGCGTTCATGACCGGCGCGGCCTGGCTGGTGCAGCAGGCCCTGGTCTAGCCGCTGCACCGAACGCGCCGCTGCGCCGAACCCCGTCCTCCTCTCCTCGTCTTTCCGCCGCCGCTGCCCCTTAAGGAGTCCCGCCCCGTGTTCCAGAATTTCCGGCTGTCCATGGCCTGGCTCCACACCTGGTTCGGCCTGGTGCTGGGCTTCGTGCTCATGGTGGTGTTCTTCTTCGGTTCGCTGTCGGTGTTCGACCGTGAGATCGACCGCTGGGCGATTCCGGCCAGCCGTTTCGAGCCGCAGCCCATGCCGTCATTCGACCAGGTGCTCAAGCCGGTATTCGAAGACATGAAGCCCAGCCCGCAGGCCATCGAACTGGCCAAGGGCCGCGTCAACGGCCCGATGGCCGAGACCTTCCCCGTGACCAAGAGCTGGGGCGCCTACACCACCCACCGCGACCCGGTGCTGGGCCTGTTCTCGAGCTACGAGCTGCCCAACGCGAAAGACCCTGAAGACAGCGTCTGGGGCAACCGCACCATCGACCCGCGCAACGGCCAGTCGCTGCCGGACGACCACCTGAAGATCGGCAGCCAGTTCTTCTACCCCATGCACTACAGCCTGAACTTCCACTGGAAGGACCTGGGCATGTGGATCGTGGGTTTCGCCGCGCTCATCATGCTGGTGGCGCTGGTCAGCGGCGTGGTCATGCACCGCAAGCTCTTCCGTGAGCTGTTCACCTTCCGACCGAAGAAGCACACGCAGCGCAGCGCGCTCGACCTGCACAACCTGACGGGCGTGGTGGCGCTGCCGTTCCACTTCATCTTCGCGTTCTCGGGGCTGGTGATCTTCGGCGGTGTCTACTTCCCCGTCACGCACACCCAGCTGCATCCGCTGCATGAACTGCATGAAAAGCACGAGGCGGCCGAGACCGGCCTGCCGCACGACCGCGCCGGCGTGGCAGGCCCGCTCGCTTCCGTAGATGCGATGGTGGCCGAGGCCCAGCGCCGCTGGGCCGCGCAGGGCATGGCCGGCGATGTGGGCTTCCTGAACGTCCAGCACGTGGGCGACGCCAACAGCTATGTGAGCGTGTACCGCGCCGGCACGGACCGTATCGCCCTGGTGGGCAACGGCATCCACTTCAAGGCGTCCACCGGGGAGGTGCTGCGCGAAGACCCGCCACAGACGGCCGTGGCCAGCGTCAACACCTTCCTCACGGGGCTGCACCTGCAGCACTTCCGCCACTGGCTCTTGCGCTGGCTGTATGTGCTGGGCGGGCTGGCGGGCTGCGTGTGCATCGCCACCGGCTTCATCTTCTTCGTCGAGAAGCGCAAGAAGCAGCACGCCAAGCAGGGCGTGAGCGGCTCTCGCTGGGTCGACGCCTTCGCCGTGTCCACGGTGACGGGCATGCTGATCGCCACCTTCGCCATGTTGATCGGCAACCGGCTCCTGCCGCTGGACCTGCCCGCCCGCGGCGATTGGGAAAAGTATGTTTTCTGGGGTGCCTGGGTGCTGGCTTTCCTGCACGGCATCTGGCGCACCGCGCCCGTGGCCCAGGCGCGCATGGCGCCGGCATGGGCCGAGCAATGCTGGGCCGTGGCTGTGCTCGCCGTTGCGGCGGTGCTGCTCAACTGGGCGACCACGGGCGACCATTTGCTGCGCACCATCGGTAACGGCTACTGGCCTGTGGCCGGTGTGGACCTGGCCATCCTGGCCAGCGCCGCCGTTGCCGTGCTGGCGGCGCGCACGCTCCGCCGGCGCTCCCAGCGCGCGCCCGCCGCTCCCGGGCGTGCCGTTGATCCCGCCCGTCGTTCCGTGGAGACTGCCCGTGCCTGACACCTTGCTGCTCGCTGCCGCCGTGGCGGCCAACATCGCCGCCATGGGCTGGCTGGCGCTGTCGATGGACGTGCACTGGGAACAGGCGCGCGGCACCGATCCATTGCCGCGGCGCACGGTTGTGCAACTGCGCTGGCTGGGCGGTCTGGGACTGTTCACCTCACTGCTGCTGTGCCTGGCGGTCGACCACGCTTCGATGGCGTCGCTGGTGTGGTTCATGACGCTGGCGGGCGCCGCGCTTGGCATCGCCTTCACGCTGTCGTGGCGTCCGCGCGTGCTGCGCCCGCTGGTGGCCTGGGTGGGGGCGGGTCGGGCCCCGGCCGCCTGAGGCGCTGCTTCAGGCGTTTGGACAGGTTGCGCGCCTAGAAGAGTGCCGCCTGCGCTGGCGGTGGATTGTCCCGCGCAGGCAGCAACGGCCATTGGCCCAGTGTCTTGTAAGTGTAGGGATGGCCGCCGCTCACCACCAGCCGAAGCTCGGTCAGCGTCCAGGGAATGGGCTCCATCCGCCATGTGCCCAGCGGTTCTGGCGCCCAGTAGCTCAGCGTCACGTGCGGGGTATGGCTTGAGAGGGTCTCGATGCCCTCAGCGGCCAGGGCCGCGGCGACGGAGGCCAGCAGCGGCCCGAACCCCGGCGGCCGGGCCCGGGCCCGAAAGGTCCAGTACCACGTGCTGCCGTGCGCCTCACTGGTCATCTCGTCGAGCAGCAGTGTGCAGGCGTGCGCAGCCACCTTCGCTCCGGCGCGGAGCATGCACGAGCGCATTTCCGGTGTGGCGCCATGTAGGCCGGAGAGGGACTGGTGCCAGTTGCAGGCGGGGAACATCGCACCGCCCAGCCGGTGATCCCACCGGTTCAGGCGCACCTGCTTCAGCAACGCCTCGCGCACGGCCGGCGGCGGCAGGGCCATGAAGAGCAGATTGCGCGCCGTCATCGTCACTTACCTCCGTGCCTGAGCTGGGTCGGTCCGGCGCAAAGTGTGGCAGGAAGGGCTCCGTGGGTCACCTAAGGGGGGCTTGGGCGATCACCATCCGACGAGCACGTGACGATAGCCCATCCGCGGCGGGCTTGCCGTTGCGGCGCTTGCAGCGGGTACTCCGCCTGCTGCCGGTCCGGGCCTGTGAGTACGCTGCCTGGCGTTGCTCTCATTCCAATAGCAAGAAGGCAACGCTTATCGCGGCCTGCAGTTCCATTGTTTTCTTTTTCTTTCCAGGCTGCGGTATTTGCCCTGGCCCTTCTGCAATTGCCGCTATCCTTGGACCCTTCTTTGAATTCCCGGTGCCCCGCGTGGTAGGTAAGGCGCTGGTTCTCGCCAAGGCCTGACTCCCCGCAATGACGGTTTCTTCTACGCCGCGCCCATCGTTCTGGCACTGGATGCCGGGCGTGATCGTTGCGCTGGCGGGCCTGGCCGCCACCTATGCGCTGTGGCATCAGCAGTCCACTTCCGTCTCCGCCATGGCGCAGGTGCGGTTCACGCAGGAGGCGCGGTCCTTCTCCGATGCGCTGCAGCTGCGGCTCGGCGCCCATACCGAGCTGCTGACGGGCCTGGCCAACCTCTTCACCATCAATCCGGACCTGAACCGGCGCGATTTCGAGCGCGTGGCGCGTGACCTCGACTTGACCCGCTACCGCGGCAGCGTGCGCAACGTGGCGTTCACACGCTATGTGCCCGCGTCGGCCAAGGCCGCCTTCGAGGCGCGGGCGCGCACCGATGCCTCGGCAGACGGCCGGCTGTACCCTGACTTCGCGATCCACCCGGCTGGCGACCGGCCCGAGCATTACGTGGTGGACTATCTCTGGCCCCGTACCGGCAACGACGGGGTGCTGGGCCTGGATATCGTTTCGCAGCCCGCCAATCTGGAGTCGCTGCAGCGCGCCCGGGACACGCGCCGGATCGCCATGTCCGCACCCTTCGACCTGGTGCAGGAGCGGGAGCACCGCACGGGGTTCAATATCCGCGTTCCGGTGTTCATCGACACGCCCGGCGGCGCGCCGCGCTTCATCGGCGCGGTGGGGGCGACCATCCGCGCCCACGACATGGTCGGCTCGCTGCGCGAAGAAGGCTATCTCAAGGGCGTGGCCCTGAGCCTGGAGGATCTGGGTTCCGTCGACGCCCCCGCGGCCACGCCGAGCACGCTGCTGCCGCGCGACACCGGCACGGTGTATTCGTCCGCGCGCCTGGACAGCGAGATCGACGCCGGCGGCCGCCGCTGGCGCCTGAGCTTCCAGCCGCTGTCGGACTTCCTGTCGTCCTCCGAGCGTCAGCTGCCCTGGTTGCTGGCGCTGGGCGGGCTGGTGGTGACGGCACTGCTCACCGCCCTGGTGACGCTGCTGGTGCTGCGCCGGGCCCAGGCGCTGAACGACGTCCGCGTGGCGGGCGGCGCGCTGCAGGACAGCGAGGAGCGCTTTCGCACCGTGTTCCGCCAGGCCGCCGTCGGCGTGGCGCAGACCCGGACCGACACGGGCCAGCTGGTGCGCGTCAACGAGAAATTCAGCCAGCTGATGGGCTACAGCGTCGAGGAACTGCAGCGCATGCGCTTTCAGGACCTGACGCATCCCGACGACCTAGGGGCCGATCTCGACCTTACGCGGCGCCTGGCGAGCGGCGAGATTCCCGAGTTCCACATGGAGAAGCGCTATCTGCACCGGGACGGCCATGTCGTCTGGGCAGAGCTCACGGTGTCGCCCATGCGCATGCCGGGCGGCGGCTCCGAGTTCCACATCGCAGTGGTGCAGGACATCACGGCCCGCAAGGAGATGGCGGAGGCCCTGCGCACCAGCGAGCAGCGCCTGCGCGGCATCCTGCTGCGCATGCCGGTCGGGGTGTGCCTCGTTCAGAAGGACGGCACCATCAGCTTCCGCAACGAACGCTACCTTCAGATCTGCGGCTACGGGGAAGACGTCGCGCCCAATGCCGACAGCTGGTGGCGCCTGGCCTTCCCGGACCCGGACCGCCGTGCCGTCGCGCGCGGCGAGTGGCAGCGCGCCCGCACGGCCGCGCAGGAAGGCGACGGCTCCATCGCGCCCGGCGAATACATGCTCACCGGGCGCGATGGACAGATCCGCACCGTGGAGGTCTCGGGCGTGATGCTCGGCGAGGACCACCTGGTGACCATGGTGGATCTGAGCCAGCGCAAGGCCGCGGAGCAGGAAATCCATTCCCTGGCGTACTACGACCCGCTCACCCGGCTGCCCAACCGCCGCCTGCTGCTCGACCGGCTGCAGCAAGCCCTGGCCGTGAGCGCCCGGCGCCAGCGCTGCGGCGCGGTGCTGATGCTGGACCTGGACAACTTCAAGACCCTGAACGAGACCCGCGGGCTGGACCGCGGCGATGCCTTGCTGCGCGAGGTGGCGCTGCGCCTGCGCGGCTGCCTGCAGGGCCAGGACACCGTCGCCCGCCATGGCGGCGACGAGTTCGTGGTGGTGCTGGAGGATCTGGACGACACCCCGCAGGAAGCCGGCGCGCGGGCGGAAGAGGCGGGCCAGCGCATCTTGGCGGCGCTGCGCGAGCCTTTCGTGCTCGACGGCGAGGCGCACCACAGCACGCTCAGCATGGGCATCGCCATCTTCCAGGGCCAGCGCGAGTCGGCCGAAGAGCTGCTCAAGCGCGGCGAGCTGGCCATGTACCAGGCCAAGGCCGCGGGCCGCAACACCCTGCAGTTCTACGATCCGCAGATGCAGGCGCTGGTGGAGGCCCGCGCGGCGCTGGAGTCCGACATGCGGGCGGGCCTGGCCCAGGGACAGTTCGAGTTGTTCTACCAGCCGCAGGTGGTGCAGGGCCGCATCACCGGGGCCGAGGCGCTGCTGCGCTGGCGCCATCCGCTCAAGGGCTTCGTCTCCCCGGCCGAGTTCATTCCACTGGCCGAGGACTGCGGACTCATCCTGCCGCTGGGGGAATGGGTGCTGCACACCGCCTGCGAGCGGCTCGCCCAGTGGGCCCACCAGCCCGGCCTGGCAACGCTGGGCCTGGCCGTGAACGTCAGCCCGCGCCAGTTCCACCAGAGCGGCTTCGTCGCCCAGGTCCTGGCGGCGCTGGCCAGCACGGGCGCGGACGGCCGGCGCCTCAAGCTGGAGCTGACCGAGGGCCTGCTGCTGCAGGACGTGGAAGACACCATCGCCAAGATGGCCCAGCTGCGCGCCTACGGCGTCGGTTTTTCGCTCGATGATTTCGGGACCGGCTATTCCTCGCTGGCCTACCTCAAGCGGCTGCCGCTGGACGAGCTCAAGATCGACCAGAGTTTCGTGCGCGATGTGCTCACCGACCCCAACGACGCCGCCATCGCCCGCACCATCGTCGGCCTGGGCACCAGCCTGGGCCTGCGCGTGATCGCCGAGGGGGTGGAAACCGAAGCCCAGCGCGCCTTCCTGGAGCGCAACCATTGCCATGCGTGGCAGGGCTATCTGCTGAGTCCGCCGCTCGTGGCACCGGCCTTCGAGGCGCTCGTGGCCGAACGCGCCGGCGCCGCCACGGCCTGACGCGCCGCGATGGACCCGTTTGCCCATGCCTGGACTCAAGACCCTCGCCCTGTACCTGGTGACCGCCGTGGCCGAGATCGTCGGCTGCTACCTGCCGTGGCTGTGGCTGCGGCAGGACCGCAGCGCCTGGCTGCTGGTGCCGGCGGCGGCCAGCCTGGCGCTCTTCGCCTGGCTGCTCACGCTGCATCCGGCGGCTGCCGGCCGGGTGTATGCCGCCTACGGTGGCGTGTATGTGGCGGTGGCCCTGGCCTGGCTGTGGTTGGTGGACGGCATCCGGCCCGGGTTGTGGGACGTGGTGGGCGTGGGGGTCACGCTGGCCGGCATGGCCATCATCGCCTTCGCGCCACGCAGCGCGGGGTGATATGGTTTCGATAGCTGCTTGCGCAAGTACAGCAAGCGCTAGAGGCTGATTTGGCTCCATATGCCCCTGCGCCGTGCTGGCAGCGGAAGGCGGGCGGCGCCACGGTATCATCCCCACCTGCCACGTGCGCTGCGGGCCCGTAGCCCGCGTGCCGCACGACCGACATCAGGACTTCCCTAGCGCCACGCTTTTCTTCGCCCATCGCTGACCCGTGCGTCTCAACTCCATCAAACTCGCCGGCTTCAAATCGTTCGCCGAGCCCACCAACTTCATGCTGCCAGGCCAACTGGTGGGCGTGGTGGGTCCGAACGGCTGCGGCAAGTCCAACATCATGGACGCCGTGCGCTGGGTGCTGGGGGAGAGCAAGGCCAGCGAACTGCGCGGCGAGTCCATGCAGGACGTGATCTTCAGCGGCACCACCAGCCGCAAGCAGGCCAGCCGTGCGAGCGTGGAACTGGTCTTCGACAACGCGGACCACCGCGCGGGCGGCCAGTGGAGCCAGTACGGCGAGATCGCCGTCAAGCGCGTGCTCACGCGCGAAGGCAACAGCAGCTACTTCATCAACAACCAGCCGGTGCGCCGCCGCGATGTGCAGGACGTGTTCCTGGGCACCGGGCTGGGCCCGCGCGCCTACGCCATCATCGGCCAGGGCACCATCAGCCGCATCAT
This sequence comes from Paracidovorax wautersii, assembly GCF_031453675.1. NCBI lineage: Bacteria > Pseudomonadati > Pseudomonadota > Betaproteobacteria > Burkholderiales > Comamonadaceae > Paracidovorax > Paracidovorax wautersii. Next base: position 3,755,665 of record NZ_JAVIZX010000001.1, on the reverse strand, counting down.
CGAATCGCGTCCCGAGGAACTGCGCCTGTTCCTGGAGGAGGCCGCGGGCGTCTCGAAGTACAAGGAGCGCCGGCGCGAGACCGAGAACCGCCTGTCCGGCACGGCCGAGAACCTGACGCGCGTGGAAGACATCCTGCGCGAACTCAACGCCAACCTGGAGCGTCTGGAAAAGCAGGCCGAGGTGGCCGCCAAGTACAACGCGCTGCAGGCCGACGTCACGCTCCGGCAGCACCAGCTGTGGTTCCTCAAGCGGACCGACGCCGAGGCCGAGCAGGCCCGCGTGCGCACCGAGGGACTGCAGGCCGTCAACGATCTCGAGTCGCGCATGGCCGACCTGCGCGCGGTGGAGTCCGATTTGGAAACCATCCGCCAGGCCCACTACGCCGCGGGCGATCTGGTCAACCAGGCCCAGGGCCGGCTCTATGAGGCGACCGCGGAAGTGGGCAAGCTGGAGGCCGAGATCCGCTACGTGGTCGAAGGCCGCCAGCGTGTGGAGACCCGCCTGGCCCAGCTGGCCGAGCAGATCGCCCAGTGGTCCGCCCGCAAGGAAGAGGCCGAGACCGAGATGGAGAACCTGGCCGCCACCGGCGTGGACGCCGAGGAACGCGCCGAATTGCTGGCCGCCCAGGTGGAGGAGCAGGCCCAGCAGATGCCCGATCTGGAAGAAGCCCTGCGCCGCGCCCAGCACGAGGCCAACACCCAACGCGGCACGGTGGTACAGGTGCAGCAGCAGATCCAGGTGCTGGCCGCCGAGCAGCGTAGCATCGACGAACAAAGCCGTGCGCTGGATGTGCGCTACGAGCGCCTGCGCACCGACCGCAACGCGCTGGCGGCGCCCGATGAAGCGCGCCTGGACGGCCTGCGCGAACAGCTGGCCGAGGCGCAGGAGATTGCCGAAACCGCCGAGGCCCGTCTGGCGGAGCTGCAGGAATCCGTGCCGCAGCTGGACGACGACCGGCGCACGCGGCAGCAGGCGGTGAATGCCGAGAGCGCGCGCCAGGCAGAGCTGTCCGCCCGCCTGGAGGCGCTCAAGGCGCTGCAGGAGAAGGTCAAGACGGATGGCAAGCTGCAACCCTGGCTGGCCAAGCATGGGCTGGACGGACTGCAAGGCCTGTGGAGCCGCATCCACATCGAGCCCGGCTGGGAAAGCGCGCTGGAGGCCGCCCTGCGCGAACGCATGGGCGCGCTGGAAGTCGGCCGTCTGGACATGGTGCGCGGCTTCCTGGGGGCCGGCGGCAACGACGCGCCGCCGTCGCGCCTGGCCTTCTACAGCCCGCCGCCGGCCGGCACGCCGGAAGGCGGCAGCACCGCGCTGCCGCGCCTGTCCGACCTGCTGCGCCTGCAGGATGCCGGTCTGCGCGCCGTGCTGGTCGACTGGCTGCACGGTTGCTTCACGGCCGCCTCGCTGGAAGAGGCCCTGGCGCTGCGTGCCCAGTTGCAGCCCGGCCAGGTGGTCTATGTGGCCAGCGGCCATGCGGTCAGTCCCCACGGCGTGAGCTTCTACGCCCAGGATTCCGAGCAGTCCGGCCTGCTGGCGCGGGCGCAGGAGATCGAACACCTGGAGAAGGAGCTGCGCGCCCAGCACCTCATCGCCGAAGAGTCCCGCACGGCCCTGGTGCGCGCCGAGGCGGCCTATGCCGACGCCTCGCAGCGCCTGGTGGCCGCCCGCCGCGAGGCGACCGATGCGCAGGGCCGCGCCCACGAACTGCAGGTGGAGACTTTGCGCCTGACGCAGCTGGCCGAGCAGACCCGGGCCCGCAGTGAGCAGATCGGCGCCGATCTGGCCGAGGTCGAGGCCCAGCTGTCCGATCTGCAGGAGCGGCGCGTGGGCGCCGAAGCGCGCTTCGAGAAGCTGGACATGCAGCTGGCCGACAGCCAGGAGCGCCACGCCCAGCTGGACGAGCACGTGATCGGCGCCGAGCGCAAGCTGGCCGAATGCCGCGAGCAGCAGCGCGCGCTGGAGCGCCAGGCGCAGGAGGCGACGTTCTCGCAGCGCAGCCTGGAGGCGCGCCGGGGCGAACTGGCCCGCACCATCGACACCGCGCGCCAGCAGGCCACGGCCCTGGCCGACGAGCAGGAGAGGGCGCGCGAGGAAATGGGGCGCTTGTCCGCCGCGGCCGCGCAGGGCGGGCTGCAGCAGGCGCTGGAGCTGAAGATGGAGCGCGAGAAGGCGCTCGGCGCCCAGCGCAGCGAGTACGACGACCTCACGGCCAAGCTGCGGGCGAGCGACGAGCGCCGCATGCAGCTGGAGCGCGCGCTTGATCCGCTGCGCGCCCGCATCACCGAATTCCAGCTCAAGGAGCAGGCCGCGCGCCTGGGCCTGGAGCAGTACACCACCTTGCTCGCAGATGCCCAGGCCGATCTGGCGGCCGTGGCCCAGTCCATCGCCGAAGGCAATGTGCGCATCGGCGGCCTGCAGGGCGAGATCGACCGCCTGCACCGCGAGATCGCCGCCCTGGGCGCCGTGAACCTGGCCGCGCTCGACGAGCTGAACCTGGCACGCGAGCGCAAGACCTTCCTCGATGCCCAGATGGCCGACCTGACCGAGGCCATGACCACGCTGGAAGACGCCATCCGCAAGATCGACGCCGAAACGCGCACCCTGCTGTCGGGCACCTTCGACACGGTGAACGGCCATTTCGGCCGCATGTTCCCCGAACTGTTCGGCGGCGGGCAGGCGCGCCTCATCATGACGGGCGACGAGATCCTCGACTCCGGCGTGCAGGTGATGGCGCAGCCGCCGGGCAAGAAGAACCAGACCATCCACCTGCTGTCGGGCGGCGAGAAGGCGCTCACGGCCATCGCCCTGGTGTTCGCCATCTTCCAGCTCAACCCCGCGCCGTTCTGCCTGCTGGACGAGGTGGATGCGCCGCTGGACGACGCCAACACCGAACGCTATGCCAAGCTGGTGGCCAGCATGAGCAGCGGCACGCAGTTCCTTTTCATCAGCCACAACAAGATCGCCATGGAAATGGCGGAACAACTCATCGGTGTGACCATGCAGGAGCAGGGCGTATCGCGCATCGTGGCGGTGGACATGGAGTCCGCCCTGTCGATGGCCGATACCTGAGCGGTCTCTCCTCCAACGCATCCACACCTTCCGATCCCATGAGCAACTTCCAACTCGGTCTCATCATCGCGGGCGGCGTCGTGCTGGCGGTGATCGTCGCCTACAACGCCTGGTCCACCCATCGCAATGCGCCCAAGCGGGCGCGTCCGGACGAGGCCGATGCCTCGGCCGAGCCCACGCTGCGCCAGGAGCCGGCCTTCGACGCAGGAGGCGGGCCGCTCCCCGAGGGCAGCGCGATGCAGGAGCGGGGCGAGGCGGAGCCGTCGCTCGACGGCCATGCGGTGGACCTGGACGATGCGCTGCGGCTGCCCGTGCCGCCGGCCGAGCGCCGCGGTGGGCTGGACCCGCTCATCGATGCCATCGCGCCCCTGGTGGCCGAGCAGCAGGTCTCGGGCGACGCCGCCTTGGCCGCGCTGCCGCCCACGCGGCGCGCCGGGAGCAAGCCCTTCGCCATCGAGGGCTTCAACGACGCCAGCCAGCAATGGGAGACGCCCGTGCCGGGCCAGCGCTACACCCACTTCCAGGCCGGCGTGCAGCTGGCCAACCGCGTGGGAGCGCTCAATGAGATCGAGTTCTCCGAATTCGTCGTCAAGGCCCAGGGCTTTGCCGACGCCATCAACGCCGCTGCCGACTTTCCCGAGATGCTGCACGAAGTGGCCCGCGCCCGGGAGCTGGACCAGTTCGCCAGCGAACACGATGCGCAACTGAACTTCGTGCTGCGCGCCCGCCATGCCGCCTGGAGCCCCGGCTACGTCCAGCAGAACGCGGTGCGCCAGGGTTTCACGCCCGGTGCCATCCCTGGCCGCCTGGTGCTGCCGGCGGCCAGCGGCCCGGGCCTGCCGCCTGTGCTGACCCTGGCCTACGACACCCAGGCCGCGCTGTCGGACGATCCTGAGCAGTCGGCCATCCGCGACATCACGCTCAGCCTGGACGTGGCGCAGGTGTACCGTACCGAACAGCCCTTCCAGCAGCTGCGGGACGTGGCCGCGGCGCTGGGCCAGGCCATGGATGGCGTGCTCTGCGACCAGAACGGCACGCCGCTGCCGGCCATGACGATGGACCCGATCGCCGCCGATCTGGAACTGCTCTACGACAAGCTGGACAGCCGCGAACTGTCGGCGGGCTCCGCGCTGGCGCGGCGCGTGTTCAGCTGAGGAGCGCGGCATGGCATTGCGCGACTTTTTTATGCCGCCGCTGGTGGCGCACGACGGCGCCCTGTACCGGGCGGGCCAGCGCCGTCTGGCCGTGATCAAGTCCACCGTGCTGGCAGTGGCCGGCGTGGGCGTGATCGCCTTCGGGCAGCTCTACGGCATGGGAGTGGTCTATCTGGCCATCGCCGCCTGGCTGGGCTGGCGCGAATGGGCCGACAACCGCAGGTTTGGCCCACGGGGCAGGCCGGTGGTGCGCATCCACGATGGCAATGCCTTCTTCGCACTGCCTTCCCGGCTGATGCCGCAGCAGGTGGAGGTGAACCTGCGCGAGGTGAAGGCCTTGAATGTGCTGGGCGATGCCTTCCGCCGCCACTTCGTCTTCGAGCGGCGCCACGGGGAGCCCGTGCGCTTTCAGGTGAGCTACGGGCGCCACGACGAGCGCATCGTCGACTTTGTGCAGCGCCAGATGCCGGCGCGCGTCCCCGTCACCGTGAAAGAGCCGCCCACGGCGTTTGCCTCGATCCGGGGCGACGACTACTGATCCACTGCCGCAGCCCGGCCTGCTTGGCGGGCTGCCTGATGACATGATGAACGCCGCCGACGCTTGGGCCGGCGGCGCAAGGACCGCAGGCCATGGCCGATAACTTAGACCTTTTTTCGGCTCCAGCGCAGGATGGGCAAGCGCAGGCAGCTATCAAAATCGAAGAACTGCGCGCGCAGCTCAATGCCTGGGCGCACCAGTACTACGTGCTGGATGCGCCCACCGTGCCCGATGCGGAATACGACCGCGTGTTCCAGCAACTGCAGGCGTTGGAGGCCGCACACCCCGATCTCGTCACACCCGATTCGCCCACGCAGCGCGTGATCGGCGCCGTCATGGAAGGGCTGACGCCGGTGCGCCACCAGGTGCCCATGCTCAGCATCCGCACCGAGACGGACACCGAGGCGACCGGCGCCGAGACCTTCGATGCCCGCGTGCGCCGCGAACTGAAGCTCCCCGCCGATGCCCCGCCCGTCGAGTACGTGGCCGAGCCCAAGTTCGACGGCCTGGCCATGAGCCTGCGCTACGAGAACGGCCGCCTGGTGCAGGCCGCCACGCGCGGCGACGGCGAGGTGGGTGAGGACGTGACGCACAACATCCGCACCATCCGGCAGATCCCGCTCACGCTGCCCACCGGCAAGAAGCACGGCGTGCCGCCGGTGCTGGAGGTGCGCGGCGAGGTCTACATGCGCCGGGCGGACTTCGATGCGCTCAACGAGCGTCAGCGCGAGGCCGGCGGCAAGACCTTCGTGAACCCGCGCAATGCGGCGGCCGGAGCGGTGCGGCAGCTCGACTCGGGCATTGCCGCCCAGCGGCCCCTGAGCTTCTTCGCCTACGGGCTGGGCGACATCACGCCGGCGGCGGAGGGCGGCCCGGATTTCGCCACGCACTACGCCATGCTGCAGCAGCTGAAGGCATGGGGTTTTCCGGTTGCAGCCCAGGTACGGACTGTGCAGGGTGCTGCAGAATTGGTAGCATTCCACCAAGAGGTGGGCGCCTCCCGCGACCAGCTACCCTACGACATCGACGGCGTGGTCTACAAGGTCAACAGCCTGGCGCTGCAGCGGCAGCTGGGCTTCGTCACCCGCGAGCCGCGCTGGGCCGTGGCGCACAAGTACCCGGCGCAGGAGATGGTCACCCGCGTGGAGGGCATCGACGTGCAGGTGGGCCGCACCGGCAAGCTCACGCCCGTGGCGCGGCTGGCGCCCGTGTTCGTGGGCGGCGTCACCGTCACCAACGCCACGCTGCACAACCTGTTCGAGATCCGCAAGAAGGGCGTGCGCGTGGGCGATCAGGTCATCGTGCGCCGCGCGGGGGACGTGATTCCCGAGGTGGTGGGCGCCGTGCCTGCCGCCCTGGTTCCGGTAGCCAAGGAGTTGGCTGGCTCTGATGCGTTGGTCGATGAAGCCGCCGCTGCCGATGGAACGGTGCCAGACGCCACGCGCGCCGCGCCGCGTCAACCGTATGTGCCCAACTTCCGCATGCCACGCCAGTGCCCCATCTGCGGCAGCGCCGTGGTGCGCGAGCCGGGCGAGATGAACCACCGCTGCTCGGGCGGCCTGTTCTGCGCCGCGCAGCGCAAGGAGGCCATCCTGCACTTCGCCGCGCGCCGGGCGATGGACATCGAGGGCCTGGGCGACAAGCTGGTGGACCAGCTGGTGGAAGGCAACGTCATCCGCACGCTGCCCGACCTGTACCGGCTGGGCCTCACGTCACTGGCCGCACTCGACCGCATGGCGGAGAAGTCCGCGCAGAACGTGTTGGCCGCGCTGGACAAGTCCAAGCAGACGACGCTGCCGCGCTTTCTGTTCGGTCTGGGCATCCGGCACGTGGGCGAGGCCACGGCCAAGGACCTGGCTCGCCACTTCGGCAGCCTGGACGCCATCATGGGCGCGAGCGTGGAGCAGCTGCTGGAAGTGAACGACGTCGGCCCCATCGTGGCCGAGGCGATCCACACCTTCTTCGCCCAGCCGCACAACCGCGAGGTGGTCGAGCAGCTGCGCGCCTGCGGCGTGACCTGGGAAGAGGGCGCTCCGGCGGAGCGCGCCACGCTGCCGCTGGCCGGCCTCACCGTGGTCATCACCGGTACGCTGCCCACCCTGAGCCGCGACGAGGCCAAGGATCTGCTGGAGGCGGCCGGCGCCAAGGTGGCCGGCTCGGTCAGCAAGAAGACCCATTACGTGGTGGCAGGCGCCGAGGCCGGCAGCAAGCTCACCAAGGCGCAGGAGCTGGGCATCACGGTGCTCGATGAAGACGGCCTGCGTGCGCTACTGGCCGATGGCCCCGCGAAGGAGGCCGGCTGATGGCGCTGGCGCGGCGTGCTCCCAAGCTGGGCCTGGCGCTGGGCAGCGGCTCCGCGCGGGGCTGGGCCCACATCGGCGTGCTGCAGGCGCTGCATGAGGCCGGCGCCAAGCCGGACATCGTCTGCGGCTCGTCCATCGGCGCGCTGGTGGGCGCGGCCTATGCGGCCGGAGAACTGGACCGCTTCTCGGACTGGGTGCAGACCCTGGGCATGCGCAGCGTGTTCGGCTTCATGGACTTCAATCTCTCGGGCGGCATGCTCAAGGGCGAGAAGCTCATCGCCTTCTGGCGCCGCAACTTCGCCGACTTCGACATCGAGGCCTCGCCCCTGCCGTTCGGCGCCGTGGCGACCGACCTGCATTCGGGTGCCGAGGTCTGGCTGCGGGAGGGCTCCATCGCCGACGCGGTGCGCGCCTCCATCGCGCTGCCCGGCCTGTTCACGCCCGTGGTGCGCACGGACGGGCGGCTGCTGGTGGACGGCGGCATCGTCAACCCCGTGCCCACCTCGCTGGCCCGCGCGATGGGCGCGGACATCGTCATCGGCGTGGACCTGAACGCCGACATCCTGCACCGCCACATGCGGCCGCTGGCCGTGGTGCCGCCCCTGGCCCAGCCCGTGTCGGAACCCGGCGCCGAGCCGGAGCCGGCACCGCCCGAACTGCCGGCCCCCGCCACGGGCAATGGCTGGCTGCAGCGGCTCACACCCTGGCGCTCCAGCCCCGCGCCGATGGATCCGCCCCCGCCCCGGATACCCTCCGTGCTGGACGTGGTGATGAACAGCGTGACCATCATGCAGGTGCGCATCACGCGCAGCCGCATGGCCGGCGACCCGCCGGAGATCGTGGTGGCGCCGCGTCTGTCGCACCTGGGCGTGCTGGACTTCCACCGGGCCAAGGACGCGATCGCCGAGGGCCGCCGCGCGGCCGAGGCGGCGTTGCCGCAGCTGCAGCGCTTCATGGCGGGTTGAGGCGGGCGCCCGCGTCCAGCGCCGGTCCTGAGCTGCAGGGGCAGGCCCTTGGCACTGCGGGTGAACCATGCGGGCCTCGGGTGCGTACGAAGGGCAGGCAGGGCGTTCGGTCCTGCGCCAACCCTGAACGCGGCCGAGGCCGTCGAACCCCGCATGAGCGAGACACCTTTCCCAACCCCCTGCGCGTTGCATCCTGACGGGCGCCAATCGGCGGCGCAGCCGGGGCGCTGCGCATGAGCACAGTGCTGTTCTGGTTCCGCCAAGACCTGCGCCTGCACGACCAGCCGGCCCTGCAGGCCGCGCTGGCCGGCGGCCCGACCTATCTGCTGCCCGTGGTCTGCCTGCCGCCCGCCGCAGAGGCGACTGCCTGGGGATTCGAGCGGGTGGGGCCCCACCGCCGGGCATTTTTGGCGGCCACGCTGCAGGACCTGTCGGCGAAGCTGGCCGCGCTGGGCCATCCACTGATCGTCTGCCGGGCCGCACCGGCCCAGGCCCTGCCGGCACTGGCCCGCGCGATTGGGGCGGACACCGTCGTGTGCGAGGAGGTCGCCACGCCGGACGAGGCGGCGCAGGTGGCCGCGCTCCAGGCTGCCGGCCTGCGGGTGCAGGCCGTCTGGCACAGCAGCCTGCTCGACCCGGTGGCGCTGCCCTGGCCGGTGGCCGGGCTGCCCGGCGTGTTCACCCCCTTTCGGCAAGCCGTGGAGCGCGCGGGCATCGCCCCGGCAGCACCATTGCCTGCACCTGCGCGGCTGCCTGCGCCGCCCCCGTTGCCGGCCGCGGTGCTGCAGGCCGTGGGAGCGGGGCGGGGCAGCGGCCGGGATGCAGAGGCGGATGTGGTGGGCGCTGCGTCCGTCAGCGCCGGGCAGGAGCCGCGCTCGTCCTTCCCCTACGCCACGCCTGCCTGCCGTGGCGGCGAGACCGCTGCCCTGGCGCATCTGGCGCAGTACCTGGCGCGCGGATTGCCCCACCATTACAAGACCACACGCGATGGGCTGACTGGGCGCGATTTCTCATCCAAGCTGTCGCCCTGGCTCGCCACGGGCGCGCTGTCGCCGCGGCGGGTCTGGGCTGACCTGAAAGCGTTCGAGCAGGAACACGGCGCCAGCGAGGGCTCGTATTGGCTGGGCTTCGAGCTGCTGTGGCGCGACTACTTCCGTCTGCTCCATCTGCAGCACGGCGTCATGCTGTACCGCGCCCGCGGCCTCAGCGGGGCACCTCTGGCGCCGCACGATGCGCAGGCCTTCGAGCGCTGGCGCCTGGGCTGCACGGGCGAGCCGCTGGTGGATGCCGCGATGCGCGAACTGGCCGGCACGGGCTACCTCAGTAACCGCCTGCGGCAGGTGGCGGCGGGCTATCTGGTGCATGACCTCCGGGGCGACTGGCGTGCCGGCGCGGCCTGGTTCGCTTCGCAGCTGGTGGACTACGACCCTTACAGCAACCAGGGCAACTGGCTCTACATCGCCGGGCGCGGCACGGACCCGCGCGGTGGCCGGCGCTTCGACCCCGTGTGGCAGGCCCAGCGGCACGATCCCGACGGCAGCTACCGCCGGATGTGGGCGGCCGCATGAACCGGCCGCCCAAGCCCCGCCGTGCCCACACGCTGCGCCTGCTGCTGGGTGACCAGCTCAACCCCGTCCATTCCTGGTTCGACACGCAGGACGGAGGTACCGTCTACGTGCTGATGGAGGTGCGGCAGGAGACCGATTACGTGCTGCACCATGCGCAGAAGATCCTGGCGATCTTCGCCGCCATGCGCGACCTGGCGCGGCAGCTCAAGGCGGCCGGGCACCGGGTGCGCTACATCGCCATCGACGATGCGAGCAACCGGCAATCCATCCCCGCCAATCTGGCTGCGCTGATGGCGCGCTACGGTGCGCAGACCCTGCAGTACCAGCACCCGGACGAATGGCGCCTGGACGAGCAGCTGCGCACCTGGGCCGCCCACCAGCCCTTCGACGTGCAGGCCGTGGACAGCGAACATTTCTACACTATCCGCACCGAGGTGGCCGACGCGTTCCAGGGCCGCAAGCAGTGGCTGATGGAGCACTTCTACCGCGGCATGCGCCAGCGCCACCGGGTGCTGATCGATGCGGCGGGCGATCCGGAAGGCGGGCAGTGGAACTACGACCACGACAACCGCAAGCCCTGGCCCGGCACGCCGGATCTGCCGCCGGATGCCCGGCCCAGCCACGATCACAGCGCCCTGTGGGCCACGATCGAGGCCGCCGGCGTCCAGAGCTTCGGCAACCCGCAGGCCGCGCAACTGCGCTGGCCTTTGAACCGCGCCGAAGCGCTGGCCTGGCTCAGCCATTTCATCGCCACCACGCTGCCGCACTTCGGCGCGTCCGAGGACGCGATGAGCACCCGCAGCGAGCGGCTCTTCCACTCGCTGCTGTCGTTCGCGCTCAACACCAAGATGCTGCGCCCGCACGAGCTGGTGCAGCATGCCCAGGCGGCCTACCACGCAGGCCGGGCCCCGCTGGCAGCGGTGGAGGGCTTCATCCGCCAGATCCTGGGCTGGCGCGAATACGTGCGCGGCATCTACTGGGCGTACATGCCCGGCTACGAAGAGCGCAATGCCCTGGGCCACACGGCGCCCCTGCCGCCATGGTTCTGGTCGGGCGACACCCGCATGCACTGCATGCAGCATGCCGTGGGGCAGTCGCTGGAGCATGCCCACGCCCACCACATCCAGCGGCTGATGGTCATCGGCAACTTCGCGCTGCTGGCCGGGCTCGATCCCGCGGCCGTGCACCGCTGGTACCTGGGCGTCTACATCGACGCCTTCGAATGGGTGGAGGTGCCCAACACCGTGGGCATGAGCCAGTTCGCCGACGGGGGCCTGCTGGCCACCAAGCCCTATGTGAGCAGCGCGGCCTACATCGACCGCATGAGCGACTACTGCAGCGGCTGCCACTATGACAAGAAGGGCAAGGTGGGGGAGCGCGCCTGCCCCTACAACGCCCTGTACTGGGATTTCTTCGCCCGGCATGAGGGCACCCTCGGCGGCAACACGCGGCTGGGCATGGTCTACCGCCAGTTGCACAAGATGCCGGACGCGCAACGCGATGCCCTGCGCGCGCAGGCTGCAGTCGTGCGCTCCCGGCTCGACCAGCTGTGAGGCAGGACATGGACGCACCGGGCTTGCCATCCCTTCCACACGGCTACCGCGCCCTGGTCATCGGCGCTTCGGGCGCCATCGGGGGCGCGCTGCTGGCCCATCTGCAGGCCGACCCGCGCTGCGGGCGGGCGCTGGGCCTGGGCCGCAGCACCGATCCGGCGGTGGACCTGGACGATGAAGCGTCCATCGCCCGCGCGGCGCAGCAGCTGGCGGGGCAGGGGCCCTGGCACTGCATCGTCCACGCCGCCGGTGTGCTGCATGGGCCGTTCGGCAGGCCGGAGAAGCGCCTGAACCAACTGCACTACGCGCAGTTGGAGGACACCTTCCGCACCAATACCTTCGGTCCGGCCCTGGTACTGGCGCATTTCGCGCCGCTGTTGCCGCGCAAGGAGCGTGCGCTGCTGGCCGTGCTCTCGGCCAAGGTCGGCAGCATCGGCGACAACCGGCTGGGCGGCTGGTACAGCTATCGGGCGTCGAAGGCGGCGCTGAACATGCTGCTCAAGACGGCGGCCATCGAAGTGGCCCGCACGCACCCGCAGACGGTGCTGGTGGCGCTGCACCCGGGCACGGTGGACTCGGCGCTGTCCAGGCCCTTCGGCGGCGCGGACATCGGCCGTCCGCCGGCGGAGGCAGCGGCGGACCTGCTGCGCGTGCTGGACGGCCTGCCGGCCGAGGCATCGGGCAGCTTCCATTCCTACCGGGGCGACCGGCTCCCCTGGTAACGGCCGGCAAGCCAGCGCGCTGTCCGGCTCCGGGCGAGATTGGCGGTATAACTGCGCACCCCGTAGGTAACAGCGCCGCCGCCGCCGCCGCCGCCGCGCGGTGCCGCAGGTTGATCGTGGCGGCGCGCTGCGGCGAGGCCCACCTTGGGGTCGGTCGCCGATCACTCCTGAATTGATAGCTGCATGCGCTTTATGTAAAAGCGCTTGCGGCACTTTTTGCTTGTATTTTCATGCCCTTGAATGATGTCTTGCGGGCCCGTGGGGTTGCGCTGCGGTCCACGCTGGCGCGCCTGCTGCGCCGCCCGGAGCGCCTGTGGTCCCTGCACAGCCTGCTGTGGCTGATGGCCGGGCTGGCCCTGGCCCTGCTGCTGTACATCCTGGCGCTGGTGCCGTTCACGCCGGGCATCAGCGACATCCGCAAGGCCAAGATGGAGCAGCCTGCGCAGCTGGTGTCGGCCGACGGGCGGCTGCTGGCGGAGTACCGCTGGGTCAACCGCGAGTGGGTGCCGCTCGACGAGATCGCCAAGCCCGTGGTGGATGCGCTCATCGCCACCGAGGACCACCGCTTCTACGAGCACTGGGGCATGGACTGGCGGCGCACCCTGTCGGCCGTGGTGCGCACGCTGGGAGGCGACAAGCAGGGCGGCTCGACCATCACGCAGCAGCTGGCGCGCAACCTCTACCCCGAAGAGATCGGCCGCGCGCCCACGCTCACGCGCAAGCTCAAGGAGGCCATCACCGCGCTGAAGATCGAGGCGCTGTACTCCAAGGACGAGATCCTGGAGACCTACCTGAACACCGTGCCGTTTCTCTACAACGCCTACGGCATCGAGATGGCCGCGCGCACGTACTTCGACAAGTCGGCCGACAAGCTCACCGTGCTGGAGAGCGCCACGCTGATCGGCATGCTCAAGGGCACGGCCTACTACAACCCGGTGCTGAACCCCGAGCGGGCGCAGGCGCGCCGCAACACCGTGCTGTCGCAGATGAAGAAGCGCGGCAAGCTGGAAGCTGCCGAGTACGAGCAGCTCAGCAAGCGGCCGCTGCGCATCCGCTTCGAGCGCCAGGTGGAAACCGCCGGCCCCGCGCCGCACCTGGCGCAGCAGCTGCGCAAGCAGCTCATCGACTGGGCCGACCGCAACGGCTACAGCCTGTATGCCGATGGCCTGGTGATCCGTACCACCATCGACCACCGCCTGCAGACGCTCGCCAACCAGGCCGTGGCACGGCAGGGCAAGGCACTGCAGGGCGTGGCCGACACGGCCTGGGCCTCGCGCAACGCCTGGAGCGCCAAGAGCCCGCTGGTGCAGCAGATGGTGCGTGAATCCGCCCGCTACGAGGCCGCCGTGGCCAAGGGGGGCGCGCCGGACGAGGTCGCCAAGGAGCTGCTGGCCGACGCCGCCTTCCTGCGCGAGCTGCGCGAGCAGAAGACGCGCGTGCAGGCCGGCTTCCTGGCCATCGATCCGCGCACGGGCGAGGTGCGCGCCTGGGTGGGCAGCCGCGACTTCGCGCAGGACCCCTTCGACCATGTGCAGGCCGCGCGCCGCCAGCCGGGCTCCACCTTCAAGCCCTTCGTGTACGGCGCGGCGTTTGCCGCCGGCATGCAGCCCACCGACACCCTGATCGACCAGGCGGTCGAGATCCCGCTGGGCGGCAAACAGGTCTGGCGCCCCACGGACGTCAACACGCCGCCGAGCGATGAACCGATGACGCTGCGCGACGGGCTGGCGTATTCCAAGAACACCATCACCGCCCAGGTGATGATGCAGGTGGGCCCGGGGCGGGTGGCGCAGCTGGCGCGGGCCATGGGCGTGTGCGCGAGTCCAAGCTGGACGTGGTGCCCTCGCTGGCCCTGGGCACCAGCCCGGTCACGCTCAAGGAAATGGTGGCCTCCTACGGAACCATCGCTGGTGCCGGCAACTACCGGGCGCCCATCGTCATCACCCGCATCGAGGACAAGAACGGCAAGGTGCTGGAAGACTTCGCCCCGGCCGCGCCGGAGCGCGTGATGGACGTGGGACCGGCGCAGACGCTGCGCGACGCCATGCGCGGCGTGATCGACAAAGGCACGGGCGTGGCCATCCGCAGCCGCTACGGCATCAACGCGGATGTGGCGGGCAAGACCGGCACCACGCAGGACAACACCGACGGCTGGTTCATCCTCATGCATCCCCAGCTGGTGGCGGGCGCGTGGGCGGGCTTCAACGACGGGCGCATCACCCTGCGCAGCGACTACTGGGGCCAGGGTGCGCACAGCGCCTTACCCATGGTGGGCGAATTCTTCCAGCAGGCCCTGCGCGCCAAGGCCATCGACGCCCGCGAGCGCTTCGTGGACGAGGAAGAGCGCAGCTGGGTCGGCAGCGCCGTGAGCGGCGTGCGCAATTGGGTCTACGACCTGTTCGGCCGCCGTACTGGCGAGACCGCCGATGCCGATGCCGGCGCGAGCGCGGGCAGCCGCGCACCGGTGGCCACGCCCGCCGCGTCGGCCCCGGCCAGCGCGGAACGGCCCGAAATCACCGAGGCCCCCCTGGTGCCGCTGGAGAACGTCACGCCGCGCGTGCAGCCGCTGCCGCCCGTCACCTACGACGAACTTCCGGACACACCGCCCGCAACGCAGCCACCGGCCCCGCTGCCCGCACCGGCGCAGCCATCGCCGGCGCCTGCGCCAGCGCAGCCGGTGCCCGGGGTGGTGGTGCCGTCCCCGCTGGGTGGGGCAGCTCCCCCGCCCGCCCAGCAGGGTGATGGCGGCGTGACCACCGCACCCGTGCAGCGCGGCGTGGTCGTGCCGCGGGGCAGCAACGGTACGGCCGGGCAGGGCACGGGCACGCCGTTCTTCGTCGAAACGCCGCCCTAAGAACGTTTTTACGATCTCGCAGGGGTCGCGTTGAAGCGCAATCGGAATGAGTGGACCCTTCGGATGCGCCGCATGGGCTCTTGCCCATGCAAGCAGCCGGGGCGCACCATCGCCCGATTTCGCTCCAACCCTTCGGACAGTGGCGTTTGCGGGCGGTCTGCGGCGTTGCGGCGCTTGTGGATAGCCGAGCTATCCACTACGCACCGCGCCTTGCATCCCCTCCCGCAAACGCCGCTGCGCGGCCCCTGGGAGATCGTAAACACGTTCTAAGCCCGCAGGTTCCATCCACCTGACCGAGGCCTTTGCGAGGTGCGCCATGCGCTGCGGTCAGCGTGCTGCCGCGCCACCGCCACGGCGCGCCACCCGGGAAAACGCGTGTGCGAATGCCGCCAAGGGCCGTGCACGGGGGCATGTCCCTTGCTATGTTCCGTGGGCGCACGCGCGGACGCCCCGGGCGATGCCGTGCGGCGCTGTCACAGCCATTTCCTGAAGGACTCCCCGCCATGCTGCGCAAAACCACCCTGTCGCTCGTCACCGCCGCCGTTCTGGGCGCCTCCGCCCTCGTATCCCCCGCCCACGCCGGTCCGCGGCTCGACAGGATCATGGACACCAAGGTGCTGCGCGTCGGCACGCCCGGCGACTACCGGCCCTTCGCCATCAAGACCGATGCCGGCTATTCCGGCCACGACATCGACGTGATCGAGGCCATGGCCAAGGAACTGGGCGTGAAGGTCGAGTACGTGCCCACCACCTGGCCGAATCTGATGAAGGACATCCAGGCCGACCGGTTCGATGTGGCCGTGGGCGGCATCACGCGCAACGTGGCGCGCATCCGCCAGATCGAGATGCTCCCGGGCTACGCGCCCTTCGGCAAGGTGGCGCTGGTGCGTGCGGCGGACAAGGACAAGTTCCGCGCCCTGGCCGACCTGAACCAGTCCGGCGTGCGCGTCATCAAGAACCCCGGCGGCACCAACGAAACCTTCGTGCTGGAAAACCTCAAGGCCGCCCAGGTGAGCACGCACGAGAAGAACGCCGAGATCCCGGCCCTCATCGCCGAGGGCAAGGGCGACGCGATGATCACCGAGACCTACGAGGCGCTGCACTACGCCAAGGCCGACCCGCGCCTGTATGCCGCCTTCATCGCCCAGCCGCTCACCCCGCCCAACACCCTGGGCTTCATGCTGCCCAAGGACGACGCCGACTACTCGCGCGTGATGGAGTTCGTCTGGAGCCTGGTGGACAGCCGCGGCGGCGTGAAGCAGGCCGCGGACAAGTGGCTGAAGTAAGCCAGCGGGCACGCCGCCAGCCGGGTACGGGCTAAACCGCGGCAGCCCAGGCGGCCGTCCGCGCCGCCAGTTGTGCGGCGGAGGGGCGCGCCGCCGCGTCGGCCTGCTGGCAGGCCTGTACCAAGGCCGTCGCTTCGGCATTCGGCACGGGGCCGTCGGCGCGGGCGCACAGCTCTTCCAGCAGCACCCCATAGGCCCGCGCATCCATGCGGCGCAGCGCGTCGCCCAGGGCGCCGGGCGGCGCGAAGGCGGCAGCACCGAAGTCGCCCAGCAGGCCGCTGGCAGCGCCGGGCGCTGCGTCCGGCCGCCACAGCAGGTTGTGGGCGTACAGGTCGCCATGCACCAGGCCGCGTCCGTGCAGGTGGGCGAGCGCGGAGGCCGCGTCCGCTGCGATGCGCAGGGCCACTCCGGCGGCGAGCCGCAGCCCGTCCGGATAGACGTCGCGCGTACAGGTCTCGAAGCTGGGCGGGCCGGCCAGCGTGCGGTAGTCCGCCGCGATGCGCTCCATCACCAGGCCCTGGGTGCCGTCCGGGTGGCCGTCCAGCCGGCCCAGCACGGGAATCAGCCGCGGATGCGGTCCGGTCGCCAGGCTGGCCGCCATCTCGGTCAGCGGCCAGCCGTCGCTGGTCACCTGGCCTTTGAACAGCTTGACGGCCACGTCCCGCGCCGCCGGCCCGGGGTCGAGCACGCCGGCATGGATGCGGCCGGACGCGCCTTCACCCAACAGCGCGCCGCACGCCAGCCGCTCCCAGGCAATGCTGCCCGTGGCCTGCGCCGTGCGGGCCTGGGCCTCCACCGCCTCGTTGAACGCATTGCCGCCGATGGCCAGCCACGCCAGCCGCGGCAGATCGGCCAGCCAGCCGGGCAGGGCCTCCAGCCGGTTGGCGGCGATGCGCAGCAGTTCCAGGGACTGGCATTGCTGCAGCGTGCCCGGCAGGGACTGCAGCCGGTTGCCGGCCAGCATGAGCTTTTGCAGCCGCGGGCGCTCGCCCAGCGCGGCGGGCAGTTCGGCGACGGCGTTGTCCGTCAGGATGAGCCAGCGCAGGCGTGGCGGCAACGCCTCGGCCGGCACCTGCGTGATGCGGTTGGCCTTGAAGCCCACCATCTCCAGCTGCGGGCAGGCTCCGAGGGCAGCGGGCAGCTCGGTGAAGCGGTTGTCCGAAGCGAAGAACACCTTCAGCCGGTGCAGGCGGTGCAGATCGGGGGGCAGGGCACTCAGGCGGTTGCCGGACAGGTCGAGCACCTCCAGCGTGTCGGCCAGGTCGAAGACCTCGCGCGGGAAGACCTCCAGGTCGGCGCGGAGGCGCAGCACGCGCGCGCCCGCCAGGGTGCCGGCGCGCAGCTGTTGCAGGGTGTCGGTCATGCAGATCGGTGGAAGGCGGAGCGGGTGCGGTGCCTCGTGCGGGCACGCGCGCTGGCAGGGCAGCTCAGACGATGTCGACGCAGTGCGTGCCGAACGCACCGGCGCGGCGGTCCGCGAAGAACTTCTCCAGCGTGACCTTGACGGTGCGGAAAGCGATCTCGTCCCAGGGAATCTCGTCTTCGGCGAAGAGCCGCGCCTCGATGGTCTCGAAGCCGGGGTCGAACCGGTCGCTCAGCAGCGTGGCCAGGTAGAAGAGGTGCACCTGCCCGACATGGGGCACGTTGACGACGGAGAACAGCGGCCCCATCTGGATCTGCGCGCCGGCTTCTTCGTCGGTCTCGCGGGCGGCGCCCTGGGCCGTGGTTTCGTTCAGTTCCATGAAGCCGGCCGGCAGCGTCCACTTGCCCTTGCGTGGCTCGATGTTGCGCAGGCACAGCAGCACGCGGTCGCCGAGCACGGGGATCGTGCCGACGACGTTCAGCGGGTTCTCGTAATGCACGGTGTGGCAGACCGTGCAGATGGCGCGCGGCTTGGTGTCCCCGTCGTCGGGCAGGCGGTAGGCCACGGGCGCACCGCATTCGCGGCAGTGCTTGATGGGGCTGCGGAAGGTCATGCGGTGGAGTATCCGTCAAATCGGCCTCTTGCGCCCGTGGATCGGGCGCAAGCTGCTATTGAAGATGTAGCAATGGGCCGGGCCCAGCGCGCGGGCAGCGAGCCTGGCCCGGCCGCGGTCAGACCAGGCTGACCCGCAGCGTGCCCAGGCCGTCCACGCCGCCTTCCAGCGTGTCGCCGCGCACCACCGCGGCCACGCCTTCGGGCGTGCCGGTGAAGATCAGGTCGCCGGGCTGCAGCTCCCACGCGGCGGACAGGTGCTCGATGGTCTCGGCGATGTTCCAGATGAGTTGCGCCACGGTGCTGCGCTGGCGGTCGGCGCCGTTGACCTGCAGCCAGATGCCGGCCTTTGCCACGTCGCCGGCCTGGGCTGCGGGCGTGATGGGGCCGATGGGAGCGCTGTGGTCGAAACCCTTGCCGATGGACCACGGGCGGCCCTGCTTCTTCATGTCGTTCTGCAGGTCGCGGCGGGTCATGTCCAGGCCCACGGCGTAGCCCCAGATGTGCTGCAGCGCATCGGCGGCCTTGATGTCTTTGCCGCCCTTGCCGATGGCCACGACGAGTTCGATCTCGTGGTGCAGGTTGGCGGTGAGGCTGGGGTAGGGCATCTGGCCGGTTTCGCCGGCGGCGACGGGCAGGACGGCGTCGGCGGGCTTCATGAAGAAGAACGGCGGCTCACGGCCGGTGAAGCCCATTTCCTTGGCGTGCTCTTCGTAATTGCGGCCCACGCAGTAGATGCGGTGCACGGGGAAGCGGTCGGTGCTGCCCACGACGGGCACGCTGGCGACGGGGGCGGGAGGAATCACGAAGCTCATGTCTGCCTTTCTCTTGCTTTCATCTCGGTGTATGGGTACCCCTGTGCGCGCGTGCGGATTCGCATCGACACGTTCCAGGGACGGCGTACCGCAGTGTGCCACCAGCCTGCGCCGTTATGCTCGGCCCACCATGAAGCTGTTCAACTACTTTCGTTCGTCCGCCTCGTACCGGGTGCGCATCGCGCTGGAGATCAAGGGCCTGGCCTACGACTACATCCCGGTGCACCTGGTGCGTGCCGAGCACCGGCAGCCGGCCTTCGCGTGCAAGGCCGGCGATGCCCTGCTGCCCGCCCTGGACCTGGACGGTGGACCGACGCTGGTGCAGTCCATGGCCATCATCGAATACCTGGACGAGACCCATCCCCAGCCGCCACTGCTGCCCTCCGATGCCCTGGGCCGCGCCCATGTGCGCGCACTGGCGCAGATGGTCGCGTGTGAGATCCACCCCATCAACAACCTGCGCGTGCTCAAGCACCTCACGCAGACCCTGCAGCTGAGCGAAGACGCCAAGAACGCGTGGTACCAGCACTGGACGCGCAGCGGGCTGGAGGCTTTCGAGCGCCAGCTGCAGCTGCTGGCTGCCGAGCGGGCCGCGGCCGGCCTGGCGCCATCGCGCCTGTGCTGGGGCGACATGCCCACGCTGGCCGACTGCTGCCTGGTACCGCAGATCTTCAATGCCCAGCGCTTCAAGGTGCCGCTGGACGGCCTGCCGCTCACGATGGCGGCAGGGGCTGCGGCCGCTGCATTGCCGGCTTTCCAGCGCGCCCATCCGTCGGCCTGCCCCGATGCCGAGGCCTGACCCGGTGCCGGAATACGCTGCAGCGCCCGCCGACTGGCTGCGGCCCGACTGGCCCGCGCCGGCCCGTGTGCACGCGCTGTGCACCACGCGTGCGGGCGGTGTCAGCGCGCCCCCCTACGACGCGCTGAACCTGGGCGACCATGTGCACGACGATCCACAGGCCGTGGCCGCCAACCGTGCCGTGCTGGCGCGCGCTCTGGCGGCACCGGGCACGGCGCTGGCCCGGCCGGTCTTCCTGCGCCAGGTGCACGGCTGCGACGTCGTGCCGCTGCAATCCGACATGCCCGACGGCACGGCCGCCGATGCCTGTACCGCCACGGCTCCCGGCGTGGCCTGCACCATCATGGTGGCGGACTGCCTGCCGGTGCTGTTCACCGACCGGCAGGGGACGCGCGTGGCCGCGGCCCATGCCGGCTGGCGGGGCCTGGCCGGCACCGGCGGGCGCGGCGTGCTGGAGGCGGTTTTGGAGTCATTTGAGCCCCTGGCGCCCATGGATCAAGCGCAGCATGCTATCAATAATGAAGCGGTAGGCGCCGCGCATGCGGGCACCCTCGGCCTGATGGCCTGGCTGGGCCCCTGCATCGGCCCGAACGCTTTCGAGGTCGGCCCCGAGGTGCACGCCGCTTTCTGCGGGCACGACCCCGCGGCCGACGCCTTCTTCGCGCCGCAGGGCGCGGGCAAGTTCCTGGCCGATCTGGCCGGGCTGGCGCGCCACCGCCTGCGTGCCCTGGGCGTCACTGCCGTGTACGGCAACGACAGCAGTGCCGCATGGTGCACCGTCGGCCAGCCGTCACGGTTCTTTTCGCACCGGCGCGACACCGCCGCCCTGGGCGGCAGCGGCCGCTTCGCCGCCTGCATCTGGCTTGGGGACCGGGGCTGACGCCGGCGCGGCGGACTGCGCCGCCAGATGCGCCTGCCGCTCGGCCTCTTCCCGGGCGCGGCGCGCGCGCTTGCGCCCCGGCGTGCCGAGGATGTAGCCCACGATGCCCATGGGCAGCAGCCCGTAGAGCACGAAGGTGACGATGGCGCCCAGCACCGTACCGTTGGGCGCCGTGGCTTCGGCCACGGCCATCATCAGGGTCACATACAGCCAGGCGATGAGAACGAGGTACATGGGAGGGGTGCGGTGGCGCAAGGGCGGCAGGTGCGCGCCCACAGGGCGCCGTGCCCGGCGTGAAAAAAGGAAAGCGGCGTTGCCAGGGGCGCTGCGCGTCGGCAACAATGGGCCGCAGTGACGCCGCTTCAAGGAGACAGCATGGATTCTGACGCACGCTGGGCCGAGGGCGCCCGGCAATTCCAGCAGATTTTCGGAGACAGCTGGGCCAAGGCCCTGCAGTCGCTGCAGCCGGTGGACCTGGGCGCACTGTCCGCCGCCACGCAGCCGCACGCTCCCGTGCAGTTCGACGCCGAGCAGCTCGCCGCTTTGCAGAAGCAGTATGTGGAGGAGATGCGGGCCTTGTGGGCCGAAGGCCTGCAGAACCCGCCTGCGGTCAGCGACCGGCGGTTCTCGGGTGAGGGCTGGACGCAGAACCCGATGGCCGCCTTCTCCGCCGCCGCCTACCTGCTCAACGCCCGCACGCTGATGGGGCTGGCCGATGCGGCGCAGGGCGACGACAAGACCCGCGCCCGCATCCGCTTCGGCGTGGAGCAGTGGATCGCCGCCATGGCGCCCAGCAACTTCCTGGCCTTCAACGCCGAGGCGCAGAAGAAGGCCATCGAGACCCAGGGCGAGAGCATCGCGAAAGGCGTGGCCAACCTGCTGCACGACCTGCGGCAGGGCCATGTGTCCATGACGGACGAGAGCCTGTTCGAAGTGGGGCGCAACGTGGCCACGACCGAGGGCGCCGTGGTGTTCGAGAACGAGCTGTTCCAGCTCATCGAGTACAAGCCGCTGACGGCCAAGGTGTACGAGCGGCCCTTCCTGATGGTGCCGCCCTGCATCAACAAGTACTACATCCTCGACCTGCAGCCCGAGAACTCGCTAATCCGCCATGCCGTGAGCGAAGGACACCGCACCTTCGTGGTCAGCTGGCGCAATCCGGATGCGTCCCTGGCCCAGGCCACCTGGGACGACTACATCGACAAGGCCGTGCTCCAGGCCATCGACACGGTGCAGCAGATCTCAGGTGCCCCGCAGATCAACGCACTGGGCTTCTGCGTGGGCGGCACCATGCTGGCGACGGCACTGGCGGTGCTGGCCGCGCGCGGCGAGAAGCCGGTGGCCAGCGCCACTTTCCTCACCACGCTGATCGACTTTTCCGACACCGGCATCCTCGACGTCTTCATCGACGAGGCCTTCGTGCGGCTGCGCGAGATGCAGATGGGGCACGGTGGCCTGATGAAGGGGCAGGACCTGGCATCCACCTTCAGCTTCCTGCGGCCCAACGACCTGGTCTGGAACTACGTGGTGGGCAACTACCTCAAGGGCGAGACGCCGCCGCCGTTCGACCTGCTGTACTGGAACAGCGATGCCACCAACCTGCCCGGGCCGTACTACGCCTGGTACCTGCGCAACTTCTACCTGGAGAACAACCTCGTGCAGCCGGACCGGCTCACCGTGTGCGGCGAATCGCTGGACCTGGGCCGGGTCGATCTGCCGGTCTACATCTACGGCTCGCGCGAGGACCACATCGTGCCCATCCGGGCCGCCTATGCCTCCACGCAACTCCTGCCCGGCAAGAAGCGCTTCGTGTTGGGGGCGTCGGGCCACATCGCCGGCGTGATCAATCCGCCGGCCAAGAAGAAGCGCAGCCACTGGATCCGCAGCGACGGCAAGCTGCCCGCCACGCTGGAGCAGTGGCAGGCGGGCGCCACCGAACACGCAGGCAGTTGGTGGACCGACTGGTCCGCCTGGCTGGCCAGCCACGCCGGCAAACAGGTCGCCGCGCCCAAGGGCTACGGCAAGGGCGCGAAGTACCAGGCCATCGAGGCGGCGCCCGGCCGCTACGTCCAGCAGAAGGCGTGAGCCACACCGGCAGAGGGCGAGTGCACGGCCTTTGTCGGTAAGCAATCGCACGGACACACGCCGGAGCGACAATGGCCGGGAGACATACCCGGCCCGCCACCGGTGGGCCGCCCCGTCCCAAACAGATTCGCAACGAAAGGATCGCAATGGAAGACATCGTCATCGTTTCCGCCGTTCGCACGCCCGTGGGCAAGTTCGGCGGCGCCCTCGCCAAGACCCCGGCCACCGAACTGGGGGCCCTGGTCATCAAGGAAGCGCTTGCGCGCGCCAAGGTCCCGCTGGACCAGGTGAGCGAAGTCATCATGGGCCAGGTGCTGACGGCTGGCGTGGGCCAGAACCCGGCGCGCCAGGCCATGATGAAGGCCGGTGTGGCCAAGGAAACGCCGGCGCTCACCATCAATGCCGTCTGCGGCTCCGGTCTGAAGGCCGTGATGCTGGGCGCTCAGGCCATCGCCACCGGCGACGCCGAGATCGTGGTGGCCGGCGGGCAGGAGAACATGAGCCTGGCGCCCCACGTGCTGAACGGCTCCCGCGATGGCCAGCGCATGGGCGACTGGAAGCTCACCGACACCATGATCGTGGACGGCCTATGGGACGTGTACAACCAGTACCACATGGGCATCACGGCCGAGAACGTGGCCAAGCAGCACGGCGTCACCCGCGAGCAGCAGGACGCGCTGGCCCTGGGCAGCCAGCAGAAGGCCGCGGCCGCGCAGGACGCCGGCAAGTTCAAGGACGAAA
Source organism: Paracidovorax wautersii (assembly GCF_031453675.1). Classification (NCBI taxonomy): domain Bacteria; kingdom Pseudomonadati; phylum Pseudomonadota; class Betaproteobacteria; order Burkholderiales; family Comamonadaceae; genus Paracidovorax; species Paracidovorax wautersii. The sequence goes on along the minus strand of NZ_JAVIZX010000001.1, from coordinate 3,732,357 downwards.
TCGTCCCGGTGACGCTGCCGCAGAAGAAGGGTGAGCCCATCGTCTTCGCCGACGACGAGTACCTGAACCGCAAGACCAACACCGATGCGCTGGCGGGCCTGCGCCCGGCGTTCGACAAGGCGGGCTCCGTCACCGCCGGCAATGCCTCGGGCCTGAACGACGGCGCCGCCGCCGTGGTGCTGATGAGCGCCAAGAAGGCGGCGGAACTGGGCCTGAAGCCGCTGGCGCGCATCGCGGCCTTCGGCACCACCGGCCTGGACCCTGCCGCCATGGGCATGGGCCCTGTCTCGGCGTCGCGCAAGGCGCTTAAGCGCGCTGGCTGGGACGCCAAGGACGTGGACCTGTTCGAGCTGAACGAGGCCTTTGCCGCACAGGCCTGCGCGGTCAACCAGGAACTGGGCATCGACCCCGCGAAGGTGAATGTGAACGGCGGTGCCATCGCCATCGGCCATCCCATCGGTGCATCCGGCTGCCGCATCCTGGTCACCCTGCTGCACGAGATGCAGCGCCGCGACGCCAAGAAGGGCTTGGCGGCGCTGTGCATCGGCGGCGGCATGGGCGTGTCGCTGACCGTGGAGCGCTGAGCATCGCCCCACGCCATGAGCCGCGCGCTGCGCGGCTTTCTTTCGTCTGGCGGGCACTGCATGACGCAGGCATGCAGCAGACATGCGTCCAGGGCATGGCCTGTTGCGCGAAATTTGTGCCGATCGGTGTTTTCCTGAGCGGACCGGTGGGGTTTCTTGGGTAGAGTGGCGCGTGAGATAACGACATCACGCAAAAAAGGAGAACGCAATGGGTCAGAAAGTGGCGTACGTGACCGGGGGGATGGGCGGCATCGGAACGGCCATCTGTCAGCGTCTGCACAAGGACGGGTTCAAGGTGATCGCGGGCTGCGGCCCCACGCGCGACCATGCCAAGTGGCTGGCCGAGCAGAAGGCCCTGGGCTATACCTTCCATGCCTCCGTAGGCAACGTGGGTGACTGGGATTCCACCGTGGCCGCGTTCACGGCCTCGAAGGCCGAGCACGGCAGCATCGACGTGCTGGTGAACAACGCCGGCATCACGCGGGACCGCATGTTCCTGAAGATGTCCCGCGAGGACTGGGACGCGGTGATCGAGACCAACCTCAACTCCATGTTCAACGTGACCAAGCAGGTCGTGGGCGACATGGTGGAAAAGGGCTGGGGCCGCATCATCAACATCAGCAGCGTGAACGGCGAGAAGGGCCAGGCCGGCCAGACCAACTACTCCGCGGCCAAAGCCGGCATGCACGGCTTCTCGATGGCGCTGGCGCAGGAACTGGCCACCAAGGGCGTGACGGTGAATACCGTGAGCCCGGGCTACATCGGCACCGACATGGTCAAGGCCATCCGCCCCGACGTGCTGGAAAAGATCGTCGCCACCGTGCCGGTGAAGCGCCTGGGTGAACCCAGCGAGATCGCGTCCATCATCGCCTGGCTGGCCTCGGAAGAGGGCGGCTATGCCACCGGCGCCGATTTCTCGGTCAACGGCGGCCTGCACATGGGCTGACGCGCCGGTGCCCCGGGTTTCCGGGGTCGGGCCCTGGTGGGGCCAAGAAGGACAAAAACCCCGCGATGCGGGGTTTTTTCATGGAGGTCGTGAATCACCGGAGCGGTGGCGCGGGATGGAACTTGTTTGCAGTGAAATGCTCCATCTTGGTGCGCCAGCCGTTCACAGGCGGGCCGGTGCGCGCTTGCGGTCGCGTTCGTCTTCGGGCCAGGCGGACAGGATTGCGGTAGTGTTCATGGCGAAAAACTCCTTGGATGTATCCACAACGCACCTTGGCGGGGCTGCGTTGACAGATCCATGCAAGAAAATGCACTCCTTTGGGCGCACCCTTTGTATGCTATCGAAAGAGGAGCTGTTTGCCCTTGCTGAATAAGCGCTTGAGGTCAAAAAGACCTCAAGTGTTCTTCACCCTCCAGCGGCGGCCGAGTTGAGCTCCTCCAGCGAGCCGGATACATCCAGCCACTTTTCTTCCAGCTGGTCGATTTCATCGTTGCACGCTTTCAGGCGCCGGCCGGCCTCCGCGATCTCCGGGGGCGGCAGGGCCTGGGTCAGGCGGTCTTCCAGCGCGGCCTTTTCCTGGCCGAGCGCCGCCAGCCGCTGGTCGATCTTCTCCAGCTCGCGCTTCAGAGGACGGCTTTTCTCGGCCAGCTGCTGGCGGGCTTGCGCATCCTGCTTGCGCTGCTCGCGGGCGTCGCGCTGGGATTCGACGGCCGGGCTGGGCGTGGCAGGCCGCGCCACAGGGGCGGGCGCAGGTGACGACGGTGCCGGCTTGGCCGTGGGGACGGCGGCCGCCTGCTGCTGAGCCAGCAGGGCCTGCGCGTCTGCCGCCTTGGCCTCTTCACGCAGGCGTTTGGCTTCGTCCAGCAGGTAGCGCTGGTAATCGTCCAGGTCGCCGTCGAACGGGCCGACCACGCCGCGGCCGACCAGCCAGAACTCGTCGCACACCGAGCGCAGCAGCGCCCGGTCGTGGCTGACCAGCATCAGCGTGCCTTCGAACTCGTTGAGCGCCATGGCCAGGGCCTCGCGCGTGGCGAGGTCCAGGTGGTTGGTGGGTTCGTCCAGCAGCAGCAGGTTGGGGCGCTGCCAGACCATCATGGCCAGCACCAGCCGCGCCTTTTCGCCGCCGCTCATGGTGCCCACGGCCTGCTTGACCATGTCGCCGGTGAAGTTGAAGGTGCCCAGGTAGCTGCGCAGGTCCTGCTCACGCGAGGGCTGCTTGGCGTCGGCGCCTATTTCCCTGGCGAGGCGGATCATGTGCTCCAGCGGCGTATCCTGCGGGCGCAGCACGTCCAGCTCCTGCTGGGCGAAGTAGCCGATGCGCAGGCCTTTGCCTTCGATGATCTGGCCCGCCAGCGGCTTCATGTCGTGCGCAACGGTCTTCACGAAGGTGGACTTGCCCTGGCCGTTGGCGCCCAGGATGCCGATGCGCTGGCCGGCCATCACCGACTTGCTGACGCCGGTGAGGATGATCTTGGGCGGCGCGGCCTCGTCTTCGGCCACATAGCCGAACGAGGCGTTGTCGATCGACATCATCGGGTTGGGGATGTGGCCCGGCTCCTTGAACTCGAACGTGAATTCGGCCTCGGCCAGCAGCGGCGCCACCTTCTCCATGCGCTCCAGCGCCTTGACCCGGCTCTGCGCCTGCTTGGCCTTGCTGGCCTTGGCCTTGAAGCGGTCGATGAACTTCTGCAGGTGGGCGATCTTGTCCTGCTGCCTGGCGAAGGCGGCCTGCTGTTGCTCCATCTGCAGCGCGCGCATTTCCTCGAACTTGCTGTAGTTGCCGCCGTAGCGGACCAGCTTGGCGTTCTCGATGTGCAGCGTGACGCCGGTGACCGCGTCCAGGAACTCGCGGTCGTGGCTGATGACGATCATGGTGCCGGCATAAGTCTTGAGCCAGGCTTCGAGCCAGACGAGCGCGTCCAGGTCCAAGTGGTTGGTCGGCTCGTCCAGCAGCAGCAGATCGCTGGGGCACATCAGTGCGCGGGCGAGCTGCAGGCGCATGCGCCAGCCGCCCGAGAAGCTGTCCACCGGGCTGTCCAGCTCGCCCACCTTGAAGCCCAGGCCGAGGATCAACGCCTGCGCGCGCGCGGTGGCGTCATAGTCGCCGGCATCGGCCAGGTCGGTGTAGGCGTGGGCGATGGCCATGCCGTCGTCGGCCGCCTCGGCCGCGGCGAGCTGGGCACGCAGCTCGGTCAGCCGCGTGTCGCCGGCCAGCACGAATTCGGTGGCGGTCTCCGACGTTTCGGGCATGTTCTGCGCCACCTGGGCCATGCGCCACTGGGCAGGAATGAAGAAGTCGCCGCCGTCTTCGTGCAGCGTGCGGTTGAGCAGGGCGAACAGCGTGGACTTGCCCGCGCCGTTGCGGCCGACCAGGCCGACCTTCTCGCCGGGATTGATGGTGGCGCTGACGTTGTCGAGCAAAACCTTGGCGCTGCGGCGCAAGGTGACGTTTCTGAGAGTGATCATGGCAATACCGAGAGCGGGCACCTCGTTCTTCAGCAAGGTGCCTCGATTTCAAAAGGAGGCGTGCACGGGCGGCACGCGGGGCGCGTCGGCCCGGAGAGCGCGGGTGGCAGGCCTGCGGCTACGCCATGGCGAGCAGCCGGCACCACTCGTCGCGCGGCAGGGGCGCCCAACGGACGGGATGGAGGGACATCGCCGTGCTCAGGTCGGTGACGCCACGAGCGCCTCGCGGGTGATGAGCAGCACCTGGTTTTCGCCGGCGCTGGTGTCCAGCCAGAACACCGGCAGGTGCGGGAAGGCGGCTTCGAAATACGCGCGTTCGTTGCCGATCTCCAGCACCAGCACGGCGTGTTCGCTCATGCGGGCTGGGGCGTCGGCCAGCAGCCGGCGGATGAAGTCCATGCCGTCGGTGCCGCCGGCCAGGGCCAGTTCGGGTTCCGCGCGGTATTCGGCTGGCAACCGGGCCATGCTCTGGGCGTTGACGTAGGGCGGGTTGCACAGGATCAGGTCCCACGGGCCGGGCAGGGCGGCCAGGCCGTCGGATAGCTCCAGCACGACCCGGTCCTGCAGGCCGTGGCGATCCACGTTGATGCGGGCGACGGCCAGCGCATCCGGAGAGATGTCTGCGCCGGTAACGGCCACCTCGGGGTAGGTCAGGGCAGCGAGCACGGCCAAGCTGCCGTTGCCGGTGCACAGGTCGAGCACGCGGCGGGTGTGCTCACCCAGGAAGTCGTCGATGCTCCCGTCGGCCAGCAGTTCGGCGATGAAGCTGCGCGGCACGATGGCGCGCTCGTCCACATAGAACGGCACGCCCTGCAGCCAGGCCTCTTGCGTCAGGTAGGCGGCGGGTTTTCGGGTGGCGATACGTTCTTCAAAAAGTGTAGCTACCTGCGCTTTCTGTGCTTGGGCTACAGGCCGATTTGCTTCTGAATTCGGGCTGTCGTCCAGCGGCGTGTCGAGCGGCAGGCCCAGGCGCCACAGCACCAGCCAGGCGGCTTCGTCGTAGGCGTTGGTCGTGCCGTGGCCGAACGCCACGCCGGCCTGCTCCAAAGCCTGCGCCCCGCTGGCCACCAGCGCGCCCAGCGTATCGCCGTGCACCGACCCGGGTGTGCGCGCGGCTGTGCTCATGCCAAGGCCTGCGCGTGCAGGTTTTCCAGCGTGCGGCGGTAGATGTTCTTCAGCGGCTCGATGTCCGCGACCACGATGTGCTCGTCGATCTTGTGGATGGTGGCGTTGGGCGGGCCCAGTTCGATGACCTGCGGGCAGACCTGGGCGATGAAGCGCCCGTCGCTGGTGCCGCCGGTGGTCGACAGCTCGGTCGCCAGCCCGGCTTCGGCGGTGATCGCCTGCTGCACGGCGCTGACGAGTTCGCCGGGCGTGGTCAGGAAGGGCTGGCCGCCCAGCGTCCAGACCAAATCGTATTCCAGGCCGTGGCGGTCGAGCAATGCGTCCACCCGGCCCTTGAGGCCTTCGGCGGTGGATTCGGTGCTGAAGCGGAAGTTGAAATCGACGACCACATGGCCCGGAATGATGTTGGTCGCCCCGGTGCCGCCGTGGATGTTGCTCACCTGCCAGCTGGTGGGCGGGAAGAAGTCGTTGCCTTCGTCCCAGACCGTGGAGGCCAGCTCGGCCAGCGCGGGCATGGCCTGGTGGATGGGATTGCGCGCCAGCTGCGGGTAGGCGATGTGGCCCTGGATGCCGCGCACGGTGAGCCGGCCGCTGAGCGTGCCGCGGCGGCCGTTCTTGATCATGTCGCCGGTCTGCTTCACCGAGGTGGGCTCGCCCACGATGCAGTAATCCAGCGGCTCGCCGCGGGTGCGCAGCGTCTCGACCACCACCTTGGTGCCGTCCACCGACGGGCCTTCCTCGTCGCTGGTCAGCAGGAAGGCGATGGACAGGGCAGGCTCGGGCGTGGCAGCCAGAAACTCCTCGACCGCCACGACGAAGGCGGCGATGGAGGTCTTCATGTCGCTCGCGCCGCGGCCGTAGAGCCGGCCGTCCCGGTGGGTGGGCGTGAACGGATCGCTGCTCCACTGTTCCAGCGGCCCGGTGGGCACCACATCGGTGTGGCCGGCGAATACTATGGTTTTTATAGCAGCATGCGCACTATGGGCGGGCGCTGCAGGCCGTTTTGCCCACAAGTTGCTGACGCGGAAGCTGTCCGGGCCGCTGTCGATGCGCTCGCAGGCGAAGCCCAGCGGCGCCAGGCGCTCGGCCAGAAGATCGAGGCACCCGGCGTCTTCGGGGGTCACGGAGGGGCGGGAGATCAGCTGCTCGGCCAGGTACAGGGTGCGGGACATCGGGTGGGCAATACGGGAAAGAGGGGCGGGCAGGCGGGGACTCAGCCGGGCTTGACGTCGAGCACGATCTCGGTGAACGAGGGGATGTCTTCCTGCGCCTGGCTGGCCTCCTGGTTCGCCTGTGCGGCTTTGGAGGCCAGGGCGAAGTCGTTCTGCAGCCGCCACATCAGGTTGGTGGGCGAGTCGGCATAGGCCATGCCTTCCTTGCGGTCGATCCGGCCTTCCACGATCAGGCGGGCCAGGTCTTCCTCGAAGGTCTGCGAGCCTTCGGCCATGGACTTTTCCATGGAGTCGCGCACGCCCGAGAAGTCGCCCTTCTCGATCAGCTCGGCCACCAGTTTGGTGTTCAGCAGCACCTCGACGGCCGGCACGCGCTCGCCGGTCACCGTGCGCACCAGGCGCTGGGACACAACGGCCTTGAGGGCAGAGGAGAGGTCGCCCAGCATGGTGGAGCGCACCTCGACCGGGTAGAAGGACAGGATCCGGTTGAGCGCGTGGTAGCTGTTGTTGCCGTGCAGCGTGGCCAGGCACAGGTGGCCGGATTGGGCGTAGGCGATGGCGGCGGACATGGTCTCGCGGTCGCGGATCTCGCCGATCAGGATGACGTCCGGCGCCTGGCGCAGCGCGTTCTTCAGCGCCGTCTGCAGGGACTGCGTGTCCGAGCCGATCTCGCGCTGGTTGACGATCGATTTCTTGTTGCGGAATTGGTATTCGACCGGGTCTTCCACCGTCAGGATGTGCCCGGTGACCTGCGTGTTGCGGCTGTCGATCATGGACGCGAGCGTGGTGCTCTTGCCCGAACCCGTGGCGCCCACCACCAAAAGCAGCCCGCGCTTTTCCAGGATCAGGTCGCCCAGAACGGGTGGCAGATTCAACGAAGACAACTCGGGAATGTGCTGCGCGATGAAGCGCACCACCACGGCGTAGCTGCCGCGCTGGCGCATGGCGCTCACGCGGAAGCGGCCCACGCCGGTGAGCGGCACGCCCATGTTGAGCTCGCCCGTCTCCTCCAGCTCCTCGATGCGGTCGGGCGGGACGATCTCGGACAGGAGGTTCTTGGGCGCATCCGGCGGCAGCACCTGCGTGTTGATCGGCACGCATTCGCCGTTGATCTTGATCAGCGCAGGCGCGTTGGCCGACAGATAGACGTCGGAGGCACGCTTCTCGGCCATCAGCCGGAGAATCCGTTCCATCGTGCTCATGGGTGTTCCCTCGTGTGATCTATCTGTCTGTGTGCAGGTCGCTGAGATGCAGGGCGCAGGGCCGCCGACCAGGCCGGCGGGCCCTGGCAGCCGTCAGTCGCGCAGCAGGTCGTTCAGGCTGGTCTTGGAGCGCGTCTGCGCGTCCACGGTCTTGACGATGACGGCGGCGTAGGTCGCGTAGTCCTGCCCGGTCTTGGTCTTCTTGGGCAGGCTGCCGCTGATGACCACGGAGCCCGAAGGCACGCGGCCATAGCTGATCTCGCCAGTGTCGCGGTTGAAGATGGGGGTGCTCTGGCCGATGTACACGCCCATGCCCAGCACGGAGTTCTCTTCGACGATCACGCCTTCGACCACTTCGGAGCGCGCGCCGATGAAGCAGTTGTCTTCGATGATGGTGGGGTTGGCTTGCAGCGGCTCCAGCACGCCGCCCAGGCCCACGCCGCCGGAAAGGTGCACGTTCTTGCCCACTTGCGCGCAGGAACCCACGGTGGCCCAGGTGTCGACCATGGTGCCTTCGTCCACGTAGGCGCCGATGTTCACGTAGCTGGGCATGAGGATGGCGTTCTTGGCGATGAAGCTGCCGCGGCGGGCCACGGCCGGGGGCACCACGCGCACGCCCGTGGCGCGGATGGCGTCTTCCGACAGGCCGCCGAACTTGGTGGGCACCTTGTCGAAGAACGACAGGTCGCCGGATTGCATCAGCACGTTGTCCTTCAGACGGAACGACAGCAGCACGGCCTTCTTGATCCACTGGTGCACCGTCCACTGGCCCACGCCCTCGCGGGTCGCCACGCGCAGGCTGCCGCCATCCAGTTCGGCGATCACATGCTCGACGGCGTCCACCACTTCCTTGGGAGCGGAGGCGGGCGAGAGGCTGGTGCGGTTGTCCCAGGCGTTGTCGATCAGGGTCTGCAGTTGTTGGGTCATGGGTTGCTCAAGTACGGGATTGGATGAACTGGACGATGCGCAGCGCGGCTTCGGCGCATTCCTCGGCTTGCGCAACGAGGGCCATGCGCACGCGCTGGGCACCGGGATTGAAGCCGCCGGCCTCGCGGGCCAGGTAGCTGCCGGGCAGCACGGTGACATTGTATTGAGCCAGCAGCTCCCGGGCGAACTCGGCGTCCGTCATGCCCAGGGCGTCAGGCACCTTGGCCCAGAGGTAGAAGCCGGCGTCCGGCAAAGCGACTTCCATCACGCCCGCCAGCAGCGGGGTCACCTGGGCGAACTTCTTGCGGTAGAGCGCGCGGTTCTCGGTCACGTGCTGCTCGTCGTTCCAGGCGGCGACGCTGGCGCCCTGCACGGCCGGGCCCATGGCGCTGCCATGGTAGGTGCGGTAGAGGAGGAAGGCCTTGATCAGCGCTGCATCGCCCGCCACGAAGCCGCTGCGCAGGCCTGGCACGTTGCTGCGCTTGGACAGGCTGGTGAAGGCGATCAGATTGCGGTAATCGCTGCGGCCCAGCTTGGCTGCGGCTTCCAGGCCACCCAGCGGCGGCTCGCCCTGGAAGTAGATCTCGCTGTAGCACTCGTCCGAGGCGATGACGAAGCCGTAGCGATCGCTCAGCGCAAACAGCTTCTTCCACTCGTCCAGCGGCATCACGGCGCCCGTGGGGTTGCCGGGCGAGCAGACGAACAGGAGCTGCGTACGCTGCCAGACCTCATGCGGCACGCTGTCCCAGTCCACGGCGAAATTGCGCCCGGGATCGCTGGGTGCGTAGTACGGCGTGGCGCCGGAGAGCAGGGCGGCGCCTTCGTAGATTTGGTAGAACGGATTGGGACAGACCACGGTAGCGCCGGCGCGCGTGGGATCGATCACCGTCTGCGCGAAGGCGAACAAGGCCTCGCGCGAGCCGTTGATGGGCAGCACCTGCGTGGCGCTGTCGGCGGCAATGCCGTAGCGGCGCTGCAGCCAGGCGGCGCAGGCCTCGCGCAGGCGCGGTTCGCCGGCCGTGGCAGGGTAGCTGGCCAGGCCGCCGAGGTTCTCGGTCAGGGCTTCCTTGATGAAAGCCGGCGTGGGATGGCGGGGCTCTCCCATGCCCAGGCTGATGGCGCTGTAGCCGGCGGGGGGCGTCACCCCTGCGAAGAGTTGGCGCAGCCGCTCGAAGGGATAGGGCTGCAGGTGCGAGAGCAGGGGATTCATGGGGCGCAATTATGGTGGATGGGCGGGGCCGCCTCCGTGCGGCGCGGCGCCGGCGCAACAGCGCTGTGTTCTCCCTTGCGCGGCGCGCCGTCCGCCTGCTGCCGCGCCCGGTGGCCCCCGGTGGACATTCCGCAGGCCGGGCGGGCTCCTTGTTTACCCGGTCTTGTCAGGGGACCGTAAAACCCGGCCAATAGCATGCTGCGCTCCGACGGACGCGTGTCGCCGGGAACGTAAGGCGCGCGGCACTGCGCTGGGCCTGGACGGTGAGCCGCCCCTCGTAAGGGCGAGGGGCGGCGACGAGGCGAGGATCTGCATAACAACGTGATTGGAGGCACTGCATGGCCGGTTCCCTATTCCTGCGCCCCGGCGTAGGGCTGATGCGTGGTCTGCCCTGGGCGGCCAAGGTGGGCGTGCTGGGCGGGGCCGCACTGGCGGGGTTGCTGCTGTTGGCGGCGTGGCCCTCCGGTGCAGGGCGCTGGGCTGCAGCGGCACTGGCTGCAGGGGTGGTGGCCTACGCGGCCCTGGCGCTGTACGCCAGCGTGGCGCAGGACCTGAAGCGCCTGCTGGAGGTCATGGAGCGCGCCGCGCAAGGGGATCTGCGCACGCCGGCGCCGCGCCGCGGTCGGGACGAATGGGCCCGCATGTCGCGCGCCATGGAAGGCATGGTGCTGACGCTGTCGTCCATGGTGGCCGACATCCGCAGCAATGCCGCCCTGGTGGCGCATGCGGGCAAAAGCCTGTCCTCGGACAACCGTGATCTGGCCGACCGCACCGAGCAGCAGGCCGCGAACCTGGAGCAGACGGCCGCCAGCGTCGAGCAGCTGTCCTCCGCGGTGCAGCAGAACGCCCAGACCGCGGGCGGCGCGAGCCAGCAGGCGGTGCAGGTGCGCGAGGCGGCCGATGCGGGCGCGCGGTCCATGGCGCAGGCGGTGGATTCGGTCGAGGCCATCCAGCAGAGCGCGCGGCAGATGAACGAGATCATCGGGGTGATCGATGGCATCGCGTTCCAGACCAACATCCTGGCGCTGAACGCCGCCGTGGAGGCGGCGCGGGCCGGCGAGCAGGGGCGCGGCTTCGCCGTCGTGGCGACCGAAGTGCGCACGCTGGCCCAGCGCTCGGGCACCGCCGCTCGCGAGATACGGGAATTGATCGGGGCCTCCGTGCGGCAGGTGGAGGGCAGTGCCACCCTGATTCGTGCGGCCGGGGAGGGGATCGCGGCGATGGCCGACGGCATCCGCTCCGTGGCGGGCCATGTGCAGGAGATCGCCCATTCGGGCGCCGAGCAGAGCGCAGGGTTGCAGGAGATCACCCAGGCCGTGCAGCAACTGGACGAAATCACCCAGCGCAACGCGCAGATGGTGGGCCAGGCCGTGGCGCAGGCCGAGGCACTGGAAAGCCGGGCGGCCACCCTGTCCCGCGCCGTGCTGTCGTTCCAGCTGCAGCAGGGCACGGCCGAGGAAGCCGTGGCGCTGGTGGAGCGCGCCGCGGCCCTGCGCCGCACACTGTCGCGCGACCAATTGCTGCGCACCATCACCGACCCGGGCCAGCCGTTCCACGACCGCGACATGTACGTATTCGCCCTGGACGCCCAGGGCGCCTACCAGGCCTTCGGCGGCAACCCGCAGAAGGTGGGAACGCGGGTGCAGGACATTCCGGGCATCGCTGGTGACCAGCTGGTGCGCGACATCGTGGGCCAGGCGGAGCGTGGCCCCGGCTGGGTCGAGTACGACATCACCAACCCGGCCACGGGCCGCGTGCAGACCAAGATGTCCTTCGTGCAGCGCGTGGACGATCTGTATCTGGGCTGCGGCGTCTACAAGTCGCTGGCGGCGCGCGCCTGAACGGCGGCGCGGCGTTGCGTGAAGCCGGGCGCGCAGGGAATCTCTGCACGGATCGAGCGGGACCTGTGTGCTGCGGACCGGGCGAGGCTGCAAGGCGCGAACCGCAGCCATAGCGCAGCTACAGCGCGGCTATCGTGAGGTTGGCAACGCCGCAGGCTGGCCGATTCCGCAGGGGCACGCGGCACGGTGATCGTGAAGAGGTTTCCTAGCGTCCCGACTGCAGACGGCGCTCCCGGGCACGGGCCATCGCGGCGGCAATCGCGGCCTGGCGCGGGTCGGCGGGCGGCTCCGATGCGACCGTGTGGACGCTGGCCGCAGCGTTGGACGGGACTGGTGGCACTTCGGTTGGAAGAGGGACCGCCGCGCGGGCTTCGTCTCTGCGCAGCCGCTGCTGGTGGGCGTCATAGCGCTGGCGCGCATGGTCGGCCTGCGCCTCGGACCAGGCCGACCAGCCGGTGGCCGCGCCGCTGGCGTTGTCCAGGCGGATGCAGTCCACGGGGCACACGGGAATGCAGAGCTCGCAGCCCGTGCAATGGTCCGGCAGCACCGTGTGCATGCGCTTGTTGGCGCCCAGGATGGCGTCGGTCGGGCAGGCCTTGATGCACAAGGTGCAGCCGATGCACCAGTTCTCGTCGATGACGGCCAGCGCACGCGGCGCCTCCAGACCGTGTTCCGCACTCAAAGGCCGCGGCGGGCGCTCCGTGATGGCGGCCAGGCGCGCGATGCCCTCCGCTCCGCCCGGGGGGCACTGGTTGATCTCGGCCTCGTTGTCAGCGATGGCCTGGGCATAGGCGGCGCAGTCGGGATAGCCGCAGCGCGTGCACTGGGTCTGCGGCAGCGCCGCGTCGATGCGGGCGGCCAGCCCGGACAGCGCCGGTGCCCTTGCAGCGGCGCTGTCGGGCATGGCGGGGGTCAAGCCTCGCGTGGCGTGCGCTTGGCACGCGGCGCGGCGTTGGCGGTGACGACCGGCAGGGCACTGGCCGCATCGCTCAGGGCCTGGGCCGATGCCGCCGCGCCGGTGCGGCCCTTGGCCGCGGGCGCCGGCTGGTGGGCCAGGATGAAGCTGCGCACCTGCGGGTACACCAGTTCGCGCCACCGGCGGCCGCTGAAGATGCCGTAATGGCCCGCGCCCTTGACCTCGTAATGCTGCCGGTCCTTGGCCGCGATGCCGGTGCACAGGTCGTGCGCGGCGCGCGTCTGGCCCGAGCCGGAGATGTCGTCCAGTTCGCCTTCGATGGTCAGCAGGGCGGTGTCGCGGATGGTCTGGGGCTGGACGCGCTCGACTTGGCCCTCTGGGTTGCGCACGTCCCAGGTGCCGTGCACCAGGCTGTAGTCCTGGAACACGGTCCTGATGGTTTCCAGATAGTAGTCAGCATCCATGTCGAGGACTGCGTTGTACTCGTCGTAGAACTTGCGGTGGGCTTCGGCGCTGGCGTCGTCGCCCTTCATCAGGTCCTTGAAGTAGTCCCAGTGGCTTTTGGCGTGGCGGTCGGGGTTCATGGCCACGAAGCCCGTGTGCTGCAGGAAGCCCGGGTACACACGCCGGCCGGCGCCAGGGAAGTTGTCGGGCACGCGGTAGATGACGTTGTTCTCGAACCACTCGAAGCTGCGCTGCGTGGCCAGGTTGTTCACGGCGGTGGGCGAACGTCGGGCATCGATGGGACCGCCCATCATGACCATGGACAGCGGCGTCTGCTCGCCCCGGCCGGCCATCAGCGAGACGGCCGCCAGCACCGGCACCGTCGGCTGGCACACGCTCATCACATGGCAGTTGCCGTGCGTGGCCTGGATGTGGCGGATGAATTCCTGCACGTAGTTGACGTAGTCGTCCAGATGGAAAGAGCCGTCTTGCAGGGGGACGAGGCGGGCGTTCTTCCAATCGGTGACGAAGACCTTGTGGCCCTGCAGCAGCGTGCGCACCGTGTCGCGCAACAGGGTGGCGTAGTGGCCCGACAAGGGCGCCACGACGAGTACCACCGGCTGCTGCTTGGTCTTGTTCAGGGTGGCCAGATCGTCCGAGAAGCGCTTGAACCGGCGCAGCTGGCAAAACGGCTTGTCGATCTCGGTCTGTTCCATCACCGCGACCGGAACGCCGTCCACCTCGACGGTGTGGATGCCGAACTCGGGCTTCTCGTAGTCTTTGCCCAGGCGGTGCAGCAATTCGTAGCCGGCCGACATGCGCTGGGCGAACACGGTCTGGCTGAAGGGGGAGAGCGGATTGCTGTAGAACTTGGCCGCGGTCTGCGCCATTTCTGCAAAGGGCTCCATCAGCGAACGCTGGGTTTCATAGAGGTTGTACAGCATGGGGAGGGGCGCCAGGGCTCGTTATGTTGCAGTGCAATATATCAGCAGATGGCGAAGCGCGTCTGGCGTGAAACTACTGACATCCGGTCGCCAAGGCGACAAAATTCGCGGGTTTCCGTAGCGCAGAATTGCTATTGAAATAATAGCTAAATGCGCTGGTATTTATTGGCGTGGTGGCACTTTTTGGCCCGATTCGATCAGGCGTTTTCCTGCAGCCATGCCTCGAACGCCTCGCGCGAGGTATTGCGCAGCGCGCGGTAGAACGCCACCTTGTCGCCCAGGTACAGGCAGTGCCGGATGACCGTGTACGGGTTGAAGCTTCCCTGCGGGTTCAGCTCTTCGAAATGCTGTTTGTAGCGCTTGACGATGCCGATCGTGGCGCGCATGACCGCATTGAACCGCGCGCGGGTGATGCCCGGCGACCAGGCACGGATGTCGTCCACGAAGAGATCGACCTTGTGCGGGTCGAATTCGCAGTCCTTGAAGAAATGGTTGGCGATCTTCAGGAACGTGAAGGCGTTGAGTTCGCTGCCCTGCGCCGGTTGGCGCTCGGCCTGTGTGGCACCGCCGCTGGCGTCGGGCTCGCTGGCCTCGTCGGTCTCATCCGGGGCCTGGCGCAGTTCGGCCTCGGTGGCGTCGCGGATCTGGCGGAATTCCCGGTCGGCCAGTTCGAACAGCGCGGACAGCACGTTGATGCGCCGCTTGAGTTCGCCCGGGATCGACTTCTTGTACTTGATCTTGTGGTCCAGCACGCTCCAGGAGTCCTGGATGATCGTGCGCACCTGCAGTTCGAACGGCCGGCCGGCGTAGGCGGCATGCTCGGGCAGGGCGGCCTGGGCGGCATTGAGTCGCAAATCCAGGTGCAGGCCCTTGTAGCCGAACGAGGCCTCGGTGCTCTCCACCGCGGTGACCTTGTCGGTCACGTCGATCACGTCGAAGTGCGAGCGCACGATGTCCGCCACCTTGGCCAGCTCGTCCTCGTACAGGCACACCACCCGCACGCCCACCAGGTCGGTGATGTAGTGGCGGATCTCGTACGGTGTGTTGTTCTCTTCGAGCGAGGCCCGGTACTTGCGCGAGAACTTGCGGATGCACTCGTCACGGTCCTTGACGCGCCCCTCCACCTTCGCGATGTCGATATGCCGGGCCCGCGAGAGGATGGACTGCAGCAGCGCGACATAGAACGCGCAGGCATGCTCCATCGCCGGCAACTCCTGCGCATAGAAGCTGTGGAAGGCGGATTCTTCCCGGGAAAGATCGAGCGACGACATGGCGATGAGCGGGGGCAAGGAAACCAGGTGGGCGGCAGGCGCCCAGCCGGGGCCCTCCAGGGCATGATGGTAGTCCAGCTGGCGAAGGCGGGCCTGCGGTGCCCGGTAGGACGGCGCCGCAACCGCCCCAGGGGGCCATGCGGTGCGCCCCTCTTGTCTTGTGGCAGGCCGCATGCCACTCTTGCAGGACATGATGTCCGGCCCCGTTGCTCCCTCTTCCCCGGCTGCTCAGACCGGTCTGGCCCACGTGCGGCTGTTCTTTGCGCCGCTGCTCACCGCCACGCTGCTGTCCTTCACTTACCTGTACTGGGCGCACGAGGAGGGCGTGGCGCAGGAGCAGCAGCGCCAGACCTTCGATCAGGCGGCGGACCGGATCACCTCCCGCCTCGCCGAGCGCATGGCCGCCTATGAAATCGTCCTGCACGGGCTGAAAGGTTTTCTGGACGGATCCGACAGCGTCAGCGACGAGGAATTTCGCGCTTATGTCGACGCCCTCCAATTGCCCCTCAAGCGCCCCGGCCTGCAGGGCGTTGCGATCCTGGGGCAGCCGCCGGCTGGCAACGCGCAGGCCATGGCCGAGGCTGCCATCACCCACATCGAACCGCGGACCGAAGAGAACCTGCGTTGGCTGGGCCAGGACGCGGCGGCGCAGCCCCTGCTGCGGGATGCGTTGGAGCGCACCCGCGACACCGGCCAGCCCGTGCTGAGTGCACCCGTGGAGCGCGCGGACGACGGGTCGGCCTTCCTGGCCCTCTACCTGCCGCTGTACCGCAAAGGTGAACGGCCCCTGGCCCCTGCCGAGCGGCGCGAGCACCTCGTGGGATGGGTGGCGGCGCTGTTCCGCATGGGGGACGTGGTTGACGGGCTGGCGCGCGAGCTCGATGGCGACATCGCCCTGGCCATCTTCGACGGCGCCCCGGGCGTGCCAGGCATGCCGTTGTACGGCGCGCCACGTGCCGAATCCAGGGCCTCACGAGGGGAGGAGATGGAGGCCGTGCGCACCCTCGATACCGGGGGGCGGCGCTGGACGCTGGAGATGCATCCGCTACCGGCCTTCGAGCGGCATGCCGAACGCGTGCGCCACGATGCGATCGCCTTCATCGGGGTGGTGTTCAGTTTGCTGGCCGGGTGGTTCCTGACGCTGCAGGCCTCGGGCCACGTCCGGGCGATGGCGCTGGCGCGCGACATGACCCGTGAGCTGCAACGCACCAAAGACGATCTGGAAAGCACACTGAACGCCGTGCCGGACCTGTTGTTCGAGATGGACCTGGCGGGCCGCATCCACCACTACCGCTCCGGCCGGTCCGATCTGCTGGTGGCAGAGCCGGCGGCGCTGATCGGACGCCGGGTGGGCGATATCCTGCCCGGCCCGGCCGCGCAGGAATGTCTGCTTGCGCTCCACGAGGCCCACGCTTCTGGCTATTCGTTCGGACGCCAGTACGGGCTGGAGGTGCGCGGTAGCTATCTCTGGTTCGAACTGTCGGTCGCACGCAAGGAGCAGGCGCGGGCTGGCGGCGGGGCCAGCATGGAGCCGGTCGCGCACGGAGGGTCACCTTCACCGCGCTTCATCGTGCTGTCGCGTGACATCACCGGCCGGCGCCAGGCCGAGGCCGCCATGCACCAGCTGGCCTACTTCGATGCGCTCACCGGGCTGCCCAACCGCCGCCGGCTGATGGACGAGCTGCGATCCGCGCTGGACGCAGCGCACGCCGGAGGCTTCGCTGGCGCCCTGTTCTACGTGGACCTGGACAACTTCAAGCAGATCAACGACGCCAGGGGCCACACGATCGGTGACGCCCTGCTGCTGCAGGTGGCCGAACGCCTGGCGCGGATTGCCCGTGCCGGGGGATCGGCTGCGCGGCTGGGGGGAGATGAGTTCGTCGTGCTGGTCCCGCGGCTGGCGCCCAGCCTGCAGGGGGCGCAGCAGGCCGCGCAGGCCCTGGCCGCTCAACTGCGGGAGAGCCTGGACGTGCCCTGCAGCGTGGCGGGCGCTCTCTACAGCATCACCGGCAGCATCGGCGTGACGCTGTTTCCGCGCGGCAGCGCAGGCGTGGAAGATCTGCTGCGCGAGGCCGACACGGCCATGTACCGCGCCAAGGCCCTGGGCCGCAACCGGGTGTGCTTTTTCGAGCCCGGCATGCACGCCGATGCGCAGGAGCAGCTGGCGCTGGAGCAGGATCTCAAGCAGGCCGTGTCCGAGGACGCTCTGCAGGTCTACCTGCAGCCGCAGGTGGATGCGCAGGGCGTGGTGACGGGCGGGGAACTGCTGCTGCGCTGGCACCACCCGGTGCGCGGCCACGTGCCGCCGGCCCGCTTCATTCCGGTGGCGGAGGAATCCGGCCTGATCCTGCGCATGGGAGCGCGCGTGCTGCACAAGGCGTGCGAGGCCTTGGCCATGCTGCATGCGGCGGGCCAAGGGCTCAGCATCTCGGTGAACGTGAGCCCCCGGCAGTTCCGCCAGGACGATTTCGTGCCACTGGTGCGCGATGCGCTGGAGGCGTCCGGCGCGCCGCCTTCGCTGTTGATCCTGGAGGTGACCGAGAGCCTGCTGGTCGACGACTGGGAGGACGCCGTGCGCCGCATGACGGAACTGGTGGCCATCGGCGTGCGCTTTTCGATTGACGATTTCGGCACCGGCTATTCCAGCCTGGCCTACCTGAAGAAGCTGCCGCTGTTCGGGCTCAAGATCGACAAGAGCTTCGTTCAGGATGCGCCAACGGACGCGAACGACGCCGCCATCGTTCAGGCCATCCTGTCGATGGCGCGCCACCTGCGGCTGCACGTGGTGGCCGAAGGCGTGGAGACGCCGGAGCAGGCGGCCTTTCTGCGCGCCAACGCCTGCGAGGGGCTGCAGGGTTATCTGTATGGGCGGCCGGAGCCGCTGTCCAGGTGGCTGGTCAAGCGTCTGCGGTGAGCGGTTCGGGGCGCTGCGGCGCCAGCGCGCCACGCGCGTGGGCGGCCACCTCGCGCGCGGGCAGGTGCTTGAGGCGGTGGTCGCTCCACACCTGACGCCAGCGCCGGGCGCCGGGCAGCCCATGGCGCAGCCCCAGCATGTGCCGGGCGATGGCATACCAGTGGGTGCCGTGCTGGGCCGCCTCCCGCTCCATGTAATCCACCATGCGCGCCTCGACCTCGTCCCGGGTGAGGGCGTTGTCCGGAGCGCCGTAGAACAGGCGGTCCCACCGGGCCAGCCACCAGGGGTTGTGGTAGGCCTCGCGCCCCACCATCACGCCGTCCACCTGTGCCAGCTGTTCGAGCACCACCTCGTCCGTGGCAATGCCTCCGTTGATGGCAATGGTCAGGTGCGGAAAGTCCTGCTTGAGCTGGCCCACGGTGCCGTAGCGCAACGGTGGAATCTCGCGGTTCTCCTTGGGAGAGAGGCCCTTGAGCCAGGCATTGCGTGCATGCACGATGAAGACCTGGCAACCCGCTTCGGCCACCGTGCCGATGAAGTCGCGGACGAACCCATAGTCCTCGTTCTTGTCGATGCCGATGCGGTGCTTGACCGTGACTGGCACGTCGACCACATCCACCATGGCCTTCACGCCGTCGGCGACCAGCTGCGGCTCGTTCATCAGGCAAGCGCCGAACGCGCCGCGCTGCACCCGCTCGCTAGGGCAGCCGCAATTGAGGTTGATCTCGTCGTAGCCCCATTGCGCGCCGAGCCGGGCGGCCTGCGCCAGATCGGACGGCTCGCTGCCCCCGAGCTGCAGCGCCACGGGGTGCTCGTCCACGGAAAAGCGCAGATGCCGCTCCACATCACCATGGATGAGCGCGCCAGTCGTCACCATCTCGGTATAGAGCAAGGTGCGCTGCGTGAGCAGCCGGTGCAGATAACGGCAGTGCCGGTCAGTCCAGTCCATCATGGGCGCAACAGACATGCGCCAGGGGCTGTGCGGGTCGGCATAGGCCTGGGGTTGCGCGGGGTTCGGCGCCATGGTCAATCTCGGGTCCGGGTCGGGGCGCTGCCCCGGTGCCATGCCCATCGCAGGAGGCGAGGGCCATGGCGGTCGGTGGTGGGTGGGCAGGCGCCAGAAGGCAGCCTGTCAGCAGCGGCGAAGGCCCCGATTATCTCAGGCAGCGCTCTACGCCTCCCGGCGAGGGACATTGCCCGGCAGCCTGGAGCGAGGTGTCCTGCTTTCCGAGAGAACGTACGGACGCGCTCGGAGCGTTGGACTGCGGTCTGGACGTTGAGCGCCTGGCGATCAGCCGGCGGGGACCCTCACAGCCGAGGCGGCGCGCCTACCGGGTCTGCGGCTTCGTTCTCGACCTCGCCGGAGTAGGGGTTCGGGCCGGCGGGCGATGCCAGACCGGGCTGCGGTGCGGGTGCTGGAGCCGGCGGAACCGGTTGGCCGGGCGGCTCGCTCGATGGCGGCAGATCTCCCGGCGGGCGGGGGAGCTCGTCGGGAACGGCGTGGACGGGATGGTCTTTGGGGTCGGTGGCCATGGGGGCGATCCTTGTAAGAAAAGAGGGGATTGTGGATAACCCATTCGGCCCCCTCTGCACCCTCCAAGCCGTGGGACGCCGCGCTGGGAACGGGTAGGTGCGCGCACAGCGCAAAAAAAGCCCACCTTCACGGCGGGCTGAACTCGCGATGGTCACGAGGGTCACCGATGGACATCGGCAGCTCCAGTGTGCGATGGGGCGAGCGGGCTGGCCGTAGGAGCCGATCCCAAAAGAAGGCCCGCGACAGGCGCGGGCCGAACCTGCGGACACAGCCGCAAGAGAGGGAGTGCCGACACGTCGGCGTGCTGAAAATGCGCCGCCCGCCCTGGCGCCACCTGTAGGACAAGCGCCCTAAAAAGAAAGGCCCGCACGGGGCGGGCCAAATTTGCTCGTCGAGCAAAGGGAGGGTGTCGGCACGAGGTACCGACGGGAGCCATCGTATCCCTCCCCGCGGGGCATGGGTGCCGGCGTGCGGAATCGGCGGAAATAGCGCCGAAGTGCGGAGCGCCGCGTGTGCAAGCCGCTTGTGATGCCAGAGCCGCTGCGGGGGGCTGCCGAATGCGGCATTGGCCTACGCTGCCGAACGGCGCCGCCTGTGGGCGTCTCCTACAATGCCGCAGCCTCATGCCTCTTCGGGTATACCCGCTATTGCCACGGACGATGCGGCACCTCTTCACTGACCGGCTGTGCTGCCGCTCTCCCAACCAGAAGGATTTCTCGTGCAACCGACTCCTGCGATCTTCAAGGCCTACGACATCCGCGGCATCGTGCCGAGCACTCTGAATGAAGACGTGGCCCGTGGCCTCGGACGGGCGTTTGGTACCGCGGCGCGGGCTGAAGGCCAGTCCGTGGTGGCGGTAGGCCGCGATGGACGTCTTTCGGGACCTTCGTTGTCCGCCGCGCTGATCGAAGGCCTGGTCGACGCCGGCATCGAAGTGATCGACATCGGTGCCGTGACCACGCCCATGCTGTACTTCGCGGCCCACACGCTGTGCCAGAGCGGCATCCAGGTGACGGGCAGCCACAACCCCAAGGATTACAACGGCTTCAAGATGGTGCTGGCCGGCCGCGCCATCTACGGCGACGAAATCCAGGCCTTGCGCCGCACGATGGAAGAGGAAAGCTGGCAACTGGTGCCCGGCGGCAAGGTCCGCCAAGCCGATGTGCTGCAGGATTACGTGGCCCGCATCGTCGGCGACGTGAAGCTGGAGCGCCCGATGAAGGTCGTGGTGGACAGCGGCAACGGCATCGCCGGCGCCTCGGCCCCCGGCATCTTCCGCGCGCTGGGCTGCGAGGTGATTGAGCTGTTCTCCGAGGTGGACGGCAACTTCCCAAACCACCATCCCGACCCCAGCAAGCCCGAGAACCTGCGCGACCTGATCGCCACGCTGCAGTCGAGCGACGCCGAACTGGGCCTGGCCTTCGACGGCGACGGCGACCGTCTGGGCATCGTCACCAAGGACGGCCAGAACATCTTCCCCGACCGCCAGATGATGCTGTTCGCCAAGGACGTGCTCTCCCGCGTGCCGGGCGGCTCCATCCTGTTCGACGTGAAGTGCACGCAGCGCCTTGCCCCTGCCATCGCCGAGGCCGGCGGCACCCCGGTGATGTTCAAGACGGGCCATTCGCTCATCAAGGCGCGCATGAAGGAGCTCGACTCGCCCCTGGGCGGCGAGATGAGCGGCCACATCTTCTTCAAGGAGCGCTGGTTCGGTTTCGACGACGGCACCTACGCCGGCTGCCGCCTGCTGGAGATCCTGAGCCGCGAAAGCGACCCGGGCGCCGTGCTGAACGCGCTGCCGACCAGCCACTCGACCCCCGAGCTGAACGTGACCTGCGAAGAGGGCGAACCCCACCGCCTGACCGCCGAGTTGCAGGCGCTGGCGGGCGAGTCCTTTGCCGCGCCGGCCCAGATCAGCACCATCGATGGCCTGCGCGTGGACTGGCCGGACGGCTTCGGGCTGATCCGCGCCAGCAACACCACGCCGGTGCTGGTGCTGCGCTTCGAAGGGCACACGGCTGAAGCCCTGCACCGCATCGAAGCCGCCATGCTGGCGCTGCTGGAGCGGGTGAAGCCGGGCGCCAAGGTGGGCAGTGCGGCCCACTGAGGCGCCACCGCCCAGCGACACGACCGGGCGGGCAACCGGCCTGCCCATGGAAGAACACCCCACCACCATGGAACGACTGGCGCTGGCCGCCTATTCGGCGGCGCTCTGGGCTGCCCAGCCGCTGCTGCGGCGCAAGCTGGCGCGCCGCGCGCGCACCGAGCCGGGCTACGCCCATGCCGTGCCCGAGCGCTTCGGGCACTACGCCGCCGCGCTGGACAGCGTGGCGCCGCCCGATGAGGACGCGGGCGGCTTCGTGTGGATCCACGCGGTTTCGCTGGGAGAGACCCGCGCGGCCGCCATCTTGCTGAAGGAACTGCGGGCGCTGCTGCCCGCCATGCGGCTGCTGCTCACGCACGGCACGGCCACCGGCCGGGCCGAGGGCGCCAAGCTGCTGCAGCCGGGCGATGTGCAGGTCTGGCAGCCCTGGGATACGCCCGGTGCGGTGGAGCGGTTCCTGGACCGCTTCCATCCCGTGATCGGCGTGCTGATGGAAACCGAGATCTGGCCCAACCTGGTGGCAGGCTGCGGCGACCGCGGCATTCCGCTGGTACTGGCCAATGCCCGGCTGAACGCCAAGTCGCGCGACGGCGCGCTGCGGCTGTCCTGGCTGTCGCGGCCGGCCTACGCGGGGCTGGCCTCGGTGTGGGCGCAGACCGACGCGGACGCCGAAGGGCTGCGCGCCGTGGGTGCGCCGGTGCGCGGCGTGTTCGGCAACCTCAAGTTCGACGTGGTGCCCGATGCCGCCGCGCTGGCGCAGGGCCGCGCCTGGCGCGAGGCCAGCCGCCGCCCGGTGGTGCTGTTCGCCAGCAGCCGGGAGGGCGAGGAAGCGCTCTGGATCGAGAGTTTCAAGCAAAAATGGCCTCTAGCGCCCGTGGATCAAGCGCAGGGCGCTATTAATAAAGGAGTGAATGGCTCCGCCAGTCCCGTCCAATGGCTCATCGTGCCCCGGCACCCGCAGCGCTTCGATGAGGTGCAGCGTCTGCTGGAAGAAGCCGGGCTGCGCGTGGCGCGCCGCTCCACCTGGACGGACGCGCCCCCGGAGGCGGACGTGTGGCTAGGCGACTCTTTGGGCGAGATGGCGCTGTACTACGGCATGGCCCATGCGGCCCTGCTGGGCGGCAGCTTCGAGCCGCTGGGCGGCCAGAACCTGATCGAAGCCGCGGCCTGCGGCTGTCCGGTGGTGATGGGCCCGCACACCTTCAACTTCGCCGAGGCGGCCCGCCTGGCCGAGGACGAGGGCGTTGCGCAGCGCGTTCCCGGCATGGACGAAGGCATCGCCGCCGCCACGGCCCTGGTGCTGGACGCGCCGCGCCAAGCGGCACTGCAGCAGCAGGCCGTGGCCTTCACCCAGCGCCACCGGGGGGCGGCGCTGGCCACCGCGCTGGCCGTGGTGCAGACCCTGCGCTCCACCGTCCATCCCCTGGTGCCGTAAACTGGCACGGCCCCGTGCGCTGACGCAGAGCAAGCGCGGCGCGGCCACCGGCCTCGCCAGCGGCCGGGCTATGCCGGAGAATCGGCAGCATGCCCACTGACCGCTCCCCCTGGACCGCCTTCGCATGATGGACAAGCACTACCTCACGCCCTTGTTCGCGCCACGCTCCGTCGTGGTCCTGGCAGGCCGGCCGGACGAACCCGCTGCCCTCACGTCCTGCGCCCGGGCCCTGCACGATGCGCTGGGCGCCCAGCCGTTCCAGGGCTCGCTGCAGTTCCTGGACATCCATACCACGGGCACGCTGGCCGATCTGGCGCAGACCCGCGCCGATCTGGCCGTGATCGCGCTCCCGCCCGAGGACACCATCGCCGCGCTGGAAGTGGCCGGCCGCATCAACTGCCGCGCGGCCCTGGTGCTGTCCAACGGCCTGGATGCCGAGCATGCCGCCCGGCTCAAGAAGATCGCCCGGCGCGAGGGCGTGCACCTGCTGGGGCCTAATTCGCTGGGCCTGCAGCGGCCGCACCTGCAGCTCAACGCCAGCGCGGCGGGGCCGCTGGCGCGCGACGGCTCGCTGGCCCTGGTGTGCCAGTCCGGCGCGCTCACCTCGTCCATCCTCGACTGGGCCAACAACAATGCGGTGGGCTTCTCGACCGTGGTGTCTCTGGGCCCGAACACTGATGTGGATCTGTCGCAGGTGCTGGACTTCCTGGCCAACGACGGCCGCACGCAGAGCATCGTGGTCTACATGGAGGGCATCGTGAACGCGCGCCGCTTCATGAGCGCCTTGCGCTCGGCGGCCAACGCCAAGCCGGTGGTGGTGCTCAAGGCCGGACGCAAGCCGGCTGGCAACGAGGCGGCGCAGACGCACAGCGGCACCATCGTCGGCAGCGACGATGTCTTCGACGCGGCCCTGCGGCGCGCCGGTGCGGTGCGGGTGCGCTCCTTCGTCGAGTTGTTCTCGGCCGCCAAGTGCCTGGCCTCGCGCTACCGCCCGGTGGGCCGGCGCCTGGCCATCGTCACCAACGGCGGCGGCCCGGGCGTGCTGGCCGCCGACTGGGTGAACGAGATCCTGCTGGACCTCGGCCGGCTCTCGCCCGATGCAGCAGCGGCCCTGGCGCCCCAATTGCCGCCGCTGGCCTCGCTGGCGGACCTGATCGACCTCTCGGAAGAGGCCGGCCCCGAGCACTACCGCCTGGCCATCGAGGCCGCCAACAAGGACCGGCAGATCGACGGCGTGCTGGCCATCTTCTCGCCCAAGGCCGGTACCGACGCGGCCGCGGTGGCGACCGTGCTGGCGGAGGTGAACCGACTGCGCGCCAAGCCGCTGCTGTGCTGCTGGATGGGGGATACGTCCGTGGTGCCGGCGCGCGAGATCCTGCGCGCGGCGCAGATCCCCAACTTCCGCACGCCCGAGGCCGCCGTGGGCGCCTTCGGCAACATCGCGTCGTTCTACCAGAACCAGCAGCTGCTGCAGCAGACACCGCCGCCGCTGTCCGCCCTGGCCAAGCCCGATATCGAGGGTGCGCGGCTGGTCATCGAAAGCGTTCTGGCCGAGCGCCGCAATGTGCTGACCGAGATGGAATCCAAGACGCTGCTGGCGTCGTTCCACATTCCCGTCACCAAGACCATCCTGGCGCGGTCCGCGCACGAGGCGATGATGATCGCCACGCAGCTGGGCTTTCCGGTGGCGCTCAAGATCGACTCGCCCGACATCAGCCACAAGTCCGACGTGGGCGGCGTGGTGCTGAACCTGCACACCGGCCCGGCAGCGCGCGACGCCTATACCGACATGGTGCAGCGCGTGGCCCGGCTGCGGCCCGACGCGCGCATCAACGGCGTGACGGTGCAGAACATGGCGCGCGCCCGGCGGGGCCGCGAGATCTGCATCGGCCTGGTGACGGACGACCCCTTCGGCCCGGTCATCACCTTCGGCGCCGGCGGCACCATGATCGAGCTGATCGACGACCGGGCCATGGAACTGCCGCCGCTCAACCAGTTCCTGGCGCGCCGGCTCATCGAACGCTCCCGCGTGGCCGAGACGCTGGGCGAATGGCGCGGCGCGGCCGCCGTGGACCAGGAGGCGCTGGAGCACGTGCTGCTGCGCGTGTCCGAGATGGTGTGCGCGTTGCCGCAGCTGCGCGAGATGGACATCAACCCGCTGATCGCCGACGAGTTGGGCGCCGTGGCCGTGGACGCGCGCATCGTCATCAGCAACACCGCGCAGGCCACGGGCGGGCGGGGCGACAGCCATTCGTACAGCCACCTGTCCATCCTGCCGTACCCGGCGCGCTACGAGCAGCTGTGGCCCATGCGCGGCGGCGGCGAATACCTGGTGCGCCCGGTGCGTCCGGACGATGCCCACATGCTGCAGCGGCTGGTGCGCGAACTGTCGCCCGAGAGCCGCTACTTCCGCTTCATCTCGCAGATCGCCGAGCTGCCGGCCAGCATGCTGGCGCGCTTCACGCTCATCGACTACGACCGCGAAATGGCCCTGGTGGCCGTGCACCGCGAGCGCACCGTGGGGCCGGACGGCGAAACGCGGGAGACGGACCGCATCGTCGGCGTGTCGCGCTACGTGACCAACCCGGACCAGACCAGCTGCGAGTTCGCCCTGGTGGTGGCGGACGACTTCAACGGCCGCGGCATGGGCTCGCGCCTGATGATGAGCATCATGGACGTGGCCCGCGACCGCGGCCTGACCGAGATCGACGGCCTGGTGCTGGCCGCCAACCCCAGCATGCTCAAGCTGATGCGGCGGCTGGGCTTCGAAGTGAAGGCCTATCCGGAGGATCCGGACTTCAAGTGGGTGACGCACCAGCTGTGAGAGGGCGGAGCGGGGCCGTGGATCGGTATGGCATGACCGGTCCCAGCGGCTTGCTTGCGGCGGTGGCGGTCACTTAGAAAGCCGCTGTTCGCCACTCCATGCCGAATGGGCTTGTCGCCCTTGCCTGGCAAGCGCAGCGCGCTATAAAAACAGGAGTTTTGACGAGCGCGGGGCGGCGCGGCCTTTTAAGGCGCCCCGGCCCCGCGCCGGCCGGCCCTGCCACTACGGCCGGGCGAGCAGGCTGTCCAGCGCGCGCACATCCTCGTCGGTGAGCGTGCCTGCCGCCTGGCGCAGCTTGAGCGACACCAGCAACACGTTGTAGCGCGCCTGGGCCAGGTCGCGCTGCGTCTGGTAGAGCTGGCTCTGTGCATTCAGCACGTCGATGTTGACGCGCACGCCCACCTGGTAGCCGAGCTGGTTGGCCTCCAGCGCGCTGCGGCTGGAAGCCTCGGCCGCCTCCAGCGCGGCGACCTGGCTGGTGCCGGACTGCACGCCGAAGTACGCCGATCGGGCGGCCTGGGCCACGCTGCGGCGCGCGTTGTCCAGATCGGCCACGGCCTTGTCTTCCAGCGACAGGGTCTCCTTGATGCGGTTCTGTACGGCAAAGCCGGCGAACAGAGGCAGGTTCAAGGAGACGCCCACCGTCGCGTTCTTCACGCGGGAGTTCACGTTGGGGATCGTGGGCGTACCGTTGGGGTTGCGCTGGACGGCGTAGCCGGCCTGCAGGTCCACCGTTGGCAGGTGACCGGTCTCGGCCTTGCGGGTCTCCAGCCGTGCCACGTCCAGGGCCACGGTGGCCTGCCGCACCTGGGGCTGCTGTTCCTCGGCGCGGCGCACCCACGCGTTCACGTCCGCCGGCAACACCGGCGGCAGGCGCACGGGCTGCGCGAGGGGCAGGGGGGCGACGGCGGGGCGGCCCACGATCTGGTCCAGCGCCAGGCGGCGGACCTGCAATTCGTTGGTGGCGGCGATTTCCTGCGCAGTGACCAGGTCGTAGCGGGCCTGGGCCTCGTGCGTGTCGGTGATGGTGGCGTTGCCCAGTTCGAAATTGCGCTGCGCGGACGCCCGCTGTTCCGACACGGCGGCTTTCTGTACCTGCAATACGCCCAGCGTGTCCTGTGCGGACAGCACGTCGAAGTAGGCCTGGCTGACGCGCACCAGCAGGTCCTGGCTGGCAGCGTCCAGCTGGGCCTGGGCCAGCTCGATACTGCGCTGGCCCTGCTCGAAAGTGATGCGGTTGGCCGGGCGGTACAGCGGCTGCGAGGCCTGCAGGCCGGCCGACTGGGACGGCGCGCTCAGGTCCAGCGGCGGCCGGTTGACATCCGTATGGGCGTACGAGGCGCTGCCGGTGAGCCCGACGCTGGGCAGCAGCCCGGCACGGGCCTGCTCGGCGCGGCTGACGGTGGCGTCGTATTGCGACCGGGCGGCCTGCCACGGCGCGTCGTAGGCTCGCGCCCATTCGACCAGCTGCGACAGGCTCTGCGCCTGGACCGGCATGCTGCCCAGCAGGAGGAAAGCCAGCGCCGCCGCCCAGTCCAGCCGCCCGAGGGCGGACCGGCGTTTGGCGAGGCTGTGCGGGGGCCGGAGGCCGTGAAGCGCGCGCGCTGGCAGCGCGACAGAGAGCCGCTTGCGGTGGGTCATGAAGTCCTTCGGAAGGTCTGCGTGATCGGGCGCCAGCCCATCCCTCAGTAGCGCGGGACGGCCGGGTCGCGCTCGTGCGACCAGGCGTCGATGCCACCGGTGATGTTGGCGATCTGCTCGTAACCGTGGTGTTCCAGAAACTGTGCGACCCGCAGGCTGCGCATGCCGTGGTGGCACAGGCAGGCGATGGGGCGGGCTGGATCGAGCTCGGCCAGCCGCTCGGGCAACTGGCCCATGGGAATGGCGGCAAGCTCGAAGCCTTCGGGAGACACGCTGGCGGTCTGCAGTTCCCACGGTTCGCGCACATCCAGCACCACCGGGCGGCTGCCTTCAGGGGTGGCGGCCAGCCAGTCGGCGAGCTGGGCGGGGCGAACGTGGTCGATCATGCGGGTGCTTCCAGAAGGACGGGGTCAGAAGGTGAAGCGGGACGGCTCGGGGAAGCTCTGCAGGCGCGGAGCGATGGTGTCCCAGGGCGTGGTCGTCTCGAAGCGGTCGCCGGTACGGCGCACGAAGGTGGCGCGCATCATCGGCTCGCTGCCCACGACGGCCGCCAGCCGGCCGCCATCGCGCAGCTGGGACAGCAGCTGCTGCGGCACTTCGGCCACGGAGCCGCTGAGCACGATCACGTCGAACGGACCGTCCGCGGTCTGCTCCAGGGCACCGTCGGCCTGGCGTACGTCGACGTTGTGCACGCCAGCGCTGCGCAGGTTCTCACGGGCGAACTCCACCAGATCGGGAACGATCTCCAGCGTCACCACGCGCTCGGCGCGGTATGCCAGCAGCGCGGCCATGTAGCCCGAGCCGGCGCCGATTTCGAGCACGCGGTCGGTGGGCTTGACCTGCAGGTCCTGCAGCAGGCGCGCCTCGACGCGCGGTGCCAGCATGACCTGGCCCAGGCGCACGGCCTCTTCGGTGGAGCCGTTGAGGGGGATTTCGGTGTCCATGAAGGCCATGCCGCGGTAGGCCGGCGGCACGAAGTCCTCGCGGCGCACGATGGACAGCAGCTCCAGCACCAGCGGATCGAGCACGTTCCACGGGCGGATCTGCTGCTCGATCATGTTGTATCGGGCTTGCGCGACGGGGTCGCCAATATCGGCGGACGTGTTCAGAGGCATGTTCATGGGGTACTCCGGAGGTCGTATCGCTGTTCAGACAAACCGCTGATTTTAGGCTGGCCGGGTGGCCAGGCCCAGCAGGATGTTGTCCACCTGGACACGGATGTACTCCTGGGGAGAAAACCGGTCGGCGTCGGGCATGCACAGCCCGAAGGAGTGCTGCCACATCATCAGGAAGGCGAGAGGGGCCTCGACCAGGTAGACGGCGTACTCGAGATCCATGCGCCGGAACTCGCCGCGCTCCATGCCGCGCTGCAGGATGCGGCGGACCAGATCACGGGCCGGCTCCACCACTTCCTGGCGGTAGAACCGGGCCAGTTCGGGGAAATTGTTGGCTTCGCTGAGCATCAGCTTGTCGAGCGCGCCGGCCTTGGTGGCGCCCACGTGCTCCCACCAGGTGGCAAAGCAGTAGCGCAGCAGTTCGGAGGTGTTGTCCTCGTAGGCTTCCAGCTCCAGATCCCACTCCACGAAGCGGTCGGCGATGTTGCGGCGCACCACCTCCTTGAACAGCTCTTCCTTGCTGGGAAAGTAGAGAAACAGCGTGCCCTTGGAGACGCCCGCCCGCGCGGCGACTTCTTCGACCTTGGTGGCGGCGAACCCCTTCTCGACGAACAGGTCCAGCGCCGCACTCAGCAGCTCGCCGGGGCGGGCCTCCTTGCGGCGGCCTCGCTTCGGGGCGGCTTCCGTCGCCGGTGCGGAGGAGGGGGAACTGGATGGCATCTCGTTAATGACTGACTGGTTAGTAATGTAGCAATCCCGTCCGGGAGCGTCAATTGCGGGCCGCTTTCATAATGGCCGCATCACACGACTTTGCAGGAAACGGACCATGAGCGAGCAGACGATCACCCTGGGCGGTGGGTGTTTCTGGTGCACCGAGGCGGTGTTCGACCGGGTGCGCGGCATCACCGACGTAGAAAGCGGCTACGCCAACGGCGACCTGCCAGCCCCGACCTATGAACAGATCTGCACCGGCACCACGGGCCACGCCGAGGTGGTGAAGCTCACGTTCGCCCCCGCGGTGATCGGCGTGCGCGAGATCCTGGAGATCTTCTTCGCCACCCACGACCCGACCACGCTCAACCGCCAGGGCAACGACGTCGGCACGCAGTACCGCAGCGGCATCTACTACAGCGATCCGGCCCACAGGCAGGTCGCCGAAGAGCTGCTGCGCCAGATTGGCCAAGACCAGCTCTTCGGCGCCCCGGTGGTGACCGAACTGGAACCGCTGCGCAGCTACTGGCCGGCAGAGGCCTACCACCAGGATTACTTTGCCAACCACCCGAACCAGGGCTACTGCGCCTTCGTGGTGGGACCTAAGGTGGAGAAGTTTCGCAAGACCTTCGCCCACCACCTGAAGCCGGACGCCTGACGCACACGGCGGTGCCGCGGGGCAGGGCGGGCACCGTTGTGGCCTCGCGATACGCATCCCGATACGCCGGGAGCAGCGAGACACCGGCCATATGCGGCGATAATGCAACCCGATTGCGTTATCTCTGCGCCCGATGCCCCGGTCCCATCCTCTCCCCCCGTCCTTGACTCTGCCGCCCGGCCTGCGTTCCACGCGGGCCACGCGCGCAGTACTGGCCCTGCTGCAGTCGCAGCCGGGCGTGTCCTGGTCGGAGTCCGAGGTCGAGGCGGCACTGGTGCACGACGGCGTGGCGGTCAACCGTGTCACCGTCTACCGGCTGCTGGACCGGCTGGCATCCGCCGGCCTGCTGCGCCGCCAGGTGGACAGCCAGCGGGTGGCCCGCTTCGCGTTGGCCGCAGCGGATGCCGAAGGGCCTACGCCCCATTTCGAATGTGACGACTGCCACCGGCAGTTCGCCCTGGCCGAAGGCTCCGAGCGCATGCAGGGCGCCATGCGCCAGATGCTCAAGGCACTGGCCTCCGCGGGCCACCAGGATCTGGCGGTGGATATCGCCGTGCGCGGCCGGTGCGCGGGCTGCGCCCATCCGGACGGTGCGGCCGCATGATCCGTACCCACGCGCTCTCCTTCGCCTACCGCGGCACGCCGCAGACGCTGCGGTTTCCCGATGTGGACGTGCCGCAAGGCGGCCGGCTGCTGCTGCAAGGCCGTTCCGGCGCCGGCAAGTCGACCTGGCTGGCGCTGGTGGCCGGGCTGCGCACGCCTGCGCAGGGCACGCTGGAGGTGGCAGGCCAGGATCTGGCGGCCTTGCCCGCGGCGCGGCGCGATGTCTGGCGGGCCGCGAGCGTCGGTTTCCTGCCGCAGCGGCTGCACCTGAGCGCCGCCTTGACGGTGGCCGGCAACCTGTCGCTGCCTTTCTTCGCCGCAGGGCGGGTGGTGGATGACGCCGCCATCCGGGCCGCGCTGCAGCGTCTGGATCTGGCCGCGCTGTCCGGCCGGCGCCCGCACGAGTTGTCGGGCGGGCAGGCGCAGCGCGTGGCGCTGGCGCGGGCCGTGCTGCTGCAACCCCGGGTGCTCCTGGCCGACGAGCCGACGGCCAGTTTGGACGACGCCTCCGCCGCGGCGGCCCTGGCCCTGCTGCAGGAGAGCGCTGCGGCCTGCGGCGCCACCCTGGTCGTTGCCACCCACGATCAGCGCGCTGCGCGGTGGCTGCAGCGCCAGGCGGGCACGCAGACCCTGTCGCTGGATGCGGTTGCAAGCCAAAATGGCCTGGAGCCCTTGTCTGACAAGCGCGAGTAGCTATGAAAAGCATAGTTTCCATCGCCGCGCTGTCCTGGCGCTATCTGTGGTCCCGGCCGCTCGCCGCAGCGCTCAACCTGCTGCTGCTGACGCTGGGCCTGGCCGCCATCACGCTGGTGCTGCAGGTCAGCACGCAGATCGACCAGGCTTTCGAGCGCGACGTGCAGGGCATCGACCTGGTCGTCGGAGCCAAGGGCAGCCCGCTGCAGCTCATCCTCGCGGGCGTGTTCCACATCGATGTGCCGCCGGGCAATATCGCCTTGGCGGATTTCGAGGCGCTGCGCAGCAACCCCCAGGTGGCGCAGGCGATTCCGCTCAGCCTGGGCGACAGCTTTGCCGGCTACCGGATCGTCGGCACCACGCCCGAATACCCCGCCCATTACCAGGCCACGATGGCGGAGGGCGCGATGTGGCAGGCGCCGATGCAGGCCGTGCTCGGCGCCACCGTGGCGCGCGCCATGGCACAAGGCTCACCCAGCGCGGCGCCCGGCGGGCCGCTGGTGGGACGGCAGTTCGTGGGCAGCCACGGGCTGGCGGGCGGCGGCCACGCCCACGGGGACCATCCCTACACCGTCTCTGGCGTGCTCGCCCCCTGCGGCTGTGTCATCGACCGCCTGGTGCTCACGTCCACCGAGTCGGTCTGGCAGGTGCATGAAACGGCGCAGGCCGACGACCCCGAAGACCTGGCCGTGCTGCGCGAAGAGCGCGAAGTGACCCTGGCCCTGGTGCGCTACCGCACGCCACTGGCGGCGGTGACCCTGCCGCGCACTATCAACGCCAACACCCCCATGCAGGCCGCCGCCCCGGCCATTGAGATCACCCGCCTGGTGCGGCTGTTGGGCGTGGGCGCCGACGTGCTGCGCGCCCTGGGCGGCGTGCTGCTGGGCGTGGCGGCGCTGAGCGTTTTCATCGCCCTGTGGAATGCGGTGCGCGAGCGCCGGGCCGATCTGGCCATGCTGCGCATGCTCGGCGCCCCGCCGGCGCGCGTCGGCAGCCTGCTGCTGTGCGAAGCGCTGTGGCTGGCGCTGCTGGCCAGCCTGCTGGGCCTGGCCGGCGGCCATGCGCTCACGGCCCTGGTGGGGCAGCTGCTGCAGGCGCAGAACGCCATGCCCGTGTCCGGCGCCGTGTGGCTGCCGCAGGAATGGGCCGTGCCGGCGCTGGCTGCGGGCGTGGCCGCCGTGGCCGCCCTGGTGCCCGCCGTGCAGGCCTACCGCGTCGATGTGGCGCAGCTGCTGTCGCAGCCCTAGTGGATGCGTGGCACTGCGCGCCCTACCGTTTCCATCCCTCCCATTGAAAGGACGTTTTCCATGATCCAGAAATCCTTGCTCTCCGCCCTGGTGCTGGCACCGCTGCTCGCCCTGACCTCTGCCGCCCACGCGCAAGGCCACAGCGACAAGGAAACCCAGGCTGACATCGAACGCCACCGCGCCATGGCCGCCGCGCACGAGGCCGCCGTCAAGTGCCTGGAGTCGGGCAAGGGCCACGACCAGTGCCAGAAGGAACTGCAGGCCGCCTGCAAGAATCTCGCCATTGGCAAGTACTGCGGCATGCGCCACGTCCACTGAAACCCCTGAGGCGTGCCCTGGCGTGCGTGCTTGCGCCAGCGCATTCCTCGTTTTTCGGAGCCCGTCCATGATGACCTTGTCCCTCCCTCGCCGCCCCCTGGCCGTCGTCGCCCTGCTTGCCGTCCTGGCGGCAGAAGCCGGCAGCCAGCCGGCAGCGGCCCAGGCGCCGGGCGCGCCCGTGCTGTCGCCTCCGGTGGCCGGCGGGTTGCCGGCCGGGCAGGGCGCGGGTTACCACAGCCCCCAGAGCCCGATCAAGCCGCTGCCCCAGCGGGCCGACGTGGTGGCCTGGTCCACGCTCACCAACCTCGACAAGAAAACCCTGAAGACGCGCATCGAGCCCGTCTTCAATGCCGAGCAGAAGGCGCTCGACAAGACCGTGCAGCGCGTGCAGGGCTTCATGGTGCCCATGGATACCAAGCCGGGGCAGAAGCATTTCCTGCTGACCTCGGTGCCGCTGACCTGCGCGTTCTGCATTCCCGGCGGGCCCGAGAGCATGATCGAGGTGAAGGCCCGTTCGCCCGTGCGTTATTCGCTGGAGCCGGTCGTCGTGGAGGGCAAGTTCTTCACGCTGCTGGACGACCAGTACGGGCTGTTCTACCGCATGGTGGACGCGCGCCAGGTGGAATGACCGCCGCCGCTGCGCTGTGCCCCTGACCGGTTCCTTTCCGCCACCTTCTCATCCGATCTGACATGTCCCGCCCGCGGTCCGCACCGGTCATGACGCCACGCCCGTGGGCGGCGCGCCTGGCGTCATGGCTGCTGGCGCTATGCCTGGTGCTCAGCCCGGCACTGGGCCGCGTGCACCAGGTCGTGCACGGCGGCCCCTTGGGTGCGGCCGTGCCCACAGCGGCGCAGGCCCACGGCGCCACGGCGCAGGCGGCGAACCCCGGCCATGCCCACGGCAGCAGCATGCTGGAGGCGCTGTTCCACGGCCACGCCGGCAGCGACTGCAATCTGCTCGACCAGCTGCTCTTCGGCATGGCGCTGCTGCCCGTGCCGGTGTTGGCCGTGCTGCCGGGCGCCGAGCCGGCCCCCCACACCCCGCCCGCCACGGGCATCGGCGCGCGGCCGCAGCGCGCCTTCCTGGCCCGCGCGCCGCCAGGCTCCGGCCGCGCCTGAGCGCGCCTGCGTCCGCGGGTGCGGGCGCGTCGCCGGGCGGCCTTTTTCTTCCCTTCCTGTTTTTCCTTGGAATGCCTGTGCCTGCGCGCATGGGCCATGCCGTGGCTGGCGATCGATTCATCGATGGATCGATCCCGCGCCACCGCGTGGCCGCGTCCCCGTGTGGCAAGGGTCCGAGCCGTGAGTAGCCCTTCCTCCATTTTTTTGCCTTGCCATGAACCCTTCCTTCTTTCCCCAAGCGCCGCGCTCGCGCCGTATCGCCCTGCACCCGCTGGCCTGCGCGGTGCTCGTGCTGCTGGCCTCGTCCGGTGCGCACGCGCAGACCGCAGCAGCAACTGCTGCTGACGACGCCGCGGAGGCCCCCCGCGCACGCCTGTCCGAGGTCACCGTGACCGGCAACCCGCTGGGTGCCGATGCGGTCGTCACGCCGGCCGCTCAGCTCTCGGGCGACGGCCTGACGCTGCGCACGCAATCCACGCTCGGCCAGACGCTCGACGGTCTGCCCGGCGTGAGCAGCACC
Organism: Paracidovorax wautersii; assembly: GCF_031453675.1. Taxonomy (NCBI): domain Bacteria; kingdom Pseudomonadati; phylum Pseudomonadota; class Betaproteobacteria; order Burkholderiales; family Comamonadaceae; genus Paracidovorax; species Paracidovorax wautersii. The sequence continues at coordinate 3,697,873 of NZ_JAVIZX010000001.1, read as the reverse complement.
TACTTCGGCCCCAACGCCAGCCGGCCCATCATCCGCGGGTTGGACGGCGACCGCATCCGCGTGCTGCAGAACAGCGGCGCCACGCTGGACGCCTCGGCCCTGAGCTTCGACCATGCCGTGCCCACCGAGGCGCTGACCACCGAGCGCATCGAGGTGCTGCGCGGCCCGGCGGCGCTGCTCTATGGCGGCAGTGCCGTGGGCGGTGTGGTCAACGTGATCGACAACCGCATCCCGCGCGAACCCTTGAACGGTGTGGACGGCAAGGCCGAGGCCTCGGCCGCCACGGGCAGCCGCGAGCGCGCGGGCGCGGCCATGGTGGAAGGCGGCAACGACCGCTTTGCGTTGCATGCCGACGTGTTCGACCGCCGCACCGACGACGTGCGCGTGCCCACCGAACTGGCCTGTGAGAAACCCGGCTCGCCCAGCCTCGCGCAGCGCATCTGCAACTCGGCCAGCCACACGCGCGGTGGCGCGGTGGGCGGCACGGCGTTCTTCGACCGCGGCTACCTGGGCCTGTCGGCCAGCACCTACCGCAGCGACTACGGCACGGTGGCCGAGGACGATGTGACCATCGGCATGCGCTCCAACCGCTATGCGCTGGACGGCCTGTGGCGCATCGATGCGGGCCCGCTGCAAAGCGTGCGCGTGCAGGCCAGCCACACCGACTACCAGCACACCGAGTACGAGGGCGGCGAGCCCGGCACCACCTTCCGCAATGCCGGCAACGACCTGCGGGTGGAGGCGCGGCATGCCCCCATCGGACGGCTGCAGGGCGTGATCGGCATCCAGGCCGAGGCGGCGCGCTTTTCGGCCATCGGCGAAGAGGCCTTCGCGCCGCGCAGCCGCAGCCGCACCACGGCGCTGTTCGTGCATGAGGAACTGGGCACCGACTGGGGCAAGCTGACGTTCGGCGCCCGTACCGAGCGCGTCAGCGTCGAATCGTTCGGCAGCCCGGACATCGACCGGTTCACCGTCGGCAAGCGCGACTTCCATCCGCACAGCGCGGCCGTGGGCGCACTGGTGAATCTGACGCCGGCGTGGCAGCTGACCTCCAACCTCTCGTACACGCAGCGGGCGCCCAAGGACTACGAACTCTTCGCCAATGGCCCGCACGTGGCCACTGGCGCATGGGAGACGGGCGACGCCGGGCTGGGCCTGGAGAAGTCCACCAGCCTCGACGTTGGCGCCGCGTGGAAGAGCGGCCCGCACCGCTTCGCTGCCACCGCGTTCGTGAGCCAGTTCTCCAACTACATCGGCCTCACGCCTTCGGGCCAGCTGCGCTCGGAAGAGGGCGAGGTGGTGGCCGCCGGCACCGACGGCGCGCTGCCCGAATTCGTCTACCAGGGCGTGCGTGCGCGCTTCTACGGGCTCGAAGCCAGCGGCACGGTGCGCCTGGTGGGCGAGAGCGGATTGATGGCTCCGGCGTCTTCGGTGCTGGGCGACGCGTCCACGCTGGACCTGCAGCTGCGCGGCGACATCGTGCGCGCCACCAACCGCGACACCGGCGAGCCGCTGCCGCGCATCGCGCCGCTGCGCCTGGGCAGCACCCTGCTGTGGTCCCGCGGCCCGTGGCGCGCCGGCCTGGGCTTCGACTACCTGGCCGCCCAGAGCCGCGTGCCCGCCGACGGCACCCGCGCCACGGGCGCCTACACGCTGTGGAACGCCTCGCTGGGCTACCGCACGCAGTGGCAGTTCGGCGCGCAGCGCATCGACGTGCTGTGGTATGCGCGCCTGGACAACATCACCGACAAGCTGGCCTACAGCGCCACGTCGATCCTGACGACCACCGCGTTCCCCAAGGCACCGCTGCCGGGCCGCAGCCTGAAGGTGGGTGTCAAGGTGGACTTCTGACGGGAACATGAGCGCAAGCCCGTGCGCCCGGCGGGGTGGCCCGGGCGGCATCGCATGTCCTCGGTGCCGCCCGGGCAGCCGCATCGGCACCCGCATGGCAGAGGCGTCCCGCAGCGCGGAAACGGGCTGGTCGCCGATGCCATTGCTTGCACCTCGGCGGGCCTCGGCGCACTAGACTCGCAGGCATGTTCCTCGATTACGACCCTGACGACATCGATGTGAAGATCTCGGAAATGCTCGTGGCCACGAGCGACTCCGCAGACCCTGAGCTGCCCGCCGCGGTGACGCAGGTGCTGCAGGCGCTGCGTACGCGCCTGGGCATGGATGTGGCGTTCGTCTCGCAGATCGCGGACGGCCGGCGCACCATCCAGGCCGTGGACAGCGCGCCCGACTTCGCGCCGCTGCAGGCCGGCATGTCCGACCCGGTGGAAGAGAGCTGGTGCCAGTACGTGGTGGAAGGCCGCCTGCCCGAGGTCATGCGGGATGCGCGCGAATATGTCGCTGCAGGCAAGGCGCCCGACCCGGGCATTCCCATCGGCACCCACCTGAGCACGCCCGTGCGGCTGGAAGGCGGTGGGGTCTACGGTACGCTGTGCTGCTTCAGCCGCACTCCGCAGGCGGAGGCAGACATCGGCCGCCTGCGCTACGTGGCCAACCTGCTGGCCGCCAAGCTGGTGCCGGGCGCCGGCGAGCGGTAGTGCTTCCGCCCGGTCGCCACGCCAGCGGGTGGTGGGGATGGTGGCGGTGGCGGTGACCGCAGTGCGCCGTCTGCGGGTGTAGTCGCGTGAAGTTGCGCGATCGGCCGAAAGCATGGCGCGATGGGGCAGGGCTGTGGGAGTGCGCACCGGCGGATAATCGGCGCTTTGCGTGCAGCGCCTGTCGGCTGCTGTTTCCATCCCGCCGCGTTGCGCAGCCGGCCGTCCCCCGAGTCCGTTCCCTTTTTGTGAATTCCCCCGTCTTCTCCTCGCTCATTCCGGTGCTGCTGAGCATCGGCATCGGCTTCGGCGCCGCCCGCATCGGGTGGGTCCGCGCCTCGGCCATCAAGGACCTTTCCAACATCGTCTTCCTGGTGCTGACGCCGGCGCTGCTGTTTCGCACGATGGCCGGCGTGCGCGTGCAGGATCTTGACTTCCAGCCGGTCGGCCTGTACTTCCTGGCCAGCGGCCTGGTGTTCGTGGGCACGATGGCGTTGTGCGGGTTCTCGACCCGCTCCGCCGCACGTGGCCTGGCGCAGATGTTCAGCAACACCCTGATGATCGGTGTGCCGCTGATCGGCCTGGTGTACGGCGAGCAGGGCCTCGTCACGCTGTTCACGCTGGTGTCGCTGCACGCGCTCATTCTGCTGACCTCGGCCACCGTCGTCTTCGAGCTGGCCGAGGCGCGTGAGCGCCAGCGCGCCGGGCTGGACGTGCCACGCTCCATGCTGCGCACGGTGCTGCAGGCGGTGCGCAACGGCATCGTGCACCCGGTGCCGCTGCCGATCCTGGCCGGACTGCTGCTGGCGCAGACCGGGCTGCATCTGCCCGAGGTGGTGGACAAGCCACTGCAGGTGCTGGGCGCCGCGCTGGGTCCCATCGCGCTGCTGCTGGTGGGCATCACCCTGGCGTACAGCAAGATCGGCCACCACTGGCGCGATGCACTGGGCATCGCCCTGGTCAAGAACCTGGTGCACCCCCTGCTGCTGTTCGCGCTGGCCTGGGCGATGGGCCTGTCGGGCCTGGCGGTGGCGGTGATGTTCGCGGCGGCCACGCTGCCGGTGGGCGCCAACGTGTTCCTCTTCACGCAGCGCTATGGCGTGATGCAGGAGGAGGTGTCTTCCAGCATCGCCATCTCCACCGCGCTGGCCATGATCACGCTGCCGCTGATGCTGCTGCTGGGGCAGCGGCTGCTTTAGGGAAAGCTATGAAAAATATAGCTGGTTGCGCTTGTTGGGCGCCAACTCTGGATATATAAGATCCTGAATCCCGCGCGCAGAAAGCGCAAGCAGCTCCTGCTTTCATAGCGAAACAGGGCCCGCAGCGGGGCCCGACCGCCGCCCGCTCAGGGCGCCAGTCGCTCGCGCACCCAGGCGCTGCCGCCGTCCTGGCGGTAGCGCAGCCGGTCGTGCAGGCGGCTCTTGCGGCCCTGCCAGAACTCCCACTGCTCGGGTTTCAGGCGGAAGCCTCCCCAGTGCGGCGGCCGCGGCGGCTGCAGCAGGAACTGCGCGCCGTACCTGGCGGCATTGGCCACCAGCACGCCCCGGCCGGAGATGACCTGGCTCTGCGGGCTGGCCCAGGCGCCGATGCGCGAGTCCAGCGGCCGGCTGGCGAAGTAGGCGTCGCTTTCCTCGTCGCTGACCTTCTCGACCGTGCCCTCGATGCGCACCACGCGCTCCAGCTCCACCCAATGAAACTGTAGCGCTGCGAACGGATTGCCCGCCAGCTGGCGGCCCTTGCGGCTGTCGTAGTTGGTGTACCAGACGATGCCGCGCGCGTCATAGCCCTTGATGAGCACGATGCGCGTGCTGGGCCGCAGATCGGCGCCCACGGTGGCCAGCGTCATGGCATTGGGCTCGGGCACCTGCGCCGCCAGGGCCTCGTTCAGCCACTGGTCGAACTGGCGCAGCGGATCAGCATGCGAGGCATCCTCGCCCAGTTCCGCGCGTTCGTAGCTCTTGCGCAGATCGGCGATCGAGGAAGACAGGGACGATGCGGAGGACGAGGAGGGTGAAGAAGAGGGCGGTGGGCTCATGTCGGCCATTGTGCCCCGGCGACATCGCCCCTGTGGGCATCAGCGCGCCTGGATCACCGCGCACGCCAGGCGCGCGCCGGCATTGCCTGTCGGCTGCGTCACGTAGTCGTCGGCCTGGGCGTGGACGATCAGGCCACGGCCCACGATGTCGGTGGAACTGCTGCCGACGCTGATGGTGCGCGATTCGAAGCTGAAGCGCGCCACGCCGTTGGCGTCCGCCACCAGGCTGGGCAGATCGCCCGCGTGGTGATCGCCATGGTCGTGCTGGCCGTGGGGCTTGGCCAGCGGGTTGAAGTGGCCGCCCGCGCTGTTGCCGTCGCCGCTGGAACAGTCGCCCTTTTCATGGATGTGGAAGCCGTGCTCCGTGTTCGGCGCCAAGCCGCGCACCTCGCCGCTCACGCGCACGGCATCGGCCTGCTGCACGAAGCGGACATCCCCGGTCACGGTGTTGCCACGGGTGGGCTCCAGCCGGGCGGTGGCAGCGGAGCCCGAGCCGGTATGGGCGCAGCCGGTGGCGGCCGCGGCTGCGGCGGTAGCCAGGATCAGGGAGAGAAGGCGGGCGGGATGGCGCATGGCGGTGCTCCTGTAACGGGTGGCGATCGGGAAGAGTGCGCGCAGTCTGCCTGCGCGCATCGGCACTGCGCGTCGGACGGCGCCGCGCCTCGGTCCGCTGCAAGCGAGCGGCGGGCAGGGCCCGGTCAGGGCTGCGCGCGCCGGTGGTCGGCGGCCAGGGCCAGCAGGCGGCCCAGGGCGCGATCGTCGATGCCCAGGCGGCGCAGCTCGTCGTAGGTGGCCTGGGCGTAGTCGCGCGTGGTGCCGTAGATGCCGCTGGCTTCGGCAAAGATGCGCCGGTACTCGTCGTCCGGCAGCACGCCTGCATGGCTGGGGCTGCGGCGCGAGAGGGTGAAGGCCAGCGCGCGGACCGGGCCGGCGCCGGTCTGGCAGACCAGCCAGCGCGGGTCGTACACGCCCAGCGCCATCTCGCGCTGCCACAGATTGATGAGCACCTGCCGCGCCTGCGCCGCCGGCACGCGAAAGACCATGCCGCGGCAGCTGCCGCCCGAGAGCATGCCGAACACCAGCCCTGGGCAATCCGGCGTGCCGCGGTTGAGGCGGCTCCACATCTTGAGCGCGCGGTGCCAGCCGTGCACCTTGGCGGCACGCCGCTCGGCAAAGTCGAAGTCCGGCCGCCAGATCAGCGAGCCGTAGCCGAAGATCCACACGTCGCTCTGTCCGCCCCATTCGGCCAGGGTGCGCTCCAGCATCGGTGCGGGGTCGCGGATGGGGGCGGCGATCGTCGGCATGGCGAGATTTACAATTTGCGGTTTTGTCCCAACGTCCATTATTTACGGAGTCACCATGTCCTTCAGCAGTTCCGACGACGACAGCCAGCAGCGTTTCGCCCTCGGGTTCCTTTTCGCGTTGATCGCGCTGGTGGTGTCCACGGTGGTGGGCGTGACGGTCTACAAGCAGCGGGCTGCCGCGCGCGCCCCCGTGGTCGAGCCCGCGGCCGTGGTGGTGGCCCCGGCCGGCACGCTGGTGGTGGCCGAGGACGAAGTCGCCCGCATCGTGGTCGACGGCGGCGTGGTGCGCTTCTACTTCGCCACCGGCCGTGCCGATCTGGCGCCCGGTGCCGAGCCCGCCCTGGCCGACCTGGCCCGCGCCGTGGCCGAGGGCCGCTCGGTCGTGGTGTCGGGCTTCCATGACGCCACCGGCGACGCCGTGGCCAATGCCGAACTCGCCAAGAACCGTGCCCTGGCCGTGCGCGATGCGCTCAAGGCGGCCGGCGTGCCCGACGACAAGATCGAACTGCGCAAGCCCGAAGTCACGCAGGCCGGTGGCAACAACGCCGAGGCCCGCCGCGTCGAAGTCACTCTCGCATCCCAGTGAACGTGCCGGACGGCCGCACCGGCCTGTCCAGTCAACGCAAAAAGAAGCCCGGTCCGCCGGGCTTTTTTCATGGGCATCGGCGGTGCAGAAGCCGCAGCCTGCCCGAGTCCGCCGATGCGAGCGGCGCGGTGATTCGGGCAGTCAGGTGCTGCCGCGGGGGACCAGCTCGTAGTCCAGCGCAATGCAGCCGGGCTGGGGCACGGTCCCGCGCATCATGCCCAGCAGCATTGTGGCGCCGGCGCGGCCGACCTCGCTGCGCGGTGTGCGCACCGTGGTCAGCGGCGGCACCATCTGGTCGCTGCCGGCCAGGTCGTTGAATCCGGCGATGGCGATGCGTTGCGGCACCGCGATCTGCAGCCGGTTGGCTGCCAGCAGTCCGCCCTGGGCGATGTCGTCGTTGCAGAAGAAGATCGCGTCGATATCGGGCGTGCGCTGCAGCATCTCCTCGAACAGCCGCGCGCCCAGAGCGACGGACGAGCGCTCGGGGCTGAGCGTTTCCAGCCGCGGGTCGTACAGGCCGGCCTCGCGCAGGGCGCGGCGGTAGCCTTCGGCGCGCTGCATCACCCGAGGGTCGAGCTGGGCGCCGCAGAAGGCAATGCGCCGGCGCCCCCGCTCCAGCAGGTGGCGGGTGATGGCAGCGCCCGCATCCACCTGCGAAAAGCCCACGCAGGCCACGCCCGGCGCCGTGCTGGTTTCCATCAGGTGCACGCAGGGCACGCCGCTGCGCGCGATGAGCTGGCGCGATGCCTCGCTGCGGTCGAACCCGGTGACCAGCAGGCCGGCAGGGCGGTGGGGCAGGTAGGTGCGCAGCAGCAGTTCCTCTTCTGCAGCGTCGTAGTGCGTGACCCCAATCAAGGGCTGGAATCCCTCGGGGAACAGCGTGCGGTGCACGGCCTCCAGCAGGTCGACGAACAAGGTGTTGGACAGGAGCGGCACCAGCACCAGCACCTGCGTGCTGCGCTGGGAGGCGAGCGCGCGGGCGGCCGGATCGGGCACATAGCCCAGCTGGTCCGCCGCTTCGCGCACGCGCTGGGCGAGGGCGGCGTCCACGCTGCGCTCGCCGCGCAAGGCGCGCGAGACGGTGATCGGGCTGACGCCCGCGGCGCGAGCGACGTCATCCAGGGTGATGCGGCCGCTGGAGCGGCGGGAGCGGCGAGAACCAGGGGGAACGGCGTTCAAGGGTAAATCCGGAGAAGGGTTGGCAGCATTGTTTCCTAAGATAGCGCTGTCCCTCACAGGGTAAACAAGGATGTCTGCCGTGGCGAGCCGTTGGATCACCGTCCAAGGCGCGCCGCTGCGGCTTCCTGCTCCGTCTTCATCGGCGGTGGTGCTTGCAAAAGCGCTGCCGCATTTTTTGATCATCAATGGATAGCGCTATCTCATCGACGCCACCCCATGCTATCGTGGTCATGGGCGTTTCCGGCTGCGGAAAGTCCAGCGTGGCAGCCGCTGCGGCCCATGCCCTGGGCTGGCGGCTGCACGAGGGCGACGCCTACCACTCGCCTGAGAGCGTGGCCAAGATGCGCGACGGGGTCGCCCTGACCGACGACGACCGTGCGGGCTGGCTCGAACGCCTGGCAGATCTGCTGGCGCAAGCCGGGCCGGAGCAGGGCGTGGTGCTGACGTGCTCGGCGCTACGCCGCAAATACCGCGACCGGCTGCGCGCCGCCCACCCCCACCTTGGCTTCGCCTTCCTGGCGCTGGACTACGACGCCGCCCTGGCGCGCGTACAGGCCCGGCCCGGCCACTTCTTCTCGCCCGCGCTGGTGGCCAACCAGTTCGCCACGCTCGAGTCGCCCGTGGGCGAGGCGGGTGTGCTGCCGCTGGACGCGACGCAGCCGATTGCCGCGCTGGCCGCTGCTGTGGTGGCCTGGGCACGGCCGGATGAGGCCGCCGTTGCCGGAGCCGCGGCAGACCTTTCGAATTCCCCCACTGGAGACCTGGCATGAGCAGCCATTCCCCCGATCCGCAAGCGCCGCAGCGGCGCAAACCGGCCCTGCAGCGGCTGGCCGAACTGTTCATGGTGCTGGCCCTGGCCGGCATGGTGGTGGCCGTGTTCCTGAACGTGGTGCTGCGCTACGTGTTCCACACCAGCATCGTGTCGTACGAGGAGATCGCGCGCCTGCTGTTCGTCTGGCTGGTGGCCATCGGCGCCATCGTCGCGGCTTTCGAGGGCAAGCACCTGGGCTTCGACATGCTGACCTCGCGCGTGAAGGGCGGCACCCGCAAGGGCCTGTTCTGGGCCAGCCAGGCGCTGGTGGCGCTGTGCATGGTGCTGCTGCTCAAGGGCTCCTGGGAGCAGGTGGTGGCCGGCATGAGCAGCTTCAGCACGGTGCTGGGCTACCCGCTGGCCCTGGGCGCCGCGGCCACGCTCGTGCTGGCTGCGGGCCTGTTGGCTGCGCTGGTGTTCGACCTGGTGCGCGGCGAGCCGCCGCAGCACGGCGACGCCGAGACCATCGAATAAGAGACCAGAGACGAGACCGCGCGCCATGATCGTTACCTTCATCTTCCTTGCCGTCCTGATCGGCGGCATGGTGATCGGCATGCCGATCGCCCATGCCCTGGTGCTCACGGGCGTTGCCCTGATGTGGCACCTGGACTTCTTCGACTCCCAGCTGCTGGCGCAGAACCTGCAGGCGGGCTTCGACAACTTTCCGCTGCTGGCGGTGCCGTTCTTCATCCTGGCCGGCGAGCTGATGAACGCGGGCGGCCTGTCGCGCCGCATCATCGACCTGGCGCGCGCGTTCTGCGGGCACATCCGCGGCGGCCTGGGCTTCGTGGCCATCGGCGCGGCCGTACTGCTGGCCTCGATGAGCGGCTCGGCCATCGCGGATACGGCGGCGCTCGCCACCATCCTGCTGCCCATGATGCGCCAGCAGAACTACCCGCCCAGCTACAGCGCGGGCCTGCTGGCGTCGGGCGGCATCATCGCGCCCATCATTCCGCCGTCGATGCCCTTCGTGATCTATGGCGTGACCACCAATACGTCGATCAGCAAGCTGTTCCTCTCGGGCGTGTTCCCCGGCCTGATGATGGGCCTGTTCCTGATCGCTGCCTGGTGGTGGATCGCCAAGAACAACCAGCTGCCCGCCATGGAGCGCGTGGGCTGGGGCGCCCGCCTGAAGGCGCTGCTGCACAGCTTCTGGGCCATGATGATGCCGGTCATCATCCTGGGCGGGCTGAAGGGCGGCATCTTCACGCCGACCGAGGCCGCCGTGGTGGCCGCCGTGTACGCGCTGTTCGTGTCGATGTTCGTTTACCGCGAGCTCACCTGGGCCCAGCTGTACGACGTGTTCCTGAACGCCGGCAAGACCACGGCCGTGGTGATGTTCCTGTGCGGGGCCGCCACCGTGACGGCCTACATGATCACCCTGGCCGACCTGCCCAACATGCTGGCCGACAGCTTCGCCGGCGTGATGGGCAACCCCGTCATGTTCATGGCGCTGATGATGGTCTTCCTGCTGGTCGTGGGCACCGCGATGGACCTCACGCCCACCATCCTGATCTTCGGCCCCGTGTGCGCGCCGCTGGCGGTCAAGGCCGGCATCGACCCGGTGTACTTCGGCTTCATGTTCATCTACGTGGGCTCGATCGGCCTGATCACGCCGCCCGTGGGCACGGTGCAGAACGTGGTGGCCGGGGTGGGGCGCCTGCGCATGGAGACCGTCATCAAGGGCACCACGCCGTTCCTGTTGATGTACGTGCTGCTGTTGGTGCTGTTCACCATCTTCCCGTCGCTGGTCATCACGCCCATGCGCTGGCTGCACTGAGCCCGGCCCTTCACCGCTTTCCGCTTTCCTTTTTCCCGTCACCCTTACCAACACACAGGAGACCACCATGCGCATCCGTTTCGCTCTCGCCGGCCTCGTGGCCGCGCTCGTCGCCACCACCGGAGCCGTCCAGGCCCAGGACTTCAAGCCACGCATCGTGCGCTTCGGCTTCGGCCTGGTGGACGATTCCAACCAGGGCCGTGCCGTGCGCCTGTTCGCCAAGGAGGTCGAGCAGGCCACCGGCGGCAAGATGAAGGTGCGCGCCATCGGCAATGCATCGCTGGGCTCGGACACGCAGATGCAGCAGGCGCTGATCGGCGGCGCGCAGGAGATGATGGTCGGCTCCACGGCCACCCTGGTCGGCATCGTGCCCGAGATGGCCGTGTGGGATACCCCCTTCCTGTTCAACAACGTGAAGGAAGCCGACACGGTGCTGGACGGCCCCGTGGGCGAGAAGGTCAAGGCCAAGCTGGAGCCCAAGGGCATGGTCGGCCTGGTGTACTGGGAGAACGGCTTCCGCAACCTCACCAACAGCAAGCGTCCCGTCAACAAGCTGGAAGACCTGGGCGACATCAAGCTGCGTGTGATGCAGAACAACGTGTTCCTCGACAGCTTCAAGGCCCTGGGCGCCAATGCCGTGCCGCTGCCGTTCTCGGAGCTGTTCACGGCGCTGGAAACCCGTGCGGTCGACGGCCAGGAGAACCCGTTCAACACCGTGGTCTCCAGCAAGTTCTACGAAGTGCAGAAGTACTTGACGGTGACCAACCACGTCTACAGCCCGTGGATCGTCACCGTGAGCAAGAAGTGGTGGGACACGCTGAGCCCCGCAGAGAAGAAGGTGCTGCAGGACGCCGCCATCAAGAGCCGCGACTTCGAGCGCAAGGACACGCGTGAAGAGGCCACCAAGGCCCTGGCCGACCTGAAGACCAAGGGCATGCAGGTGAACGAACTGTCCGCTGCGGAAGCCAACCGCATGCGCGAGAAGCTCACGAGCGTGAACACCGGCATCGCCAAGGCCGTGGGCCAGCAGACCTGGGACGAGGTGAACGCCGCCGTCCAGCAGGCGCGCGGCAAGTAAGCACCGCGCGCATGGCACGGGCGCGCCAGCGGCGCGCCTGCCCCTGAAAAGGCACGCCGCCGGCGTGCCTTTCACCTACATCGTGCCGGGTGGGGCGGGTTTACCATCAAGACCTTCAGCCAGCCGGCGCATCCCACAGCCCAGCATGCCACTCCACGACACCGTCCACGCCACCGTCCAATCCGTGACGCGGCGCATCATCGAGCGCAGCGCGCCCACGCGCTCCGCCTATCTCGCACAGATCGACGCCCACGCCCGCATGGACCGCGGCGCCGACCGCATGGGCTGCGCCAACGTGGCCCACGCTTTCGCCGGCATGCCCAAGAACGACAAGCTGCGCGTGGTGGCGGAGAAGGCCCGCAACATCGGCATCGTCAATGCATACAACGACATGCTGTCGGCCCACGCGCCGCTGCAGCACTACCCCGACCTGATCAAGGACGAGGCGCGCAAGAACGGCGCCACCGCGCAGGTGGCGGGCGGCGTGCCGGCCATGTGCGACGGCGTCACCCAGGGCACGCCCGGCATGGAGCTTTCGCTGTTCAGCCGCGATGTGATCGCCATGGCCACGGCCGTGTCGCTGAGCCACGATGTGTTCGACGCCGCGCTGATGCTGGGTGTGTGCGACAAGATCGTGCCCGGCCTGCTGATCGGCGCGCTGCAGTTCGGCCACCTGCCCACCGTCTTCGTGCCCGCCGGGCCCATGACCTCGGGCCTGTCGAACAATGCCAAGGCCAAGGTGCGCGAACAGGCGGCCCAAGGCCTGGTGGGCCGCGACGAACTGCTGGCCGCCGAATCGGCCGCCTACCACTCCGAAGGCACCTGTACCTTCTACGGCACCGCCAACAGCAACCAGATGCTGCTGGAAGCCATGGGCCTGCACGTGCCCGGCACCGCCTTCGTCAACCCCGGCGAGGCGCTGCGCAAGGAGCTCACCCGTGAAGCCGCACGCACCGTGCTGGACAAGGCCTGCGCACCCATCGGCAAGGTGATCGACGAGCGCGCCATCGTCAATGCCATGGTGGCCCTGCTGGCCACCGGCGGCTCCACCAACCACCTCATCCACTGGGTGGCCGTGGCCCGGGCGGCGGGCATCGTGATCGACTGGGACGATTTCGCAGCGCTCTCGGCGGTCGTGCCGCTGCTGGCGCGCGTGTACCCCAACGGTAGTGCCGATGTGAACCAGTTCCAGGCTGCCGGCGGCCCGGGCTACGTGCTGCGGGAACTGCTCGATGCCGGCCTCATGCACGGGGACGTGCTCACCGTACGGCCCGGTGGTATCCGCGAGTACACGCGCATCCCTACTGGCGATGCGGAGCACCGTCTGTCCTGGCAGGACCCCGGCGCCAGCAAGGACGACGGCGTGCTGCGGCCCGCCAGCGCGCCCTTCAGCAGCACGGGCGGCCTGAAGCTCTTGCAAGGCAATCTGGGCCGTAGCGTGATCAAGGTGTCCGCCGTGCCGGAAGACCGCCACATCATCGAAGCGCCGGCGCGCGTGTTCGGCTCGCAGGCCGAGCTGCAGGCCGCCTTCCAGGCCGGCGAACTCGACCGCGACGTGGTCTGCGTGGTGCGCTGGCAGGGTCCCCAGGCCAACGGCATGCCCGAGCTGCACAAGCTCACGCCGCCGCTGGCCGTGCTGCAGGGCAAGGGCTTCAAGGTGGCACTGGTGACGGATGGCCGCATGAGCGGCGCGTCCGGCAAGGTGCCGGCCGCCATCCACGTCTCGCCCGAAGCCAAGGCCGGCGGCGCGCTGGCCCGCGTGCTCGACGGCGACGTGGTGCGGCTCGATGCCGTGGCCGGTACGCTCGACGTGCTGGTCGACGCCGCCGTGTTCGAGGCGCGCACCCCGGCCACGCTGCCGCCCGCGCAAGGCCTGGACAACGCCCACGGCTGGGGCCGTGAACTGTTTGCCGGATTCCGGCGCAACGCGCTCAGCGCGGAAGAGGGGGCCTGCTCGTGGCTGTGAACGGACAACAAGGCGCGCTGACCGCGCAGGATGTGATGCGCGACGCACCGGTGATCCCGGTCATCGTGCTCAACGATGTGGCCCACGCCGTGCCCATGGCCCGCGCGCTGGTGGCGGGCGGCATCCGCATGCTGGAGGTGACGCTGCGCACCCCGCAGGCCCTGGCCTGCATGGAAGCCATCGCCCGCGATGTGCCGGAAGCCGTCGTCGGCGCTGGCACCGTGCGCAGCGCGGCCGATGCGCAGGCCGCGGCCAACGCCGGCGCCCGCTTTGCCGTGAGCCCGGGCTTCACCCCTGCGGTGGGTCGCGCCTGCCGCGATCTGGGCCTGCCGCTGCTGCCCGGCGTGGCCACGGGCAGCGAGATCATGATGGCGCAGGAAGAGGGCTTTCACGCCCTGAAGTTCTTCCCCGCGCTGCAGGCCGGTGGCCTGGCCATGCTGAAAGCCTGGCAGGGACCGTTCGGCGACGTGGTGTTCTGCCCCACGGGCGGGATCCAGCCGGGCAACGCGGCGGAGTTTCTGGCGCTGGGCAATGTGGCCTGCGTGGGCGGATCGTGGCTGGTGCCCGGTGACGCAGTGGCCCAGGGCGACTGGTCACGGATCACCGAACTGGCGAAAGGCGCCGCGGCGCTGCTCGCCAAGAGTTAAAGCCAAATCAGCCTCCAGCGCTTATGCAGCAAGCGCTGGTAGCTATTAAAAGCAGAGTAAATGCAGTCCGGGCTCAGCGCAGGCCCGTTCCGGCACCCCCGTTGTCCTTGCGCTCTATTAACTCAATTTTGTACCCGTCCGGATCCGTCACGAACGCGATGACCGTCGTGCCGCCCTTGACCGGCCCCGCCTCGCGCGTCACGTTGCCGCCGGCGGCCTTGATCTTCTCCACGGCCGCGTAGGCGTCTGGCACGCCCAGGGCGATATGGCCGTAGGCGGTGCCCATGTCGTAGCTCTCGGTGCCCCAGTTGTAGGTGAGCTCGATCTCGGCCTGGCCGGGGTTGCCACCGTCGAAGCCCAGGAACGCCAACGAGTACTTGTACTCGGGGTTCTCGGACTGGCGCAGCAGCTGCATGCCCAGCACATGGGTATAGAAATCAATCGAGCGTTGAAGGTTGCCAACGCGCAGCATCGTGTGGAGGAATCTCATGCCCTCGATTGTGCCGGCACTTCAAAGACCAGGCAGGTGGTCGTGGCGTGGGCGTACAGCGTGCCGTCCGGGCCCACCAGCCGGCCCTCGGCGGTGGCGAGCTGGCGCCCGCTGTGGATGATGCGCCCCTCGGCGCGCACGCGGGCCACCTTGGGCGTGAGCGCCTTGACGATGTTCACGCTCAGCTCGGCCGTCGTGTAGGCCCGCCCGGCCGGCATGCGGGTGTGCACCGCACATCCCACGGCGGAGTCCAGCAGGGTGGCGAACCAGCCACCGTGGACCGTGCCCATAGGGTTGAGGTGCGCCGCGCCAGGGCTGCCCTGGAAGACGGCGCTACCGTCGCCCACCTCCACCAGCATGAAGTCGAGCGTGCGCGCCATGGGCGGGTAGGGCAGGTTGCCGGCCAGCATGGCCTGCATCGTCTCCAGCCCGGTCTTGCCGGCAATCTGCGCCGGGGTTGCCACGCCCGCGCCAGCCCCGGCCTCCATCCGCGCCATCACGGTCTTTTCCTCGGCCAACCACCGGGCCAATGTCTCTTCCATCGTCATGCGCTGCTCCTGTCTGAAAGGCTGTAGATTGCATCTGCAAATGTTGTAGATACAATCATAGGCCATGGACGCTCTTCCCCAGCCTCGCGGCTGCACCAATCTCAAGCTGCGGCAGGCGACACGGCTGGTCACGCAGCATTACGACAACGAAATCAGCAAGACCGGGCTGAAGATCACCCAGTATTCGCTGCTGTCCCATGTCATCAGCCTGGGCCCGGTGCGGCCGGGTGACCTGGCCCGCGCCCTGCGCATGGACGCGTCGACGCTCACGCGCAACCTGCGCCCCCTGCAGGATGCCGGCTGGGTCGAAGTGGCGGCGGGGGGGGATGCACGCAGCCGCAGCGTGCAGATCACCGACGCCGGCCGGGCCAAGCGCCAGGAGGCGCAGCGCCATTGGCGCGTGGCCCAGGATGGATTGAACGAGCGCCTGGGCGCGGACCGCGTCATGGCGCTGCATGCGCTGCTGGACGAAACCATCGCCTTGCTCGATACCGAGCCTGCCGCTCGGCCTTGAGCCCAGCGTCGCCCACGTCCACGCCGCACCCTTCCCGCAAAGGCCGCTCATGCTGTCGCAAACCGCCGCGCGTTTTCTGCAGCGCCATGGCATCCATTACGGCTGGCTGGTCGCCGGCATCACCTTTCTGACCATGCTGACCATGTCGGCCGCTTTGGGTCTGCCAGGGGCCATGCTGCAGCCACTGTCCAAGGAGTTCGGCTGGACGACAGACCAGATTTCCACCGCGCTGGCGCTGCGCTTCGCGCTGTTCGGGCTGATGGGCCCGTTCGCCGCGGTGCTCATGGAGCGCTGGGGCCTGCGCGCGGTGATGTGCACAGGACTGGCACTGGTGGGTACCGGCATGGCGCTGGTCACGCTGGCCAGCCAGCTGTGGCAGCTCTTTGTGCTGTGGAGCCTGCTGCTGGGTCTGGGCACCGGTCTGACGGCGCTGGTGCTGGGTGCCGTGGTGGCCAACCGCTGGTTCGTGGCCCGGCGCGGGCTGGTGGTGGGAATCCTCACAGCCAGCGCCGCGACCGGGCAACTGGCTTTTCTGCCCTTTGCCGCCTGGATGATCGAGCACTGGGGATGGCGCTCGGCCATTGCGCCCATCTTCATCGCCTGCGCGGTGGTGGGCGCAATGGCCCTGGCTTTCGTGCGCAACCGGCCCGCCGACGTCGGCCTGGCGGCCTATGGCGATACGGTGCCGGCTGGCGCTGCGCCGCCGCCCACCATGGCGATGAACTTCGCAACGCCGTTCAAGGCCCTGGCCGAGGCATCGCGCAGCGGCACGTTCTGGATTCTGTTCGCCACCTTCTTCATCTGCGGTTTGTCCACGAACGGGCTGGTGCAGACGCATTTCATTTCGCTGTGCGGCGACAACGGCATGGGCGCCGTGCCGGCCGCCTCCGTACTGGCGATGATGGGCGCGTTCGACTTCGTGGGCACCATCCTGTCGGGCTGGCTCTCGGACCGGTACGACAACCGCAAGCTGCTGTTCTGGTATTACGGCCTGCGGGGCCTGTCGCTGTTCTGGCTGCCGCATTCGGAGTTCACTTTCTACGGACTCGGCCTGTTCGCCATGTTCTACGGGCTGGACTGGATCGCCACCGTGCCGCCGACGGTCAAGCTCGCGGGCGCGACCTTCGGCGCGCAGAAGGTCGGGCTGGTGTTCGGCTGGATCTTCGCGGCGCATCAGCTGGGCGCTGCGGCCGCCGCCTGGGGCGCGGGCCTCACCCGCACGCTGCTGCTCACCTATAGCCCGGCTCTCTACGCAGCTGGCGCCGCCTGCCTTGTCGCGGCGGGTCTGGTTCTGCTCATCCGCCGCTCCCCGCCATCCGGGGTTCCCGTGGCCCCTCGGCCCGCGTGACCGGCCCGGTCCCTCCACTGCTGACGCCCATGTCCTCTCCCACCTCCCCCGACATCGATCCCCGCACGCGCCGCCTTCTGGAGGCGCCGCTGACGCCGCTGCTGTTGCGCCTGGCCCTGCCCAATGTGCTCATCATGGTGGCGCAGGCCTCGGCGGGCCTCATCGAGACCTGGTTCATCGGCCGGCTCGGCACCGATGCGTTGGCCGGCATGGCGCTGGTGTTTCCCATCGTCATGCTGATGCAGATGACTTCCGGCGGCGCGATGGGCGGCGGCATCGCCTCGGCCATTGCCCGGGCGCTGGGGCAGCGCGACCGGGCGCAGGCGGAGTCGCTTGCCTGGGCGGGCGTGGTGATCGGCGTGGGCTTCGGCCTGTTCTTCACAGTGGCACTGTGGTGGGGCGGTGAGGCGCTCTACCGCGCCATGGGCGGGGAGGGCGCCTCGCTGGAGGCCGCGCTCACCTATTCGCACATCGTGTTCGCCGGCGCGGTGCTGATCTGGGTCTTCAACTCGCTGGCCGCGGTGGTGCGCGGCACCGGCAACATGGCGCTTCCGGCCAAAGTGGTTTCCGTGGGCACGGTGCTGCTGATTCCCGTGTCGCCCGTGCTGATCTTCGGCTGGGGGCCCGTGCCGGCCATGGGCATCGCGGGTGGGGCGCTGGCCCTGCTGCTGTACTACCTGGGCGGCACAGTGGCCCTGTGCGTGTACCTGCGCTCGAGCGGCAGCCTGCTTCGGCTGACGCGCGCCGGTCTGCAATGCCGCGGCGCCTTGTTCTGGAACATCCTGCGCGTCGGACTGCTGGGCGCTGTCTCCACGGTAGCGACCAACCTCGCCATCGGCATCGCGACCGCGCTGGCGGGTCACTTCGGCCCCGCCGCCATCGCGGGCTACGGCACGGCATCGCGCCTGGAATATCTGCTGGTGCCGCTGGTGTTCGGCCTGGGCGCACCGCTGGTCACCATCGTGGGGACCTGCATGGGCGCGGGCCGAACGGAGCGCGCGCTGCGGGCGACGTGGATCGGGGCGGCGCTGGCCTTCGGCCTCACCGAGGCGATCGGCCTGGCTGCCGCGCTGTTTCCGGTGGCTTGGCTCAGCCTGTTCGGCCATGACCCGGCCATGCTGGCTGCCGGCACGCAGTACCTGCGTATCGTCGGCCCGGCCTATGGATTCTTCGGGTTGGGCCTCGCGTTGTATTTCGCGTCCCAGGGCGCGGGGCGGCTCGGCTGGCCGGTGATCGGCAACGTGGTGCGTTTGGCGGTGGCCGGCCTGGGCGGCTGGTGGGCGTTGCAGGCCGGCGGGGGCCTGCCCATGGTGTTCGCGGCGCAGGCCGTGGCGCTGGTGGCCTACAGCACGATCAATGCGGCAGTCATCGCTGGCGGGGCCTGGTTCGGGCCCGTGGGCCGGCCGCGCTCGATCCGGAGCCTGGCGGCACTGCAGCAGCGGATTTAGATAAAATCAGCCTCTAGCGCTTGATTGATAAGCGCATGCAGCTATAAATACAATAGCGCATACCGATGTGCACGATTGCGGGCTGACCGCGGATGCGGCATTCGTACCGAGATCAGTGGACTTGCACGCAGTCTTCGAAGAACGCGTCCAGTTCGGTCGACTTGTCGAAGACCGCATTGGCACCCAGGCGAGCGCAACGCTCGCGGATGTCGGGCGTGGCGTAGTTGGTCAGCACCACGATGCGCTGGTGCCGCGGACGGTGGCGCAGCCGCTCAAGCACGGTCAGGCCGGAGCCTTCCTTGAGAAACAGGTCCAGCACCATCAGGCCCCAGTCACAATGGTCGCTGGCGGCCAGGGCTTCCAGCACGGTCTCGGCGGTGGCGACCACATCGATATCCGCCAACTCGTGCATGGCAGGAATCAACGTGTCGCGGATGGTGGCGCTGTCTTCTACCAGGATGGCGTGGCTGGTCATGCGTGTGTAACAAATCAAAACAGATCGAGGGTAATGGCCGCATGGCGCCATTCCTGTAGGCGGGAAGGCCGTATGGGCAGAGGACCTGGGGCCTGCGTCACGGCCACACGCATCATTAACTGCAAACCCAGCGGCACCCTCCCACTGCGACGTAGCAAAGTCGTCGGCGTCGCTCAGGTGCCTGAAGGGGTCGCTAGCCCGGCCGGCCGTCTACCCGTGGCCGCGACAGGATGGGCCAATACCGGATGGCATAGATCCCGAACCCCGCCGACCACAGACAGGCCGACACGAGCATGGCATGGACGGTCTGCGTCGGCGCCAGCCACGGCAGAAACACCCGCACGGCAGCCGCCAAAAGAATGAAACCGTAGCAGGCCGTCTCATAGCGATCGGCGCGCAACGGCCGCCCCGTGTGGCCCCGGGCCGTGCGGGTCATCATGCCGATGACCAATCCACCGATCGCGCCGACCGTGAGCGCATGCGTCGCCAAGGTGGGGGCGACCCAACCCCATTCTCCCAACGCACGCAGCAGCAGATGCACCGGAATCCACAGATAGGCCAGGTGCAGCACCCACACCAGCGGGACCCCCAGCGTCTTCCAGGGTTGCCAAAGCGTCCAGCGGCTGGCGTGGGCTACGCAGGCCAGGAGGGTGACGAGGGCCAGGACAGAGCCTTGCACGCCCATGGCATCCAATGCCAGCACGGCCAGAACGCAGCCCAGCGCGGTCTTCTCGAGCCAGGGCTTCTTGGCGGCCTGCGCCCCGGGAACGCCGTTGTTGGTGAACATCGGGATCACGCGGCCCCCCATGACCACGAGGATGAACAGCACCACGTCGAGTGCGACGCGAATGCCTTGCCAGGCGGGCAGGGCGGCTTTGCCCAGGTGGGCGAGGTGAAAGCACAGCGCAGCCACCGCCATCAAGCCCAGCAAGGCGACGAAGAAGTAATTGCGGCGGTTGCGTGCCTGCACGAAAGGCACCCCTAAAGCCACCGCGGCCGCGGCCGGAAAGCCGACGTTGGCGACGGCGGCCGCCGTGGCGTAAGGGGTTAGAACCAGCACCCGCGCGATCAGCCAGAGGGCCGCCAGCGCCATCAGCAGAGGGCCTGTGGGCGTGGGGCGTCCCGTCCAGTTGCGTCCGGCGGTGAACAAGAAGCCGACGATCACGGCCAGCGCAAAGCCGAACAGCATTTCATGGGCATGCCACAGCGGTCCTGCCAGATACGCGTGGGGCAGGTACCCCGAGAACTGCAATGCCCACAGCGGAATTGAGAGTGCCGCAAATACGCTGGCGAGCAGGTAGAACGGCCGGAAGCCGAGGGCCCAAAGTGCGCGTCCAGATCGGAGCGCAGGGGAGGGTTCTTCAATGGACATGAGGTGTGCCATGGCGGGACGAGGGATGAGAAAGCCGCGACGCGCGCCAACGCCACAGCAAGGCGGCCGCCAAGACGGTGGCGGCGAACAGCGCGATCGCCACGGCATTGCCCAGGGCGCCGAGCGCCTGGGCCTGGCCGTCGAAATGCCCGGCCCCCAGACGCCAGATCAGCGTCAGGTGCAAGGCTAGCAGCGGAAGATAGAACGCCCATCCATAAGCCAGCTTGACGCGGGCCACGGCGGGAAGAATGACGGGTGCATGGCCCATCACCATGCTGAAGACGAAGCCCAGGGCGAGCGCGTGCAGGGCCGTGTCGCGGATGCCCTGGCCCAGTGCCATGGCGATCCAAGCCGCGCCGGCCACAGCCAGCCACCCGTAACCCGACAGCAGGCAGACGGCCATGTAGCGGCTGAGGCCCTGCGCTCGCACGGTGCGCCGGGCGATGTCGAAGACCGCCAGCCAGCACGCCAGGGCCAGCAGGCCGCCGCCGTAGGCGACGCCGCCGGCTGTCGGGCGGAAACCCGACGCGACTGCGCCCGCCAGCAGAACCGCAACGATTCCATAAAGCCACGCTGTCGCGCCGGGGCGGCGGCGCATCAGTCGCGCCATTTCGAGGCGTTCGGCCGCGATGGTGAGCACCAGCAGGCTGAGCCACAGCGGAACCACCGCCCCCGGCTGCAGCGCAAGCGCATGTGCCAGGTTGGCCATCACCCAGGCCACTGCCGCCACGAGCAGCAGCATGGTGTGGTCAGCCCGCTGCCGGGCCACCACGGCCCCATTGACCCCCACGAACACGACCGAGCCGGCCACCGCCAGCCACAGTGCCGCAGGCCGTGCGCCGCACAACAGGGCTGCGCCGCCCGCCGCCGTACACGCCGGCGCAAGAAAGGCCCAGCCACGCCGGAGCGCTATCGCGCGCTCGATGCCGATCACCGTGCCCATGAAGGCACACACCATCAGGAAGGCGTGGTCCACGGCGGCGCGTTGCAGCACGGCGATCGCACGCTCATCCCCCCATGCGATGCCGACCCGCAGCAGACCGCCGGCGATGCCGGCCAGCAGCCCCATACCGACCACCAGCGCAAACACGAGGCGCAGAGCGATCCTGGACACGGGTCCTGCCCCGCGCAGTGAAGGGGCCGAGGTGTTCACCATCCCATGAAACCCTTGGCGCGCTCACTCATGCGATCGGGCGACCAGGGCGGTTCCCACACCAGTTCCAGATCGATCCGCGTTCCTTCCGGCAAGACCTGGGACAATTCCCATTGAACGTCTTCCATGATGACGTCCGCTACCGGGCAAGCCGCCGAGGTCATGGTCATGCGCACGTGGACCTCGCCGGGGCGGGCGGTGACGGCATAGACCAGGCCCACATCTACGATGTTCAGTGCCACCTCCGGGTCGACGACCCGCCGCAGCGCCGTGAGGATGGGGGCCTGCAACGGGACGGGGCCGTCGTAAGCGAAGGGCGCCGGTGCAGGGTGACTGTGATTGTCCATGGGGTGTTCCCGGGGGATGGGGCAGGAGCGCTTGAGGAACGCCTCAAGCTCCGCCGCAGGAGCCGCAGCACTGACCGCTCGCATGTCCGGAGGCACGCTTGCTGATACGAACGCGCCAAAGGTCCGGCCCATTCTGCAGATACTCCCAGTCAAACCGCCCCGGCTGCCGGGCCTGGAACTGGGCGTGAAGGGGCAGGGGGTCGTGATCGTTCACCAGTTCCATGGCGCCACCTGCAGCCAGCGACTGGAAGGTCGAGAAGATCAGCGAGTGCCTGTCCTGAGGAGCGATAGCGCGGACATCGACTACGGGGTGAGAGACGACAGAAGACATGGCGACCTTTAAGATTCATTAAATATGAATCTATTGTGATCATACGCCCGTCTTCAGATTTGATTTCAGTCAATCAAAAAAGGAAAAGGGGCGTGTGCCGCTGCGGCCACGCCCCCAAATTCTTGTCGAACCAGAGGAGATCATCCGCCCCTGGACGTGCCGCTCAGTCGATCAACTGGTTCTTGAGCGCGTAGTACGTCAGATCGCTGTTGGAAGACAGCGCCATTTTTTCCATCAGGCGCGTACGGTAGGTGCTGACGGTCTTCACGCTGAGCGACAGCGCGTTGGCGATGGCCCCCGCGGTTTCGCCCTTGGCCAGCTTGAGGAACACCTGGAATTCCCGCTCCGACAGTTGCTCGTGTGGCGGCACATCGTCCTTGCGGTTGAGCTGTTGGGCGAGGAGGTCGGCCACGGCTGGCGTCAGGTAGCGGCGGCCCAGCGCGATGGTCCGGATGGCTTCCAGGATCTCTTTGGGATCGCATTCCTTGTTCAGAAAGCCGCTGGCGCCCTGACGGATCAGGTTGATGGCGTAGTGCTCTTCGGGGTGGCCGGTCAGAATCAGGATGCCCATGTCCGGCGCCTTGGCCCGCAGCATGGGGATAGCGTCCAGACCGCCTTGTCCCGGCATGGACAGGTCCATGATCAGCACGTCGATGTCGTGTGCCCTGATCAGGTCGATAGCCTCCCGGCCATTCGAAGCCTCTCCCACAACCCGCATGTCCACGTGCTCGGACAAATACTGGCGCAGTCCCGAGCGAACGATGGCGTGGTCGTCAACAAGGCCGATTTTGATCACAGATGTTTCCCTTCCAGGTACTGATGGTTCACTTCTGGCCCGCGCTGATCGATTGATCGTCTGTTGGCAACGTGGGTCCGATGGACGGGGAGTGTGCCGCCAAGCCTGCCGGCAGGATGTAGGAGACGACCACGAGTAACCAGCGGCGATAACTACCGCAAACGCTACATTACTAGATACGATGTATATTATGTTAAATATATAAACTTGAGGTGGAGGATGGTGTGGCGCGTCGCACGACCTCCACACCCTTTCTCTGAAACGCTATGCGCACAGCGCCCGAACCAGCAGATGCGGCTGCAACGGCTTGGACAAATGGACGTCGAACCCTGCCGCCAGCGCCTTTGACTTGTCCTGTTCCCTAGCGAAGGCGCTGAGCGCGACAGCCCGGAGCCGCGTGGTACCTGCATGCTCAAGTTCGGCTGAGCGGACCGCCTGGATCAGTTGGTACCCGTCCTTGCCTGGCAGCCCAATATCGCTGATAAGCAAGTCCGGCCACTGTGCATGTAGCTGCGACATGCCGGCATCGAAGTCCTCTGCGATGCGGACGCTCGCGCCTTGGTCGGTCAGCACCAGTCGCAGCATCTCGCTTGTGTCCTGGTTGTCTTCCACCACCAGCACATCCTTGCCGCGAAGGTTGCCTGTCGGTGCTGTCTGGTCAGCTGGTTCCGAAGGGTTAGCGAGATCGCCTTCGCCCACCTGCAGCACAACGGTCATGGTTGCGCCCTCGTTCCGGCCCGCGCTGTGGGCGGTTACCGAGCCACCGTGGAGTTCGGCCAGATGCTTAACGATCGACAGGCCAAGGCCCAGACCACCGTGTCCCCGCACGTCCGGTGCGCTGTCCTGGGAAAATCGCTCGAAGATGTGGGGCAAAAACTCCGGAGAGATGCCTGCGCCCTGGTCGCGCACCTGCAGCTGCAAGACATCACCTTCTCTTTGCAGGGTGACATGCACCGTACCGCCCCGCTCCGAGAACTTGATGGAATTGGTGACCAGGTTCCACACAATTTGCTGAAAGCGCGTGATGTCGAGCCAAGCCGCACATTGGCTGCCGCTGGGCTGGAAACGGACCGAGACTTCTTTCGCGTTGGCAGGGTCCCGCAGTGCATCCAGGCTCTGTTGTGTGAGCGCATCTACATCGGCCGCCTCGCGGTGCAGGTGCAGCTTCCCAGCACTGAGACGGGAGATGTCCAGGATGTCGGAGATGATGCGACTTTGGGCCTTGACCCCTTTCTCTATGGCATCAATGCCCCGGCTGAGCATGTCTTCGCTGAGGTTCGGCCGCTTGAGCATGTGCGCCCAACCGCTGAGCAGCGTCAATGGAGTACGTAGTTCATGCGAAAGCACGGCGACGAAATCGTCCTTGGTGCGGCTGTGGCGCTCGGCAAGCACGCGGGCGGCCTGCTCACGCTCCAGCAACTCCTCGCGCTGCCGCTGCAGCTCCAGCGACTCCGTCAGATCCTGGGCGATCGCGAGACGGATGTCGGCTTCGACGGGTTCCGAGAAATTCCACTCGATCATCCGCTCCGTGTCGTCTGCAGTGATGAGCGGAAACTCGCCTTGCCACGACTGCCCGGCAGAGGCGGCCAGGTGCAGGGCCGCACTGTCAGCCCAAGGTGGCGGCACGAAATGGACGAGCGCCTGGCCGAGGATGTCCTGGCGCGTCCTTTGCAACAGAGCCAGCGCCTGGGCATTGGCGTCTGCGATATGCCCTGCTCCGTTCACCAGCAGCATCGCCGCTGGTGCGCGGTCGTAGATGGCGCGAAACCTCGATTCACTGCGTCGCAGACTGTCTTCCGCCAGCCGGGCGCGGATCAGCGCCTGCAAGGTGGCGACCAGCAGTTGCGGCTCGACCGGGTGCACCATGTAGGCGTCGGCGCCTGCATTGAGCCCCGCGACTTGGTGGGCGCTTTCGACATAGGCGGCAGACAGATGGACGACCGGGATCCGGCTGGTGTCCCGGTGACCCCGCAGTGCCCGGCAGACGTCGAATCCGGACATGTCCGGCAGATGCACATCCAGAACCACTGCGGAAACGTTGGTTTGCGCTAACGTAATCGCTGTTGCGCCCGTCTCTGCCTCCACCGTCTGGAAGCCCGCAGCGCGGATGACGCGTTCGGTCGAATACCGGGTGGCCGGGTTGTCGTCTACCACCAAGATAGTGTGACGGCTGCGGTCGAAGGTGGGCGCGATCAGCCCGGACGTGTTTCTAGCCATGATGGCCCTTCCCTTCTTGCCGATGCGCTCGGGTCATCCGGCCTCCGCATGCGGTAGCTGCACTGGAACCACCACCGAGAAGGTGGACCCTACTCCCGGCGTACTTTCCACGTCGACATCTCCACCGAGCAATTGGGCGAGGCGGCGCGACAGCGCCAGCCCCAGGCCCGTACCGCGCAACCGTTTCTGGACCGGGGAGTCCACCTGGGAGAAATCGTTGAAGAGCGCCCCCAGAAACTCCGGAGCAATGCCGATTCCGGTGTCTGAAACGGAAAAGCGAACGCGGTCGCCCTCGACCAGCCGGGCCGAAATGCGCACCTCGCCCTGCGGCGTGAATTTCAGGGCGTTCGAAATGAAGTTGCGCAGAATGTGCGACAGCTTGCGGTCGTCCGTGAATAGCCGAGGTAGGTTGCCCGGCTCCTCGAAAACAAGGCTGAGGGCTCCGTTGTGCAGCACCGGCCTGAACATGCCGCGCAAGGCGGAGAACAGGTCCATCATCTCGAACCACGCGGGTGAGATGTCGAGCCTGCCAGCCTCTATCTTGGCCAGGTCCAGCAGATCGTCCACCATCTCTGCAAACTCCGCCGCGGTATCCTGAATGAACCGGACCTGCCGGGTCTGCTCCTCGGTCAGCGGGCCGTCGACATGGTCCAGCAGAAGGCGGGTGTTGCTGCGGATCGCGCCGATGGGCGTGCGGAACTCGTGGCTCATGTACGAAAGGAACCGGCTCTTGAGCTCGGTGGCCTTGCGCAACTGGTCGGCCTGTTCGTCGAGCTCCGCATAGAGCGCCACGACACCCCGATTGGTCTCTTCGAGCTCCTCCCTCAGTGCGTCGACCTCTGCCTGCGTGGACGCCAATCGGGCTTTCAGGTCGTCATTGCTCATAGCGCCTCCTCGGCTTGCAAGACGATCACCGTCGCGTCGTCCCGGCTCCGTGTGTTGTGCCAGAGTATGGCCGCGGCGAGCAGCGTGGCGTCCCGCGCCAGCAGCCCAGCATAGTCCTTGGTTTGCCAGCGCGTCGTGATGCCGTCGGTGTACATGACCAGGGCGCTGTGCTGGGGCCTCTCCTGCGAGGACACCAATAGCGTCGGGATCTGCAGACCGACCGTGCCATGCTGGCCCATGAGCGAACGCTCGCCAAGGCCTGTGAAGACCCGTGCCGCCACATTGCCTGCTCCGCAGGACTGCAGCGCATCCGCCAGGGTGCGGACGGCGAGCACGGCCGCGCCCCGTGTCCCCTGGAGCGCTCCATGGCACCGATGCAGCACCCGGTCCAATGGCTCGGACGGCACTTCTGCGAACGCGCCCAAGGCAGCCTGAGCCGCCTCCGCCGCCAGCACTCCGTGTCCCAGTCCGTCGGCCACTATTACCGTGGACTGGCCACCGTCTTCGCTCAACGCCCATGCGTCCCCGCTGACCGGCTCAGGCGGGACAGCGAGGCAGACCGCCCCCAGTTTGCGCGACAGCACGGTGCGGGCAGCGCCGACCGGTCTCACCCGGGCGACGCCAATCGTGCCCGCGGGCGAGCTCAGCAGATCGAAGTCGTCAGCCAGCCGCGCCAGCGCGCCCAGGCCGGTACCGGCCGAATCCTGGCGCGTCGACGCACCATCCCGCATGGCCTCGGTCACATTCTCGATACCCGGACCGCGGTCGACGGCGATGACCTCGATCTCATCGAAGGGAGCACGGAGAGCGACCCACATTTGGCCCTCCCTGGCGTGGCGCAGCAGGTTGGTTGCCAGCTCGGTCGCGACGATGGCCAAGCGCCCTGCGTCGGTATCGGTCCAGCCCTGCGCCGCCGCCAACTGGGCGACGTGCCGGCGAACCTCCCCTACCCTGCTTGCGTCTCCGATGGGAAAGGCCTTGTGGCCCCATCCGCGAATCACTTCCACTTGGTGATGCTCACTCGGGTGCCTTGGCCGGGCGCGGATTGGATCTCGAAGTCGTTCACCAGCCGCTTGCTGCCTGGCAAGCCCAGACCCATGCCCGAGCCCGTGGTGTAGCCGTCCGACATGGCCAGCCGCATGTCCGCAATGCCGGGCCCCTCATCCTCGAAGATGAGCTGAAGTCCTGCGCGCCCGGCGCGGTCAAGAACTTCCCAGCGCATGCGGCCGCCGCCGCCGTGGATCAGCGTGTTGCGGGACAGTTCACTGGCCGCCGTCACCATCTTCGTCTGGTCGACCAGCGAGAACTTGAGCGCCTGGCACAAGCTGCGCACAGTCTGCCGGCTCACGACGATGTGCTGCTCGGATCCCAGGGGCATCTCGCCGCTGCGTTCATTGCTCAAGATCGGTCCCCGGTGTGGCACGCTGCAGCAGCGCCATGCCGCGCTCGACGGAGAGCGCGGTTCGCACGCCCTCCAGCGACAGCCCTAGCTCCACCAGCGTGATGGCGACGGCGGGCTGCATGCCCACCACCACCGCCGTGGCCGAAAGGACACGGGCGATGCCGGAGATGCTCACCAGCATGCGCCCCACGAAAGAATCCACGATCTCCAGCGCGGAGATATCGATCAGCACGCCCGTGGCGCCGGTCTGTGAGATCCGTTCCGCCAAGTCGTTCTGCAGGGCCACGGCTGTCTGGTCCTGCATGTCGATCTGGATGGACACCAACAAGACCTTGCCCATGCGCAAGATTGGTACACGTTCCATCGTTGGTACCTCAAACGCGCAGGCTGACGCCCCAGCCGGTTTTCTGCAGTGCCAGTGCGAGGGCGTCGGCCAAGGTGGCCTTAGTGCTGATGTCCTTCAGATCGATGCCCAGATGCACGATCGTTTGAGCGATCTGCGGCCGGATGCCGCTGATGATGCAGTCTGCTCCCATGAGGCGGATGGCCGTCACCGTCTTCAACAGATGCTGCGCAACCAGGGTGTCCACCGTCGGCACGCCCGTGATGTCGATGATCGCGAGTTCGGACTCGGTTTCAACGATCTTTTGCAGCAGGGTTTCCATCACCACCTGAGTTCGGTTGCTATCGAGCGTGCCGATCATGGGAACGGCCAGGATGCCGTCCCACAACTTGACGACAGGCGTAGACAGTTCCAGGAGCTCTTCCTGCTGGCGGACGATGATTTCCTCCCGTGCCCGCTGGAAGGTCGTGACGGTATGCTGGGCCATGCTATCCACCAGCAAGGTCGCGGCCCAGATCGCATCGATGGTGGCAGAGGTGTCCGCTGCCGGCTTGCTCTGGACATGTGCGAACAGGGGTCGTTTGAGCGACAGGATGAAATTGCTGGTATCGCCTGCGCTGTGGCCCTGTGCAGCGCGGGACCGCGACAGTTCCTCCAGCATCTGCCGGGGCGACGCCCAGGCCTGGGAGGAAAACTGCGTGGGGTCCGCCCCTGCAGCCAAGGCCTGCCGCACGCCGTCGAGCAGTTCGCCTGCCTCCCTAGAGGCGGATTTGGCCAAGTTGGGGCTCGCGATGCGGGCCTGCTCCATCCAGGCCTGGATCAGACCGTCTGCTTCTTGCTGCAAGGCCTGATGAATGAGGCTGCTCATAAATGTGATGGTGAATGAGGTCTCCTCCCCGCGGACTGCGGTGCCAACCAAGCTGGTCGGCAAACGGAAGGACAACTCGTTAAAGAATATTTACACATGTAAATTCTGCCCGGTCTGGACGAGTTTCGGCGTGGGAATAGTCTTACGCGGCTTAGCAGTCCCTCTCTGACGTTTTTGGCTCTCTTGCGCCCCAACGAGCCAGGGCGGTGGATACCGTAGGCCCCCGCCTACGCGGCGTCAGACGCATTTCCTGCAATGCCTTGTTGCAGTGCAACAGAGCATGGCTTCTTTAAAGAAGCCCGTTCCATGCCCACCCCGATTACGTCCACCAGTGCCCCTGCTTTGCGGGCGCAGTCCATTACGTGGCACCACCGTCAGTACGACAACCTGGGTGCCCATGTCCGTCAGGACGGCGTGCATTTCGGTGTCTGGGCCCCGAATGCCCGAAGCGTGTCGCTTATCGGCAGCTTCAATGGCTGGACACCTGAGCCGCTTCACATCGATCCGGATGGAACCGGCATTTGGCGCGGTGTGAGCGATGCTGCTCGCGCGGGCGATCTGTACAAGTTCCGGGTACAGGACGCGCAAGGTCAATCGCAGGACAAGGCCGACCCCTACGCATTTCGGGCGGAGGCCTTGCCGGGAACCGCGTCCCAGATCTGGCGTCTGGACCATGAATGGGGTGACCGCGAGTGGATGGCCTCCCGCGCGCAGCGCCAGGCCATGGACGCGCCCATGTCGGTCTACGAGGTGCACCTGGGATCGTGGCAACGCCAGGAGGACGGCCGTTACCTGAACTACCGCGACATCGCGCACCGGCTTGCCGCGCATTGCCAGGCCATGGGGTTCACCCATGTGGAACTGATGCCCATTTCCGAGCATCCGTTCTACGGATCGTGGGGTTACCAGACCACCGGCTATTTCGCACCTACCGCGCGCTACGGGAACCCCCAGGATCTCATGGCGCTTGTCGACACGTTGCACCAGCACGGCATCGGCGTGATCCTGGACTGGGTGGGCTCGCACTTTCCAGCGGATGCCCACGCCCTCGCCCGCTTCGATGGCACGGCGCTGTATGAGCACGAGGATCCGCGCAAAGGCTTTCATCCCCAGTGGAACAGCCTGATCTTCAACTACGGTCGCTATGAGGTCCGCGATTTCCTGATCAGCAGCGCGCTGTTCTGGCTGGAGAAGTACCACTTCGATGGCCTTCGCGTGGATGCCGTGTCGTCGATGCTGTACCTCGATTTCGCGCGCAACCCCGGTGAGTGGGTCCCCAATGCGCAGGGCGGGCATCAGAACTGGGAGGCCGTGCAGTTCCTGCAGGACCTCAACAGCGCCGTCTATGGCGCGTTCCCGGACGTCCACATGATCGCGGAAGAGTCCACCGCCTGGGAGGGTGTCTCGCGCCCGACCTATGCCGGCGGTCTGGGCTTCGGCATGAAGTGGAACATGGGTTGGATGAACGACACCCTGCGGTACACGCAGCGTGCCCCTGTGCACCGCCACTGGCATGAGGGCGATATCCGCTTCTCCGGTGTTTACGCGTTCGACGAGAACTTCGTGCTCGCGCTGTCCCACGACGAGGTGGTCTACGGCAAGCACAGCTTGCTGATGCGCCAGCCGGGCGATGACTGGCAGCGTTTTGCGGGACTTCGCACGCTCTATGGCTACATGTGGTCGCACCCGGGGAAGAAGCTGCTCTTCATGGGCGGCGAGTTCGGCCAGATCGAAGAGTGGCACCACGAGCGCACGCTGGATTGGCACCTGTGGGCCCACGCCCGCCACAGCGGCCTGGCGCGATGGGTGGCTGACCTCAACCGCGCATACCGGGCCTTGCCCGCACTCCACGCCAGCGACTTCGATCCCGCCAGCTTTTCCTGGGCCGTGGTCGAGCCGCACCACAGCACGGTGATTGCCCTGCTGCGCCGTGCGCCGGACGGAGAGTCGGTGCTGGCCGTTCACAACATGACGCCCACCCCGCATGCGGGCGTGCGCATCGGCGTCCCGCACTCCGGCTTCTGGCACGAAGTACTGAACAGCGATGCGCAGCCCTACGGCGGCAGTGGCGTAGGCAACTGCGGCGGCGGAGAGGCGACGCCCGATGCATTCGGAGGCCAGCCGGCCAGCCTGCAGATCACCGTGCCCCCTTTGTCCAGCCTCTATTTCTCAACCCGCCCCCTGGGGGCATGACCCTTTTCCTGGAGCTCCCCATGTCACGCACACGCAATGTCCTGGCTATCGTTATGGCTGGCGGTGAAGGGTCACGCCTGCATCCCCTGACCGCAGAACGCTGCAAGCCCGCCGTCCCCTTCAACGGCAAGCACCGCATCGTCGACTTCGTCCTGTCCAATCTGGTCAACTCGGAGATCTACTCCATCTACCTGCTGGTGCAGTACAAATCGCAGTCGCTCATCGAGCACATCCGCCAGTCGTGGACGATGACACGCTTCATCCCGCAGCACTTCGTCACTGTGGTTCCGCCGCAAATGCGCAATGGCCCCGAATGGTTCCAGGGAACGGCGGACTCGGTGTACCAGAACATCCACCTCATCGAGAACTTCCAGCCGGACATCGTGGCCGTGTTCGGGGCCGACCACATCTACCGCATGGATGTGCGCCAGATGATCGACTTCCACACGGCCAGCAACGCGCATGTCAGCGTCGCCACCCTGCCCGTTCCGCTGTCGCAGTGCAACCAGTTCGGCATCGTCGAGGTGGACGCTCAGCACCGCATCGCCCAGTTCGTCGAGAAGCCTGCCACCACGTCGCCCATGCCCGGCAGCAGCACGCACGCCCTGGCCTCGATGGGCAACTACCTCTTCAATGCCGATGTGCTGCTGGACGCGCTCAAGAAGGCGCATGCCACCGGCCACTCCGACTTCGGGCGTGACATCCTGCCGACCATGCTGCAGTCCCACCGCCTCATGGCCTACGACTTCAACACCAACCACATCCCCGGTACCGAGGCGTATGAGGAACACGCCTACTGGCGCGACGTCGGCACGATCGATGCGTACTTCGATGCGCACTTCGACACCCTGGGCGCCACCCCGCGCTTTCGCATGACCAACCGCCAGTGGCCCATCTACGCCAGCCCGGACCAGGCGGAGTCTGCCCAGATCGAAAACGGCGTGCTGCACCGTTCGGTAGTGGGCTCCGGCAGCATCGTCGACGGCGCCACGCTCGACCACGCCATGCTGCGGCGCTCGGTGCTAGTGGAGCGCGATGCGTACCTCAATCATTGCATCGTGATGGAGCGCTCCCGCATCGGCACCGGGGCCCAGGTGCGCCGGGCCATCATCGACCAGGACAACGACATTCCGGCCCACGAACGCATCGGGTTCGATCTGGAGGCTGACCGCAAGCGCTTTCACGTGACCCCCAGCGGCATCGTCGTCGTGCCGCGCCAGTTCTTCCCGGCACGCCAGGCCAGCGATGAGGGCCGTGGGAACGTGGGCCGTCTGCGTCCCGCAGGCGCTGCCGGCTACCAGGCGCCGGTGAGCGGCAACTTCAAGGCTGCAGCATGAGGCCCGTGACGCCTGCTGCCGGCACCCTGACGGCTACGGTCAAGCGGTCGCGCGCCACGCGTCACCGGGTCGAGCGGGGCGAGCCTGCACCGCTCGGTGCGTCCGCCAGCCGGCATGGCGTGAACTTCGCCATCTACTCCCGTATCGCCGACAAGGTCGAAGTCTGCCTCTTCGCCGAAGATGGCCGCGAGACGGAGCGTATCGAATTGCCTGGCCTGACCGACGATGTCTGGCACGGATTCGTCCATAGTCTGAAGCCGGGCCAGCGCTACGGGCTGCGGGTCCACGGGCCTTACGAGCCCGAGCAAGGCCATCGCTGCAATCCGGCGCTCCTGCTGATGGACCCGTACTGCAAGGCCCTGGCCGGCCGCGTGCAGGGTGCGGCAGACCAATTCGGCTACGTGCTGGGTCAGCCCGAGGAGGACCTGCTGCCCAGCACCGAGGACAACGGCTCCACGGCACCCAAGGGCCGGGTGATCCGCTCGCGTTTCGACTGGGGTGACGACCGCCCGCCGCGCATTGCCGATGAGGACACGGTGTTCTACGAAGTGCATCTGAAGGGCTTCACCCAGACGCTGCAGGAGGTGCCCGTCCCTTTGCGCGGCACCTACGCCGGGCTGGCCCACCCTGCGGCGATCGCCCACCTCAAGCAACTGGGCGTGACGAGCATCGAACTGCTGCCCGTCCAGGCCTTCATCGACGACCAACGCCTGGTGGAGCTGGGCCTGTCCAACTACTGGGGCTACAACACCATCGCGTTCTTCGCGCCCGAGCCGCGCTATGCCACCGACACCGCGCGCGCGCTGGACGGCGGCGTGGACGAATTCAAGGCCATGGTCAAGGCCCTGCACGCTGCCGGTCTGGAGGTGATTCTGGACGTGGTCTACAACCACACGGGCGAAGGCAACCACCTGGGCCCCACGCTCAGTCTCAAGGGGATCGATCATTCCGCCTACTACCGGCAGGCCGAGGACGGTCGTTTCTGCGTGGACTTCACGGGCACCGGGAATACGGTGGACAGCAGCAGCCCACCGGCCCTGCGCCTGGTGCTCGACAGCCTGCGTTACTGGGTCGAGGAAATGCACGTGGACGGCTTCCGGTTTGACCTCGCCAGCGCCCTCGGCCGCGACGCCGCCGGCGACTACACTTGGCGTGCTCCCTTCTTCACCGCCATCGGGCAGGACCCGGTATTGTCGCGGGTGAAACTCATCGCGGAGCCCTGGGATCTCGGGCCCTACGGCTACCAGCTCGGCGGCTTTCCCACGGGCTGGATGGAGTGGAACGGCCGCTACCGCGATGCCGTACGCGACTACTGGGCCAATGCCGACGGCTCTTTGCCCGGCTTTGCGGCCAGCCTGTGCGGCTCCGCGGACCTGTTCGAGGCGCGCCGCCGCCGACCCACCGCGAGTGTGAACCTGGTGACGGTCCATGACGGCTTCACCCTGGCGGACCTGGTCAGCTACAACGAGAAGCACAACGAGGCCAACGGAGAAGACAGCCGCGACGGCGAGAGCCACAACCGTTCGTGGAATTGCGGCGCCGAAGGCGAGACTGACGATGCGGAGGTATTGGCTCTGCGCGGCCGTCAGCAGCGCAACCTGCTGACCACTCTGTTTCTTTCGCACGGCACGCCGCTCCTGCTCGGGGGCGACGAACTCGGTCGGACCCAGCAGGGCAACAACAACGGCTATTGCCAGGATGGCCCTCTGTCCTGGTTCGATTGGGATCGTGCCCAGCAGTACAGCGGCCTCCAGGCCTTCACCAGCGCGCTGATCGCACTGCGGCGGCAGTTGCCGGTCGTGCGGCTGAGGGAGTGGCCGCACCACGCAGCGGGAACACCGCCTTGCGTGACGGTCGAATGGCACAGCGTCTGGGGGCTGGGGATGACGCCCGCCGAATGGGATGACCCGTCGGTGCGCTGCATTGCGGCGGTCATGGAGAGCCGCATGGCATCGCAGGATTCGGTGCTGATGCTTTTCAACGCTTCGGGCGAAGAAGCCACGTTCACCCTGCCCGCGGACGACTCGGGACGCCGCTGGGCGCTGCGCGTCGACACCCGCGATGAACAGGTGATGGACGCGGGCGATGGGCCGTCGGTACAGGAAGGCGAGCAGTACAGCCTCCTGCCCCACTCCCTGGCGGTCTTCACGGCACCTGCGCGTCCTTCCGATCAGGCCGAGGCATGACCGACCGAAACGGGGAGCGCGGCGCGCACGAGATGCCTTTCGGTGCGCGCCTGCATCCCGACGGAGGTGCCGACTTCCGCCTGTGGGCCCCTGCTGCGAAAGATGTGGCACTCCAGTGCCAGACCGGGGCGGCTGAAGTGCCGCCACAGCCGGCCACAAGAGGCGACGGCGGCTGGTGGCATGCCCATGTGCCGGGCGCCGACGCCTCTACCCGTTACCGGTGGCAGATCGACGGCGGCCAGGTCGTTCCCGATCCGGCCGCACGGCACGCCCCGCAAGGCCCCCACCAATGGTGCGTTCTCACCGACCCGCTCGCCTATTCGTGGCGCACTGCGGGCTGGAAGGGACACCCATGGCAGGACCTGGTGTTCTACGAATTGCATGTCGGCACCTTCACCCCGGAGGGCACCTTCGCGGCGGCCCAGGTGCATCTTCCCCGGCTGGCGGCTCTGGGCTTCACGGCCGTCGAACTCATGCCCCTGGCGACCTTTAGTGGGGATTGGGGCTGGGGATACGACGGCGTGCTGCCCTTCGCCCCGCATCCTTCCTACGGGACACCCGACGACCTCAAGTATTTCGTGGACGCCGCGCACGCGCTGGGCCTGTGCGTGTTCGTGGACGTGGTCTACAACCACTTCGGCCCGGACGGCAACTACCTGCCGCTCTACGCCCCGCAATTCTTCTCATCCACCCATGAAAGCCCGTGGGGGCGTGCGATCAACTTCGACCAAGACGGTAGTGAGGTCGTGCGCGAGTTCTTCATCCACAACGCGCTGTACTGGATCGAGGAGTTTCGGGTGGACGGCCTGCGTCTGGACGCCGTGCATGCCATCCTTGACGACGGCCCTGCGCACATCCTGCAGGACATCAGCCAACGGGTGCGCGCGCTTGCGCAGTCCGAGGGCAGAGAGGTCCACCTGGTGCTGGAGAACGAGAAAAACCAGGCGAGCTGGCTGCAGGGCACCGCGGTGGCAGGACGCTACGACGGACAGTGGAACGATGACTTTCACCATGCAGTGCACGTGCTGCTGACCGGGGAGTCGCACACCTATTACGGGCGGTTTGCCAGCCACCCCATGGATCTGCTGGCCCGCGTGCTGACGGAGGGCTTTGCGTTTCCCGAAGGGGTCACCCCGTCCGGCGCCGTCCCGGCGGTACCGCTGCCGGCGCTGCTGCAGTTCATCGGAAACCACGACCAGATCGGCAACCGAGCCTTCGGCGATCGCCTGGCGGCGCTGGCACCGACCGAGGCCGTCGAGCTCGCCCTGCTGCTGTCCCTGCTGACGCCGGCGACACCCATGGTGTTCATGGGGGACGAGTTCGGTGCCACCACCCCCTTTCTGTACTTTGCCGACTGGGAGGGCGAATTGCGCGAGGCCGTGCGTGCCGGCCGTATGCGTGAGTTCAGCCATGCCGTCCCGGAAGGAAGAACGCTGCCCGATCCCTGCAACGCGGACACCGTGGAGGCCAGCCGGCTGGACTGGGTGCAGTCCGAACTGGTGCCCGCCCGGCAGCGCAGCGACCTGGTGCGCCAGGCGCTGGAGGCCCGGCGGCAGTGGTTCGTGCCTCGCAGCGGCCTGCTGGCCACCGGCCGTCACACCAGCGAACGCATCGGCGAGCGCGGCCTGAGAGTGCAATGGGCCTATGCCGACGGGAGCGCGTGCTGGCTGGAAGCCAACCTCGGACCGGATCCCGTGGAAGATGTACCGCCCCGCCCCGCAGGTGAACTGCTGTTCCAGCACAGGTGGCTTGATGATGGTGAAAGCGGCTCTGCCGCCTGGGGCCCCTGGTCTGCACGCTGGATCTGCACGCCGGCAGCGCATTGATTCCGAACGGACACAAGAGATGACGCAAGAACTGCTGCAGCGCGCCGCGCGCGCGGGCATCGCGACCGAATACACGGGCTTCTGGGGACACCCCGTCCAGGTACCTACCGCTGTGTTGCAGCGTGCCTTGGACGCCATGGGGCCGCACGACGATGCGGCGCAATGTTCGTTCGCCGTGGTGCGGGCGGGTGAAGCGCAATCCATCCAACTGCCCGCCGCTGGAGCGTGGCAGCTACGGGATGCGGACCGCCCGGACGCGCCCGCTGTCGCGCAAGGCCAGGGGGATTCCGCCCTCTGGACCGCGGATATTCCCGCAGGCTACTACCGGCTGCACTGCGGGGACGATGCCCTCTGGGTTCTCGCCGCGCCAGAGCAATGCTGGCTTCCCGAGGGCCTGCAGCAGGGGGAACGGTGGTGGGGCATCGCCGCGCAGATGTATGCGCTGCGTTCGGAACGCAGCTGGGGCATCGGGGACTTTTCGGACCTGCTGCAGTGCGTGCGTCTGGCCGCTGCCCAGGGTGCGGCTTTCGTAGGCGTGAGTCCGCTGCATGCATTGCGCGCAGACCGGCCCGACGCCGCCAGCCCCTACAGCCCTGCCAGCCGCCTGGCGCTGAATGTGCTGCACATCGACGTGACAGCCTTGCCGGAATACCTGCAGTGCGTCCGCACCCAGTCGCTGTGCCAGTCGGCCGACTTTCTGGCACGACTGGACGCCGTGCGGCAGAGCGCCACGGTCGATTACCCTGCCGTGGCTGCCCTGAAACAAGCGGCGCTGGCACAGCTGTGGCAGACCTTTCGCGACACCGCTTGGACGGGCGATGGCGAACGCGGACGTGCTTTCGACGCCTTCTGCACCACCCATGCTGCCACCCTGGGCCTGCACGCTCGCTACGAGGCCATCCAGGCCGTGCTGCAGGCGGGCGATCCGGCCATCTGGGGCTGGCCTGCCTGGCCCGAGGCGCTGCGGGACGTCCGCTCCAGCGCAGTCGAAGCCTTCGCGCGGGAACATGCAGACGCCGTAGCCTACCGTTTCTGGCTGCAGTGGGTCGCCCACGAACAGCTGCAGCGCGTGAGTGCCCGCGCCCGCGCACTCATGCCCATCGGCTTGTACTGCGACCTGGCTGTGGGTGCGGCCGATGGCGGTACCGACACCTGGTCGCATCCTGATCTGTATGCGCGCGGCATGAATGTCGGCGCCCCGCCGGATCCGCTGAGTGCGCAGGGGCAGGACTGGGGCCTGCCGCCGGTCAACCCTGTGGCGCTTGCGGATGCCGGCTTCCGGCCCTTCCGTCAGCTGCTGGAGGCCACGATGCGGCCTGCCGGTGCGTTGCGAATGGACCATGTCATGGCGCTCATGCGCCTGTTCTGGACCAGCCCGGACGGCGGCACCTACGTCAGCTACCCGATGGATGCGTTGCTCGCCGTGCTGGCAATCGAAAGCCATCGCCACCGGTGCATGGTCATCGGTGAAGACCTGGGTAACGTGGTCCCGCGCATGCGCGAAGCCATGGCGAGCCACGCGCTGCTGTCGTACAAGCCGCTGATCTTCGAACGGCTCGACCAGGGCGGTTTCCGCCCTCCCTCGCAGTGGCCTGCCCAGGCCCTCGCCGTCGTCAGCACCCATGACCTGCCCACGCTGGCGGGCTTCTGGGCGGCAGACGACGTCGCCGTGCAGCAGGCGCTCGGCTGGCTCGACACGGACGCCCAGGTCAACGCTCAGCTGGCCCGCGCCCAGGACCGTACCCGCCTGCTGGCAGCTTTGCAGGCCGAAGATCTGCTGCCCGACGGCGTGACGCTGGATGCGCAATCCGCTCCCGAGATGACCCCGTCGCTGGCCGCTGCCGTGCATGCACTGCTGGCCCGCACGCCCTGCCTGCTGGTGGGCGTCCAGCTGGAGGATCTGACGGGGCAACGCGAGCAGCCCAACGTGCCGGGCACCACCGAGGAGCGCCATCCCAACTGGCGCCGCCGCATGGGTGTTCCGCTAGAGGCGCTGGCTTCCCAGCCGTTCTTCGCCGCCATCACTGCGGCGGTGCGTGCCGAGCGCGGCGGGCTGCCGCAGACCGAGTCGGCATTGCCTGCTCTCGGCACTGCCGATGTGCCGCGTGCCACCTACCGTGTTCAGTTGCACGCGGGCTTCACCTTTGCACAGGCGCAGGAAACGGTCCCCTACCTCGAAGCGCTCGGCATCAGCCACCTCTACACCTCGCCCTATCTGAAGGCTTCCAAGGGCAGTACGCACGGCTACGACGTGACCGACCCGTCGCAGGTGAATCCCGAGATCGGCACCGATGCGGACCATGCGGCCCTGTGCGCGGCACTGGCCGCCAGGGGGATGGGACATGTGCTGGACACGGTGCCCAACCATATGGGGGTGGAAGACCCCGGAAACCTCTGGTGGCAGGATGTTCTGGAGCACGGCCAGGCATCGGCACACGCCAGCACCTTCGACATCGAGTGGTGGCCTTCCAACCCGCAGACCCGCGGCCGCGTGCTGCTGCCTGTGCTGGGAGACCACTATGGCAAGGTGCTGGAGGCGGGCGAGTTGCAGGTTCGCTTCGACGGCGAGACCGGCCGCTTCCAGCTGACCTACTGGGAGCGTGCACTGCCTCTCGACCCGCGTTGCTACGCCGATGTGTTGGCCGCCGCCCCGTGGCCCGTGTCTGGGCCGGGCGTCGAGGCCCACGATGCAGCGGCATTGCACTCGCTGGTCGACGCGTTCGCCCAATTGCCCTCCCATGATGCCCACGACCCCACGGCACGCGCCGCGCGCCTGCGCGATGCGCCTCTGCTCCGGCAGCGTCTGAGGGACCTGGCTGCGGCCTTGCCCTGGGTGCGCGATGGCATCGCCACGGCCCTGGCACACATCAACGGCACCCCGGGCGACGGCCCGAGCTTCGACCTGCTGGACCGCATTCTCCAGCGCCAAGCCTATCGGCTGGCCGATTGGCGGGTGGCCGGCGACGATATCAACTACCGGCGTTTCTTCGATGTGAACGCCCTGGCCGCCATCCGCATGGAGGAGCCGGCCGTGTTCGATGCCGCGCATACCCAGATCCTCCGGTGGCTGGCGGAAGGCAAGGTGCAGGGCCTGCGCATCGACCACCCGGACGGCCTGGCAGACCCGGCCCGCTACTTCGAGCGCCTGCAGCAGCGCTACCACTGGCTGCGCCAGACCCAGGGGCAGCCTGACCAGGCGCTCTACGTGGTCGTTGAAAAGATCATGGCGGAGCACGAACCGCTGCCGCCCGACTGGCGGGTGCATGGCGGCACGGGCTACCGGTTCGCCACCCTGGTCAACGGCGTGTTCGTCGACACCGACGCCCAAGCGGCCTTTGATGCCGTGTACGAAGGATTTACCGGCGACCGCAGCGATTTCGAAGAGTCTGCCTGTGCCTGCAAGCGGCTGATCATCGAGACGGCCCTGTACAGCGACCTCAACTGGTTGGTGGAAACGCTGTCCAAGATCACGCGCGCGGACCGCCGGGTCTGCGACTTCACGCGCAACCAGCTGCGGGTGGCGTTGGTCGAAGTCGCCACCCGGTTCCCGGTCTACCGCACCTATGTGCTGCCCGGGCAGGCGGAGGCCAGCGACACGGATCGCCAGCACATCGCATGGGCCATTGCCGCGGCCCGCAGGCAGCTGGGAACGTCCGAAGGAGGTGTTTTGGCCTACCTGCAGGGTGTTCTCCTCGGGGAGGACGGACCGGAGCCGGCGCTTCGCTCCGGCTTCGTGCGGCGTTGGCAGCAGTTCACCGCGCCCGTCATGGCCAAAGCGGTGGAAGACACCCTCTTCTACCGCTACGTTCGCCTCGTCTCCCTCAATGACGTGGGCGCGGAGCCGCGGCGCTTCGGCCTGTCGGTGCCCGCCTTCCACCAGGCGAACCAGCAGCGTTCGCGCTACACGCCCCATGGTCTGTTAGCCACATCGACCCACGACAGCAAGCGCTCGGAAGACGTGCGGGCCCGCCTGAACGTACTGTCCGAGATGCCGCGCGAGTGGCAGGCGACGGTGCAGGCGCTGCAGGCAGCGGGCGAGCGCTTTGAGAGCGTGGTGGACGAGGCCCCCGCCCCCAGCGCGCGGGACCGCTGGGCTCTGTTCCAGGCGCTGGTGGGCATCTGGCCCGCGGACGGCGCCGATGCGGCCAGCCTGCCGGACCTGCGTGGACGCATCCAGCGCTACATGGTCAAGGCCATGCGCGAGGCCAAGCTCCAGAGCAACTGGCTCTTTCCGCACGAGGCCTACGAGGCCGCAGTGGCGCAGTACATCGAGAAGACCTTGGCCACGGACCGGTTCGTCGGCATCCTGCAGGACTGGGTGCGCCGCATCGCTCCCTACGGCTTTCGCAACAGCCTGTGCCAGGTGGCACTCAAGCTCATGGCGCCGGGCGTGCCGGATGTGTACCAAGGGTGTGAACAGTGGAACTTCTCCCTCGTGGACCCCGACAACCGCCGCCCCGTCGACTTTGCCGCGCTTTCCGGCCGGTTGCAGGAACTGCAGTCCTGGTATGCCGGCGGCCGCTATCCGGACGAAGCCCGCTGGCGCAGTGTGCTGGGCGGCAGCGCCGCCATGCCCGATGCCGCCAAGCAGCTCACGACCTGGCGGCTGCTGCAGACGCGCGCCCGCTACGCCAGCCTGTTCCGAGAAGCCATCTATCTGCCCCTGGTGGTGGAAGGCCCCGCGTCCGCCCACGCGATTGCCTTCGCCCGCATCCTGGACGGTACGGCGGTGGTGGTGGTGTGCAGCCGGCTCCTGGCCCTCTGGAACTCCGCGCAGGAAGGACAATGGCGCGACACGCGGGTCGTGGTAGCCAGTGCGCACCCTGCGCTGGGCAAGCCGGGTCGGTGGGAGGATGCCTGCACCGGCCAAACGCTCGCCAACGCTGACACGATCACACTCGCCACGGTGCTTGGCGATATCGGGCCCGGTGGCAGCCGCCTGCCGTTCGCCGTCCTGACGCCTGCCGAGAATCCCGCATGAAAATCCTGTTCGTCACCTCTGAATGCGCGCCCATGGTGAAGACCGGCGGCCTCGGCGATGTCAGTGCCGCACTGCCCCAGGCCCTGGCGGCAAAGGGATGTGACGTGTCCATCCTGATGCCTGCCTACGGTGACATGGCGTTGGGCGGTGCCTTGTCGCACATCGTCGCTCTGCCTGCGCATGGCCCGTGGCCCGCCGCCCAACTGCTGCGCATCGAGCGCCCGCAGACGCCGGACCTGCTCCTGCTGTCGTGCCCCGCGCTGTATGGCAGCGCGCAGAGTCCTTACGGCGATCCTGCAGGCGATCTCTACGCGCAGGCGCTGCGCTTTGCTCTCCTGGCGCGCACGGCGGCGCTCATCGGCTCGGCCGACAGCCCGTGCGGCTGGCAGGCCGACATCGTCCATGCCAACGATTGGCCGTGTGGATTGGCACCGCTGTATTTGCGGCAGCGCCGCGTGGCCGGTGACGCCACGGTGGCCCGCAGCGTGATGACCATCCACAACCTGGCGTTCCAGGGGGTGTTCCCGATGGCCACGGCCGATGGGCTGGAGGTGCAGGCCGAGCACCGCGGAATCGAAGGGGCCGAGTTCTGGGGCGAACTGTCCATGCTCAAAGCCGGATTGCAGTTCGCTGATGCGATCACCACCGTCAGCCCGACCTATGCCCGCGAGATCCAGCAGCCGGCCCTGGGCTTCGGGCTCGATGGCGTGCTGCGCGCGCGGGCAGCACATTTGCACGGCTTCATCAACGGCATCGACACGGCCGTGTGGAACCCGGCTGCCGACCCCTTCCTCGCTGCGCCGTATGGCGCGGACCACCTCGATGCCAAGGCGCGCAACACCGCCGCGCTGCGCGAGGACTGTGGCCTGTCGGCCAGCACCGGCCCTCTGTTTGGCCTCGTGGGTCGGCTGACTTCGCAAAAGGGTGTGGACTTGGTACTTGGGGGCGCGCGGCGGTTGCTGGCACAGGGTGCTCAACTGGCAGTGCTGGGACGCGGTGATGCGGCGCTGGAACAGGCCCTGGTGGATCTTGCCGCCCGCCATCCCGGCCAGGTGCATGTGTCGCTGCGCTTCGACGAATCCATGGCCCACCGCATTGAGGCAGGGGCCGATTGCTTCCTCATGCCGTCACGCTTCGAGCCTTGCGGCTTGAACCAGATGTACAGCCAGGCCTACGGCACACCGCCCCTGGTGACGGCCACCGGTGGTCTCGCCGACACCGTGCAGGATGTGGATGCGCGCTTGGCGACCGGTACCGGCTTCGTGATGCGGAGCGCCTCGCAGGCGGCCTTCGATGCCACGGCAGACCGCGTGCTGGCGGCGTGGCGCCAACCCTCGCTCTGGAAGGCCCTCCAGCGCCGGTGCATGCAGCAGGACTTCAGCTGGGAGCGCGCTGCATCCCCCTATGCCGCGCTGTACGCATCGCTGTCCGGCCAGCCTGCGCCCGCGTCGGCCTGAGGCCGCGTTCAGCCACCCTTCTTCCCTGGGCTGCCGGCTGAGCCCGGGGGAGGAGGCATGACCAAGTCGAGCGAGGCCCCGGGATCCTCTTCCCCCGCCACCGAGTCGAGTGTCGCCTCCTTCACAGGTTCGCGGTTCGACGCGCCCTCTTTCGCATGTTTGCCAGATGCTGGAACCGCACGGGTTGTATCGTCGGGATCCGTTGAGGTCAGAGGCTCGGTCATGGGGTCATCCTTTCCAAAAGAGGGTTCCGGGTCGCCATGCCCTGCTTCAACGGCTGGCAGGTGGCACGGCCGGGCGCGCGCCGTGGGCATACACATGCTGCTGCCCTGTCGGGTCGGTGATCTGAACGGCGCGGCCCTTCTGCCACGCATCCGCCCCCGGTGCGACGGCCGGTGCATCGATGGTCTCGCGGTTCTTTCGCCTTTCCTGGCTGTCGACGCCCAGGCGCCGGTCTCTGTCAGCCACCATGGCCGGGTCCGCTTGCCCATCGGCAGTGAAGCCCATCATGAGTTGGGGCACGCCGAGCGGCAGCTCCTTATGTTGGTCGGTGTGCCAGGTGTGCCAGGTCTTCCCGTACGTGCCCACGAGCTTCTTCATCAACTCCTGTTCGGCGAACTGGGGAATGCCCGGAGCCACGAGCTGGCCGGACTTGACCTCGTGCACATGGCTGTGCCACAGCGGCTTCTCTGCGGCAGGCAAGCTGTTGAATAGGCGCGCGCTGATGATGTATTCCACCCCCATCAGCTTGGCGTTGTGGACGTTGCCGTCGTAGATGGCGCACTGGATCACTTCCTCGTTGAGCAACGCGCAGTAGTGATGGGCCTCCATCTGCCCTTGCATCTGACCGCTGTAGAAGTGAAACCCGTTCAGGTAGGCATTGAGCGCTTCCACGGGCGGCTTGTCCTGCAGCGCGGCGGCACCGCCTTCCAGCAACCGCGTGTCTTTGGCCTTGGGCGCCCCGGGCGATGCCACGGGGGAAGCGGAGTCGTCCCCGCCGCAACCTGCCGCCAATGCCGCTGCAACCAGTACCGGGACCATCGTGATGCGCATGGAGAGCTCCACAAAAGAAGCTTCAATCTCGCGCGCATGGGCGCGGTGGGGTGCCAGACAGCGCCCCGCC
Source organism: Paracidovorax wautersii (assembly GCF_031453675.1). NCBI lineage: Bacteria > Pseudomonadati > Pseudomonadota > Betaproteobacteria > Burkholderiales > Comamonadaceae > Paracidovorax > Paracidovorax wautersii. The sequence goes on along the minus strand of NZ_JAVIZX010000001.1, from coordinate 3,654,301 downwards.
GCGCCGTGGGACGTGCGTTGGCCTGCGGTGCCCGACCTCCGCTGCAGGGGCTGACTTGCCGGCCTCCCTGCAAGGTGGGACCGAGTCCTACGCGACGGGGCCAGGTGGAAGCCCGAGCCTGCAGGAAGGGATGCAACGGCCCGGCCGATCCACCGAGCCGCCCTGTCCTTTTTTGACCACTGACTTGAGGAGTTCTCCCATGCCCATCGATCCGCGCAGCGCAGGACCGCGCCCCCCCTTCAGCCACCAGCAACCGCTGACTCCGCCGGGCCATACCGGCGACATGGACCCCCGGCCCGACCACGGCGAAACGTCCTACCAGGGCAGCGGCCAGTTGCAAGGCCGCAAGGCGCTCATCACCGGCGGCGACAGCGGCATCGGCCGTGCGGTCGCCCTCGCGTTTGCCCGGGAAGGTGCGGACGTGCTCATCTCCTACTTGGAGGAAGAATCCCGGGATGCGCAGGAAACCATGGATCTGGTGAAAGCGGAGGGTCGCAAAGCCATCGGCGTGCCGGGTGACATCCGCGAGGAGCACCATTGCGAGACGCTCGTCGAACGCGCAGTACAGGAGCTGGGCGGGATCGACATCCTGGTCAACAACGCGGCCTACCAGATGTCTCACGCCAGCCTGGAAGAGATCAGCGGCGAGGAATTCGACCGCACCTTCCGCACCAATGTGTACGCCACCTTCTTCCTGAGCAAGGCCGCCGCGCGCCAGATGCCCCCGGGCGGCTCGATCATCAACACCGTGTCCATCAATGCCGACAAGCCCAACCAGACCTTGGTGGCTTACGCTGCCACCAAGGGGGCGCTACAGAACCTCACCGGCGGCATGGCCCAGCTGCTCGCCGACAAGGGCATCCGGGTGAATTGCGTCGCTCCGGGCCCCATCTGGACGCCGCTGATTCCTTCGACGCTCGATATCGACAGCGCGCGCAGTTTCGGCAAACAGGTTCCTCTGAAGCGGCCTGGCCAGCCCTGTGAGGTCGCGCCCGCCTTCGTGTTGCTCGCGTCGGACCGGGGCAGCTACATCTCTGGCGCCACCGTCGCCGTGACCGGCGGTGTGCCCTTGATCTGAGAACGTTCCAGGCGGTGCGGCGGGGCGCCCTAGAGCAGCGGAGCCCTGCGCCCGCCTGCCCGCCGAAGTTCGGCACGCCCCTCAGGCGTGATGGCAAGCACCTCGGCGTCCGCGCCTTCCTCTGCCCCATCCTCCGGCATGCGCACCACCACCAAATGGGCCGCGCGCAGCACGCGCAACTTGTCGATGGCGGCGGGTTCGTGCACCCTCAGCGGCAGTTTCTGTGACGACAGTTCGGACAGGTATTCCAGCGGCATGCTCGGACAGTGCGAAAGAGTGAAGAAGGCTGAAGCCGCAGAGGTGCGGGGTCTTGGATGATAGAACGGCAGGCCCGTGTTGCAAGGGTCTGCGGCATGCACCCCGGCGAGGGGGCGGCATGGCTACCTACAAAGTGCGGTGGGTAGCGCCCCCACTCTCGGTGTATCCCCGAATACGCGGTTTCCGCGCCGCTTGCCTGCCATGAAAGCCATCGCCATCCTGGTGGAGGACAACTCCACCATCCGCCAGAACCTCATACCCGCCATCCAGGAGCTTGCCGGCATGGACGTGGTCGCAACCGCCGAAGATGTCGACGAGGCTTTGGCAGCCCTTGACCGCTTCGACTGGGACTTGGTCGTGCTGGATCTGTTCCTGCGCCACGGTTCAGGCCTTGATGTGTTGGCAGCGGTCCCTCCACAACCGGAAGGCCGCCGTATCTTTGTCCTGACCAACTACGCCACGGCGGATATTCGCCAGCGCTGCGTGGCACTCGGCGCAGACGCCGTGTTCGACAAGTCGACCGAACTGGATGCGTTCTTCGAGCGCTGCATGGACATCAGCGCTGCGGGTCACCATGCCGTTCAGGCCCCGACAGGACGCGTCGCCGCTGCGCACGCACCGCACCGGCCGCCTGTGGTGCTGGGCAGGTGATTCATCTGCTGCGCCGCACCTTCAAGCCACTCTGTCCATCCAACCTCTGCGCCGCCTCGGCTCCAAGGAACTTCGATGACGCCCTACCCGCCCAGTGACGCTCCCAGCGTGGAAGAGACGCTGCTGACCCTCGACCACCTGCTGGGCAAGATGGAGCGGTCTCAGAAACAACATGACGAGGCCTTGCGCGCGCACCTGGAGCGGCTGCAGGCCGCCATCGGGCGCCATGTCCCTGGCGAGGCCGCGGACGCAGCCCTGCCTTCCAAGGCGCTGGCGTTGGGCTACCGCATCCAGGAATGTGCCGAATGGCAGCGCAACCACCAGCATGCGGCGGAGCAGTACCTGAATGCGATCCAGGTGCTGACCGAACACGTGCACGGCTTGTATGCGCCCCCGCCCGCCGCTCTTGAAGGTTGACAGCAAGGCGGCGTTTTGCCGCCCACCGCCTTGTGCCGCTTTCTAACGGTCGCTGCAGGGGCGGGTGATGATCTCGTAGTCGATCGGTTTGAAGCTGCCGTTGTTGGAGTTCTCTGCCGAGCAAGAGGTAAGCCCGCACACCAGATTCATCTCGGCCCGCAGCTCGATGTAGTCGCCTGCCCGTGAGCGCGGCGCCTTCACCGCGACAGCGCCGTCCGGCCCCACTTCCACATTCATGAAGACGTTGAACGTGGTGCCGATCTGCTCGGGGCGGATGCCGAACTCTGCGAGGTTCGTGTAGAGGTTTTCGAAGCAGCTGGGGTGGTGCCCTTTGTGCTGGTAGAGGATTTCGAACATCTCCTGGCTGCAGGGCGTCAGCAGAAAATCGTGCCGCCCTACCAGGTCTTCGACGATGGTGAACATCGGCCGGCTGTCGTTCGAGTACAGCACATCGCCCTTGCTCAGGTAGATCTTGGAGGCGTAGTCGATGGTTCGGCCCGACGACAGGCTGCACGCATGCTCCCCGTCCTTGAAGGCGAAGAGATCTGCCACCTGCTCGCCCAGCGGATCGTAGATCCGGAGCACCTCGCTAGCCCTCAGGCGGAAGGCGACTCCCGATTGCGGCGGAATGCGGCAGGTGCCGCAGCTGACGTCATGCATCTTGTTTGGCTTTCGAATGAAACGGGCATTTCCAATCGGCTCCGACAGCGCGCCCCGAGTACTGCCGGGCCTCCGATGCTTCTCCGAACCGGGCCAGCACCGGGTTGATCGATCCCTGCAAGGCCACGTCGCGGGCGCGGATGGCGTCCTGCATCGTGGCGTACTTGCCGGTCTGCTTGAGCAACTCGAATTGCTCGTGGAAGTTGAAGACCAGGCATGGCACGGGTGCCTGACGGGCCATCCGCGAAGCCCCCGGATGCAGGCCGACGATGAAGTACGCACGCCCCCCCACGCTGAAGGAAAAGTCACTGCGGGTCGGGTCCTCGCTCACATCGGTGGCCCATGCAGTCCCCCGCGCGGTGTCGATGTCATGCAGTTGCTGCAGTTGCTGCCACAGGCGTTGCTCGAAGGTGCGTTCGTCCATCCGTTCGTTGTCGAACGCAGCGATGAAGGTCACGGGGACGGCGCCCGGCTCGGGATACTGGCGGCCGTACGCAACGACCGCGTCATGCAAAGCCTGTGTATGCGCGGCATCGCCCAGCGCGCCGAACTGGCGTACGTCCAGACGGCCCTTGTTCAGGGCGGACTTGGCGCCCACGCAGGGAAACGCCCGGTCGGCAATGTAGTCGCGCAGTTGCTGCGCCACGTCGGGGGCCGCAAGGGGCGGATGGGACAGGGGGATGGATGTGCAGTGCATGCACCAAAGCTAAGGGTTGTGCGAGGCCTTGCCCTAGGCCTATTGGCCGGCGTCTGCGTGGGAGCGCGAGCGCAGGCCCTGTAGGCGGCCCGCTGCCTTGTGCAAGCCGCAGGACTACAAACCTCGGCAAAAAATCCGCGGATGCGGCCCCCACGAAAAACGGCCCCGCAGGGCCGTTGGATGACGCGCTGGGTGCCCGGCGGAGCCGGACACCGCCCAAGCGCTACAGCCGCGCCTCGCGAGAGAAGTCGCGCGGGGCGCTGAGCGCCATCAGGAACGCGTCGATATCGGCTGGGGCACCTGCTTCGCTGCGGATCAGGGCCGGGTCCGCCACGGGGCCGCCTGGCGCCGTCGGTGGCAGCGCAGCGTCCAGCAGTTGCGTCGCGGCGCCCACGGCCAGGATGGGCTTGCAGTGGCGGTACTGGTCACGGATGAAATCACCCACATGGTCGTCGCGCTGCAGCGCAGCCACGCCGTCGCCACCGGTCACCACGAGCCCATCGAACAGGAAGCCGGGCGAGTTCTCGGTGGAGGCATCGGCATCCGCCGCCGTGCCGTCGGCCAGTACCACCGGCCCGATGCGGCTGGCCACCAGGCGGCCCACGGCGCCCCGCTCCAGCAAGGCCTTCTGCACGCTGCGTGCCGCTTTTCCGTCGCTGCCCGGGGCCACGAGGATGGCGACCTTGCGCCCGGCGATGGAGCCATCACCCGGGCGAGCCAGCAGGGACAGCGCCTCCGAGCGCGTCACCTCGGGCGCTGCCACCTCGCTGGCGGCCAGCGGCATGGCCGGCGGCAGCACGTCCATGCCCAGATCGCCCGCCACGGCCTGCGCCAGCGTGTCCGACACATTGCGCAGCGATGACACCATGCGCTCGCGGATCGCGGGTACGGTGACCTTGCTCAGCTCGAAGCGGTAGGCCGCAATGATGTGCGCCTGCTCGGCCGGGGTCTGGCTGTCGAAGAACAGCTTGGCCTGGGTGTAGTGGTCGGCAAACTTCTCGGGCTTGGCGCGCACCTTGGGCTGCAGATCCTTGGCATCCTGGCGCGAGGCGACCGACATGAAGCCTTGCGCGGCCCCGGCCTGGAACGGGCAGCCGCCTGCCAGCGAGTTGGGCTCGTACGAGACGCGTCCACGGTGGATGGCCTGGCGGTGCATGCCGTCGCGTTGGTTGTTGTGCACCGGCGCAACCGGCGAGTTGATCGGGATCTCGTGGAAGTTGGGCCCGCCCAGGCGCGATATCTGCGTATCCACGTAGGAATGGATGCGGCCGGCCAGCAAGGGGTCGTTGGTGAAGTCGATGCCGGGAATCACATGGGCGGCACAGAAGGCCACCTGCTCGGTCTCGGCGAAGAAGTTGTCCGGGTTGCGGTTGAGGGTCATCCGCCCTACCACGCGCAGCGGCACCATTTCTTCGGGAACGATCTTGGTGGCATCCAGAATGTCGAAGCTGAAGGACTCGGCCTGCTCCTCGGTGAACACCTGCACCGCCAGGTCGTACTGCGGGAAGGCGCCAGCCTCGATGCGCTCCCAGAGGTCGCGGCGGTGGAAGTCCGGATCGGCGCCCGAAATCTTCACGGCTTCGTCCCACACCAGCGAATGCGTGCCGGCCACGGGCAGCCAGTGGAACTTGACGAAGTGCGACTCGCCGGCCGCATTCACCAGCCGGAAGGTGTGCACCCCGAAACCCTGCATGGTGGCGTAGCTGCGCGGGATGGCACGGTCCGACATCACCCACATCAGCATGTGCGTGGATTCGGGCATGAGCGACACGAAGTCCCAGAAGGTGTCATGCGCGCTGGCGGCCTGGGGCATCTGGTGGTGCGGCTCCGGCTTTACGGCGTGGACCAGGTCGGGGAACTTCATCGCGTCCTGGATGAAGAACACGGGCATGTTGTTGCCCACCAGATCCCAGTTGCCTTCGTCGGTGTAGAACTTCACGGCGAAGCCGCGGACGTCACGGGCCGTGTCCTTGGAGCCGCGTTCGCCCTGCACGGTGGAGAACCGCACGAATACCGGGGTGACCTTGCCCACCTGCTGCAACGGCGCCGCTCGGGTCAGGTCGGCCAGCGAGTCGGTGCATTCGAAGATGCCATGCGCACCGGAGCCGCGGGCATGCACGATGCGTTCGGGAATGCGCTCGTGGTCGAAGTGCGTGATCTTTTCGCGCAGGATGAAGTCTTCCAACAGCACCGGGCCGCGCGGGCCGGCCTTGAGCGAATTCTGGTTGTCGGCAATCGGCACCCCCTGGTTGGTCGTCAGCACGCGGCCCGACGAATCCACCCGCACCCGTTCCAGCGCGTCGATGGTGTTGTTCACTCCTTCCAGCGCGGGGCCGCCGGTCTTGCTGTTGGCCTCGGCCTCGCTGAGGGTGCTGGCCGTGGGCAGGCGCGATGCGGGCGTTGCCGTGATGCCGGGGTTGGTCGCCAAGCCGTTCTCGGTGCCGTGCTCCAGCGCCTTGGTGCTGTTGTAGGGCATGGCGGCTGCCAGCTCCTGTGTTTCCGACATCTTGGTGGCGGCGAGGTCATCGACCTCCACAGGGGCCGGCTGACCGGGGCCGCTGTCGGTATTGCGGGCCGCGGCCTGCGCGGCGACGGCGTCGTGCGCGTTGGTCTTCTTGTTCATGCGATGTACTCCTGGGTCGTGGAGCCGCCACGCTGCAGGCCGCGCGGATGGCGCTGTGTAGGAAGTTGCCCCGCAATGGGACGGGCGCGTTCGCATCGCCGCGCCTTGTGACGGCGGCGCCGGTCGGGTGCCTACCGCATTAATCACGGACCCGGGGTCAGCGGATCACGGGAGCGCCCAGGGCAATTAGCGGCGGCCGGTTTTGGCGGACGGATAGTCCAGCGCCTTCATCGCAGGCGTCAAGGAGACCGCCGCCTCCGCATAGCCGTCCCACGGCGCATTGCCCTGGCGCAAACGGTCCCCCGCGGACTGCACGGTCCAATGCGCCCCGCTGGTGAGCTGGCCCAGCTCCGACCATGCCACGGGTACCGAAATGCCCATGCCCGGCCGCGAACGGGCCGACCAGGCGCTGACCGTGGTGGCGCCGCGGCCGTTGCGCAGATAGTCCACGAAGATCTTGCCCACGCGGTTGCGCGGGCCGCTCTTGGCCACGAAGCGCTGCGGAATGGTGCGGGCCAGGTGCTGGACCACCGCCTGCGAGAAGCCCTTGACGGCGTCCCAGCCGTGCAGCCGCTTGATGGGTACCACCACGTGCAGGCCCTTGCCGCCGCTGGTCTTGAGATAGGCCGGCAGGCCCAACTCGGTCAACAGCGTCCGCACCAGCTGCGCGGCTTCCTGCACCCGCTCCCACGCCACGCCTTCTCCGGGGTCCAGGTCAAAGGTCATGCGGTCGGGCCGCTCGATGCGGTCCTTGCGGCCGTTCCAGGTATGGAACTCGACGACATTCATCTGGGCGGCGGACAGCAGGCCCACGGGCTGGGCCACCGCCATGAGTGCCGCGTGGCCGGGGTCGAGCACCGGGTCCAGCTGGGCCACGCCTTCCAGCGCGGCCTTTTCCATGTGCTTCTGGAAGAACAGCGAGCCCTTGACCCCATCGGGGGCCCGCACCAGCGCCACGGGGCGGTCCTTGAGGTGCGGCATCATCAACTCGGCCACGGTGGCGTAGTAGCGCACCAGGTCGATCTTGGTGATGCCGGTGGAAGGATCGATCACCCGCTCCGGATGCGATACGCGCAGCGACGAAGGCAGCGTCTCCGCGGCATCGTCGGCGGACCGGCGCTGTTCCAGGGCCGCGGGCTTCTCGCGCACGATGGCCTTGGCGGGCTTGTCGTCGCGCAGCCCGTGGAACACGGCGTGGCGGATGCGGTTCTGCCGCGTCCATTCGGCGAACGACACCTCGGCCAGCAGCTGCGGCTTGACCCAGTGCGCGCCGCGGGTGCCGGCGGGGGGCTCCCCGCGCCACGGGGCGCTGCGGGTGCGCAGGGTTTCAAGCCGCTCGCGCAGGTCGGCGAGCGTGCGCTCGCTGAACCCCGTGCCCACGTTGCCGGCGTACCGCAGTTCGCCATCCGGCCCATGCACGCCGAGCAGCAGCGCACCGATGCCCTTGCGGCTGCCCTTGGGGTCGGTAAAGCCCAGGATCACGAATTCCTGCCGGTGGCTGCACTTGAGCTTGATCCAGTCGGCATTGCGGCGCGCGGTGGCATAGGGCGCATCCTTGCGCTTGCCGATCACGCCCTCGAAGCCGAGCTGGCAGGCGGAGGCCACCAGATCACCGGGGCGCGCCTCGAACGCCTCGCTGAAGCGCACGTTCTGCAGCCCGCCCTGCTGCACCACGGTGCGCAGCAACTCGCGCCGCTCCACCAGCGGCATGCTGCGCAGATCGCGCCCGTCCGCGTAGGGCATGTCGAACACGTAGTACACCAGCTCCGCGGTGGCACTGGCATCGAAGGCGTTCTGCAGGGCCTGGAAGTCGGGCACGCCGTGCTCGTCCATGACCAGCACCTCGCCGTCGATCCAGCCGGCACGCAGCGGCAGCTTGCGCAGCGCCTTCGCCAGCTGGGGCATGCGAGCTGTCCAGTCATGGCCGTTGCGCGTCACCAGCCGCACCTGGCCGCGCTCCAGCCGCGCCAGCATGCGGTAGCCGTCGAACTTCAGCTCCCACAGCCAGTCGGCAACCTCCGCGGGCGGGCCGTCCACCAGCGTGGCCAGTTGCGGGGCCAGGGTGTCGGGCAGCGCCTTGGCAGGGGCGGCGTCCAGGTCTTTTGCGGTGCGTCGCGGATGGGCGCGCGCGACCGGGCCGCCTGCCGGAGGCAGGACGGGCGGCAGCGCCGAAACGCTGTCCGGCATCTCGTCCACCACGCTGAATTCGGCAGCCGGACGCTCCAGACCATCGTGCTCCTTGATGAGCAGCCAGGGCGGCTGGCGTTCGCTGTCCTTGCCACGGCCGCGCATGCGCACCAGCGTCCAGCGGCCCTTCAGCTTGTGGCCGTGCACGGTGAACTTGAGCTTGCCTTCGGCATAGCCGCGAACCGGATCCCCCTCAGGCACCCAGTAGCCGCGGTCCCAGACGATGACCTGCCCCGCGCCGTATTGTTTGGCCGGGATGCGGCCCTCGAAGGTGTTGTAGGCGATGGGATGGTCTTCCACCTGCACGGCCATGCGCTTGTCCGCTGGATCGAAGCTCGGCCCCTTGGGCACGGCCCAGCTCTTCATGGTGCCTTCCAGCTCCAGGCGCAGGTCGTAGTGCAGCCGGCTGGCCCAGTGTTTCTGGATCACGTACTGCAGGGCCTGGGCGCCCGGCGTGCCGCCTTCCGCGGGCTCGGGCGTGACCGCAAAGTTGCGCTTCTTGCGGTACAGGGCGAGTGCGTCGTCTGCCATGGGGCGTCTCCGTGTGCCGGGGCAGGCAGGCGATCAGGCGGCCTTGCGGGCAGCGGCCTTCTTGGCGGCCGGTTTCGCGGAGGTCTTGGACCGCGCCGCGGCACCGCCCTTGCCCGCCGGCGCCTTCTTGCCCGCAGCCGAGGTGCTGGCTGCCTTCTTGGCGGGGGTCTTGGTGGCGGCCTTGCCTGCCGGCTTCTTGCGCCCCGCAGGCAGGGACGTCACCGTTCCGGTCCCGTCCTTGTCCTTGCCTTTGGCGGGCTTGCCGCCCTTGCCGCCTTCCAGGCTGCGCTTGAGCAGCGCCGTCAGGTCCAGCACATCGGCGCCGGCCGGGGCACGCTCCTCCGGCTCGACCTTCATCACATCCGCGATGTCGCCGGCCTCGGCCTTCACCTGCACCAGCTTGTGGATCTCTTCCGCGAACGAATTGCGGAAGCTGTCCGCGTCCCAGGTCTGGGTCATGTCGTCGATCAGCTGGGTGGCCATGTCCATTTCGGCATCCCGGATGCCCGCGGCCTTGGTGCCCAGCGGCGGCAGGTTGAGCTGCTCGAATGAGCGGATCTCGCCGCCCCAGCGCAGCAGGTTGAGCACCAGCGCCCGGCCGCAGGGAATCAGCACCGCCAGGTGCTGCTTGGTCTGGATGACCACCTTGGCGACGCCCACCTTGTTGCTCTTGCGCAAGGCTTCCCGCAGCAGCGCATAGACCTTCTCGCCGCGCTTGAGCGGGGCCGTGTAGTAGGGCCGCTCCAGGTAGACGAAGGGAATCTCGTCTGCGTCCAGGAAGGCTTCGATCTCGATGGTCTGCGTGGTCTTGGGGAAGGCCGCGGAAATCTCCTCCGGCGACAGCACCACGTAGCGCCCGTCCTCGTACTCGACGCCCTTGACGATGTTGGCGCTGGAAATCTCCTTGCCCGTCACCTTGTTCACGCGCTTGTAGCCCACGGGTTCCATCGACCGCTTGTCCAGCCAGTCGAAGTCGATGCCCGAGTTCATGGTGGCCGCATACAGGCCCACCGGAACGTGCACCAGCCCGAAGCTGATCGCCCCCTTCCAGAGGGTGCGGGTGGAGGTGGGGGCCTTGCCGTCGTCTGCCATGCGTGTGCTCCTGAGAAGTGCGGCCCGGCGCCGGGCCGCAATGCTGCGTCGAGGTTGCCCCACGCCCGCGTGGGCAGGTGTAGGACGGCGCAGCTTCAGTCAGCCGCGCGCCGGCACCGGCCACACCCGGCCGCCGCCCACGGCATAGACCTGGCAGCCCGGCTCGGGCGACAGGCTGGCCGTGCCGGTGAACAGCCCGAACGCCGGCAGCAGCGTGAAGCCGGAATGGACGGCGAAGCACGGCAGCCGCAGCGCGTCGCGCGCCGGGCCGCGCAGCACCACCGACGGATGCACGTGCCCGGCGAGTACATGCTGCGGCGCATCGCCCTGCGGGTGATGGCAGCCCGAGAACGGACCCAGCCGCCAGGGCTCGTCCACCACCTCGATGCCCAGGGCGGACGGCGGGTCGCCCGCATGGCTATCGTGGTTGCCGCGCACCAGCGTCATGGCCACACCGGCATGGCGGTCCCGCCACGCCGCCAGCGCCGCCAGCACGGCCGGGGTCTGGGCCTCGGCAGCGTGCAGAAAATCGCCCAGCACCACCAGCCGGTGCGCTGCCAGACCGTCCAGCAAGGCGGTCAGCTGCGCCAGGTTGCCCTGGGTCGTGCCGGCCGGCACGGGAATGCCGCGCGCGCGGAAGGTGGCAGCCTTGCCCAGGTGCAGGTCGGCGATGAAGAGCGCACCCTGCGCGGGCCACCACAGGGCATGTTGCGGCAGCAGATGGACGGCTTCGCCGGCCAGGGTGATGCAGTGGCTGCCAGCGAGGGCGTCGGCGGTGGGAGCAGGCAAGGTGGGCAACAGGCGCGTGGTCTTTCAGGAAGGCCGCATCTCACAGCGGCGGCAGCGGCCGCGACGGCCGGCGGACACGGCGCGGGCGGGCATTGGCCCCGCCGGCTTCCGGCCCGTCCGGGTGGGAGAGCGAGAAGTCCAGCGTGCGCCGCACGGCCGCCGTGGCGGTGTCCAGCGGGCGATTGTCGCCGTCCGCGGCAGCGGGCGCTGCAGCCGCGGCAGAAGCCCGCTTGGCGCGGGGCCGCAGCGGCGGGTCGGGCGGCACCACGTCCTGCACGCGCGGCTGGGGGGCCGCGCTGCCGGCGTCGGCCGCCGCGTCCAGCTGGGCGAGCATGCGGGCGATGCGGTCTGCCAGGTGCTCGTTGGTCAGCTTCTCGCGGAAGCGCTCCACCATCAGCGGAAAGGCGAACGGGCTGGGGCGCTGCAGCGCGCTCACCACCGTGCGCTGGGACTGCATGCGCCGCAGGGCGGCCAGCAACTGGGCCACGTCCAGCTCCTGGCTCAGCACCTCTTCGTCGGCCTGGCGCAGCAGCAGGTTGGCCTGGTCGTACTTGCGGAACACCTCGAAGAACAATTGCGAGGACGCCTGCAGCTGGCGGGCGCTGCGCCGCTCGCCCGGATGGCTCTGGAAGATGAGGCCCGACACGCGGGCGATTTCGCGGAAGCGCCGGCGCGCCATCTCCGTCGCGTTGAGGCTGGCGAGCACCTCGTGCAGCAGCGCATGGCGGGCCGCGTCCGCGCCGCCGCCCTGCCCGGCGTCTCCGACCTCGCCGCTGGGGCCGCGGGCATTGGCGGTGTTGCGGATGCCTTCCGCTTCGTGCGGGGCGACACGGCCTTCTACCGCCGCGGCGGCGGGCGGGGCCGGGTCGGCCCGCAGCAGCTCAGGCAACAGGGCCGCCCAGTCGCGCTCGGTGGCGCTGAGCAACTCCAGGCCGTAGTCGTTCACCGCGATGGAAAAGGTGCCCGTCTCGCCCTGCGCAGCGCGCCAGGCCATCAGGCTGGCCAGTCCGGTGTGGGCATGCCGGCCGGCGAAGGGGTACAAGAACAGGTGCCAGCCCTCGCGCGTGCGCAGTGTCTCGGCCAGCAGCGTGGATGGCGTGGGCAGGGCCGACCAGCGCTGCTGCACCTCCAGCAGCGGGCGCACGCTGCGCAGCTCGGGCGAGTCGTAGTCGCCAGCGGCCGCCTGGGCCAGCTGCTGCACCACGAAGTCGGCCAGCACGGTGGACAGCGGCATGCGCGCGCCCATCCAGCGCGGCACCGTGGGGCGCCCGCGCGCGGCGCGGCGCACATAGGCCGTCATCTGCTCGATACGCACCATCTCCAGCACCTGGCCGGCGAAGACGAAGGCGTCGCCGGGCGACAGGCGCGAGAGAAAGCTCTCTTCCATGCTGCCCAGCCGCGCACCATGCAGGATCTGCACCGTCATGCTTGCGTCGCTCACGATGGTGCCGATGTTGGCGCGGTGGCGCCGCGCCAGGCGCACGTCGGGCATGCGCCAGATGCCGGCCTCGTCGGGCCGCACGCGCTGGTAGTCCGGGTAGGCGGCCAGCGACGGCCCGCCGCGGTGCACGAAGTCCAGGCACCACTGCCACACGGCGGGCGGCAACCCCGCATAGGCCACCGTGCGGCGCACCTCGGCATACAACGCGTCGGGCGCGAAGCCGCCGCCCAGCGCCACGGTGGCCAGGTGCTGCACCAGCACGTCCACCGGCTGGCGCGGGCTGGCGCGCTTTTCCACCTCGCCGGCCTGCACGGCCGTGCGGGCCGCGGCGGCCTCCACCAGCTCCAGGCTGTGCGTGGGCACCAGCGTGATGCGCGAAGGGCGCCCGGGCGCATGGCCGGATCGCCCCGCGCGCTGCAGCAGCCGGGCGATGCCCTTGGCCGAGCCAATCTGCAGCACGCGCTCCACCGGCAGAAAGTCCACGCCCAGGTCCAGGCTGCTGGTGCAGACCACCGCGCGCAGCGTGCCGGCCTTCAGGCCCGCCTCGACCCATTCGCGCACGCTGCGGTCCAGCGATCCGTGGTGGATGGCCAACTCCCCCGCCCAGTCGGGCCGGGCGTCGAGCAGCGCCTTGTACCAAAGCTCGGCCTGCGAGCGCACGTTGACGAAGACCAGCGTGGAGCCGGCCGTGGATTCGAGCTCGCGCACCACCGCCGGCAGCATGGCCAGGCCCAGATGGCCGGCCCAGGAAAAGCGCTCGGGCCGGTCGGGCAGCAAAGTGTCCACGACCAGGCGCTTGTCGACCTGGCCCTGCACGAGCACGCCGGGCCGTGGCTGGCCGGCATCGTCCAGGCCCAGCAGCGTCTGCTGCGCCTCCTGCAGGTTGCCCAGCGTGGCCGACATGCCCCACACGCACAGGGGCGGGTTCCAGCCCTGCAGCCGCGCCAGCGCCAGCTGCAGCTGCACGCCGCGCTTGTTGCCCAGCAGCTCATGCCATTCGTCGGCCACCACCAGGCGCACGCTGCCCAGCAGTTCCTGCGCATCGGCCCGGGCCAGCAGCAGGGACAGGCTCTCCGGCGTGGTGACCAGCACCGTGGGCAGGCGGCGCGACTGCGCGCTGCGCTCGGTGCTGCTGGTGTCGCCGGTGCGCGCGCCCACCGTCCAGCCGGCCAGCGCGGGCACGTGCGGCGCCAGCGCGAGGAGCGGCGTCTCCAGCGCCTTGAGCGTGTCGGCCGCCAGCGCCCGCATGGGCGTGATCCATAGCACCGTCAGCGGTGCAGCCGCAGGCTTTTTTGCTCTCTTATTGGTAGCTGCTTGCGCTTGATCCACAGGCGCTGCAGCCCGTTTTGGCTTGGATTCCGGCACCAGCGCCTGCAGCGCGCCCAGCCAGACGGCGTAGGTCTTGCCCGCGCCCGTGGTGGCATGCAACAGGCCGGAGGCGCCGCGGCCCATGGCCTCCCACACCTCGCGCTGGAAGGCGAACGGCTTCCAGCCGCGCCCGGCCAGCCACGCGGCCACGGCCTGCGGTACGGCGCCCCGGCGCGGGCGGCGGCGTGGGCTATCGGCATCCCTGGCTTGCATGGCAGGGATTACAACGCGCCGCGCTGCCGTGCCGCGTAGGCCAAACGCCCCGAAGCCGTGCCGGCTTCTGGTCCGCCCGATGGGACCAGCAGGTTCCATTGAAAGCGGCGGGCCGCGTGCCTAGGATGGGCCATTCGATAACAAGACCCACGGAGACACGATGAACACCGCCCCTGCCCTCGCCCGCCCGCTCGCCTTGACCCGGCGCTGCGCGCTGACCGCTCTCTGCGCCCTGCCCGCCGCGCTGGCGCCCCAGTTCGCCCTGGCGCAAGACAGCGGCAAGCCTCTCACCATCGTCGTCGGCAGCCCGTCCGGCGGCACCACCGACACCCTGGCCCGCGTCATCGGCCGCATGGTGGGCGACACGCTCGGCCGTCCCGTGGTGGTGGAGAACCGCGCCGGCGCCGGCGGCAACATCGCCGCGGCCTACGTGGCCAAGGCGCCTGCGGACGGCTCCACGCTGCTCATGAGCTTCACCGGCCACACCATCAACGCGACGCTGTACAAGAACCTGGGCTTCGACCCGGTCAAGGACTTCACGCCCATCACCATGGTGGCCAAGGTCCCCAGCGTGCTGATCGCCCGCAAGGCCGCGCCGTTTTCCGACACGGCTGGCGCCATCGCTTACGCCAAAGCGAACCCTGGAAAGCTGAACTTCGCCATCGGCGCGCAGGGTTCGTCGCTGCACCTGGCCAGCGAGCAGTTCAAGATGCTGACCGGCACCGACATCGTCAATGTGCCGTACAAGGGCACCGGCCCGGCGCTGTCCGACGTGCTGGCGGGCACGGTGGACCTGATGTTCGCCAGCACGGTGAACGTGCTGCCGCACATGAAGAACGGCACGATCAAGCTGCTGGGCGTGAGCAGCCGCGAGCCGCTGCCACAGTTCGCCGGCGTGCCGCCGATCGCGCAGACCGTGAAAGGCTTCGAGTCGATGGCCTGGTTCGGCCTCTTCGGCCCGGCGCAGATGCCGGCGGACGTGACGCAGAAGCTTTACGCGGCGGTGAAGAAGGCCATCGAGTCGCCCGACTACCAGGAGCGCATGCGCACCGAAGCAGCCACCACGGTCGACATGCCGCCTGCGGCCTTCGCCAAGTTCGTGGCCCAGGACGTGCAGGACTGGGCGAAGATCATCAAGGCCTCGGGCGCGACCGTCGAATGACCGCTATCCACACCCCTGCCACGCCCGCCCAGACGCTGGCACAGAAGCTGGTGGCCCGCGCCGCAGGGCGCAGCCACGTGGTGCCGGGCGAGATCGTCACCTGCCAGGTGGACCTGGCCATGATGCACGACTCGGGCGGGCCGCGCCGCGTGAAGCCTATGCTCGACCGTCTGGGCGCCACGGTCTGGGACCCGGACAAGGTCGTGGTGGTCACCGACCACTACGTCCCCGCCTATGACGACGACAGCCGCGCCATCGTGCAGATCGCCCGCGACTGGGTGAAGAGCGCCGGCGTGAAGCGCTTTCACGACAGCGAAGGCATCTGCCACGTGGTGGTGCCGCAGAAGGGCTATCTGCGCCCCGGCATGTTCGCGGTGGGGGGCGACAGCCATTCCCCCACGGGCGGCGCCTTCGGTGCCTACATGTTCGGCGTGGGCGCCACCGAGATGCTGGGCGTGCTCGTCACCGGCGAGATCTGGCTCAAGGTGCCGCACACGCTGCGCATGACCTGGAACGGCCGGCTGGCGCCGGGCGTGTCCGCCAAGGACATGATGCTGTTCCTGTGCACCCGCTTCGGCATGGACGGCGGGCAGTACCAGGCGGTGGAATATGCCGGCCCGGCCGTGCAGGCGCTGTCGATGCAGGAGCGCATGACGCTCTCCAACATGACGGCGGAGCTGGGCGGCCAGGCCGGCCTGGTGGCGCCGGACGAGATCACCCGCGCGTGGCTGGCAGACGCCGGTGCCGGCGAGGTGGACACGGCCCCCTGGCACACCGACGACGCCGCGCCCCTGATGGCCGACCATGTCTTCGATGCCGCCGCCCTCGCCCCCCAGGTGGCCGAACCGCACAGCCCGGCCTATGGGCGCGATGCGGCCGACCTGCGCGGTGTGGCCGTCAACCTGGCTTACGTGGGCGCCTGCACGGGCGCCAAGCTGGACGATCTGCGCATGGCGGCCCAGGTGCTGCGCGGCCGCAAGGTGGCCCGCGGCGTGCGCCTGCTGGTGGCCCCGGCCAGCCTGCAGGACCAGGAGCGCGCGCAGGACGAAGGCGTGCTCGCCGCGCTGCAGGAGGCCGGTGCCGAACTGCTGCCCACCAGCTGCGGGGCCTGCGCCGGCTACGGCGCGCACACCTTCGGGCCCGACGTGGTGGCGATCAGCACCACGGCGCGCAACTTCCAGGGCCGCATGGGCTCGGCCCAGGCGCAGATCTACCTGGGCTCGCCCTGGACGGTGGCCGCCTCGGCCGTGGCCGGCCGCGTGGCCGATCCGCGGGAGATGCTGCCATGACCGCCGCGCGCACCACCGCCGCCACCGGTCGCGCCTGGGTGTTCGGCGACGACCTCAACACCGACCTGCTGGCCCCCGGCGCCTACATGAAGTTCGGCATCGCGGAGATCGCCCGCCACTGCCTGGAGTCGGTGGACCCGCGCTTTGCCGCCGAAGTGCGGCCGGGCGACATCGTCTTCGCGGGGCGCAACTTCGGCGCGGGCTCGTCGCGCGAGCAGGCGGCCGAGGTGCTGCGGCACCTGGGCGTCGCCTGCGTCGTGGCACGGTCGTTCTCCGGCATCTACTACCGCAACGGCTTCAACCTGGGCCTGCCGCTGCTGGTGTGCCCCGAGGCCGCCACGGTGGCGCCCGGTGCGCCCGTGGCCTGCGACCTCGACCGGGCCTGCGTGCACGATCTCTCCACCCATCGGGTGCTCGCCTGCGAGCCCATCCCCGCCCACCTCGTCGCCATGATCCGCGACGGCGGGCTGCTGCCCCACTTGGAAAAGCGCCTGGCAGCCCAGCGCGCAGCGAACTTACCTACGCCATGACCACCGACCTCAAAACCCGCCTGCAATCGCCGGCCATCGTCACCGCGCCGGGCGTATACGACGCCCTCTCCGCCCTGCTGGTTGCGCAGGCCGGCTTCGACGCGGCCTACCTGTCCGGCGCCAGCATCGCCTACACGCGGCTGGGCCGGCCCGACATCGGGCTGCTCTCGCTGGACGACGTCGCGCAGGTGACCACCGCCATCCGCGAGCGCAACGAGGCGCTGCACCTCATCGTGGATGCCGACACCGGCTTCGGCAACGCGCTCAACGTGCAGCGCACCGTGCGCCTGCTGGAACGCGCCGGCGCCTCGGCCATCCAGCTGGAGGACCAGACCAGCCCGAAGCGCTGCGGCCACCTGGACGGCAAGACGCTGATCGGCGCTGCGGAAATGGCCGGCAAGATCCGCGCGGCCTGCGATGCGCGGCGCGACAGCGGCACGCTCATCGTTGCCCGCACCGATGCGGTGGCCGTGGAAGGGCTGGACGCGGCGCTCGACCGCATGGACCTCTGTGCCGATGCCGGCGCGGACGTGCTCTTCGTGGAGGCCTTGCGCACGCGGGAGGACATGGCGACCGCGCTGGCCCGGCTGTCGCCGCGTGCGCCGATGCTCGCCAACATGGTCGAAGGCGGCAAGACGCCCATCCTGCCCGTGGCCGAGCTGCAGGCCCTGGGCTACCGCGTGGCCATCTTTCCGGGCGGCACCGTGCGCGCCCTCAGCCATGCGCTGCAAGGCTACCTGGCCAGCCTGCACCGGCACGGCACGACCGAGCCCTGCTGGCCGCAGATGCTGCAGTTCGACGGGCTCAACCAGTTGCTGGGCACGCCGCAGCTGCTGGCGCAGGGCAAGCGCTACGAGTGAACGCGCACCACGCGCCTTGCCGCGGCCGGGCGGCGCTTCTACAGTGGCGGCCATGCCCTTGAACGAGCCCTCCGACACGCCGCCCCTGCCCGCCCTGCCGCGCTTTCACCAGGTGCGGCTGATCCTGCGCGAGCGGCTGAAGTCCGGCCGGTACGAACGCGGGTTGCCGCTGCCCGGCGAACGGCAGCTGGCCGAGGAGTTTGGCGTGGCGCGCGTCACCATCCGATCGGCCCTGGCCCGCCTGGAAGAAGAAGGCCTGGTGGCGCGGTTGCGCGGCAAGGGCACGCTGCCGGCGGCGCAGGACGAGCTGCCCAGCCACCTGCGGCTGCGCGGCGGCCTGCTGGACAACATCGTCAACATGGGCCGGCGCACGCGCGTGACGGTGCTGGAGCACCGCCTGCTGCCCGCTCCTTCGCAGGCCGCCCAGGCCCTGCAGCTGGCGCCGGGCAGCCCGGTGCTGAAGGTGGTGCGGGTGCGAAAGTTCAAGGGCCAGCCGATCGCGTACACCGAGGTCTTCCTGCCGCCCGATCTGGCGGCCGCGGTCGAGAAGCCCACGCTGCAGGACGTGCCCATGCTGGTGGCGCTGGAGCAATCCGGCGTGCAGGTGGTGTCGGCCGAGCAGACCCTGGGCGCCGCGCTGGCCGATCTGCATGTGGCTGCCGCCCTGCGCGTGGCGCCCGGCGTGCCGCTGCTGCGCGTCTCGCGGGTGGCGGTGGACGCCAACGGCCGGCCCGTGCAGTTCCTGACCGGGCTCTACCACCCGGAGCGCTACGAGTACCACATGCAGCTGTCCCGCGTGGGCGACGCGACCAAGGTGTGGATCGAGAACGACCGGCCGCCGGAAGCCGCGGGTTGAGGCCGTTTCGGGTTACCTGCGCCAAGAATACGGCAGGGCTTGAGGTCAAATCGGCCTGTAGCGCTTATCCATCAAGCGCAAGCAGCTATTATATTAATAGCATTGGGTCGCTGCGTCAGCCGCCGGCATCCGGCAGCAGCATCGCCAGCGTGTCGAGCGAGTCGGCCTCTTCCACCGGCTTGTCCTCGCGCCAGCGCAGCATGCGCGGAAAGCGCACGGCGATGCCGCTCTTGTGCCGCGTGCTGCGGGCGATGCCCTCGAACCCCAGCTCGAACACCAGCGTGGGCCGCACGCTGCGTACCGGGCCGAAGCTCTCCACGGTGGTCTTGCGGATGACGGCATCCACGCGCGCCATCTCGGCATCGGTCAGGCCGGAATAGGCTTTGGCGAAAGGCACCAGGGCGCGGCCTTCGGTGCCCGGCGGCGCGTTCCACACGGCGAAGGTGTAGTCGCTGTACAGGCTGGCGCGGCGCCCATGGCCGCGCTGGGCGTAGATGAGCACGGCGTCCACGCTCAGCGGGTCGACCTTCCACTTCCACCACACGCCGCTGTCCTTGGTGCGGCCCACGCCATAGGCGCTGGAACGCGCCTTGAGCATCATGCCCTCCACGCCCAGGGCGCGGGCCTGCGCGCGCTGCGTGGCCAGGGCCTGCCAGCTGTCGCCGGCCAGCACCGGGCTGGCGATCAGGGCGGGGTGGCCCACCCGCTGCACCAGCGCATCCAGCCGCGCGCGGCGCTCGTGCTGCGGCAGCCCGCGCAGGTCCTGGCCCCCCTCTTCCAGCAGGTCGTAAGCCAGCAGCACCACCGGCAGATCGCGCAGCAGTTTGGGAGACAGGGTTTTGCGGCCGATGCGCTTTTGCAGGTCGGCGAAGGGGCGCACATGCGCGGGCACGCCGCCCTGCTGCGCGGCCCAGACGACGATCTCGCCGTCCACCACCGTGCCTTCGGGCAGCGCGTCGCCCAAAGCCTGCAGCTCGGGAAAGCGGTCGCTGACGAGTTCCTCGCCGCGCGACCAGATCCAGGTGCCGCCGACCGCGTCGGCGCCCCCGCGCCGCACGATCTGCGCGCGGATGCCGTCCCACTTCCACTCCACGACCCAGTCGGATGGCGGGCCCAGCACGGCATCGAACTGCGCCACCGGCAGCTGCAGCGGATGCGCCAGGAAGAACGGGTACGGATGGCCGCGCACCTCGCCCGCCTGGCCGTGGGCGTCATCGCCCTCGCCCTCGGCAGCCACCAGGCGCAGGTAGTCGGTGGGGCCGGGCCGGGCGCCGATGTGGGTGTACCCCATCAGCCGCTGGGCGACGCGCTTGGGGTCCACGCCGCTCACTGCCGCCAGCGCCTGGGTGACCTGCAGGCGCGAGACGCCCACGCGGAAGGAACCGGTGATGAGCTTGAAGTACACCAGCCGCTCGCCGGCCGCCAGCCGGGTCCACTGCGCGCGCAGCGTGGCGGCCAGCGCCTCGGGCGCCATGCCGCGCAGGGGCAGCAGATGCTGCTCCACCCACTGGGCCAGGCCCAGGTCATGCGTGTCGCCCGGCGCGGGCAGCAAGAGCGCGATGGTCTCGGCCAGATCGCCCACGGCCTCGTAGCTTTCATCGAACAGCCATTCGGGCAGGCCGGCCGCCTCGCGTGCCAATGCGCGCAGCACCTTGGTGGGCACCAGCTGCCGCGGCTTGCCGCCGGCCAGGAAGTACACGGCCCAGGCCGCGTCCTGCGGCGCGGCGGCGCGCAGGTAGGCCTGCAGGGCGGCCTGTTTGGCGCGGCTGGCGGTGCTGGCGTCCAGGGCGTGGTACAGGGCGGCAAAGTCCTTCATGGCGCAGGCGCCTCCGGCGGGCTTTCCGCTGCAGGTTCGGCGGGGGATGGCGCCGCCTGCTCGTCCTCGTCGCCGTACTCGGTCTTGAAGCCCTGGGCGTCCAGGCCCCGCTCCCGCAGCCAGCGCACCAGCACGGCCACGCTGCCGTGGGTGACGAAGACGCGCTCGGCACCGGTCGCGCCGATGGCGTACTGCAGGCCCGGCCAGTCGGCGTGGTCGGACATGACGAAGCCGCGGTCCACCCCGCGCCGGCGGCGTGTGCCGCGCAGCTGCATCCAGCCGCTGGCGAACGCGTCCGCATGGCCGGCAAAGCGGCGCATCCAGGGCGTGCCCTGGGCCGAGGGCGGCGCCAGCACCAGCGCGGTCTTGAGCAGCTGTGCGTCCACGCCCGGATCGGTCACGCGCAGGGTGGGCGGCAGATCGACGCCGGCGGCACGGTAGACGGCGTTGAGCGGCTCCACCGCGCCATGGACGACGATGGGCCCGATGCTGCGGTCCACGCCGTGCAGGATGCGCTGCGCCTTGCCGAAGGCGTAGCACAGCAGCACCGACGGCCGACCCTGGGCCGCATTGGCGCGCCACCACGCATCGATGCCTGCGAACAGTTCAGGCTGGGTGGGCCAGCGGTAGATGGGCAGGCCGAAAGTGGATTCGGTGATGAAGGTGTCGCAGCGCACCGGCTCGAACGGAGCGCACGTGCCATCGGGTTCGGTCTTGTAGTCGCCGGAGGCCACCCACACCCGCCCGCCATGCTCCAGCCGCACCTGGGCCGAGCCCAGCACGTGGCCGGCGGGGTGCAGGGAGACGCGCACGCCGTGGTGCTCGATCGCCTCGCCATAGGGCAGCGTTTGCAGGGTGATGTCGGCGCCGAGCCGGGCGCGCAGCACGCCTTCGCTGTCGGTGTGGGCCAGGTAGTGGGTGTGGCCCACGCGGGCGTGGTCGGAGTGGCCGTGGGTGATGACGGCACGGTCCACGGGCCGCCAGGGGTCGATGTAGAAATCGCCCGCCGTGCAGTACAGGCCTTCCGGCCGCGCGATGACGAGGTCGTCGGCTGCCATGGGTCAGGCCCCGCACGGCCCCGGATCGATGGACCGGGCAGTGGCTGCGGAGCGGGTTCGGAAGGGCATGCCGGGATGCTAGCCCGGCAGTAGCGCACCCTGCGCTGCCGGACGCCGCGGCGCCGTGTCAGCGCCCGCCTACCGGCGATGGGGCACAGGCACACGGGGCCTGTTCCTACCTCGGGCCCTCCGGCCGCCAGCACACGATGAATGCGTGGCCTTGCCTACCTTGTCTTGAGGAGCAGGCCTCTTCAGCCACCGGACACTGCCATGCCCCACCCTCTTCGCCCTACCTCCCCCACCGTTGCCCGGCGCATTGCCGGGCCGTCCTCGCTGCGCCACCGGGCCTTGCCGCGGTGGGTCGGCGCGTGCGTGATCTGCGCCGCCCTGGGCGGTTGCAGCCGCGGGGGGCCGGATGTGCCGACCTTCGACCCGCCGCCGCCCAGTGCGCCGGTGCCCAAGGCCGGCGCTTCGGAGGCTGGACGGGGCTGAAGAGCCGTTTGGCCGCCCACGGCCGGGCGCGCCCTACCGGGCGCTCTCCCCTTTCCCGTTCTCTTTCGCTTACAGGAGTTTTTCCATGTCCACGTCCACACCATCCTCGCGCGGCGTCGCCATCCTCGTCACCGACGGCTTCGAGCAGGTCGAGCTCACCGGCCCGCGCGACGCGTTGAAAGCCGCCGGCATCACCACCCGCATCGTCGCGCCGAAAGCGGGCCAGGTGCAGGGCTTCCGCCACGACGCCAAGGGCGATGCCCTCCCGGTCGACCTGACCCTCAAGGACGCCCGTCCCGACGACTTCGACGCGGTGCTGCTGCCTGGCGGCGTGATCAATTCCGATGCGCTGCGGACCGATGCCGACGCCCAGGCCTTCGTGCAGGCCATCGACCGGGCCGGCAAGCCGGTCGCGGTGATCTGCCACGGTGCCTGGCTGCTGATCGATGCCGGCCTGGTGAAAGGCAAGACGCTGACGAGCTGGCCCAGCCTGGCGACCGACCTGCGCAACGCCGGTGCGGAGTGGGTCGACCAGGAGGTACAGGTCCAGGGCCGCTGGGTCAGCAGCCGCAAACCGGACGACCTGCCCGCCTTCCAGAAGGCGCTGCTGCAGCAGCTGCAGGGCTGAGGCGGAGCGTCGGCGCGGCCGGATTGCAGCAGCCCGGCCTTGCCTGCGCTAGGCAGTCCAGCGCAGATCCACCACGGTGTCGTTCCATGCATTGCGCTGCAGCAGGTGCAGCTGGCGTTGTTCGGCCGACGCGGGCAGCGCGGTCTCCGTCAGCTGTACGCTGCCGGTCACCTCGCCCTGCGGGCCGATGATGGAATAGCGCTGGACGACGTGGCCGCAGCCATGGCGCTCCCGTTCCTCGAAGCGCAGCGTCTCGTCCGGGCTCAGTTCAAGCTTGTACTTCCACATGGCAACGGGCCAGGATCGATGGCACCGCAGTCGGGGTGCGGATGGCGGAACGGTGGCACATGGCGGCGGACTCCTGCATGGATCTTGGTAGGCGGACCCTATCGTCCGGATCGACATGCTAACCGCAGCCTATCTGTCTGTATCTCCCCCAAACGGGGGATAAGACCGGGCCTGATTGAGCGATGACGTCCGGGCGTCAAGGCTGCGGCGGTTTTGGATGACAGCGAAACGCGCTGCCACGCAGTGCCGCAACGCGCCTGCCCGCCCGATCATCCGGTGCATTCCCCGAAAAGAAGGACATGCCATGCCACAGAATTCCCCCGAGAAAAAAGCCGTCGAATCTGCCGAAAAGGCGGTGGCCGGCGTGCTCGACGACCTCGAAGACGCCACGGGGTCGGAGGTGAAGAAGATCGCCCTGGAAGACGTGGTCGACGTCAACGAGCGCACCGGCCGGCCAGAAGTGCGCAAGGCGGTGGACATCCAGGTGCAGTCCCGGCCGGAGCGCAAGTGGTCCCGATGACGAGGTAGCGCGGGCCTGTGGCGGTCTCAGGCGACGCGGACTCAAGGCCCTCGCCAGAGCATCTGGCGGCCGTGCAGACCACGGCGCCCCCTCGCAAATGCGGATGGCATGCCACGCCGGCCCCCCTACGATGGCGGCGGACAGAACCACACTACATGCCGAGGAGACCGCCATGCCATCCCCTACCCTTTCCGCATCCCTGCCTCCGGCATTGGTGCGCCGCCGTACCCTGCTGACCGGTGCCGCCGCGGCCTCCGCGCTGGCGGCGCTGCCCCGCGCGCATGCACAGGCCGCCTGGCCGACCAAACCGCTGCGGCTGGTGGTGCCGTTCGCACCGGGCGGCAGCTCGGAGATCGTCGCCCGCGCGGTGGCGGCCGAGATGGCCAAAACCATCGGGCAGAACGTGTTCGTGGACAACAAGCCGGGTGCCGCGGGCAACATCGCCATGCAGGAAGTGGCCGTGAGCACCGACGAGCACACGCTCATCCTGGGGCACATCGGCACGCTGGCCGTCAACCCCTACATCTTCGCCCGGCTGCCGTACGACGCGAACCGCGACTTCGCGCCCATCACGCTCGTGTCCAAGGTGCCGAGCCTGTACGTGGTGCACCCCGACCTGCCCATCAAGACGCTCGCCGACTTCATCGCCTACGCCAAGGCCCGGCCGGGGCAGCTCAACTACGGATCTGCCGGCAACGGCAGCGCGGGCCACCTCGCGTTCGAGTACCTGAAGATGGTCTCCAACACCTTCATGCTGCACGTGCCCTACCGCGGCACCGGCCCCATGCTCACCGACCTGATGGCGGGCCGCCTGCAGGCTGCCTCGGTCGGCGCGCCGGCGCTGCTGCCGTTCATCAAGGCCGGCAAGCTGCGCTGCATTGCCACCGGCACGGCGCAGCGGCTGCCGGCCCTGCCCGACGTGCCCACCGTGGCCGAACAGGGCTTCAAGGGCTTCGAGATGACGCAGTGGTACGGGCTGATGGCGCCCAGCAAGTGGCCCAAGGCGCACCTCGCCAAGCTGGAAGCCGAGGCCATAAAGGCCGCGCGCAGCACCTTGGTGAAGGAAAAGCTGGCCCAGGAAACCGCCCTGGCCGTAGGCAACACCAGCGCCGAATTCGACGCCTTCATCAAGTCCGAGCAGGCCCGCTGGAAGCCGGTGATCGAGCGCGCCCAGATCAAGCCCGAAGGCGCGGGCTGAAGGCAGCGCCAGGCAGCGGGTGCTTCAGGTCAAAATGGCCTGTAACGCCCGTCTTGATTGCGCATTAAGCTATTATTTTAATAGCATTTCATCAGCAACAGCCGGACGCGCGCTGTGCGGGCGACGCCTCGGCGGAAGCCGCCGTCCGGTGCCCTGGCAACCCCAGCCGCGCCAGCAGCTGCGCATCGGCATCTGCGTCCGGATTGCCGGTGACGAGCAGCTTGTCGCCGTAGAAGATCGAATTGGCTCCGGCCAGGAAGCACAGGGCCTGCACGGCGTCGCCCATCTGCAGGCGCCCGGCCGACAGCCGCACGCGCGCCCGCGGCATGGTGATGCGGGCGACGGCGATCACGCGCACGAAGTCGAACGGGTCCACCGGATCACTGTCCGCCAGCGGCGTACCCGGTACGCGCACCAGGCTGTTGATGGGCACCGATTCGGGGTATGGGTCGAGGTTGGCCAGTTGGGCGATCAGCCCGGCCCGGTGCACGGGCGCCTCGCCCATGCCGATGATGCCGCCGCAGCACACGCTGATGCCTGCCGAACGCACGTGGTCCAGGGTGTCCAGCCGGTCCTGGTACTGGCGGGTGCTGACCACGTCGGTGTAGTACTCGGGGGCCGTGTCCAGGTTGTGGTTGTAGTAGTCCAGGCCGGCGTCTTTCAGCGCCACGGCCTGGTGGGATTCAAGCATGCCGAGCGTGGCGCAGGTCTGCAGGCCCAGGCCCTTCACAGCGCCGATGAGTTCGCCCATCTTCTCGATGTCGCGGTCCTTGGGGGCACGCCAGGCGGCGCCCATGCAAAAGCGGGTGGCGCCGGCGTCCTTGGCGGCCTGCGCGGCGGCAAGCACCTCGTCGACACCCATGAGCTTCTCGGCCTTCACGCCGGTGTCGAACTCGGCCGACTGGGGGCAGTAGCCGCAGTTCTCGGGGCAGCCGCCCGTTTTCACCGACAGCAGCGTGGCCAGTTCGACATCGCCCGCCGGCCAGTGCGCGCGGTGGACCGTCTGGGCCTGGAAGAGCAGATCCATGAACGGCAGGTCCAGCAGCTTCTGGATGGCCTCGACCGTCCACGGGCCCGAGGGCGCGGCGGCGGTGGGCCGGCGGTGGAGCTGTACGGGCTGGAAGCTGGCAATGGCAGTGGACATGGGTTTTCCTTTTCGAAGCTAGGGGCAGCTCTTGCGTGGGCTCGGCTGCCAGACATCAAACGGGGCGCATTCTGCGGCGCTTTGAACGCCGAATCCAGAGGACAGGCGCAGAAAGTGCTCCCCATTTCTGCGCGCGCATCTGCATCGATCGCGCCGCACACTTTGGCGGCAGTTGGCGGCATACAGACAACGGTTCGTGTTCTTTCGCCAAGTGAATTCAAGCGGTTGTCGTAACGACACCTTATCTGCAGCCAAAACGCTTTCTATTGGCGTGAGGGGTGAATGGTAGGGGTCTGAAAATGACCGACGTTATGGCGCCAGCCTTGCGTCACGCCCACAAAAAAAGCCTGCCGAACCGCTGCGGCAGGCTTTCATCGGCTCGCAGGCATGAGGGATGCTCGTTCACGCCTGCCCCGGCAGGCCCCGTCAGCCCAGAGCGGCGATCACGTCCTCGGGCGCCTGGACCAGCTCGATGAGCACGCCCTCGCCTGCGATGGGAAATTCGTCGTTGCTCTTGGGATGCAGAAAGGTGATGTCGTAACCCGCAGCGCCCTTGCGGATACCGCCCGGCGCAAAGCGCACGCCCTGGCCCGTGAGCCATTCCACCGCCTTCGGCAGGTCGTCGATCCACAGGCCGATGTGGTTGAGCGGTGTCGTGTGCACGGCCGGCTTCCTGTCGATATCGAGCGGCTGCATCAGGTCCACCTCCACCTTGAAGGCGCCCTGCCCCATGGCCAGGATGTCCTCGTCCACGTTCTCGCGCTCGCTCTGGAAGGTACCCGTTTGCTCCAGGCCCAGCATGTCCACCCACAGGGTCTTCATGCGCTGTTTGTCGGTGCCGCCGATGGCGACCTGCTGGATGCCCAGCACCCGGAAGGGGCGTGCGGTGATGGTCATGTCGTGTGTCTCCTGAGGATGAAGGGGGAACCCGTGAATGGGCGGGGGCCACGTGGTGCGGTGGACGCGGGGCGGCTCACACTTCCCGCAGCGCCCAGCTGCTCAGCGTGGCGAAGTATTCGCGCAGCCATGCGTTGTAGCGCGTGGCGAGCGGCGTAGGCGCGCGGACGGGTACGGCGGCGGTGAGCCCCTGGGCCCGGGCAATGCCCATGGACCGCCGCAGGTGGAAGTCGCTCGTCACGACGGCCGTGGGAGCCGCCGGCCCTACTCCGCGCGCCTGCAGCAGCGGCCGGCTGAGGGAAAAGTTCTGGTCGGTGCTGGTGCTCTCCCTTTCGACCAGAAGGCGCTCGGCCGGCAACCCATGCCGCTCGCGCAGGTAGCGGGCCATGACCTCGCCTTCGCTCTCGGTCTCTCCGAAGTCGACGCCGCCGCTGACGACCACCCATGCCCCAGGCTGCAGGCGGGCCAGTTCGGCGGCGGTGTCCAGCCGGGCCGCCAGCGGAGGGCGCGGCTGACCGTCCCGCGTGCTGCTGCCCAGCACGACGATCGCCTGCACCGGCGGCGCGTCGGCCGGGTCCATGCCGACACCGCGCAGCACCTCCCAGAACCACAGCACCGAAACCACCCACAGCGCGAACGCCGTCCACGCCAGCCGCCACAGCCAGGTGCGCCCGGCATGGCCCTGGCGCCAGCGCGCCAGCTGCGGCCAACGCGCCGACAGGGCGAGCAGCCCGGCGCCCATCATGGCCGGCACGATGACGCCGACGTTGAAGTGCAGCAGCGCCATCAGCACCAGGGCATCGAGCAGCAGCACGGCCCCCGCCGCAGCCATCACCGTGCGCACCAGGGTGCTACCGCCCGGTGCTTGGTGGGCCGGTCCCAGCGGGACGGGGTTCATTGGAATTCGATGATGACTTCGTCCACCGCCAGCGAGGCGCCCTG
Organism: Paracidovorax wautersii; assembly: GCF_031453675.1. Lineage (NCBI taxonomy): Bacteria > Pseudomonadati > Pseudomonadota > Betaproteobacteria > Burkholderiales > Comamonadaceae > Paracidovorax > Paracidovorax wautersii. The sequence goes on along the minus strand of NZ_JAVIZX010000001.1, from coordinate 3,626,616 downwards.
CGAGGCCACGATCTTGCCGACCACGCCGTCCTGTGCGGCAAAGAGGGCGTTCTCCATCTTCATCGCCTCGATCACGGCGAGCTTCTCGCCGGCCTGCACCGTCTGGCCCGGCTGCACCGCGACCTGCACCAACAGGCCGGGCATGGGTGACAGCAGGAACTTGGAGAGATCCGGCGGCGCCTTGTAGGGCATCAGCTGGTGCAGTTGCGCCCCCCGGGGCGAGAGCACCATGGCGTCGATCTGCGTGCCGTTGTGTGCGATGCGCAGCGCCAGCGGGTTCTTGGGCGTGCCGCGCTCGACCTGCGCCGTGAACCCAGCTCCATTGCACTGCCCTTGGACGCGGATCTGGCCCAGGGTGGCGGCGCTGCTGATCTGGTAGCTCTTGCCCCCCACCGTGACGATGCTGGAGCCTGACGGGTCCTTGAAGTCCGTCACCGACACCGCGTGGTGCGCGTTCTGGCCTTCATGTCCCATCACCACCACGACGAACTGCTCGCCCACCTTCACCTCATGGCCGGCCAGTTGGCCACTGATGCCAGACGCCCGTGCGCGGTAGCGCCGGTTCATGTAGGCCGCCAAGGCCACCAGGAACAGCGGGTCGTCGTGCGGCACGTCTTCTGCCGCGAAACCCTTGCCGTAGTTCTCGGCGATGAAGCCGGTGTTGAAGTCGCCCGAGACGAACTTCGGGTGCGCCAGCAGCGCCGCCTGGAACGGGATGTTGCTGCTGATGCCGCGAATCACGAAGCCGTTGAGCGCGGCGCGCATCTTGTGGATGGCGTCGTCGCGGTCCGTGCCGTGCACGATGAGCTTGGCGATCATCGAGTCGTAGAACATCGGGATCTCGCCGCCCTCGTACACGCCCGTGTCCACGCGCACGCCCAGCTTCCTGGCCGTGTCGCCCTGGAACATGGTTTCCTCCGGTGGCTGGAAGCGCACCAGCCGGCCGGTGGATGGCAGGAAGTTGCGGAACGGGTCTTCGGCGTTGATGCGGCACTCGATGGCCCAGCCGTCGCGCTTCACATCGGCCTGCGTGAGCGGCAGCTTTTCGCCCGCAGCCACGCGGATCATCAGCTCCACCAGGTCGAGCCCGGTGATGCATTCCGTCACCGGGTGCTCCACCTGCAGGCGCGTGTTCATCTCCAAGAAGTAGAAGTCCTGGTCCTTGCCGACCACGAACTCCACCGTGCCGGCCGACTGGTACTTGACCGCCTTAGCCAGTTGCACGGCCTGCTCGCCCATGGCCTTGCGCGTGGCGTCGCTGATGAAGGGCGACGGCGCCTCTTCGATCACCTTCTGGTGGCGGCGCTGGATGGAGCACTCGCGCTCGTTCAGGTAGATGACGTTGCCGTGGCTGTCGCCCAGCACCTGGATCTCGATGTGGCGCGGCTCCTGCACGAACTTCTCGATGAAGATGCGGTCGTCGCCGAAGCTGTTGCGCGCCTCGTTCTGGCAGCTGGCGAAGCCCTCGAAGGCCTCCTTGTCGTTGAATGCTACGCGCAGGCCCTTGCCGCCGCCGCCGGCCGACGCCTTGATCATCACCGGGTAGCCGATGCCCTTGGCGATCTCCACCGCCTGCTCCGGGCCGCTGATGGCATCGTTGTAGCCGGGGATGGTGTTGACCTTCGCTTCGTTGGCCAGCTTCTTGGAGGCGATCTTGTCGCCCATGGCCGCGATGGAATGCGCCCTGGGGCCGATGAAGGCGATGCCCTCGTCCTCGCAGCGCTGGGCGAAGGCTTCGTTCTCTGACAGGAAACCGTAGCCGGGATGGATGGCCTGCGCGCCGGTTTGCTTCGCTGCGGCAATGATCTTGTCGGCCAGCAGGTACGACTCGCGCGAGGGCGCCGCGCCGATGTGCACGGCCTCGTCGGCCAGCTTGACATGGCGCGCCTCCTTGTCCGCGTCGGAATAGACGGCCACGGTGGCGATGCCCATCTTGCGGGCGGTGGCGATGACGCGGCAGGCAATCTCACCGCGGTTGGCGATCAAAATCTTGGTGAACATCACAAGGGCTCCGTTGTCGTCGTTGTCTTGGGGGTGTTCTGGGCGTCTGCAGGGCAGGCGGCTCAGCGGTTGATGAGCAGGGAATACACGGGCGGCGTCTGGCTGCGGTCCACGAACACGAAGGCCGTGCCGTCGGAGCAGAAGTTGGCCAGCTCCGTGCCGCTGCCGTCTTCGAGGTGAAGCCAGTTGTCGATCTGCAGCAGCAGCCTTCCGGGCGGCACCTGCTGGGCACCGTTGGCCGTCCAGTACGGCACGCCGCCCGCCTTGGTGCGCCACTGGCCCGCCCAGTCGTGCGGGTGGGCGATGTCTTCGGGCAGATCGCTGTGGGCGCCGTAGTCGTAGAACGCGGCCTCCAGCTCCGGCGGCGCGCCGTCGTCATCGGCACGCCAGCCGGCGATGCCCAGCTCGGGCAGCAGCCGCGGCGGCTCCTGGCCGTCCTGCACGGGCGCTGCGGCCGGGCCATCGCCCAGCTCGGAGCGCGGCACGGTGAAGACGGCATTCGCACCGCCTTCGGGCTCCCAGAAGCTGCAGATGTCGTCGCCCTCGCACTTGAAGACGAAGAGCACCTCGTCGGCGGCCACGCCGGGCAGCACCACGGGGTCGGCCGGCAGCTGCGCCAGATGGCTCATGGGCTGGCCGCATTCCCGGCAGACCGGCCACAGGCGCGCGGGCAGGCCCCAGGGCAGACCGCCGAATTGGGGCACGAGGCCCGGCCCAGCGCCGCGGCGGATGCGGGGATAGTGGCTCAGCATGGGAAGATCGCTTGTTCCATGGCGTGGTTCTGCAGACCGCTCACACGTGCCGGTCGATGGTGGGACTCATGTCCTCCATCCACAGCACGTTGTCGGCATACGACTGCAGGTCGGGCGAGAGGGTGGACATCGAGCCCGACACCCACACCTCCTTGTGCAGCTCGGACTTGACGTACGAAATGGCGTCCTCGAAGTCGCCGTCGCCCGCGGACAGGATCAGCCGGTCGTAGACGTTCTGCGCCGCCAGCTTGATCATCAGCGTGGCGATGCCCACGTCCACGCCCTTCTGCACCGTGCGGTCGAAGGTGTGGCTGCAGTTGGTGCAGTTGACGTGCATCTTCTTGAGCTTGTACAGCTGCACGCGGAACTTCGGCCCCAGGGGCGGCGCCGTCTTGATCCAGGCGTGGAACGAGTTCTGCGCATCGGTGGCGGGCTCGGTCGCGGAGTTCAGGTAATAGCTCTCGTAGATCGGCCCGCCGTTCAGGCGCGTCATCTCGTTCTTCAGCTTCAGGTAGTCGAAGGGCCGGCTCTTGCCGTAGCTGAACAGATAAGCGCCATCGACGATCCACACCGTCTTCTTGGGGGGTTGCGCTTCGCGGAGGTCCATCGGGGGTGCGGCAGGTCGGGTATAGGTGCGGTTCACAGGGGGATGTTGCCGTGCTTGCGCCACGGGTTCTCGAGCTTCTTGTTCTGGAGCATGACCAGGCTGCGGCAGATGCGCTTGCGCGTTTCGTGCGGCAGGATCACGTCATCGATGAAACCGCGCGCGCTGGCCACGAAGGGGTTGGCGAAGCGCTTCTTGTATTCGGCCTCGCGCGCTGCCAGCTTGGCCGGGTCGTTCTTGTCCTCGCGGAAGATGATCTCCACCGCGCCCTTGGCGCCCATCACGGCGATCTCGGCGTTGGGCCAGGCCAGGTTGACGTCGCCGCGCAGGTGCTTGGAGGCCATCACGTCGTACGCGCCGCCGTAGGCCTTGCGCGTGATGACGGTGATCTTGGGCACGGTGGCCTCGGCATACGCATACAGCAGCTTGGCGCCGTGCTTGATGATGCCGCCGTACTCCTGGCTGGTGCCGGGCATGAAGCCGGGCACGTCGACGAAGGTGACCACGGGAATGTTGAACGCATCGCAGAAGCGCACGAAGCGCGCGGCCTTGATGGAGCTCTTGATGTCCAGGCAGCCGGCCAGCACCAGAGGCTGGTTGGCGACGATGCCCACCACATTGCCCTCCATGCGCGCCAGACCGATGACGATGTTCTTGGCGTAGTCGGGCTGCAGCTCGAAGAAGTCGCCGTCGTCCACCGTCTTGACGATGAGTTCCTTCATGTCGTACGGCTTGTTGGGGTTGTCCGGCACCAGCGTGTCCAGGCTCAGGTCCTTGCGGTCGGCCGGATCGGTGCTCTTGCGCACCGGCGGCTTCTCGCGGTTGTTGAGCGGCAGGTAGTTGTAGAGGCGGCGCAGCATCATCAGCGCCTCGACATCGTTCTCGAAGGCCATGTCGGCCACGCCGCTGCGGGTGGTGTGCGTGCTGGCGCCGCCCAGTTCCTCGGCCGTCACATCCTCGTGCGTCACGGTCTTCACCACCTCGGGCCCGGTGACGAACATGTAGCTCGAGTCCTTCACCATGAAGATGAAGTCCGTCATGGCGGGCGAGTACACGGCGCCGCCGGCGCAGGGGCCCATGATCATGCTGATCTGCGGGATCACGCCGCTGGCGAGCACGTTCTTCTGGAACACGTCCGCATAGCCGCCCAGGCTGGCCACGCCCTCCTGGATACGCGCTCCGCCGGAGTCGTTCAGGCCGATCACGGGCGCGCCGACCTTCATGGCCTGGTCCATGATCTTGCAGATCTTCTCGGCGTGCGTTTCGCTCAGGGCGCCGCCGAAGACGGTGAAGTCCTGGCTGAAGACGAACACCAGGCGGCCGTTGATCATGCCGTAGCCGGTCACCACGCCGTCGCCCGGAATCTTGTTGTCCTGCATGCCGAAGTCGGTGCAGCGGTGCTCGACGAACATGTCCCATTCCTCGAACGTGCCGTCGTCCAGCAGCAGTTCGATGCGCTCGCGCGCCGTGAGCTTGCCCTTCTTGTGCTGCGCGTCGATGCGCTTCTGCCCGCCGCCGACGCGCGCCAGTTCGCGCTTTTTCTCCAGCTCTTCCAGGATGTCTTGCATGGTCGTCGCTCTTTCAGTGGAAATGCTACTTAATCGATAGCTGGCAGCGCTTGTCCCGATTGCGCTGCGAGCAGATTTCTTGCCGCAGTAGAGGCCGCGATGCGGCCGGCCGCCACATCGGCGCGCAGCGCGGGCAACAGCTCCCGCACCCGCGGATGCTGGCGGAAGGCGGACTTGAGGCCGGCGTCGATGCGCTCCCACATCCACGCCAGGGCCTGTTGCTCGCGCCGCAGTGCCAGCCGGCCGTTGCCGGTCTGCATGCTGCGGTACAGCGTGACGGCGTCCCAGAAGCCGTCGACGCCCTGCCCCAGCAGCGCGCTGATCTGAAGCACGCGCGGCTGCCACAGTGCGCCGTGGGCGGCGTGGTCGGGGTTGCCGTGCATGCCCAGCAGCCGCAGCGACGAGGTGATCTGCGCCTCGGCCCGTGTGGCGGCGTTCTTGTCGATGTCGGCTTTGTTGATGGCCACCAGGTCGGCGATCTCCATCACGCCCTTCTTGATGGCCTGCAGGTCGTCGCCCGCGTTGGGCAGCTGCATCAGCACGAACATGTCGGTCATGCCGGCCACCGCGGTCTCGCTCTGGCCTACGCCGACGGTCTCGACGATGACGATGTCGTAGCCCGCCGCTTCGCAGACCAGCATCGCCTCGCGCGTCTTCTCGGCCACGCCGCCCAGCGTGCCGCTCGACGGGCTGGGGCGGATGTAGGCCTGCGGGTGTACCGACAGGTGCTCCATGCGCGTCTTGTCGCCCAGGATGGAGCCGCCGGAGACGGTGGAGGACGGATCCACGGTGAGCACCGCCACGCGGTGGCCCTGCTGGATGAGGAACAGGCCCAGCGCTTCGATGAAGGTGGACTTGCCCACGCCCGGCACGCCGCTGATCCCCAGGCGGAACGACTGCCCGGTGTGCGGCAGCAACGCCGTCAGCAGCGCATCGCCCTGCGCCCGGTGGTCGGTGCGGGTGGATTCGAGCAAGGTGATGGCCTTGGCGATGGCGCGGCGCTGTGCCACCGGCTCGCCGTGGAGCACCCCGTCCAGGAGCGCCTCAGGGGTCACGCGGCGGCCTTGCGGATCTGCTCCAGCACGTCCTTGGCGCTGGCAGGAATCGGGGTGCCGGGGCCGTAGATGCCCTTGACGCCCGCTTCATACAGAAAGTCGTAGTCCTGCGCGGGAATCACACCGCCCACGAAGACGATGATGTCATGGGCGCCCTGGTCCTTGAGCGACTGGATGATGGCCGGCACCAGCGTCTTGTGCCCCGCGGCCAGCGTGCTCACGCCCACGGCGTGCACGTCGTTCTCGATGGCCTGGCGGGCGCATTCCTCGGGCGTCTGGAAGAGCGGGCCCATGTCCACGTCGAAGCCCAGATCGGCAAACGCCGTGGCGACCACCTTGGCGCCGCGGTCGTGGCCGTCCTGGCCCAGCTTGGCGATCATCACGCGGGGGCGGCGGCCTTCGGTTTCGGCGAAGGCGTCGATCTCGGTCTTGAGCTTGTCCCAGCCTTCGGCCGAATCGTAGGCAGCAGCGTACACACCGGTCACCTTTTGCGTGTCGGCGCGGTGGCGCCCATAGACTTTTTCGAGCGCGTCGCTCACCTCGCCCACCGTGGCGCGCAGGCGCACCGCCTTGATGGCCAGGTCCAGCAGGTTGCCCTCGCCGCTTTCTGCTGCAGAAGTGAGAGCATCCAGCGCTTGCTGCACCTGGGCTGCATCGCGTTTTGCCTTGATATCCTTCAAGCGCGCGATCTGGCTGTCGCGCACCTTCACGTTGTCGATCTGCAGGATGTCGACCGGGTCTTCCTTGGCCAGCTTGTATTTGTTGACGCCGACGATCACGTCCTTGCCAGAGTCGATGCGCGCCTGCTTCTCGGCGGCAGCGGCTTCGATCTTGAGCTTGGCCCAGCCCGAGTCCACGGCGGCGGTCATCCCGCCCATGGCTTCGACCTCCTCGATGATCTTCCAGGCGGCGTCTGCCATCTCCTGGGTCAGCGACTCCATCATGTAGCTGCCGGCCCAGGGGTCGACCACGTTGGTGATGTGCGTCTCTTCCTGGATGATGAGCTGCGTGTTGCGCGCGATGCGGGCGCTGAACTCGGTGGGCAGGGCGATGGCTTCGTCCAGCGCGTTGGTGTGCAGGCTCTGAGTGCCGCCGAAGACCGCCGCCATGGCCTCGATGGTGGTGCGCACCACGTTGTTGTACGGGTCCTGCTCGGTCAGGCTCCAGCCGCTGGTCTGGCTGTGGGTGCGCAGCATCAGGCTCTTGGGGTTCTTGGCGCCCGTCTCCTTCATGATGCGGCACCACAGCAGGCGCGCGGCACGCATCTTGGCGATCTCCAGGTAGAAGTTCATGCCCACGGCCCAGAAGAACGACAGGCGCCCGGCAAAGGCATCCACGTCCAGGCCCGAGGCGATGGCGGTCTTCACGTACTCCTTGCCGTCGGCCAGCGTGAAGGCCAGCTCCAGCGCCTGGTTGGCACCGGCTTCCTGCATGTGGTAGCCGCTGATCGATATGGAATTGAACTTCGGCATGTGCTTGGCCGTGTAGCCAATGATGTCGCCGATGATCCGCATCGAGGGCTTGGGCGGGTAGATGTAGGTGTTGCGGACCATGAACTCCTTGAGGATGTCGTTCTGGATGGTCCCGCTCAACTGGTCCTGGCGCACGCCCTGCTCTTCCGCCGCCACCACGTAGCCGGCCAGCACTGGCAGCACGGCGCCGTTCATGGTCATGGACACGCTCACCTTGTCCAGCGGAATCTGGTCGAAGAGGATCTTCATGTCCTCGACCGAATCGATGGCCACGCCGGCCTTGCCCACGTCGCCGGTCACGCGGGGGTGGTCGGAGTCGTAGCCGCGGTGGGTGGCCAGGTCGAACGCCACGCTCACCCCCTGCCCGCCCGCGGCGAGCGCCTTGCGGTAGAAGGCGTTGGATTCCTCGGCGGTGGAGAAGCCCGCGTACTGGCGAATCGTCCAGGGCCGCACCGCGTACATGGTGGCTTGCGGGCCGCGCAGGTAGGGCTCGAAGCCGGGCAGCGTGTTCGCATAAGGCAGGCCGGCCGTGTCCTCTGCGGTGTAGAGCGGCTTCACCGTGATGCCGTCCGGGGTGACCCAGTTGAGCGCATTCACATCACCGCCGGGAGCGGACTTGGCGGCGGCCTGGGTCCAGGCGGCCAGGTTGGCCTGCTGGAAGAGCGGATCGGGTGTGCTGCGGCTCATGTGTCTCGTATATCCAAGAAAGAGGTCGCCGGTGGCCCCCTGGGCGGGCTTGCGGAGCAGGCAACCAGTTTACGTTTACGTGCGCGTCAATTGCATTCTACGCCGCCGTAATTATTAATTTATAGTTTTTGAAGTACATTTTCGCCATGTCCGCAGCCGTCACCCTCACTCCGCGCGCCCTCTACGAAGAGGTGGCGGAGCAGTTGCGCCAGCGTATCTTCCGGCGCGAGCTGGAGCCCGGCAGCTGGATCGACGAACTGAAGATCGCAGAAGAATTCGGCATCAGCCGCACGCCCCTGCGCGAGGCCCTGAAGGTGCTGGCGGCCGAAGGCCTGGTAACCATGAAGCTGCGCCGCGGCGCTTACGTCACCGAGGTGTCCGATCAGGATCTGCAGGAGGTCTACCACCTGCTGGCCCTGCTGGAGAGCGACGCCGCCGGCGTGGTGGCCGCCCGCGCTACTCCTGCGCAGGTCGGTGAATTGCAAGCCCTGCACGCCGAGCTGGCAGCCGCCACCGGCGACCGGGACCGCTTCTTCGCGCTGAACGAGCGCTTCCACATGCGCTTGCTGGAACTGGCCAGCAACCGCTGGCGCAACCAGATGGTGGCCGACCTGCGCAAGGTGATGAAGCTCAACCGCCACAACTCCCTGCTCAAGCACGGGCGCATCGAGGACTCGCTGCACGAGCACGCGGCCATCCTGCAAGCGATCGCTGCCGGAGACGCTGCGGCCGCCGAGCAGGCCACGCGCGCACATTTCGCCGCCGGGCTTGAAGCCGCGGCCTGACCACACCGACACGCGAGCGGCGCTGCTGCCCTGCTTGTTCCCCATCTGGTCGGCCCGTCCGGAGCCGTCACCTGCGCGACATTTCCCCCCTCCGTGTCCGGCGTGCCGCGGGGTTTTCGCATCGCCGCGCTTGCCGCGCGCGCCGGTTGCCTCCATGATTTGTGTAACAACCGGTGGCCCAACCGGAATCGATCGGGAGGACGAAAACGGATGCTGGATCAATTCTTCCTGCAGGAAGCGGTGCCCCCCGGCCTCTTGCTGACCGGGGTCTACGACCCGCTTCTGGTGGCGCTGTCCATCGGCGTGGCGGTGCTGACCTCCGGCCTCGCCCTCCAGCTGGCCGCCCAGGCTGCGGCGGCCCACGAGGCGCTGCACCGCACCATGGCCTTGGTGTCGGGCGGGATCGCCCTCGGCGTCGGCATCTGGGCCATGCATTTCATCGGCATGCTCGCCTTCACCCTCTGCACCAGCGTGCACTACGACGTGCCCACCACCCTGGCGTCGATGCTGCCGGCGCTGGCGGCCAGCTGGGTCGCCCTGGGCCTGCTGGCGCGGCGCAAGGTCAACCGCTGGCAGCTGCTGGCCGGCGGCGCGCTCGTGGGCGCCGGCATCGGCGCCATGCACTACGGGGGCATGGCGGCCATGCAGATGACGCCGCATCTGCGCTACGACCCCGCCTGGTTCGCCGCGTCCATTGCCGTCGCGGTGCTGCTGGCCATGCTGGCGCTGTGGGTGCGGTTTCCGCTGCAGCAGCACAGCGGCATGTCGCCCTGGGTGGCCAACCTGATCGCCGGCTGCGTGATGGGCACGGCCATCTCGGGCATGCACTACACCGCCATGGCTGCGGCGCGCTTCGTCGGCCCGGGCGACGCCGTGCCCGCCGGCAATCCGGAATGGGTCACCACCCTGGCGCTGACGGTGGCCTTCGTGACGCTGGGCGTGGCCACCTTCGTGGGCGTCATCAACGGCCTGCTGCGCTACCGCGACCTGTACCGCAAGGTGGACCGCAGCGAATCCCGGCTGCGGGCGCTGGTGGATACCGCCGTGGACGGCATCATCACCATCGACCAGCATGGCATCGTGCAGAGCTTCAACCATTCCGCCCAGCGCATCTTCGGCTGGACGCCGGCCGAGGTGCTGGGCCGCAACGTGCGCATGCTGATGCCGCAGCCGCACCGCGCGGCGCACAACAGCTACCTGCGCCGCTACCTGCAGACGGGCGAGGCCCACATCATCGGGACCGGCCGCGAGGTGCAGGGCGTGCGCAAGGACGGCAGCCAGGTGCCGCTGCGGCTGGGGATCGGGCGCGCAGATACGCCCAACGGGCCGCTGTTCGTGGGCTTCATGACCGACCTGAGCGCGGCCAAGGAGGCCGAGACGCAGCTGAGCATTGCCGCGAGCGTGTTCGAGTACAGCTACGAGGCGGTCCTCATCCTCGCCGCCGACCGCACCATCGTGGATGTGAACCCCGCCTTCGAGCGCATGACGGGCGTGCCCCGCTCGCAGGGCCTGGGCCGCTTCGTGCACGAGCTGTACGAGGACGTGGCCCAGGAGGACGGCTGGGGCGAACTGCAGGACTTCACCACCATCTGGGACACGGTGCACGCCCAAGGGCACTGGCAGGGCGAGCTGATGGGCCGGGGGCCGAGCGGCGGCCTGATGCAGCGCGTGTCCATCGCCGCCGTCACGGCCGAGGACGGCGCGCCGCACCACTACATCGTGGTGATCAGCGACATCAGCGACATCAAGGCCTACGAGCAGGAGCTGGAGCAGTTCGCGCTCTATGACAGCCTGACCGGCCTGCCCAACCGCCGCCTGCTCAACGACCGCCTGCGGCAGACGCTGTCGCAGGCGCAGCGCCACCAGTCGCTGATGGCCGTCTGCTACCTGGACCTGGATGGCTTCAAGCAGGTCAACGACCAGCATGGCCACGAGGCCGGCGATGTGCTGCTGATCGAGGTAGGGCGCCGCATTCAGCGCCTGCTGCGCAGCGAGGAGACGCTGGCCCGCCTGGGCGGCGACGAGATGGTGCTGCTGCTGGGACAGCTGCGCCAGCCCGAGGACTGCGTCCCCGTGCTGCAGCGCGTGCTGGACGTGGTGAACCAACCCGTCACCCTGCCCGATGGCCAGGGCTTCGTCTCGGCCAGCATCGGCTATGCGGTGTACCCGCTGGATGCCGACACGCCCGAGCAGCTCATGCGGCTGGCCGACCAGGCCATGTACGCGTCCAAGCAGAGCGGCAAGAACCGCTATACCCGCAGCCGCGGCTCCGCAGCAGCACCGGCGGCCGGTGTACAGGCAGCGCCGCCCTGCCCTGGCGGCACGGGCAGCAGCGCCATTGAACGATAAAGGGGGGGGCCGGTCCCCGGCAGGCACAGGTCCGGAAACGGCCAGCGCCCGGCGGGTGCGCACCTATGATGCGCCCATGCCCGCCGCCCTTCCGCCACCGCAGGACGAACCGCTCGAAGATGCGCGCTACCTGGCGCTGGCCGCGCGGGACGCACGCTTCGACGGCCGCTTCTTCACCGGAGTGACCAGCACCGGCATCTACTGCCGGCCCGTCTGCGCCGTGCGTACGCCCCGGCGCGAGAACTGCCGCTTCTTCACCCTGGCCGCGCAGGCGGAGAAGGCGGGCTTCCGCCCCTGCCTGCGCTGCCGGCCGGAGCTGGCGCCGCGCGCGCTGCTCTGGTCCACGCAGGACGCGTCGGACATCCTCGTGCGCGAGGCGCTGCGCCTGCTCGACGCGCAAGGTCTGGCCCAGGCCAGCGCGGAGTCTGCCGCTCCGGGCATGGCGGCCGTGGCGGCCCGGCTGGGCGTGACGGACCGGCACCTGCGGCGCATCTTCGAGGCGGCGCTGGGCGTATCACCGCTGCAATATGTTCAAACGCGGCGCCTGCTCACCGCCAAGCAATTGCTCACCGATACCGACCTGCCCGTCACGCAGGTCGCCCTGGCCAGCGGGTTCGGCAGCGTGCGCCGTTTCAACGCGGCCTTTGCGCAGCACTACCGGCTCAACCCGACGCAGCTGCGGCGTACCGGCGCGACCGGAACCAGTGGCAACGGCGGCGCCACCGTGCGCCTGGCCTACCGCCCGCCGCTCGACGCGGCGGCCTTGCTGCGCTTCTTTGCGCAGCGGCAGATCACGGGGCTGGAGGATGTGGGCGCGGACCCGGCCGGCCCGCTGGGGTTGCGCCGCACCGTGCAGCTGGGGCACGGTCCGCAGGCCGTGCGCGGCTGGGTGAGCGCCGAGTTCGATCCGGTGCGCCCGCTGGTGCTGCTGCGCACCAGCGACAGCCTGCTGCCGGTGCTGCCCCAGGTGATCGCCCGCGTGCGGGCCCTGCTCGACCTGGATGCCGACCCCGCGGCCATCAACGCCGTGCTGCACACCGACTTCCCCCACGGCGACGGTCTGCGCGTGCCGGGCGCGTTCGACGGCTTCGAGCTGGCCGTGCGCGCGGTGCTGGGCCAGCAGATCACCGTGGCCGCGGCCCGCACCCTGGCGCAGCGCCTGGTGGAGCGTTTCGGCGAACCGCTGGAGACGCCCTGGCCCACGCTGCGCCGGCTCTTTCCCACCCCCGCCGCACTGGCTGCCGCCGAGGGCGATGCGCTCGGACAGCTGGGCATCGTGCGCCAGCGCCAGGCCGCCATCGTGGCCCTGGCGCAGGCCGTGGACAACGGTGCGCTGTCGCTGGCCCCTTCCGCCGACGTGCCCACCACCACGGCCGCGCTGTGCGCCCTGCCCGGCATCGGCGACTGGACGGCGCAGTACATCGCCATGCGCGCGCTGCGCTGGCCCGACGCCTTCCCCGCCGGCGACGTGGCGCTGCACAAGGCGCTGGGCGTGCAGGGGGCGCCGCGGCCGGCCGTAGCGGCGGCGGCAGCGTCGCAGGCCTGGCGCCCCTGGCGCAGCTACGCGGTGGTGCGTGCCTGGGCCCAGGGCTCGGCCAGCCATGCACTATCAAAAACATAGCTGACTGCGCTTATCCAGCAAGCGCCAAAGGCCAAAAACACCCTTAACCCGGAGGCAACCCCATGCACTTCCACCCCCACACCGTCCAGACCCGCATCGCCACACCGCTCGGCGATGTGCGCCTGGCCGCCTCCCCCGCCGGCCTGTGCGGCCTGTGGTTCGACGGGCAGCGGCACCAGCCGGCCCCGTGGCTGGACGGCCCCACCGCCTGGCCCGAGGACACCGCCCACCCGGTGCTGCGCAACGCCGCCACGCAGCTGCAGCAGTACTTCAGTGGCGAACGCGCCCGGTTCGACCTGCCGCTGGACCTGTCGGGCGGCACACCCTTCCAGCAGGCGGTGTGGCAGGCGCTGCTGCGAATCGACGCCGGTCAAACGCGCAGCTATGCCGCCCTCGCCCGGATGCTGGACCGGCCCCTGGCCGTACGTGCCGTGGGCGCGGCCGTCGGCCGCAACCCGGTCAGCGTGGTCGTGCCCTGCCACCGCGTGCTGGGATCGGGCGGCGCGCTGACGGGCTACGCCGGCGGCCTGCCGCGCAAGGTGGCGCTGCTGCGGCGCGAGGGCGTGGCCGTGGCGTTTGCCGACCCCGCCGCCGCCGGTCCAGAGCCTGCGCCGCCGCATGCGGGCACGCCGGCAGCACGCCCGCAGGGCCTGCGCGCATGAGCGGCGCGCCGTCGACGGCCACGGCCGGCCCGGCCTGGCTGGGCGAATTCGTCCTGCTCTCCGCCCTGTGGGGCGCGTCGTTCCTGTTCATGCGGCTGGGGGCGTCGCAGTTCGGTCCCCTGCCCACGGCGGGATTGCGGGTCGGGCTGGCGGCGGCGTTCCTGCTGCCCATCCTGCTGCGGCAGGGCCAGTGGCCCGCACTGCGCGCCCACTGGCGTCCCATCCTGCTGGCGGGCCTCATCAACTCGGCCATTCCGTTCGCGCTCTTCGCCTGGGCGGTGATGCACCTCGCCACCGGGCTCACCTCCATCCTCAACGCCACGGTGCCGCTGTTCGGCGCGCTGGTGGCCTGGGTGTGGCTGGGCGACCGCATCGCCCGCGTGCGCTGGCTGGGCCTGGCGCTGGGCTTCGTCGGCGTGGCGCTGCTGGCCTGGCGCGCCCCCGCGGGCACGGCGGCGGCCGGCCCCCACGCCGGCTGGGCCATGGCGGCCTGCCTCGCGGCGTCGACCTGCTACGCGCTGGCCGCCAGCTTCGCCCGGCGCTACCTCACGGGCATCCCGCCGCTGGCGACCGCTACCGGCAGCCAGATCGGGGCCGCGCTGGGCCTGGCGCTGCCCACCGTCTGGCTGTGGCCGGCGCAGATGCCCGGCCTGCGCGCCTGGCTGGCCATCGCCGCCATCGCCGTGCTGTGCACCGGCGTGGCCTACATCCTGTACTTCCGCCTCATCGCCCATGCCGGCCCCAGCCGCGCGCTGGCCGTCACCTTCCTCGCGCCCGTGTTCGCGGTGGCCTACGGCACTCTGTTCCTGCACGAAGCCGTTACCCCTTGGATGGTGGGCTGCGGCTTGGTGATCGTGTGCGGCACCATGCTGTCGACCGGGCTCATCGGGCCGCGGCGACAGCCGGCGCCCGGCCCGCGATAGCCCTGGCGGGCGGGCATCGGACGGGCGGCCGGCCGGCAACCCGCCCCGTGGAAACCAGCAGTGCGGAGCGGCCGCGGCAGGCTTGGGCGGGCGGCATTCCACCTACACTCGGCGCTATGGTTTTCTCCCTGCCGTCCTCGCCGACCGGCTGCGCGTCCGGCCGCGGCGGAGCCCTTTGCGGAGCGGGCCATGGCCAGTAACCTGGTCGTCCTCGGCCTGTTGTACCTGGCCGTGATCGCCCTGCTGGCCTGCGTGCCGGCCGGCAGGCTGATGCAGCCTTCGCGCAGCGCCCGCTGCCTGGCCGGCGCCGTCAGCGGCTGCATCACGGCCGCCGTCACCGCACTGATGCCCCTGCCCGAGGTGCAGTCCGGCATCTACCTGCATCCCACGGTGGTCGTGGCCTGCGGCTTTTTCTTCGGGCCGATGGCCGGGGGCGTGGCCGCGGGCGCGGCGGCGGCCCTGCTGCTGGCCGTGCATGGCCCGGCCCCTCTCGGCACGGTGGCCTTGCAGGCGCTGTTGCTGTGGGCGGCCGGAAGCGGGTGGCATCAGGCCAGCCAGCGCCGGCGCCTCCACCCCTGGCTGGGCCTGGCCGGCATGGCCTTCACGCCGCCGGTGCTGATTGCGCTGTGGGCGCACCTGCCGGCCCTGCTCTCGCTACCGCAGCCTTTCGCGGCAACCGCGTGGCCGCAGTGGCAGGGCATTCCCTGGCGCTATGCGCTGGGCGGGCTGCTGCTGGGCGGCGGCATCGCGCTGGTCCGCAGCCGCGCCGCGTCGCTGTGCGAACTGCGCCGCCGCGAGAACGAATTGCAGGCGGCCATCGACGCATCCGGTGGCGGGCGCTGGGAGTGGAACGTGCGCACCCAGCGCTTTTCCTGCCATGGCAGCTTCTACCGCGCCTTCGGGCTGCGGGGCGACGGTGCCACGGGCACGACAGACTGGCAACGCTGGAACGCGCGCCGCCACCCCGACGACCTGGCCCGCATCGGCGAGCAGCTGCACCGGGCGATGAACGGACTGCAGGACAGCTACTACGCCGAGTTCCGCATGCGCGACGACCAAGGCCGCTGGCGATGGCTCATCTCGCGCGGACAGGTCATCGAGCGCGACGCCGCCGGCCTGCCGCTGCGGCTCGCGGGGATGGACCTGGACATCACCGAACACCACGAGCTGCAAGAGGCGCTGCAGGCCTCGGAAGCCAAGTACACGACGGTCTATGAAACCCTGCCCGATCCCGCAGGTATCGTGCGCGTGTCCGACGGCTGCTTCGTGGACGTGAACCCCGCGTTCACCCGGCTCATCGGCTGCGAGCGCACGGACGTGGTCGGCAAGAAGCTGCTGGAGCTGGATCTTTGGCCGTCCGCGGCCGAACGCGCGGCGCTGATGGACGGCCTGCGCCTGCACGGCGAAGTGAGCAACCTGCCGCTGACCGCACACAGCGGCAGCGCGGCGGTGCCTGGCCTGCTGTCGGCCCGCACGGCCCGCATAGCCGCGCACGAGTGTGTGGTGTTCGTGTTCCGCGACATGACGCAGGAGCAGCGTGTGCGCGAAGAGCTGGTGGCGGCCCACCGGCTGCTGCAGCAGGCCGGGTGGCTGGCACGGCTGGGCGTGTGGGAGCACGACGCCCGCGCCGGCCTGGTGTACTGGTCGGACGTGTGCTTCGACATCCACGGCCTGCCGCAGCATGCGCCGCTGCCGCGCGACTATCTGACCGCATTCGTGGCGCCCGCCTGGCGCGCCAAGGTGGTCGAGCAGATGCGCTACGCCCTGGCGCACCCCTCCTCCTGGAGCATCGACATCGAGATCATCCGCGCCGACGGCCGGCAGGTGTGGGTGCGCGTGCACGGCGAATCGATCGTGGAGAACGGCGTGATCGCCCGCGTGCGCGGCGTGATGCAGGACATCGACGAACGCCAGCGGGCCGACGAGCGCCTGCGCCGCTCCGAGGAACGGTTTGGCGCCATGTTCCAGCTGCTGCCCTACCCCATCGGCCTGTCGCGCCGCAGCGACGGCCGCTATGTGGATGTGAACCCCGCCTGGGAAAAGGCGCTGGGCTACACGCGGGCGCAGGCCGTGGAGAACACCGTCGTCGGGCTGGGCATCTTCACGCCCGAGGCACGGGAGCAGCTCGTGGAAGTCGCCAACCGTGACGGACAGCTGGTCAACCGCGAGCTGGTGATGACCACGCGCAGCGGCGAGCGGCGCACCATACTGCAGTCCATGCGGCCGATCGACATCCACGGAGAGGCCTGCTGGCTGTTCGCCATCCTGGACATCACCGACCGCGTGCGGGCCGAGCAGCGCGTGCGCGAACGCGAGGAGCAGCTGTCCCTCACCATCTCCGCCGCAGCACTGGGGCTGTGGGACTGGAACATGCAGACGCGCATGCTCAGCGGCGACGCGCGCTGGCGCGAAACGCTCGGCCTGCCTGCGCAGGGCGACATTTCCAGCGAAAGCCCGCTGTGGCAGTCCGGTATGACGCCCACCGCCCTGCAGGACGTGCGTGCGGAGCTGGCCCGGCACCGCGCCCATCCGGCCACGCCCTTCGACGCCACCTGGCACATCCAGCGGCCGCAGGGCGGCGGACGCTGGGTGCGCAGCGTGGGCAAGATCGTGGAATACGGTGCGGGCGGCGAGCCGCAGCGCATGGTGGGGGTTTGCATCGACGTGACCCACCAGCACAACCAGCAGGAGCTGCTGCAGAAGCTGGCGCACTACGACGCCCTCACCGGCCTGCCCAACCGCGTGCTGCTGGCGGACCAACTCCTGGACGCCATGGCGCAGGCGCAGCACGCGTCCCACCAGCTGGCCGTGGCCTATCTCGATCTGGACGGCTTCAAGCCCGTCAACGACCGCCTGGGCCACGGCGCGGGCGACCGGCTGCTGGTCAGTGTGGCGCAGCGCCTGCAGCAGGCCCTGCGGTCCACGGACTGCGTGGCCCGGCTGGGCGGCGACGAGTTCGTGGTCCTGCTGCCCGACCTGGATTCGCGCACGCAGTGCGAAGCCCTGCTGCAGTCGCTGATGCAGCGCATCGCCGCGCCCTATGCGCTGGGGGCGGAGCGGGTCATCGTCACGGCCAGCATCGGCTACACGCTGTATCCGGAGGACGGTGCCGATGCCGACACGCTGCTGCGCCACGCCGACCAGGCCATGTACGCCGCCAAGCAGGCGGGCCGCAACCGCTTCCATGCCTTCGACGCCGCGCAGGAGCGCGCCCTGCAGACCCAGCGCGAACAGAGTGCGCAGCTGGCCCAGGCCCTGGCGCAGGGCCAGTTCGTGCTGTACCTGCAGCCCAAGGTGGACATGCGCCGGGGCGTGGTGGTCGGAGCGGAGGCGCTGGCCCGCTGGGCACACCCCGACCGCGGCGTGCTGGCGCCGGCGGCGTTCCTGCCGCTGATCCACCACGGCGCCATGGAAGTGCCCTTCGGCGAATGGGTGATCGACAGCGCGCTCGCCCTCGCCGCCCAGCTGCAGGCGCAGGGACTGGATCTGCCGGTCAGCGTGAACGTGGCCGCACCGCACTTGCAGCAGCAGGGGTTCGCAACCTGGATGGCCGCCTGCCTGACACGCCACCCCGGCGTACCGGCGCGCCTGCTGGACCTGGAGATCACCGAGAGCGCCGCCCTCTACGACATCGACCATGTGGCGGCCGAACTGGCGCAGCTGCGCGCCTTGGGCGTCACCGTCTCGCTGGACGACTTCGGCACCGGCTATTCGTCGCTGACCTATTTGCGCCGCCTGCCCATGGACCACCTCAAGCTCGACCAGAGCTTCGTGCACGGGATGATGACCGACCCGGGCGACCTGGCCATCGTGCAGGGCGTGATCGGCCTGGCGCGCTCCTTCGGCTACCGCATCGTGGCGGAAGGCGTGGAAACCGTCGAGCAGGGCCAGATGCTGCTGCAGATGGGCTGCACCCACGCCCAGGGTTACTGCATCGCCCGGCCCATGCCGGCGGCCGAATTCGCCGCCTGGGCCGCCGGGTGGACTGCGCCACCAGCCTGGCAGCGGGGTCGGCCGCTTTGAGAACGTGTTTACGATCTCCCTGGGGCCGCGCAGTGGCGTTTGCGGGAGGGGATGCAAGGCGCGGTGCGCAGTGGATAGCTCGGCTATCCACCAGCGCCGCAACGCCGCAGACCGCCCGCAAAGACCACTGCCCGAAGGGTTGGAGCGAAATCGGGCGATTGAACGCCTTGAATGCTTGCATGGGCACAAGCCCATGCGGCGCATCCGAAGCATCCACTCCTCCCGATTGCGCTTCAACGCGGCCCCTGCGAGATCGTAAACACGTTCTGAGCCCAATCGTCCCTCTGCGCCCGCCCATCAAGCGCATGCAGCTATAATATTAATAGCAATCGTACCAGGGCGCCTGAGCACCGGGGCGCAAGCCTTGCGCAATAGCAATCCAGCCGGTCCGCCGGCAGCGGCCCTGCCTCGTCAGAAAGAGGCGCCAGCCGCTCAGCCCACCAGCGCCTTCACCTGCTGCAGTGCTGCCGGGTCTTCCATCGTGGTCAGGTCGCCCGGGTCGCGGTGTTCGGCCACCGCCTGCAGGGCGCGCCGCAGCAGCTTGCCGCTGCGCGTCTTGGGCAGCGCCGTGACGACGTGCACGCGGGACGGCCGGGCCACGGCGCCCAGGCGGCCGTCCACCAGCTTCATCACCTCGCCTTCCAGGCGCAAGCGCGCGGCGTCGTCCCCCGTCGCGGCCGCGTCGCGCACCACGGCGAACGCCATGGCCACCTGGCCCTTGAGGGCATCCGCTACACCGACCACGGCCACCTCGGCGATCGCCGGGTGTGCGGCGATGCATTCCTCGATCTCGCGCGTGCCCAGCCGGTGGCCGGCCACGTTGATGACGTCGTCCGTGCGGCCCAGGATGAAGTAGTAGCCGTCCGCGTCGCGGATGCCCCAGTCGAAGGTGCTGTAGACCAGCCGGCCCGGCACGCTCTTCCAATAGGTGTTCACGAAACGGTCGTCATCGCGCCACACGGTCTGCATGCAGCCGGGCGGCAACGGTCCCTCGATGGCGACCACGCCCTTCTGGTTCGGTTCGGTCAGCTCCTCGCCCGTATGCTCGTCGATCAGCTTCACGTCGTAGCCGTACACCGCTCGGCCGGGGCTGCCGAAGCGCGAAGCCTGCGGCTCCACGCCATTGCTCAGCGTGAGGATGGGCCAGCCCGTCTCGGTCTGCCAGTAGTTGTCGATGATGGGCACCTGCAGTGCCTGGCTGATCCACTGCGCCGTGGGCTCGTCCAGCGGCTCGCCGGCCAGCCACAGCGCGCGCAGGGTGGACAGGTCGTGCCCTTGCAGATGGGCCGGGTCCTGCTTCTTGAGCACGCGCACCGCCGTGGGCGCGGAGAACATGTGCGTCACGCCGTACTTCTCGACGATGCTCCACCACACGCCGGCATCCGGCCGCGTCGGCAGCCCCTCGTAGAACACGGTGGTCATGCCGGCCAGCAGCGGCCCGTAGACGATGTAGCTGTGGCCCACCACCCAGCCGATGTCGCTGGTGGCGAAGAACACGCCCGGCGACGTCCCGCCCACCGCGGGCTCCACCCCGAAGATGTGCCGCATGCTGGCCGCCAGCGCCACGGCATAGCCGCCGGTGTCGCGCTGCACGCCCTTGGGCTTGCCGGTGGTGCCGCTGGTGTAGAGGGTGTAGCTCGGGTGCGTAGCCTCCACCCAGGCGCAGGGCACCTGCGCTTGCAGGTGCCGCGCACGCATCGATGCCCAGTCGTGGTCGCGCCCGGCGTGCAGCGGCATGGGGGCCAGACCGCGGTTGACCATGAGCACCGCTTGCGGCTGGTGCCGCGCCAGACGCAGCGCCTCGTCCAGCAGCGGCTTGTACGGTACGACCTTGCCGCCGCGCGAGCCCGCATCGGCGCTGATGATGGCCACCGGCTCCGCATCGTCGATGCGCGATGCCAGCGCGCCCGCCGCGAAGCCACCGAAGACGACGCAGTGCAGCGCCCCGATGCGTGCACAGGCCAGCATGGCGAACGCGGCCTCGGCAACCATGGGCATGTAGATCAGCACCCGGTCGCCCTGCCGAACCCCCAGCGTCTGCAAAACAGCCGCCATGCGCTGCACCTCGGCGTGCAGCTCCGCAAACGAATAGGTCCGCTCGGAGCCTGTCTCCGTCGAGATCGCCACCAGCGCGGGTTGGGCGGCCCGGTGGGCCAGGTGCCGGTCCACCGCGTTGTGGCACAGGTTGGTGGTGCCGCCCACGAACCAGCGCGCGAAGGGAGGGTGGGCGTAGTCGCAGACGTGCGCGGGCGGTGTCTGCCAGTCGATCAGGCGGGCCTGCTCGGCCCAGAAAGCGTCACGCTCGTCGATGGAGCGCCGGTAGAAATCGGCGTAGCGGCCCATGGTGTCTCCTTGCGGGCCGTCTGCGCGGGTGCGCGCGGCCCTTGTTCTGGAGATTCCATTATTGGGCGCGCTCTTGCGCCAGGCTGACTCCGCGCCCTGCGGAAAACCCTGTGCGCGCCACACCGCGCGGCTTGGCCGCACTCCCGCCGCACGCCCCTTGCAGGCGCGCCTCCCCCGCCGCCAAAGGCCTTACTTCACCAGCGCCAGCACATCCTTGAACACCGGGTTCTCGCAGCTGCGCAGCCATTCGAAAGCCACCATCTCGGTGGTGACCAGTTCGGCGCCGGCCCCGGCCAAGCGGTCGAACGCGGCGTCGCGGTTGCGCTCGGTGCGCGAGCTGCAGGCATCCGTCACCACCCACACCTCGAACTCGTCCTCCAGCAGATCCAGCGCTGTCTGCAGCAGGCAGACATGGGCTTCGCAACCGGCCAGGACGATGGTGGCGCGCTCATCGGCCGGCGCCTGGGCAGGCTTTTGCAGATGGCGCGGCAGGCTGCGGGCATTGCCGCCCTGCTGCGGGCGGGCCGGGGGGCGCAGCCATTCGCCAAGGCCCTCTTCCGCCGCACTGAAATGCATCTTGGCGAGGGTCTTGCGGCACAGCGCGCGCAAGGCGGGATCGTTCGACCCCAGGCGGGAGGGGTTCTGCTCGGTACCCCACACAGGCACGTCCAGCATTTGCGCGATCTGGGCCAGCCGCACGGCGTTGGCCAGCACGGCCGGGCCTTCGAAGATGGCCGGCATCAGGCGTTCCTGGTAGTCCACCAGCACGAGTTGGGATTCAAGGGCGTCAAGCAGCATGGGCATGGCCGGAGGGAAGCCGGCAGAGAAAGGTCAGTCAGCGATCAGCGGGCGATTGTCGCAGGCCGGGATCGGCGTGTCCGCGCAAAGCCATGGTCCCTTTAAGCATCGGCCCTCCGGGCTGCCAGGCGCGGTGGCTTCCTGAAATGCACGCGGTGCCACCATCGCGCGTCGCGCAGTCGGGCTCGGAGCGGTCCGGACGTGAGCGATGTAACCGGAAGCGGTGCGCTATTGCAACCATAGCAGCTGCCTTACGCCCCATATGGGCTAAGTGTGCGTTTTGTTGCAAATTTGGGAGCGGGCAAGCGAGGGGACCGCCAATCGCCCGTTGGACAGGTCGTTTAAGGGTTTCCTGCCCCTGAAAAAGGTGGCAATTCCGCAAATAAGGCAAAAACTATCGACCCTGAATTCTCATGAAATCAATGACTTGCAACATTTCTTACGAATGGATTTTTGGACAAGCGTGTTACCCTCGCGCCCCATGTCTCGTTGGTTCTGCCTTTTGTTACTTGTTTGTGCGAATGCTTACGCTGCGCCCAGCACCGCCACTTCGGATGAAGTGGATCGGATTCTGGCCGAGCGCGGCCTCCTGGCCCACCTCCAGGATGTTCGACATGACGTTGCCGACCGCACCACCGAACTCGTCTCCACCGCCATGGGCTTCCTGGGGGTTCCGTACCGCCGCGGCGGCAACAGTGCCGAAACCGGGTTCGACTGCAGCGGCTTCGTACGCGCGATCTTCGAACAGGCCAAGGGCATGGTGCTGCCCCGCCGCGCCAACGAACAGGCTGCTGCGACCGAGGTGATCGACAAGAAGGACCTCCAACCGGGCGATCTGGTGTTCTTCAACACCATGCGGCGCGCCTTCAGCCACGTCGGCATCTACGTCGGCGATGGCAAGTTCATCCATGCCCCGCGCAGCGGCGCCGAAGTGCGTGTGGAAGACATGAGCGTCGCCTACTGGCAGCGCCGCTTCAATGGCGCCCGCCGCGTCCAGGCCGACGAGGCCGACAGCCTGTCCGCCGCATCCAAACGCTGATCGAGCCAGGCGCCATGGCTCACGGCCTCAAGATGGTCGTGGTCTCGGTGCTTCGGATCGGATCCCCCTGCACATCGACCGGCCGGGCTGCCGGGTTCTTGCGCATGGCGCGGGCCTGCTCCATGTCTTCCTTGTAGCGCTGCCGCGCCTCGGCTTCGCAGCCCTTGCGTTCTGCGCTCGCCGACTGCTTGCATTCCGCCAGAGCGATCTTGAGGCCGCCACCGGCTTCGCGGATGGCGGATTGGTAGCGCTGCTCCGGCGTGACGTCCGCCTTGCTGCCTCGGTCCAGCGACACGGCGTCGTTCTGTGCGACGGCCATTCCGGGCAAGCCCGCCAGCGCCAAGGCGGCCAGCGCGGCAGCACAGGTAGAACGGGCTTGGGCAGACAGAACGGTCATGTGGCTTCACTCCGGTGTGAGGGGCGCCGTCCAAAATAGAAGGCCGGACGGGCATTGGTGCAAAGATTAAGGAGCGCCCCTTCCCTCGGGCATCGGCCCAATCCGCTCCCGACTGTGAGACATCTCCCACAAGGCATCGCCATGACGGCGTGTGCAAAGCCGGCCGGTTGCGCTCCGGCGGTCCGTCGTTCGCCCTTGTCCGACAGAGCCCCGCCGTTGCCCGGTCTACAGTCCCGCCACCGAAGGCCTGTCCTTCCTGTCCTCCTTTTGTGAAAGCTAGACCATGATGTCTTTTCTGGGTGTGCTGCTTGTCGGTTTGGTGGTGGGCTTGCTGGCCCGTGCGATCAAGCCCGGTGATGACAAGATGGGATGGATCATGACCATCCTGCTCGGCGTGGCAGGTTCGCTTCTGGCGACCTACGTGGGCGTGGCGGTGGGCTGGTACCAGCAGGGCGAGCCCGCAGGCTGGATCGCGTCCATCGTCGGTGCCATCGTGCTGCTGGTGCTGTACGGCATGCTTCGGCGCAAGTCCTGACCGGCTGATCCGCTTCAGCAAAGACCCCGGCCGCCATGGCCCTGCGCGCCCGCCCCATCCCGTCGCACGTCCTCGCAGAGGGCGATGCGGCGCTGGAAGCCGCCATTGACCGCAGCCGCCGGCTACTGCACCGGCGGGCGCTGATCGCGTCCGTCGCCAGTGCCGTGCCGGTGCCTGGGCTGGACTGGGCGGTGGATGCCGCCCTGCTTTCGCGCCTGATTCCCCAGATCAATACCGAGTTCGGCCTGACGCCCGCGCAGATCGACCGGCTCACGCCGCACAAGCGCGAACAGGTGCAGAAGGCGGTGTCGATGGTGGGCTCGGTCCTGATCGGCAAGTTCATCACCCGGGAGTTGATCCTGCGGGCCACCCAGGCCGTCGGCGTGCGGCTGACCGCCAAGCAAGCTGCCAAGTACGTGCCTATCGCCGGCCAAGCCGTTTCGGCGGCGCTGGGCTACGCCACCTTGCGCTACCTGGGCGAGCAGCACCTGCGCGACTGCGTTCAGGTCGCCAAGGCCGCACAACTGACTCTGCCGGCACCCCGCGCCTGACCGGCGTTGCGCGATGCCGGACCGCGGCCGACGCCCGGCGCAGCGGCACAATCGCGGCCATGCGCTCGCCTGTATCGCCTGCCCCCATGGACTCCCCTGAGCGCGCCGCCGCCGTCGCCGCGTGGGTGGAGGCGCTGCGCCGGCAGGCCAACGCCGCCGAGCTGCAACAGCTGCCCCCGCTGACCGAGGCCGAAGCGGCCCGGGCCATGGCAGTTCTGCGCGCAGGCGACACGGGCGAGGTGTCGGCGCAAACGCCTGCGCCTTCGGGAGCGGATGCCGGCGATGGCGCGGTGCCCGGCCGGTTCCGCCCCCGCCTCACCTTGATGACCCTGACCCGCGGCGATGGGCTGCTGGGCGTGCGAGCCCACGGCCGCATCGGACCGCGGGCCGATGCCGTCACGCTGGCCTCCGTTGACTGGACCTACCGCACCGACGCCGGCCACACCTGGGAAGCGCCCGCCCCCACCACCGTGCTCAACAGCCGACCCGCGCCGGTGCAAGAGCTGTTCGACACGGGCGGGCCCGTGGTCCGCCTGCTGCGCGACCTGGCCGCCGAGAGCGATGCCCTCGACCGCCTCTGGGCGCTGGGCTTGGCGCCCGTGGACCCGTCCCATCTGCAATGGCGCCATCGCGAGATGGGTGCGACCCTGGGCCCGGTATGGACGCTACCGCAGGAGGCGCACTTCGGCGACTTCTGGGCCGAACAGATCCCGCGATTGCGCGCGGAGGGTTGGGCCGTGGTCGTACGCCCCGGCTTTGCGCACCTGAGCGTGCCGGTGCAGCGCTGGAAGCTGCTGCTCGCTGCGGACACTGGCGAGGTCGTCGGCCGCGAGGTGGCAGGCGACCTGGCCCCCCCGGATCGTCCCGTGCAGAAGCTGCGCCTGCCCGAGCGCGAAGGCGCCTGGCTGTTGACGCTGGGCGTGGAAATCGACGGCGAGAGCCTCGACCTGGCTCCTCTGTTGGCCGATCTGCTGCAGCGCGATCCACGCTGGCTCGATGCCCGCGAAATGGCCGCCATCAGCGATGACGCCTCGATCCGCCTGCGCGCTCCCGGCGGGCGCCGCATCGACGCGCCAGCGGCACCGCTCAAGGCCATCGTCGGCGCCATGGTGGACCTACTCACCGATCCGCTGCGCCGCCAGCGCCGTGACGGCGATCCGCTGCGGCTGGGCGCCTGGGAAGCCCGCCGCATCGAGGCGCTGCGCGCCGGCCTCTTGCAGGCGCACCGGGTGGACGCCCACAACGCCTGGCAATTGCAGGGCGAGGCCGGCCTGGCCGCCCTGGCCCGGCGCCTGCAGGCCCTGGGCGGCCCGCAGCCCGTGGCGCAACCCCAGGGCCTGTCGGTCACCCTGCGCCCCTACCAGTTGGAAGGCCTGGCCTGGCTGCAGTACCTGCGGGCCCAGCGCCTGGGCGGCATCCTGGCCGACGACATGGGCCTGGGCAAGACCGCGCAGGCCCTGGCGCATGTGCTGGTGGAAAAGGAAGCTGGCCGCCTGCGCGCGCCGGCCCTGGTCGTGGTGCCCACCTCGCTGCTGTTCAACTGGCAGGCCGAGGCGGCACGCATGGCGCCCGGCCTGCGCGTGCTCACGCTGCACGGCCCTGCGCGCGCGGCGCGGTACGCGCAGATCGCCCAGCACGACCTGGTGCTGACCACCTACCCCCTGCTGTGGCGCGACGTGGAAGCCCTGGCCGAAGAGCGCTTCCATCTGCTGGTCCTGGACGAGGCCCAGATGGTCAAGAACGCCGGCAGCCGCAGCGCCCGCGCGCTGCGCCGGCTGCAGGCCAGCCACCCGCTGTGCCTGACAGGTACCCCGCTGGAGAACCATCTGGGCGAGCTGTGGGCGCAGTTCGACTTCCTGATGCCCGGCTTTCTGGGCGATGCGCGCAGCTTTGCCCAGCGCTGGCGCAAGCCCATCGAAGAGAACGGCGAAACCCTGCGCGCCCAGCTGCTGGCGCAGCGCGTGCGCCCATTCATCCTGCGCCGTCGCAAGCAGGACGTGGCCACCGAACTGCCGCCGCGCACCGAGGTGCTGCAACGCGTGCAGCTGCAGGGCCGCCAGCGCGCGCTGTACGAGGCCGTGCGCACCAGCGTGGACCAGCAGGTGCGCCGCGTGCTGGAGCGCCAGGCGTTCGACGGCGCGCAGATCGCCGTGCTGGACGCGCTGCTCAAGCTGCGCCAGGTCTGCTGCGACCCGCGCCTGGTCAAGGGCGCCCCAGTCCATCCCCAGACCGAACGCGCCAAGCTGGAGCTGCTGGCCGACCTGCTGCCCGCCCTGCTCGCCGAAGGCCGCCGCGTGCTGGTGTTCTCGCAGTTCACCGAACTGCTGGCGCTGGTGGCCGAGCAGATGGACGCGCAGGGGCGGCCCCACTTGATGCTCACCGGCCAGACACCGCCGGGCCAGCGCGGCGCCGTGGTGCGGCGCTTCCAGGCCCGGGGCGACGACGGTGCGCCCGTGCTGCTCATCAGTCTGAAGGCCGGCGGCACGGGCCTGAACCTCACCGCCGCCGACACCGTGATCCACCTCGACCCCTGGTGGAACCCGGCCGTGCAGGAGCAGGCCACGGCACGCGCCCACCGCATCGGGCAGGACCTGCCCGTGTTCGTCTACACCCTGGTGGTGGAGGGCAGCATCGAGGAACGCATGCTGGAACTGCAGGCCCGCAAGCAGGCCCTGGCCAGCGGCGTGCTGGGCCACGACGCTGACGGCGCCGCCAAGTTCAGCGAAGACGACCTGAATGCCCTGCTCGCCCCGCTGGCCGAGCCACGCGACAACCCCCTCGCGATGCCCGGCGAGGGCGATACGCGCTGGGGCAGCACCGGCCAGCGCCGGCCGCGTGCCCCGCTGCATGGTGGAGGTGGTTAGCGTAGGCACGGCGGCTACGGGTGCCGCCCTCTCTCTATTCAAGCCTTAAAGCCTTTTTGGCCTGCAGCGCTTTATTCATCAGCGCATACAGCTACAAAACATATAGCAATGCAATCGCGCGGCACTTGGGTTGCCTGCCGGGTACTACGCACCCACCGTCCGCGCATCCTGCTGCGGTTTCACCTCCCCATCCTTTGCCAGAATGGCGCCATGCCCCACGCCGACCCGTCTTCGCCCGCCGCTGCATCCCCCCTGCGCCCCGTCCGCCACTGGCTCATGAAATCCGAGCCCGACGAATGCTCCATCGACGACGCCCTGGCCGCGCCCGATGCGACCGTGCCCTGGACCGGCGTGCGCAACTACCAGGCGCGCAACTTCATGCGCGACGAGATGCAGGTGGGCGACGGCGTGCTGTTCTACCACTCCAGTTGCCCCCAGCCCGGCATTGCCGGCATCGCCCGCGTGGCGTCCGCCACCCGTCCCGATCCCACGCAGTTCGACCCCGCATCGCCCTATTACGACCCCAAGTCCGCACCCGACGCCCCCCGCTGGCTGCTGCTCGACGTGCAGGCCCTGCGCAAGACACGGCTCATTCCCCTGGCCGAGCTGCGCGCCAGGCCGGCGCTGGCAGGGTTGCGCATTCTGCAGAAAGGCAGTCGGCTGTCGATCACGCCCGTGGAAGCGGCCGAATGGCAGTTGATCGAACAGATGGGATGACCCGAGCGGACGCGCCGTTGCGCGCGGCGTAGGCCGGGTTGCCCCAGGCCTTCGCCCAACGCCCACGCGGGGTGGCGCTGCCCCGCGCAAGCCTCCTCGCCCCTGCTCGACAGTGGGGACAGCAAATGTAAGAAGGCTTGCGATGCCCTGACGAACGGGTAAGGTGGCTGCTCGTCGTCAGCGCTGGGTAACGACGCCCGGCTGTGTGCTTCCGCTGCCCCTGGAGGGCAGCTCACAAGGGCCCAGCATGGACTTTCCTCTTCTGCAAGCCGCTGCCGCCAGGCAGCCGCTGTTTCTCCACCGGCCCGACGAAGTCCGCGCCTTCGAGGACATGCGCAGCAAAGGCCTCGTTGCGGGAACCGTACGGGGCGACGGACATGGACGACCGTGCGCAGTCCTTTACTGCCTGACGCCCGACGGCCGGGCCTTGCTGGCCATGACCCGGTTCATGGCGACAGCGAGTACGCGGTAGAGCCGGACGCACCTGCGAGCACATCTGCCAGCCTGCACGCGCAATGGCTGCCGGCCGGCTTCGGCGACAGTCTGCTCGCGCGGGCCGCTGTGACTTTCTTCCTCTGCAAGACCGCCGGCTCCCTGGGGACAGCGCTTGCAGCGGCCCATCTACCCCTTCGTCCAGGACCTTCGCATGCCAGACACCCGGCACCCTCATCCTTCCAGTTCTCGCCTTCCAGCCAAGGCCCCTGGCGCCAGCGACCAGCCGGCCGGCCCGCAAGACGGGCCCGTCGCTCCCATGGCGCCAGGCGACGAGGCGCCCGAAGGGACGCCGGGCACCGGCGAAGCGCCCTGTCCCGAATGCGGCGGCTCCGGGCAGCGCGGCGGCACGGTGTGCCGCCACTGCGAGGGACTGGGCGTGGTGACGGTCGGAATCGGTGGGGCGTAGCGCAGCTCGGGCGGCGGCAGTGCACTGCCCTGCACTACCCTTCAAACGCCGCGGAACACCAGCACCTTAAGCGACCGCTCTTCGTCCACGTCCGCGAACACGGCCGGGTTGGCCACGCGCTCCACGAACTGCAGCTCGGGTGCCAGCTCGCGCACCTGGTCCTGCAGAAAGGCGGCGCCCAGCTCCGGCGCGTTCAGGCACAGCAGCGCATGGCCGCCAGGGGCCAGCAGGTCGGGCAGGCGGCGGATCAGGCGGGCGTAGTCCTTGGTAGCGACAAAGCTGCCCTTCTGGTAGCTGGGCGGGTCGGCGATCACCAGATCGTAGGGGCCGCTGCGGGTGATCTTGCCCCAGGTGCTGAAGACATCGTGGGCCAGGAAGCTGGCGCCGGCGGTCAGGCCATTGAGCTGGTGGTTCTGCTGGCCGACGGCCATGGCGCCGCGGGCCATGTCCACGTTGACCACGTGGCGGGCGCCGCCCCGCAGCGCCGCGACCGAGAACGCGCAGGTGTAGGCAAACAGGTTCAGCACCTTCATGCCCCGCGATGCGCGCGGCTCCAGGGCCTTGTGCGCGGCGATGCGCTCGCGCACCCAGCGCCGGCCCTCGCCCATGTCCAGGAACAGGCCGTGGTTCTGGCCGCGGAGCACGTGCACGCGGAACTGCGCGCTCTGCTCGGTGACGATGTGCGGGTCTGGCACGCTGCCGGCCATCAGGCGGGTGTCGGTACGGCCCTCGATGCGCAGCGCCTCGCCCCGGTGCTGGAAGACCCAGTTCAGCGGCTCGCCCGCCGGGGCGACCAGCGCCCAGCGGGCCTGCAGCGCCGCGCCGACGGCGGCCAGCTGCTCGTCCGTGGCCGGCGCGAAGCTGGTGGCGACGAACACCGGCGGATACGCGTCCAGCGTCCAGGGTTCGCTGCCGGGGTGCATGCCGCCCCGGCCGTGGAAGATGCGGCAGGCCTCGGTGGGCAGGGGCATGGCCGCGATGGCGTCTAGCAAGGCTTGCATGGAATTTCAGGTGTTTTTGGCCTGCAGCGCTTATGCATCAAGCGCAGGCAGCTACTATTTCTATAGTACGGCGAAGGGGCTGCAGCGTGCGGCACCCGCGCCGGCAGGCTGATGGCGTGGGCGGCGGCGAGGGCCGTGGCAGGCCAGCAGAAAAGCACGTAGGAGCGCGGATTATCGGTGCGGCGGACGGGGGCGCCTAAGGTGCGCCGCCCGGCGCGCACGCCAGCTACGGCGCCCGCGCCTTCAGTCCCTGCGCCTCAGGGCAGGTTTTCGCGAAAGATGACCTGGCTGCGCGGGGTTTCGACCCCTTGCGTCGGCTCGCGGCCGTCGCGCAGGTTGGCGAAGATGCGCACGCAGTTCATCACCGCGCCCTGCGGGTTCTGCGTGATGACGGCGTCCATGGTGCCGTCGATGAGCAGCCCGCGGGTATCGGGCGTCAGCCCGTGGCCGATGAAGACGACCTTGCGCTCCGGCCCCGCTTCCTTGAGCGCGCGGCCGATGCCTTCGGCCCCGCCGCCGATGTTGTAGATGCCGGCCAGATCGCTGTGCTGCTCCAGCAGGGCGCGGGCCTGGCGGTAGTTGCGCTCGGCGTCGTCCTGGCCTTCGCGCACGCCCACTACATGCACGAGCGGAAACTGTTCCTCGAACAGGTGCAGGAACCCGGCCTCGCGCTCCTCGTGGGCGCGGTAGCGCAAGGAGCCCACGATCATGGCCACGCGGGCCTGGCGGCTCTGGGCCAGCGGGCCCATGAAGCGCGCGATCAGGTAGGCCGCGGTGCGGCCCGCAGCGCGGTTGTCCAGCCCCACATAGGCCACGCGGCGTGAGTTGGACAGGTCCGAGATCAGCGTCACCGTGGGCACGCCCTGCTGGGCAAGTTGCGCCACGGCTTCGCGCACCACGGGGTGCTCCAGCGCCATGAAGGCGATGCCGTCGCAGCGCTTGCCGTAGTGCAGCAGCGCCCGCGCCAGCGCCTCGGGGTTGAAGCTCTCGATGTAGGCCGCCTGGCAGCGCACGTTGAACGGCGCCCAGTGGTCCTGCGCGTAGCCGATCACGTCGCCCAGCATCTGCAGAAAGCGGTTGCTGCCCTCGGGGATCAGCACCATCAGGCGCAGTGGCTGCGGCTGCAGCGCGGCATGCAGCTCGGCCTGTGGCAGATAGCCCAGTGTGGCCGCCGCCTGCAGCACGCGCTGCACCGTCGCGCTGCGCACGCCGGGGCGCTGGTTCAGCACCCGGTCGACCGTGGCCGTGGAGACGCCCGACAGCTGCGCGATGTCAGGAATACGAGGGCT
Organism: Paracidovorax wautersii; assembly: GCF_031453675.1. NCBI lineage: Bacteria > Pseudomonadati > Pseudomonadota > Betaproteobacteria > Burkholderiales > Comamonadaceae > Paracidovorax > Paracidovorax wautersii. The sequence goes on along the minus strand of NZ_JAVIZX010000001.1, from coordinate 3,595,679 downwards.
GCGGGGATGGGAGGCCATGGATGAATCCATCAAAAACCATCAATTCCGAAGTTGGCATTTGATGGATTCTGCGGATACTATCACTCTCAAACCGATGCGCTACAGCATCAAATCAAATCAATACAAACCCTGGGTCGCGACGGCAGGCACCGATCGCGGCAGGAGACAAGCCATGGCCCTTTTCCCCCTCCCCATCTCGAAATGGCGGTGCCCGCAGGGCATGCCGCAGTCTGCCCAGGCCGCCGCCGGTTGCTGACGCACCAGCGCCCTGCCCATGACCTACGAGTTCGACTTCGCCAGCGTGCTGGCCCAATGGCCCCAGTTCGCCGAGGGCGCCTGGATGACCATCCTGCTGTCCTTCCCCGCCACCGTGATCGGCTTCGTCGGCGGCACCTTGCTCGCCATCGGCCGCCGCAGCGAGCGGCGCGGCCTGGCCCGGGTCTGCGGTGCCTATGTGGAAGTTCTGCGCAACACGCCCCTGCTGGTGCAGGTGTTCCTGGTGTTCTTCGGCCTGGCCAGCCTGGGCTGGAAAGTGCCGGCCTTTGCGGCGGCACTGCTCACGCTGGTGATGAACGTGGCCGCCTATTCCTGCGAAATCATGCGTGCCGGCATGGACTCCATCCACAAGGGCCAGATCGAGGCGGCCGAGTGCCTGGGGCTCACGCGCCGGCAGGTGTACTGGCATGTGGTGCTGCGCCCTGCGATGGAGAAGGTCTACCCCGCGCTCACCAGCCAATTTGTGCTGCTGATGCTGGCCTCGTCCATCACCTCGCAGATCTCGGTGGAAGAACTCACCGCCATCGCGGCCCGCGTGCAGTCCGAGACCTTCCGCCCGTTCGAGGCCTACATCCTGGTGGCCGTCGCCTACCTCGCCCTGTCGCTGCTCATGCGGCTGGGCCTGTGGCTGTTCGGCCAGATCGTGTTCACGCGCCAGCGCAAGCTGGGCGCCTCCGGAGGCATGCGATGACATCCCACCCGTTCCCTCCTCCTTCACTTAGCGAGGTGCGCCCGTGATCGACGGTGGACTCAACGCCCATCACCTGCAGTACCTGCTGTTCGGCGCGCTGTGGACGGTCGGCCTGTCGCTGATCTCCTTCGTGGGCGGCGGTCTGGCCGGCGGCGTGATCGCCCTGTGCCGCATCAGCCCCATCAAGGCCGTGCGCTGGGCCACGATCGCCTGGATCCAGCTGATCCAGGGCACGCCGCTGCTCGTGGTGCTGTTCCTGTGCTACTTCGGGCTGAGCATCCTCGGCTTCGAGCTGCCGGCCATCGTGGCCGCCAGCATCGCCATGGTGGTCTACGTCAGCGCCTATCTGGGCGAGATCTGGCGCGGCTGCATCCAGTCGGTGCCGCGCACCCAGTGGGAAGCGGCCGCGTGCCTGGCCCTGTCGCGCACCCAGCGCATGCGCCTGGTGGTGCTGCCGCAGGCCGTGCGCATCGCCACGCCGCCCACGGTGGGCTTCATGGTGCAGATCGTGAAAAACACCTCGCTGGCCTCGATCGTGGGGTTCATCGAGCTGGTGCGGGCGGGCCAGCTCATCAACAACTCCATCTTCCAGCCCTTCCTGGTCTACCTGCTGATCGCGGTCATCTACTTTGCGCTGTGCTTTCCGCTGTCGGTCTGGAGCCGCCGGCTGGAACAGCGCCTGCAGTTCGGCCACCGCGCCGCTGCCGCCCCTGCCGCAGCCAGCCCTGCGGCCCCCGCCACCCCACCCGCCAACGCCACATGAAGCGAGACGACCTGATGACCCCCGCAGCGACTTCCGCCGGCCGTTCGGCCGCGCCCTCCGCCACCGCCCCGGCAGCCGCCCCGGTCGTCGAGCTGAAAGACGTGCACAAGTGCTTTGGCAGCAACCAGGTGCTCAAGGGCGTGTCCTTCGCCATTCCCAAGGGCCAGGTCGTGGCCATCATCGGCAAGAGCGGTTCGGGCAAGAGCACGGCGCTGCGCTGCATCGACCGGCTGGAGATCATCGACAGCGGCAGCATCCAGGTCTGCAGTCATGCCGTGCACGACCCGGCCATCGACCTGCGCCGGCTGCGCCAGGACGTGGGCATCGTCTTCCAGAGCTACAACCTCTTCCCGCACCTGACGGTGGAGCAGAACATCACGCTAGCCCCCAAAGCCGTGAAGAACCTGCCCGCCGCCCAGGCGCGTGCCATCGCCGCGCGCACCCTGCAGCAGGTGGGCCTGGCGGACAAAGCGCAGGCCTATCCGGAGCAGCTCTCGGGCGGGCAACAGCAGCGCGTGGCGATTGCACGCTCATTGGCGATGGAGCCGCAGGTGATGCTGTTCGACGAGGTGACCTCTGCGCTCGATCCGCAGCTCACCGGCGAGGTACTGCGTGTGATCGAGTCGCTGGCCCAGGGCGGCATGACCATGGTGCTGGTCACGCACGAGATGGAGTTCGCCGCCCGCGTGGCCGACACCATCATCTACATGCACGAGGGCAAGGTCTGGGAGACCGGCTCCGGCGACATGCTGAAACACCCGCAGACGGCTGAGCTGCGCGACTTCCTCTCCCACGGGCTCTGACCCGCCCCTTCGGCTTTCTTTCCCACAAAAACCACCAGGAGACATCCGCCATGAGCACTTCCCGCATCCTCCGCCGCACGCTGCTGGCGGTCAGCGCCGCCGCCCTGTGCCTGCCCGCCATGGCCGATCTGGCGCAGATCAAGTCCGTCGGCAAGCTGCGCGTGGGCATCGACTTCGGCGCGCCGTTCTACGGCTATGTGGACGACAAGCTCAAGCCCGTGGGTTCCGACGTGGAGGCCGCCGAACTGCTGGCCAAGGACCTGGGCCTGCCACTCGAGATCGTGAACACCACCAACTCCGCGCGCATCCCCAACCTGCTGTCCAACAAGGTGGACCTGATCATCTCGTCGCTCTCGATCACGCCCGAGCGCCAGAAGGCCGTGGACTTCTCCATCCCCTACGGCGCCATCCAGGCCGCCGTGGGCGCGCCCAAGAGCCTGAAGCTCACCGGCATCGACGACCTGGCCGGCAAGACCGTGGCCGTGACCCGTGGTGGCCCGCAGGACAAGATCGTGACCGAGCGCGCGCCGCAGGCCAAGGTGGTGCGTTTCGATGACGAGGCGGCCTCCATCACGGCGGCGGCCACGGGCCAGGCCGACATCGTGGCCATCACGCCGCCCATCATTGCGGCCATTGCCAAGAAGAACCCGGCACGCGAGTTCGAGACCAAGTTCATCCTGCAGTCGTACCAGCTGGGCATGGCCATGCGCAAGGGCCAGCCGGAGCTGATGGCCGCCGTCAACGGCTGGATCAAGACCAACCTGGCCAACGGCAAGCTCAACGACATCCACCTGAAGTACGCCGGCGTGCCGATTCCCCAGGACATCGTCGGCGGCGCCAAGTGAGCCGCCCCACCCACCGCCTCCCTGCCCCACCCTTGAAGGAAACCCTCCCATGAGCCGTCATTTCGGCGCGATCCGCCAGCTGGGCTATGTGGTCCACGACATCGAAGCCGCCATGGACTACTGGAGCCGCACGCTGGGCGTGGGCCCCTGGTTCTACAACCCCAAGGTGCCGATCCAGAACTACCAGTACCGCGGCGAATCGCACGAGCCGCACAACTCGGTGGCGCTGGCCAACTCGGGCTACGTGCAGGTCGAGCTGATCCAGACACGCAACGACGTGCCCTCGATGTACCGCGACTTCCTGCAGGCCGGGCGCACCGGGCTGCAGCACGTGGCCTATTGGACCAGCGACTACGACGCGGATCTGGCGCGCCTCACGGCCGAGGGCTTCCAGTCGGTGATGAGCGGCGAGGTCGGCGAGCGCGGGCGTTTCGTCTACTTCGACACCGAGTACCACCCGGGCACGGTGATCGAACTGTCGGAAGTCGCCGGCCCCAAGGGCCGCATGTTCGACCTGATCCGCGCGGAGTCCGAAAGCTGGGACGGCAAGACCGATCCGGTACGGCCGTTCCCCGATCTGTCGAAGATCTGAAGAACTTCGAAACTTCAAGCCAAATTGGCCTCTAGCGCTTACTGGATAAGCGCTGGCAGCTATGAAAACAATAGTTCATTCACCATGTCCCCAGACCGCTTCGAAGCGACCTACCTGATCGAAACCCCGTTGGACCCCGCCCACGTGGCCGAGGTGCTGGCGGGAGAGCAATCGTGCGGCACCTTCACGCGCGTAGAGGGCGAGACCGACGCCCTGCGCGAACGCGCCCGCGCCACGGTCGAATCGATCGAACTGCTGGACGCGGCCCCCGCGCCGGCGCTGTCCAACGGCTGGATGCAGCGGCGCGGCCTGTTCGACACGCCGCAGACCTGGCAGCGTGCCCGCCTGCGCGTGAGCTTTCCCTGCGACAACATCGGGCCCAACCTGCCCACGCTGGCAGCCACCGCATCGGGCAACCTGTTCGACCTGGGCGAGGTCACGGGCCTGCGGCTCGAATCGATGCGCCTGCCACGCGCCTACCGCCAGCAGTTCGACCTGCCCCGCCAAGGCATCACCGGCACGCGCGCACTGACGGGCGTGCAGGGCCGCCCGCTGATCGGCACCATCATCAAGCCCAATGTGGGCCTGTCGGCCGAGGAGACTGGCGAACTGGCCGGGCGCCTGTGCGCAGCGGGCATCGATTTCATCAAGGACGACGAGGTCTGTGCCAACCCGGTCCATGCGCCGCTGGCCGACCGCGTGCGCTCCGTCATGCGGCGGGTGCGCGCGCACCAGGACAAGACCGGCAAGCAGGTCATGGTGGCCTTCAACATCACCGACGAAACCGACGCCATGCGCCGCCATGCCGATCTGATCGCGGCCGAGGGCGGCAGCTGCGTGATGGTCAGCCTGAACTGGTGCGGCTACTCCGCCGTGCAGACCCTGCGCCGCCACACGCCTCTGGCCCTGCACGGCCACCGCAACGGCTACGGCGCCCTGTCGCGCCACCCGCTGCTGGGGTTTTCGTTCAACGCCTGGCAGACCCTGTGGCGGCTGGCGGGCGTGGACCACATGCATGTGCACGGCCTGCAGGGCAAGTTCTCGCAGACCGACGAGGAAGTGATCGAATCCGCGCACGACACCCTGGCGCCGCTGTGCGAGGGCCTGGACGACCGCGTGCTGCCCGCGTTCTCCAACGGGCAATGGGCCGGCACCGTGCCCATCACCTGGGACAGCGTGCGCAGCAATGACCTGCTCTTCATGTCGGGCGGCGGCATCCTGGCCCACCCCGACGGCCCCGCGGCCGGCGTGGCCAGCATCCAGCAGGCCTGGGATGCCGTGCAGCGCGGCGAGACCCTGGCAGAGCGGGCGGCACGCGCACCGGAACTGCGCCGCGCCGTCGACTTCTTCGGCAAGAAGAAGTAATGGCCGCGCCCCTGTTCGGCTGGTACGGCGACGACTTCACGGGCGCCACCGATACGCTGGCCGTGCTGGCCCAGGCCGGCCTGCGCGCCATGCTGTTCATGGGCGTGCCCAGCGCCGAGGCCCTGGCCGCCGCCGGGCCGCTGGACGCCGTCGGCATCGCCGGCGCCGCGCGCGCCATGCCCCCCGAGGCCATGCGCGCCGAACTGGCCCCCGTGGGCCGCTTCTTCGAGCAGGCGGCACCGACGGTCCTGCACTACAAGGTGTGCTCCACCTTCGACAGTGCCCCCCACGTGGGCAACATCGCCTGTGCGATCCAGACGCTGCACCCCCGCGTGGCCCACCGTTGGGTGCCCATCGTGGGCGGGCAACCCAGCCTGGGGCGCTACTGCGCGTTCAGCCACCTGTTCGCCGCGGCAGGCAGCGGCGGCGCCGTGCATCGCATCGACCGCCACCCCACCATGCGCCAGCACCCGGTAACGCCCATGGACGAGTCCGACCTGCGGCTGCACCTGGCGCGCCAGGGCCTGGAGGGCATCACCGCGCTGCACTATCCGCAGTACGCCGAATCGCCCGCGTTACTGGACGCTGCGCTGAAGCGCCTGCTGGAGGGCGACACCACCTGCGTGCCCACGTTGCTGGACCTGACGCATTCCGACCAACTGGCCCCGGTGGGCCGCCTGCTCTGGGAGCAGTCGCAACGCCACGGCCGCCTGCTGGCCGTGGGCTCCAGCGCCGTGGCCCAGGCCCTGGTAGCGCACTGGGCCCGGCCGGCGGCAAAGAGCACGCCACCACTGAGAAATTCCGATGGCCCCGTGTTCGCCTGGGCTGGCAGCCTTTCGCCCCTGACCGCCGCCCAGGTGCAGGCCGCCACCGCCTACCAGCGCATCGCCGTGAACGGCGCGCAGCTGGGCAGCGACCCCACCTACGCGCAGTCCTTGCAAGACACGATCTGCACCTTGCTGCGTAACGGCCAGCATGTGCTGGCCTACACCGGCCCCACGGAGGGCAGCACGGCTCCCGTCGCTTCGGCCGCTCCCGTCGCGCAGGCCAGCGCCGCCCTGGTGGCCCGCGTGGTGCAGGCCCAGGCCGACCACGGCACCCCGCTGCGCCGCGTAGGGATTGCGGGTGGAGACACGTCCAGCCACGCCGTGCAGGCGCTGCAGTTGTGGGGGCTGTCGTACGGGACGACGCTGTGCCCCGGCGTCACCATCAGCGTCGCCCACAGCCCGGACCGGGGCCGCCATGGCATGGAGCTGATGCTGAAGGGGGGGCAGATGGGCGGGGTGGATTTGTTCGAGAGGCTGCTGAGCGGGTAGGCAACGTTCAAGCCTCGAAGTCATCCACCTGGATCACCTTGTCCGCCGCTTGCAGATAGGCCAGTGCCAGCGCCGGGTTGGGCATGCCGGCGGCAGCCTCCTCGAACGACCCCGTGCGCCGCACCAGCTTGTTCAATTGCTGGGTCGCCTCATCTCCCAGTTGCGCCGCCAGGTCCAGCGCCTGGATCAGATCGACCAGCCCGCCGCCCTTGGGCAGGCTCACATCGGGGCACAGCCGCTGCACCACGGCCGCATTCTCGCGCAGCAGCTTGGCCAGGGCCAGCATCTGAACGTCACGCAATGGCGCCAGGTGGGATGTGCGGCTCAACACCATGCGGCCCAGCAGACGCCGCCCCGGCGTAGGCAGATTGGCATACAAGTCTTTCAGCACTTCCTCGGCCGCATCCAGCTGCATGCGCAAACCGGCCTGCGCCAGGGGCAGCATCTGCGCATCGCCTTCCGCGGTGTAGCGCCAGATGCAGGCACTGGCCATGTAGAGGTGCGCCAGGCAATCGCCCAGACGCGACGACAGCAGCTCCATGCGCTTGAGCCGGCCGCCCAGCAAGCCCATGGCCACATCGCAGGTCAACGCATACTTGGCGCTCAGGCGGGCCAGCAGTGCGGCCTCCTTGGCCAGCTCCTGGGGCGGTGATCCGACCACAGGTGCCCCGAACAGGCTGCGCCAGAGGTTGCGGGCCACATGCCCGCCATGCCCCAGCAGTGCCTGGCCCAGCGCCTCTTCGTCCTTATGCTCCACGGCCTGCATCTCGGCCATCACATACGGGTGGCAGCGCACCGCCCCTTGCCCAAAGATGATGAGCGACCGGGTGAGGATGTTGGCCCCCTCCACCGTGATCGCCACAGGCATGTGCCGGTACGCCACCGACAGCAGGTTGGACGGCCCGTTGATGATGCCCTTGCCACCCAGAATGTCCATCGCGTGGTTGATCGATGTGCGGCCGGCCTCCGTCAAATGCACCTTCAGGATGGCGCTGGCCACGCTGGGCTGTGCGCCCTGGTCCAGCGCGGCCGCCGTGAAGCGCCGCGCCGCGTCGGTCGCATACAGCTCGGCGGCCATGCCGGCGATGATGCCGGCGATGGCATCGAACTTGCCGATGGGCATGCCGAACTGTTCGCGCACCTTGCCGTAGCCGTTCGCGATGAAGACCGAGCTTTGCTGCGTGGCCGCGCCCAGGGCCGGCAGCGAGATGGCACGGCCAGCCGCCAGGCACTCCATCAGCATGCGCCAGCCCTGGCCAACCTGTGCTTCCCCGCCGATGATCCAGTCCATGGGCACGAACACGTCCTCGCCCACGATCGGCCCGTTCATGAAGGCACTGTCCATGGGCCGATGGCGGCGGCCGATCTGCATGCCGGGCGTGGGCACGGGAATCAGCGCGCAGGTGATGCCCAGGTCGCGCTCGCCCTCCGGCCGGCTGTCATCGCGGGCGTTGAAGGCCAGGCCCACCACGGTCGCCACCGGCGCCAGGGTGATGTAGCGCTTGGAAAACGTGACGCTGAAGCCGCGCACGGGCCGGCCGTCGATCTCGCGGGTGGTCAGAATGCCGCGGTCGGGAATGGAGGCGGCATCGGAGCCGGCATACGGAGACGTCAGGCCAAAGCACGGCAGATCGCGGCCATCGGCCAGCCGAGGCAGGTAATGCTGCTTCTGCGCATCGGTGCCGTAGTGCAGCAGCAGCTCGGCAGGCCCCAGCGAGTTCGGCACCATGGCCGTGACCGCGGCCGATACGTTGACCGAGGCCAGCCGGGTCACCACGGTCGCGTGGGCGAAGTGGCCGAAGCCCAGGCCACCCCACTCCTTGGGAATGATCATGCCGAAGAAGCGCTTCTCCCGCAGGTACTGCCACACCTCGGGCGGCAGATCCCGCGCCGAGTCGATGGAGAAGTCGTCCAGCATGCCGCACAGCGTGCGCACCTCGTTGTCGAGAAACGCCTGCTCCTCGGCCGTCAGCTGGTTCGGCCCCGTGGCGATCAGCGCATTGAATTCGGGCTGGCCTGCGAACAAGCGCCCCTCGAAGCCCACCGTGCCCGCCTCCAGCGCCGCGCGCTCGGTGTCGCCCATGACCGGCAAGGCCTTGGCAAACGGCGCCATGGCGAATCGACCGACGAGTGATGCAATGCCCATGACCACCTCCTGAAGCTAACCCCATCTTTTGCGCAGATGTACACAGGTCAGTTTCAACGGGTGGCCCCCAGCGCAGCACTCCCATCTGCTGAAATGCTTGTCATCCATGGCCTTGTTTCAGTGGGTCTGCGGCCAGGCAAACCTGCTCACGCGGGGAACGGCTGCGCCGCGCCCACCGGAACGCTCAAGGCTGCACGTCCGCCTCGGCTTCTGGCCACAGCCTGGGAAACAGAAACCGCAGCGCATGCTGCGGCAGTCCAAACCGCACCTTGCCCTGGGGACTATCGCTTTTGAGCAGGCCGCGCTTGACCAGCGCGCCCAGCGCATCGGTAGCCAGGCGGTCGCTCAGTCCCAGCATCGTCTTGAATTCGCCCCGCGCCATTTCCTCGCCGCTCAGGAAGAGGTAATGCAAGGGCCGCAGCGCCTCTTTGCGTACCCCCGACTTCAACACCGCCGACTCGAACACCAGCGCCGCCTCGATCCGGTCCTTGATCAGATCGAAATCCAGCATACGCGCCATGAACTGCACTTGGTCCCGGCACACATCCAGCACGTAATCGGCCCAGGCGATCAGCGCCTGTTCGCTCAGATTGCCCCGGCCATCCAGATCACCGCGTCGGAGGCTGTCGGCATCGGCCAGCAAGGCGTAGTAGCGATCTTGTCCCCGCGCGAAGCCACGCAAGGGCGACCAGAGGCCATTGGTGTAGCCCTGCGCATTCAAGATCACATGGGAGTGCAACCGCATGGCGCGGCCATTGCCATCCATGAACGGGTGGATCCAGCCCAGCCGCTGGTGGGCGCAGGCCATGGCGACCAGCGCCGCTTCGCCCCGGCGCACTGCGCCATAGCGCTGGGCCCAGCAGTCGATGAACTGCGGCACGCTGGCCGCAGCAGGAGCGATGTGCTGGCCCACCCGGACTTCTTGATCCCGCCACGCTCCCGGCGCGACCGTCTGCCCCTGTGGAACTTCCAGATCGCCGGGCGGCAGGCGGGCAAACAGTTCCCGGTGCACGTCCTGCACTGCCGCCACGCTGTACAGCGCACGCACGCCGCCGTCACCGGCATAACGCCGCTCCAGCACTGCCTCTGCCTCGATATGGGCCACGGCCAGGCGCTGGCGCGCAGCCAGTTCCTTGTTGGCCGAGAAGTCCTGCCGCAGGGCCTGCTCGATCTCGTGCGGACGGGTGTGCTGCCCTTCGATGCGATTCGTGTAATACGAGTTCATGCTGCGCAACAGCACGCGCAGTTCCGGCGGCACCCGCTTGCCCGCCAGCAAGGTCGCGTCACGCGCCAGATCCCCTGCCTTGGATAGCAAGGGCTCGATACGTGCTTCTGACGGCATCAAAGGCTCGAACTGGGACGGTGAGGTATAGAGCGCGCTCATTCCGCCAAGTTTACATCGACTCCATCTATTTGTTTTTATTGAAAAAATTCAACAATTTTCAAAGAAATTTGCCAAGTCATTTGCCAAGTTCTGCCAAGCACCAACCGGGAACACGAACGGCGCAATTCTTTCGAGCCCAAACCGCTCCGCAATCCAGACCCATCCGGCGCCTTGCGCTATCAAAACAAGAAACTCGGCATGGCATGAAAAAGGCAGCCGAAGCTGCCTTTGTGAAGTAGATCGCCAATGCGGCTTACTTCTTCTGCGGCGGAACGTCCGTGCAGGAGCCGTGGGCGATTTCCGCGGCCATGCCGATGCTTTCGCCCAGCGTGGGGTGCGGGTGGATCGTCTTGCCGATGTCCACGGCGTCGGCGCCCATTTCGATCGCCAGGGCGATCTCGCCGATCATGTCGCCGGCGTGCGTGCCGACGATGCCGCCGCCCAGGATCTTGCCGTGGCCGTGGGCCTCGGGCGAATCGTCGAACAGCAGCTTGGTCACGCCCTCGTCGCGGCCGTTGGCGATGGCGCGGCCGGAGGCAGTCCACGGGAACAGGCCCTTCTTGACCTTGATGCCTTGCGCCTTGGCCTGGTCTTCCGTCAGGCCCACCCACGCCACTTCGGGGTCGGTGTAGGCCACGCTCGGGATCACGCGGGCGTTGAAGGCGGCCGAGGCCAGCTCCTTGTTGCCCTGCAATTCACCAGCGATCACCTCTGCCGCCACGTGCGCCTCATGGACCGCTTTGTGCGCCAGCATGGGCTGGCCCACGATGTCGCCGATGGCGAAGATGTGCGGCACGTTGGTGCGCATCTGGATGTCGACGTTGATGAAGCCGCGGTCCGTGACGGCCACGCCGGCCTTCTCGGCGGCGATCTTCTTGCCATTGGGCGTGCGGCCCACGGCCTGCAGCACCAGGTCGTACGTCTGCGGTGCGGGGGCGGTGCCGCCCTCTTCCGCCGCGGCGAACCTCACCTTGATGCCTTCGGGCGTGGCTTCGGCGCCCACCGTCTTGGTCTTCAACATGATGTTGTCGAAGCGCGGCGCGTTCATCTTCTGCCAGATCTTGACGAGGTCGCGGTCGGCGCCCTGCATCAGGCCGTCCATCATCTCGACCACATCGAGGCGCGCGCCCAGCGTGGAGTACACCGTGCCCATTTCCAGGCCGATGATGCCGCCGCCCAGGATCAGCATGCGCTTGGGGACTTCCTTCAGCTCCAGCGCGCCAGTCGAGTCGACCACGCGCGGGTCCTTGGGCATGAACGGCAGGTGCACGGCCTGCGAGCCGGCGGCGATGATGGCGTTCTTGAAGGCGATGACGCGCTTAGAGCCCGTCTTCTCCTGGCCCTTGGCACCGGTGGTTTCCTCCACTTCGAGGTGGTTCGCACCCACGAACTGGCCCACGCCGCGCACGGTGGTCACCTTGCGCATCTTGGCCATGGCGGCCAGGCCGCCGGTCAGCTTGCCGATGACCTTTTCCTTGTGGCCACGCAGCGTGTCGATGTTGACCTGCGGCGCGCCGAACTCGATACCGGCGGCCTTCAGGTGGCTCACTTCGTCGATCACGGCAGCCACGTGCAGCAGCGCCTTCGAGGGGATGCAGCCCACGTTCAGGCAGACGCCACCCAGCGTGGCATAGCGCTCGACGATGACGACCTTCAGGCCCAGATCGGCCGCGCGGAACGCAGCCGAATAGCCGCCGGGGCCGCCGCCGAGCACGACCACGTCGCACTCGATGTCGGCGCTGCCACCAAAGCTGGCCGCTTCGATTTTGGGAGCTGCTGGCGCTTGATTGGCGGCACTTTCAGATGCTTTTGCACCTGAAGAAGCCGCAGGAGCAGCGCTGGCCGCTGCCTTTTCAGGAGCAGCCGGTGCAGGCGCTGCGGCGGCATCGGCCGCTTCCAGCGTCAGCACCACGCCGCCTTCGGCGATCTTGTCGCCGATCTTCACCTTCACCTCTTTGACCACACCGGCGTGGCTGGAGGGAATCTCCATCGATGCCTTGTCGGACTCGACGGTGATCAGGCTCTGCTCCACCTTCACGGTGTCGCCCGCCTTCACCAGCACTTCGATCACGCCCACTTCGGCGAAGTCGCCGATGTCCGGAACCTTGATGTCAATTACTGCCATATCGGAATCTCCTTTACAGCAGGATGCGGCGGTAGTCCGCCAGCACCTGGCCCAGGTACGCGTTGAAGCGTGCGGCGCTGGCGCCGTCGATCACGCGGTGGTCGTACGACAGCGACAGTGGCAGCACCAGGCGCGGCACGAACTGCTTGCCGTCCCACACCGGCTTCATCTGACCCTTCGAGAGGCCGAGGATGGCCACTTCGGGCGCGTTGATGATGGGGGTGAAGTGCGTGCCGCCGATACCGCCCAGCGACGAGATCGAGAAGCAGCCGCCCTGCATATCGGCCGCGCCGAGCTTGCCGTCGCGGGCCTTCTTGGCCAGATCGCCCATTTCCTGGCTGATCTGGATGATGCCCTTCTTATCGGCATCCTTGAGCACCGGCACCACCAGGCCATTGGGCGTGTCCGCCGCAAAGCCGATGTTGAAGTACTGCTTGTAGACCAGCGTGTCGCCGTCCAGGCTGGTGTTGAACTCAGGGAACTTCTTGAGCGCAGCCACCACGGCCTTGATCACGAAGGCGAGCATGGTCACCTTCACGCCGGACTTCTCGTTCTCCTTGTTGGTGGAGACGCGGAAGGCTTCCAGTTCGGTGATGTCGGCCTCGTCGTTGTTGGTGACGTGGGGGATCATCACCCAGTTGCGGTGCAGGTTGGCGCCGCTGATCTTCTTGATGCGCGAGAGGTCCTTGCGATCCACGGCGCCGAACTTGGCGAAGTCGACCTTCGGCCATGGCAGCACGTCCAGACCCACGCCCGATCCGCCGCCGCCGGCAGGGGCCTTGGCCGCCTGGGCTTTGGTCTGCACGCCGCCGGCCATCACCGACTTGGTGAAGGCCTGGATGTCTTCCTGCGTGATGCGGCCCTTGGGGCCCGTGCCCTTCAGTTCATCGAGCGGCACGCCGAGCTCGCGCGCGAACTTGCGCACGGAGGGCGATGCGTGCGGCAGGCCGACCGGCGCAGCGCCGGGAGCGTGCGGCGCGGGTGCTGCAGCGGGTGCGGTTGCAGGCGCCGACGCCGCAGCCGCGGCCGGTGCGGCCGCTGGTGCCTGCGATTCAGCCGGGGCCTGGGGTGCAGGAGCCGCCGCGGGCTGGGGCGCCGGTGCGGCAGCCGCCGGGGCCGTGCCTTCCAGCACCGCCACGAAGTCGCCGATGTTGACCGTGTCGCCGATCTTGATCTTGAGTTCCTTCACCACGCCAGCGGCGGGCGACGGGATCTCCATCGAAGCCTTGTCGGATTCCACGGTGAAGAGCGACTGCTCTTCCTTCACCGTGTCGCCCACCTTCACCAGCACTTCGATGACAGCCACGTCCTTGAAGTCGCCGATATCGGGAATGCGTACCTCGATCGGGCCGGCGGCAGCGGCGGGTGCCGGTGCAGGCGCCGAGGGTGCCGGCGCGGCAGTCGCTTCCGATTTGATAGCATCTGGCGCTTGTGCAGCGGGCGCTGGAGCCGATTTTTGCTCGGATGCACCAGCGTCGGCCGATTCCACCACCACGATGACGGAGCCCTGCTTGACCTTGTCGCCAATGGCGACCTTGATCTCCTTGACGGTGCCGGCGTGACTCGACGGGATTTCCATCGATGCCTTGTCCGATTCCACCGTGATGAGCGACTGCTCGGCCTTGACCGTGTCGCCGGGCTTGACCAGCACCTCGATCACGCCCACTTCGTCGAAGTCCCCGATGTCCGGGACCTGGATGTCTACCAATGCCATGTGTGTCTCCCGTGGGTTTTAAGCGTGCAGCGGGTTGATCTTGTCGGTGTTGATGCCGTACTTCTGGATGGCCTCGGCCACCTTCGACGCCGGCAGCACGCCGTCTTCGGCCAGGCCCTTGAGCGCGGCCACGACGATGTAGTGGCGGTTGATCTCGAAGTGCTCACGCAGCTTGCTGCGGAAGTCGCTGCGGCCGAAGCCGTCAGTGCCCAGCACCTTGTACGTGCGGCCCTTGGGCACGAACGGACGGATCTGCTCCGCGTAGGCCTTCATGTAGTCGGTGGAGGCGACCACCGGGCCGGTGGTCTTGCCCAATTGCTCCTCGACGAACGACACGCGGGGTGCGTCGGTCGGGTGCAGCAGGTTCCAGCGCTCGGCTTCCTGGCCGTCGCGGGTCAGCTCGTTGAAGCTCGGGCAGCTCCACACCGAAGCGGCCACGCCCCAATCCTTCTCCAGCAGCTCCTGGGCGAAGAACGACTCGCGCAGGATGGTGCCCGAGCCCAGCAGTTGCACCGTGGGCGCTTCCTTGGCCAACGCGGGCGCCTGCTTGCACAGGTACATGCCCTTGATGATCTGCTCTTCCGTGCCGGGCTGCAGGCCGGGCATGGGGTAGTTCTCGTTGAGCAGCGTCAGGTAGTAGAAGACGTTTTCCTGGCGCTCGACCATGCGCTTGAGGCCGTCATGCATGATGACCGCGACTTCGTGCGCGAAGGTCGGGTCGTAGCTGATGCAGTTGGGGATGGTGTTGGCCAGGATGTGGCTGTGGCCGTCCTCGTGCTGCAGGCCTTCGCCGTTCAGCGTGGTCCGGCCCGAGGTGCCGCCCAGCAGGAAGCCGCGGGCCTGCATGTCGCCAGCCGCCCAAGCCAGGTCGCCGATGCGCTGGAAGCCGAACATCGAGTAGTACACGTAGAACGGCACCATGATGCGGTTGTTCGTGCTGTACGACGTGGCGGCGGCGATCCAGCTGCTCATGCCGCCGGCTTCGTTGATGCCTTCCTGCAAGATCTGGCCGGCCTTGTCTTCCTTGTAGTACATGACCTGATCCTTGTCGACCGGGGTGTACTGCTGACCGTGCGGGTTGTAGATGCCGATCTGGCGGAACAGGCCTTCCATGCCGAAGGTGCGCGCCTCATCCACCAGGATGGGCACCACGCGCGGGCCCAGGGCCTGGTCACGCAGCAGCTGCGTGAGGAAGCGGACATAGGCTTGCGTGGTCGAGATCTCGCGGCCTTCGGGCGTGGCGTCCAGGATGGCCTTGAACGTGTCCAGCGACGGCACGGTGAAGCTCTCGTCGGCCTTCACGCGGCGCTTGGGCAGGTAACCGCCGAGGGCCTTGCGGCGCTCGTGCAGGTACTTCATCTCGGGCGTGTCGTCGGCCGGCTTGTAGAAAGGCAGGTCGGCGATCTGACTGTCCGGGATCGGAATGTTGAAGCGGTCGCGGAAGGCCTTGATGTCTTCGTCGCCGAGCTTCTTGGTCTGGTGGACGGTGTTCTTGCCTTCACCGATCTTGCCCATGCCGAAGCCCTTGACGGTCTTCACCAGCAGCACGGTGGGCTGGCCCTTGTGCTCGTTGGCGGCGGAGAACGCGGCGTAGACCTTCTGCGCATCGTGGCCACCACGGCGCAGGTTCCAGATCTCGTCGTCGCTCATGTGCTCGACCATCTTCAGCGTGCGCGGATCGCGGCCGAAGAAGTTCTTGCGCACGTAGGCGCCATCGTTGGCCTTGAACGACTGGTAGTCCCCGTCGTTGCACTCCATCATGATCTTGCGCAGAGCGCCGTCCTTGTCGCGCGCCAGCAGGTCGTCCCAGCCCTTGCCCCACAGCAGCTTGATGACGTTCCAGCCAGAGCCGCGGAATTCGCCTTCCAGCTCCTGGATGATCTTGCCGTTGCCGCGCACCGGGCCGTCCAGGCGCTGCAGATTGCAGTTGATGACGAAGATCAGGTTGTCCAGGTTCTCACGCGCGGCCAGGCCGATGGCGCCCAGCGATTCGACTTCGTCCATCTCGCCGTCGCCGCAGAACACCCAGACCTTGCGGTTCTCGGTGTTGGCGATGCCACGGGCGTGCAGGTACTTGAGAAAACGAGCTTGATAAATGGCCATCAACGGGCCCAGGCCCATCGACACCGTGGGGAACTGCCAGAACTCGGGCATCAGCTTGGGATGCGGGTAGCTCGACAGGCCCTTGCCATCCACTTCCTGGCGGAAGTTCAGCAGTTGCTCTTCGGAGAGGCGGCCTTCGAGGTACGCGCGGGCGTAGATGCCGGGCGACACATGGCCCTGGATGTACAGCAGGTCGCCGCCGTGGTTCTCGCTCTCGGCGTGCCAGAAGTGGTTGAAGCCTGCGCCGAACATGTTGGCCAGCGAGGCGAACGAGCCGATGTGGCCGCCCAGGTCGCCGCCTTCAGGTGGGTGGTGGCGATTGGCCTTGACCACCATCGCCATGGCGTTCCAGCGCATGTAGGCGCGCAGGCGCGCTTCGATTTCGAGGTTGCCGGGGCAGCGTGCTTCCTGGCTGGCTTCCAGCGTGTTCACGTAGCCGGTGTTGGCGGAGAACGGCGTGTCGATGCTGCTCTGGCGGGCATGTTCCAACAGCTGCTCGATCAGGAAATGGGCACGTTCCGCACCTTCCTTGTCGATGACCGCCGTCAGTGCATCCATCCACTCACGGGTTTCCTGCTGGTCGGTGTCGAGGGGGGTCGAGGCGGATTTTCTGGCCTGGGGGTCGGTCTGTTCGGACATGCCATGTCTCCTTGGAACTAGCTGTGAAAGGGCGTCAATTTGGCGGAAGTGTCTCACACTTCATTGCCATTTCAAATGGTGCCTATTGTTTTCATATTGCGATAAATTGCTGCAAACGCACATTTTTTCTCTCTATGAAACGGAGCGCGCGCTCCCCTACACTCCGCCCATGGACTCCATCGAGCGCGTGCCCTCCGATTCCCCCGCCATCAAGACGCCCGCCCGCGCGTGGCGCAAGTGGTGGCGCAGCCTTTCGCCCACGCGGCAGGATCGCTTTGCCGCGCTGGCACCGCTGGCAGCCGTGCTCATGTTCCTGGCAGCCATCGTGGCGGCGTTCTGGTATTTGCGCATGGAAGAAGGAGAGCGCGAGAAGGAAGCCCTCAAGCGCGACGTGGAATATGCCCAGCAAAGGGTGCGTTTGCGGCTTCTGGAGCGCCAGGAGCAGATCATGCGCATCGCGCGAGATCTCTCCAACCAGGACCTGGAACGCACCGACTTCGTGAACCGGGCCGAAGCGCTCATCAGCCAGTACCCCGAGCTGCAGACCATCACCTGGATCGACGAGAAACGCCGAATCCGTGCCAGCCACGCGGCACCCACGGTGAGCAGCAGCCAGCTGCGTGTCGCCGGGGAGGTGCTCAAGAACGGCGACACGGCCGATACCTTCACTCTGGCGCGCGACCTGCAGCAGCCGGTGTACTCCCAGCCGGTGGGGGCCAACGGCGAGCCCGCACCGCTGCTGCAACTGCAGGTGCCGCTGTCCGCGCAGGGGCGGTTCAGCGGCGTGGTACTGAGCGAATATTCGATCGACAGCCTGCTGCGCTACGGCACGCCCACCGAAGTCTTGGCACGCTATGCCGTCACCCTGCTGGACGGCAACAGCCAGGTCCTGGCCGGCACGCCGCTGCAGCCGCGCGCCGTAGGCTTGCTGCCGTGGTCGGCACCGCCCAACGAATACGAGGTGCCCGTCTCGCCCGTGGGCAACGGACTGGTGCTGCGGGCCCAGGCCTACCGCACCTCGCTGGGCGTGGTCGGCAGCGGTCTCTTCTGGCTGGTGGGCACCCTGAGCGCCATGACCGCCTGGCTGCTGATCGCCACCTGGCGGCACACCCGCCGCCGCATGCAGGCGCAGCAGGCCGTGGTGGCCGAAACCAACTTTCGCCGCGCGATGGAAAACTCCATCCTGACCGGCATGCGCGCGCTGGACATGAATGGCCGTATCACCTATGTGAACGCCGCTTTCTGCCAGATGACCGGCTGGTCCGAGGCCGAACTGGTCGGCCAGGTACCGCCGTATTCCTATTGGCCCGAGTCGGACCACGAAGCGCTGCACGCCAAGCTGCGCGACGAGATGTCGGGCAAGTCGTTCGCCGGGGGCTTCCAGGTGCGTGTGAAGCGCAAAAGCGGCACCTTGTTCGACGCCCGGCTGTATGTTTCCCCGCTCATCGACGCCCATGGCCAGCAGACCGGCTGGATGACGTCGATGACCGACATCACCGAGCCCAACCGCGTGCGCGAACAGCTCAGCGCGTCGCACGAGCGCTTCACCATCGTGCTCGAGTCCCTGGACGCTTCCGTCTCGGTGGCTCCCCTGGGCAGCGAGGAGCTGCTGTTCGCCAACAAGCTGTACCGCCAGTGGTTCGGCTCGCAGACCCACGGCCACTTGCAGCTGGTCGCGCAGGCCGGCGTGCTGCCGGCCGATTCGACCTCCGGCGGCATGGACGACGAGGACGGTCTGATGGGCCTGCCCACCGACCCGCTGACCAGTGCCCGCTCCGAGAACGCCGAGGTCTACCTGCCCGACCTGGGCAAGTGGCTGGAGGTGCGTTCGCGCTATCTGAACTGGGTGGACGGCCGCCTCGCGCAGATGGTGATCGCCACCGACATCACGCCGCGCCGGCAGGCGGAAGAACAGGCATCGCGCCAAGCCGAGCGCGCGCAGTCGGTCAGCCGCCTCATCACCATGGGCGAGATGGCCTCCAGCGTGGCGCACGAGCTGAACCAGCCGCTGACCGCCATCAGCAACTACTGCAGCGGCATGATCTCGCGCATCCAGGGCGGGCAGATCACCGAGGAGGCCCTGCTCTCCGCTCTGCAGAAGACGGCCCACCAGGCGCAGCGGGCCGGGCAGATCATCCAGCGTATCCGCGCCTTCGTGAAGAAGAGCGAACCCAACCGGGCCCTGGCCGATGTGCACGACATGGTCAGCGAGGCCGTGGAGCTCGCCGACATCGAATTGCGCCGCCACAACGTGCGGCTGTCGCACTATGTCGCGGCACGCCTTCCGCAGGTGATGGCCGACACCATCCTCATCGAGCAGGTGCTGGTGAATCTGATGAAGAACGGCGCCGAGTCCATCGCCCAGGCCCAGCGCCCGCCAGCGCGCCGCAGTGTCGAGTTGCGGGTGGTGCCGCGCAATGTGGAAGGGCGCGATGTCATCGAGTTCTCGGTGCATGACACGGGCAAGGGCCTGGCGCCCGAAGTGCTGGAACACCTGTTCGAAGCCTTCTTCTCCACCAAGCAGGAAGGCATGGGCATGGGCCTCAACCTGTGCCGCAGCATCGTCGAGTCGCACCAGGGACGGATGCACGCGGAGAACCTCTACAATGGATCGGAGGTCACCGGATGCCGGTTCTCCTTCTGGCTACCGCTGGCACAACCTGCGGATGCCACTATGAATTCAGTAGCGATCACGCCAAATCCAAGGACTGTTGCATGAGCTTGATTCCGAAAAAGGGCACCGTTTACGTTGTGGATGACGATGAAGCCGTCAGAGATTCCCTGCAGTGGCTTCTGGAAGGCAAGGATTACCGGGTAAGGTGCTTCGATTCGGCCGAGACATTCCTGTCGCGCTACGACCCTCGCGAGGTGGCCTGCCTCATCGTGGACATCCGCATGGGCGGCATGACGGGCCTGGAACTGCAGGACCGCTTGCTCGAGCGCAAGTCGCCCCTGCCCATCGTCTTCATCACCGGCCACGGCGATGTGCCCATGGCCGTGAACACCATGAAGAAGGGCGCGCTGGACTTCATCCAGAAGCCGTTCAACGAAGAAGAGCTGCTGGCCCTGGTCGAACGCATGCTCGAACATGCCCGCGAAGCCTTCGCCGGCCACCAGCAGGCCGCCAGCCGCGACGCCCTGCTGTCCAAACTGACCGGCCGCGAGGCGCAGGTGCTCGAACGCATCGTCGCCGGCCGCCTGAACAAGCAGATCGCCGATGACCTCGGCATCAGCATCAAGACGGTGGAGGCGCACCGCGCCAACATCATGGAAAAGCTCAGCGCCAACACCGTGGCCGACCTGCTCAAGATCGCCCTGGGGCAGACTGCGCCCAAGGCCTGATCGCTCCTTTTTCGATAGCTGTCTGCGCACTATTGACGGGCGCCAGACAGCTTTTTTACTTGTACTCCCGGTAATTCAAAGATGACAGCCCAACTGATCGACGGCAACGCCCTCTCCCGCCAACTGCGCACCCAGGTCGCCGAACGCGCCAGCGCCCTGAAGGCCCGCGGCGTGACGCCTGGCCTGGCGGTGGTGCTGGTGGGCGACAACCCGGCCAGCCAGGTCTACGTGCGCAACAAGGTCAAGGCCTGCGAGGACAGCGGCCTGCACTCGGTACTGGAGAAGTACGACGCTGCGATGACCGAAGCCGACTTGCTCGCACGCGTGGAGGCGCTCAACAATGACCCGGCCATCCACGGCATCCTGGTGCAACTTCCGCTGCCCGCCCACATCGACGCCCAGAAGGTCATCGAGGCCATCTCGCCCGCCAAGGACGTGGACGGCTTCCACATCGCCAGCGCCGGTGCGCTGATGGCCGGCATGCCCGGCTTCTGGCCCTGCACCCCCTACGGCTGCATGAAGATGCTGGAGCACATCGGCTACGACCTGCGCGGCAAGCACGCCGTGGTCATCGGCCGCAGCAACATCGTGGGCAAGCCTATGGCGCTGATGCTGCTGGCCCAGGATGCCACCGTCACCGTCTGCCACTCCCGCACGGCCGACCTCAAGGCGCAGACGCTGCAGGCCGACGTGATCGTCGCCGCGGTGGGCAAGCGCGACGTGCTGACGGCCGACATGGTCAAGCCAGGCGCCGTGGTCATCGACGTGGGCATGAACCGTAACGACGAGGGCAAGCTCTGCGGCGACGTGGATTTCGCCGGGGTGAAGGAAGTCGCCGGCTGGATCACCCCCGTGCCGGGCGGTGTCGGCCCCATGACCATCACCATGCTGCTGGTCAACACGCTGGAGGCCGCCGAGCGCGCCGCCGGCTGAGCGCCGAGGCGCCCGGCCCATCGTCGGCATAGCGACGATCAATCCACTTCGTCATTGAAACCGGCGCGCTTGCCCGCACAATGCTTCGCATGAGCAATCCTCTCCTCGACTTCTCCCACCTCCCGCAATTCGGCCGCATCCGCCCTGAAGATGTGCCGCAGGCCATCGACACGCTGCTCGAGCGCGCCAATACGGCTCTCGAAACGGTGACGGCGCCGGACTTCCCGGCCCGGTGGGATGCCATTGCCAAAGTGCTCGACGTCGCCACCGAGGAGTTGGGCCGCGCCTGGGGTGCTGTGAGCCATCTCAACAGCGTGGCGGACACGCCGGAGCTGCGCGCTGCATACAACGCCGCCCTGCCCCGCGTGACCGAGTTCTGGACGCGTCTGGGCGCCGACGAGCGGCTGTATGCCAAGTACAAGGCCATCGATCCGTCCACCCTCAGTCCCGAGCAACAGCAGGCGCTGCGCAACGCGGTGCGCAACTTCGTGCTTTCCGGCGCCGAACTGCAAGGCCCGGCCCGTGAACGTTTTGCCCAGATCCAGGAACGCCAGGCCGAACTGAGCCAGAAGTTCAGCGAGAACGCGCTCGACGCGACCGACGCGTTCGCCTACTACGCGCAGGCCGAAGAGGTCGACGGTGTGCCGGCCGATGTGCAGCAATCCGCACGGGCCGCTGCCCAGGCCGAGGGCAAGCCCGGCTACAAGCTCACGCTGAAGATGCCCTGCTACCTGCCGGTCATGCAGTTCGCCCGCAGCAGCGCCTTGCGCGAGACGCTCTACCGCGCCTATGTGACGCGCGCCTCAGACCAGGCCGAGGGCGACGCCCGCCGCTTCGACAACACCGAACTGGTCAAGGAAATCCTGGCGCTGCGCAAGGAAGAGGCACAGCTGCTGGGCTACGCCAACTTCGGCGAAGTATCGCTGGTGCCCAAGATGGCGGAGTCGCCCGCACAGGTCGTCGACTTCCTGCGCGACCTGGCTCGCCGCGCGCGGCCCTACGCCGAGCAGGATGTGGCCGACCTGCGCACCTTTGCGGCCGAGCAACTCGGCATCGCCGACCCGCAATCCTGGGACTGGCCCTACATCTCCGAAAAGCTCAAGGAACAACGGTATTCCTTCAGCGAGCAGGAGGTGAAGCAGTACTTCACGGCGCCCAAGGTGCTGGGCGGCCTGTTCAAGATCATCGAAACGCTGTTCGAGGTCGCCATCCGCAAGGACAAGGCACCCGTGTGGAACCCCGCTGTGGAGTTCTACCGCATCGAACGCAATGGCCAGCTCATCGGCCAGTTCTATCTGGACCAGCCGGCCCGCGTCGGCAAGCGTGGCGGTGCCTGGATGGACGATGTGCGTGCCCGTTGGCTCCGTCCGGACACAGGTACCCTGCAGACGCCCGTGGCGCATCTCGTCTGCAACTTCGCCGAGGGCGTTGACGGCAAGCCGCCGCTGCTCACGCACGACGATGTCATCACCTTGTTCCACGAGTTCGGCCATGGCTTGCACCACATGCTCACGCAAGTGAACGAGCGCGACGTGTCGGGGATCAGCGGCGTGGAGTGGGACGCCGTCGAACTGCCGAGCCAGTTCATGGAGAACTTCTGCTGGGAATGGGATGTGCTCAAGCACATGACCTCGCACGTAGATACGGGCGAGCCTCTGCCGCGCGCCCTGTTCGACAAGATGATTGCCGCCAAGAATTTCCAGAGCGGCATGGCCACGCTGCGCCAGATCGAGTTCGCGCTGTTCGACATGCTGCTGCACACGGAGCACGACCCCGCCAGCGACTTCATGCCCCTGCTAGACCAGGTGCGCGCAGAGGTTGCCGTGCTGCAGCCTCCGGCTTTCAGCCGCTCGGCCCACACCTTCAGCCACATTTTTGCGGGCGGCTACGCCGCCGGTTACTACAGCTACAAGTGGGCGGAAGTGCTGAGCGCCGATGCCTATGCCGCCTTCGAGGAATCTGCCGGAGCGGATGGCCAGCCCGACGCCGAAACCGGCCGCCGCTACCGCGAAGCCATCCTGGAAGCCGGAGGCAGCCGCCCTGCCATGGAGTCGTTCAAGGCCTTCCGTGGCCGCGAGCCGTCGCTGGATGCGCTGTTGCGCCATCAGGGCATGGCCGCCACCTGAGCGAGGCCGGGCCAGACCAGACCACCAGCACAACAAGACAGGAGCCGCACATGAATCCACGTTACGCACTCTCCTTGGCGGGGGCCACCGTGCTGGTACTGCTGGCCACCGCCGTGCAAGCCCAGCAGGTCTATCGCATCGTCGGGCCGGACGGCAAGGTCACCTTTTCAGACCGAGCCCCCGACCCTGCGGCCCAGGCCGCACCGGTGCCCACGGAGCGTGCTCAGGGCGCTGGCGGCCCCGCGTTGCCCTACGAGCTGCGCCAGGTCGCAGCCCGGTTTCCCGTCACGCTCTACACCGGTAACGACTGCGCGCCGTGCGTCAGCGCGCGCAATCTGTTGCTCGCGCGGGGCGTACCGTTCACGGAACGCACGGTCAACACCAATGAAGACATCGAAGCCTTGCAGCGGCTGAGCGGCGGTACGAGCCTGCCCTTCGGCACCGTGGGTGGCCAGCAGCTGCAGGGATTTTCCGACACGGAGTGGACGCAGTACCTGGACGCTGCCGGCTACCCCAAGCAGTCGCAGTTGCCGACCGGCTACCGCCGCGCGGCGGCCACGCCGCTGGTCGCCTCGGTCGCCAGGCCGGCCCCGGCACCCGCCGCTGCAGCGTCGGCCGTACGACCGGCCCAACCATCTGCCGCTCCCTCTGGCCCGACCCCCTCCAATCCGGCGGGCATCACGTTCTGATGTACTGAACCCGCGGACCTGCAGCGCAGGCCATTCATCGCATTCAGAAGGTCAGCGTTTTCACGCCTTGGGCGGTACCCAGGAGGCACACACTGGCCTTTTGGTGTGCGAATACGCCCACGGTCAGCACGCCAGGCCACTGATTCACCTCCGACTCGAACATCAGCGGATCCCGGATGCGCAGGCCCAGCACATCCACGATGTGCTGCCCGTTGTCGGTGACCAGTGGTTGTCCGTCCCGGAGCCGGACGGTGGCCGAACCGCCCAGCGCTTGGAACCGCCGCCGGACATGTTCGGTGGCCATGGGAATGACCTCTACCGGCAGGGGAAAGCTGCCGAGCACATCGACCAGCTTGGACTCGTCCGCAATGCAGACGAACCGCTGCGCCAGCGCCGCGACGATCTTCTCCCGCGTGAGCGCCGCTCCACCGCCCTTGACCATATGGCCCTGCGCATCGATCTCATCGGCCCCATCGATGTACACCGCGAGCGATTCGACTTCATTCGCATCGAATACCGGAATCCCCAGCGCCTTCAGCCGCTCGGTGCTGGCCACTGAACTGGAGACGGCGCCGCGGATGCGGTCCTTCATGCTGGCGAGAGCTTCGATAAACTTGTTGACCGTGGAGCCGGTACCGACGCCGACGATCTCGCCCGGCACTACGTACTGCAGCGCCGCCTGGCCGACGAGGGCCTTGAGTTCGTCTTGGGTCAAGGAGGAAGAGGGAGTGGTCGTCATGGGAGAAAATCGGAGTGATCCCGGAATTATCCCCATGTCGCTCATCCCCTACTCCCTCGCCCGCCCCTTTCTCTTCGGCCTGGACGCCGAAGCCGCCCACGATCTCACCATGGACATGCTCGCGCGAGGCCAGCGCACGCCGCTGCAGTGGGCGTGGAGCAGCGAAACCGTGGACGATCCTATTGAACTCGCCGGCCTGACGTTCCCCAACCGTGTCGGCATGGCCGCAGGCCTGGACAAGAATGCCCGGTGCATCGACGCCCTGGGGGCGATGGGCTTTGGCTTCGTGGAGGTTGGGACGGTCACGCCCAAGGCACAGCCCGGCAATCCCAAGCCGCGCATGTTCCGTCTGCCGCAAGCCCGGGCCCTGATCAACCGGCTGGGCTTCAATAACGAGGGGCTGGACGCCTTCCTGCACAACGTGCAGCAAGCGCGCTTCCGCCAGCAGCCTCGGAAGCATCCCATGCTGCTGGGCCTGAACATCGGCAAGAACGCCAGCACGCCCATCGAACAGGCCACCGGCGACTATCTGACCTGCCTGGAGGGCGTCTTCCCGCATGCAGACTATGTCACCGTCAACATCAGCTCACCCAACACGCAGAACCTCCGCGCGCTGCAGACCGACGAGGCGCTGGACCAATTGCTGAGCGCCATCGCCGAGCGGCGCGCCACGCTGGCAAGCCAACACCTCGCTGCCCATGGCAAAGAGCGACGCGTTCCGATCTTCGTGAAGATCGCACCCGACCTGGACGAAGCGCAGGTGGCCGTCATCGCCGCCACGCTGCAGCGCCATCGCATGGACGGCGTCATCGCCACCAACACGACCATCCAGCGGGATGCCGTGCAAGGCCTGAGCCACGCGGCAGAAGCCGGCGGCCTCAGCGGCGCCCCCGTCCTCCAGGCCAGCAACCGTGTGATCCGTCAACTGCGCGCTGCACTGGGCCCGGGTTTCCCCATCATCGGCGTCGGCGGCATCCTGAGCGCTGCCGACGCCGTGAGCAAGATCGAAGCGGGTGCCGACGTGGTGCAGATCTATACGGGCTTGATCTACGAAGGTCCCACCCTCGTCAATCGGGCAGCCCGGGCCATCAAAGCGTTGCGCTGAATCTTCAAACGCCTCCAACAAAAAAAGGCCCCAGGGGCCTTTTTTTACATGGCAAGAGCAGCGAAGGTCACCGCCGCATGCGCGCCAGCAAAGGCATGAGCACGCTGGACCAGCGGATCAGTCGGCTCGGACCTGCAGCCAAGGCGCCCAGCGCGGCCACCGCCACCACGGCTGGATGCAACCGGGCGAAAGCCAAGACCCGGGCCACCAGCGGCGCCTGGGGGTCGATTCCGGCGTCTTCCGCCTGCAGCGCCACCGCTTGGCGGTGCGCCGCGCGGCGGGCCCGCAGACGTTCGCGCTGCAAGGCAATCCGGTCCAGCACCTTCTGCTGGGGTTCCGTAGGTGTGGGGAGGCCGGAGTCGCGCTCCAGCGGAGGTCGCATGCTACTCACAGTCGCTCCTTGATTTCTCGCCAGTCATGGGCCAACTCGCGGCGCGTGAGGGCAAAGGCGTTGCCGGCCTGGCGCACGGTGGAAATCAGCGTGCCGAGCACGGCGGCCCAGATGAGCAGCCATCCACCGGCGACCAGCCAAGCCACCAAGATGCGATGCGGTGTGTCCCAGAACTGCACCAGAAGCGCCACGGACAGCAGCGTCAGGGTGACCACGGTGAGACCACCGAGTGCAACGGCAAGGACCACCAAGCGCCCCAGGCGCCGCTTTTGCTCCGACCACTCCAGCCTGGCAAGCTCCAGACGATCTTCCGCCGCAATTGCGCCTTCAATGATGTTGGCACGCCAGCGCGCGACCCAGCCTTCCAGGCCCAAAAGGGCAAACCAGTTCATGCGGCGCTTTCGTTATGCATTGTGATCGTCCTCCCCGCGACCTTCATCGATCAACGGCGGGCAAGCAGGAAACCCACCAGCGCACCTGCTGCGAGGGCTGCGCCAGCCACTCGCCAGGGCTCATCGTGGGCATACCGGTCGGCAGCACGTGCTGCCTCCTTGGCTTGGTAGGCGGCCTCTTGCGCTGCACGTGCTGCGGATTCACGCACGGTATGGATGCCGTCGTCGAGGCGCTGACGCAGGCGCTTGATTTCGGGAACGCTGTCCAGGTCCTTGCTGGAAATCAGGCTCCGAAGATCGGAAACGAGCTTTTCGAGTTCGTGTTGTGCGTTGGAAACGGTGTCGGAAGCAGTAGTCATACACAAGCCTTTCATAGCAGGAAACAACGGTAATCCGCCATGTCCCAGGGGGGTGTAGGCGGACGCCTCATCTTAGCCAATGCACCCGTACGGATGGCTGCCGTACAGCAATCAGGGGCTTCATGGCGGCGGGTCGGTTTCAAGAAAGCGAAGACACCATCTTGGCGACATGCTCGGCGATGGCAAGAGAGCTGGTCAGCCCCGGCGACTCGATACCGAACAGGTTGACCAGTCCAGGCGCGCCATGGTGATCGGGACCCTGGATCAGGAAATCGCCTGCCGGTTCTGCGGGGCCGTGGATCTTGGGACGGATGCCGGCATAGCCGGGCGTCAGCGCACCGTCTCGCAGCGCCGGCCAGTACTTGCGCACCTCGGCATAAAAGGCCTCACCCCGTCGGGGGTCGACCACCAGATCCTGCGCGTTAGAAACCCACTCGACGTCCGGGCCGAATTTGGCCTGGCCGCCCAGGTCAAGCGTGAGATGGACACCCAGGCCGGCGGGCTCCGGCACCGGATAGACCAAACGTGTAAAAGGCGCCCGACCTGCCAGCGTGAAGTAGCTGCCCTTGGCGTAATGCGCGCGCGGCACATGACGCGAATCGAGCCCTTCGAAGCGACCGGCGAGATCCGGCGCGTGGAGCCCTGCCGCATTGACGACGGTGCGGGCCGCGATGCCCGTGCCGTCCTCGGTCTGCAGGTGAATCCGATCGTCGGCCACACGGGCCCGCGCCACCGGGGAATGGAAGGCCACCAGTCCGCCGGCGTGCTCCAGGTCGCCCTGCAGGGCCAGCATCAACGCGTGGCTGTCCACGATGCCCGTGCTTGGAGACAGCAGCGCAGCATGGCACGCAAGCGCAGGTTCCAGCGCATGCGCCTGATCCCTCGTGAGCCACTGGAGGTCATCCACGCCATTGGCCCGGGCTTTCGCCCGGATGCCTTGGAGCGTCTCCACCTGCTGCGGCGCGGTCGCCACGATGAGTTTGCCGCAACGGCGGTGCGGCACGCCTCTGTCTGCGCAGTAGGCATACAGCAATGCCTTGCCCTGCACGCACAGCCGGGCCTTCAGCGAACCTGCAGGGTAATAAATGCCGGCATGGATCACTTCACTGTTGCGCGAACTCGTGCCGGTGCCAATGGCCCCCTCGGCTTCAAGCACCCATACCTCTCGCCCGCTCAGGGCCAAGGCACGTGCCACGGCCAAGCCCACGACACCTGCGCCGATGACCACGCAATCGATCCGCTCCATCTTCATCCTCCCTGGTGCTGCATGCACGGGCCGTCCATTGGCTCACGCCTGCTCGAAGCCTTCCAGCACGTTCACCGCATTCAAGCCCAGTTCCGACGCCGCATAGCCGCCCTCCAGCACGAAGACCGTGGGCAGACCCATCTGTGATAATCGCTGGCCCAATGTCACGAAATCCGCAGAAGCCAGCTTGAAGCGCGAAATGGGATCTCCTGCAAACGTATCGAGGCCTAGGGAGACCACCAGCCCTTCGGCTCCAAAGTCTCCGATGCGCGCGCATGCCTGCTCCAGCGTGGCGAACCACTCACGCGCAGTGGTGCCCGCCGGAAGTGGAAGGTTCAAATTGAAGCCGGTGCCAGCCCCCTCCCCCGTCTCGTCGGCGTGGCCAAGGTAGAACGGATATTCTGTCCGCGGGTCACCGTGGATACTGACGAAGAACACGTCGGAGCGGCCATAGAAAATGCTCTGCGTGCCGTTGCCGTGGTGGTAGTCCACGTCCAGCACCGCCACTTTGCCAAAGCCGCGCAGTCTCAGCGTCTGTGCGGCCACTGCTGCATTGTTGAGAAAGCAGTAGCCGCCCATGAAATCCGGACCGGCATGGTGGCCCGGTGGACGTGTATTGCAAAAGGCGACACGGGCACCACCCGCCACGAATGCCGCGGCGCTGGCGGCGGCATCCGCGCCCGCCTTGGCGGCAGCCCAGGTCCCCTCGGCCATCGGCGTGCCGTTGTCCATGGAATACAACCCCAGGCGGGCAACGAAGTTGTCTGGCTCGATGTCGGAGCGCAGCGTGCGCACCGGCCAGACCGACGGAAAGGGTTGCACGCCCCCGTTGGCCTGGTGCAGTGCCAGCCACTGCTGCCACGCGGTTTGCAGGAAGCGCAGGTAACGCGCCGAATGCACCTGGTTCAGCGCTTCGCTGCAGTCCTCTGTCGCTTCGCGCAGCTCATGCCCCCTCTCACGCAGGCGGGCCTCCACGAAATCGGCGCGCGCCGGCTTTTCGAAGCACGGCACCCGTTCGCCGCGGAAGAACTCGTGGACGGGCGCGTGCCCTTGGTGCAAAGCGTTGTGAAAAGTGATCATGGTCGGGTCAGGCAAGCCCTACGCTGCGTGAAAGCAGGGGAAGGCAACATGGCGCCGTCGCCAGCCCAGCCATCCAGGGGCGATCGGCCCAGGATCATGACATGCGTAAACCGGCAAAAGCAGGAGGCCTGCCGGGAAATGTCCGACTCGCGCGTTCTCGTCTTCTACACCGCACTTTTTAAGGGCGCGAACCGCCACCTCGACGCCAGCGCATCCCGAGAACCCATAAAAAAACCCTTGCAGGAGTCCCTGCAAGGGTTTGATTGGTGGGTGATACATGGATCGAACATGTGACCCCTGCCGTGTGAAGGCAGTGCTCTACCGCTGAGCTAATCACCCGCTGAACACGCACTCAGCGAGCGCGAATTCAAACAAAACACTGGTGGGTGATACATGGATCGAACATGTGACCCCTGCCGTGTGAAGGCAGTGCTCTACCGCTGAGCTAATCACCCGTGCTGTCTTAGCGACAAGCCTGCGATTATTGCACAGAATTTCAGACCGCCTGAGCTGATCGCCAAATTGTTTTGCCGCCGCTGGCCTTGTCGATCTGCGTGAGCGTGTCCTCGTGTTCCGCCAGTTCCTGCGCGCTGGCAGGCAGCACCTGCAACACGATGGCGCTCAGGTCGATGGCCGCTACCTGAACACCGTCCTCGCCCGACGGGCTGTCGTCTGCGATGAGCAGCGCGTCCTGGCCCCGGGTCAGGTTGATGTACACATCGGCCAGCAATTCCGCGTCGAGCAAGGCGCCATGCAAGGTCCGGCCCGAGTTGTCGACCCCCAGGCGGTCGCACAGCGCATCCAGCGAGTTGCGCTTGCCGGGATACAGCTCCTTCGCCATGGCCAGCGTGTCGGTCACGCTCGCCACGTAGTTCTTGAAGGGAGAGCGGCCGGTGAGTTCCAGTTCCTTGTTCAGGAAGCCGACGTCGAAGGCCGCGTTGTGAATGATGATTTCCGCGCCCTGCAGGTACTGCAGGATCTCATCGGCCATGTCCGCGAACTTCGGCTTGTCCTTCAGGAACTCGTTGCTGATCCCGTGCACCTTCAGCGCATCCTCGTGGCTGTCGCGTCCTGGGTTGAAGTACAGGTGCAGGTTGTTGCCTGTGAGCTTGCGATTCAGCAATTCGACGCAGCCCAGTTCGATGATGCGGTCCCCGCCCTCGGCCGACAAGCCGGTGGTTTCCGTGTCCAGGACAATCTGGCGGGACATCAGTGGTTTTCCTTGGCGTGGTTGATCGTGTACTTGGGAATCTCGACCGTCACATCCGCCTGCGCCAGGATGGCTTGGCAGGACAGGCGGGATTGCGGCTCCAGGCCCCAGGCACGGTCCAGCAGGTCCTCTTCCTCTTCTTCCGCCTCGTTGAGAGACTCCAGGCCCTCGCGGACGATCACGTGGCAGGTCGTGCAGGCACAGCTCATGTCGCAGGCATGCTCAATCTTGATGTCGTTGTCCAGCAAGGCTTCGCAGATCGACGTGCCTGCCGGAGCGGAAATCTGGGTGCCTTCGGGGCAGTACTCGGGATGGGGAAGGATTTTGATGACGGGCATGGGCGTCCGGTTCGGGTGCTTCGTGGATATTCTTGGTTCTTGTCAGAGGGCCTGGACGTTCTTGCCCGCCAGCGCCTCGCGGATGCCCCGGTTCATACGCTGCGCCGCGAAGGCCTCGGTACCCTTGGCCAAGGCCTGCGTGGCAGCCTCTACTGCGGCCGCGTCATCGGACGCATCACGCGTTTCTCGCAGCGACTGCATCAGCGTCTCGATGGCAGCCCGCTCATCAGAGGAGAGGACGTCGCCATCGGCATCCAGTGCGCTCTGCGTGGCCAGCAGCATGCGGTCGGCATCGACGCGAGCCTCCACCAGTGCACGGGCGCGCATGTCGTCCTGCGCCGTGGCAAAGCCTTCCTGCAGCATGCGCGCGATCTGGTCATCCGACAGGCCGTAGGACGGCTTCACGTCGATGCGTGCCTCCACCCCGCTGCTCAGTTCCTTGGCGCTGACGTTCAGCAGGCCGTCGGCATCGACGGTGAAGGTGACGCGTATGCGAGCGGCACCGGCTGCCATGGGCGGAATGCCGCGCAGCTCGAAGCGGGCCAGGCTGCGGCAGTCGGCGACCAAATCACGCTCCCCCTGAACGACGTGAACGGCCAACGCCGTTTGGCCATCCTTGTAGGTGGTGAAGTCCTGCGCTTTGGCGGTGGGAATGGTCTCATTGCGCGCCACGATGCGCTCGACGAGGCCACCCATGGTTTCGATGCCCAGCGACAGCGGGATCACGTCCAGCAACAGCAGGTCTCCGGCCGTGTTGTTGCCCGCCAGCTGGTTGGCCTGGATGGCTGCGCCGAGAGCCACGACCTCGTCGGGGTTCAGATTGGTCAGCGGCTCCCGACCGAAGTAGTCGGCCACCGCCTGACGGATCTGGGGCATCCGCGTGGAACCGCCCACGAGCACAACGCCTTGCACCTCTTCGCGCGAGAGCTGCGCGTCGCGCAGAGCACGCCGAACGGCGGCCAGCGAGCGCGCCGTCAGCGCAGCCGTGGCCGCATCGAAATCTGCACGATGGACGTCAAATCGGACCTCTGCGCCCGCAACATCAGCGCAGAACGCTACACTTTCAGTAGCAGTCAACGCTTCTTTGCAGCGCCTAGCGGCCGCACGCACGGCGGCTTTGTCCTCCGGAGTGACCGCCCGGACACCCGCCTGCTGAAGCACCCAATCGGCCAGCGCCGCGTCGTAGTCATCCCCACCCAGCGCGGAATCGCCCCCGGTCGAAATCACCTCGAAGACGCCCTGCGTGAGCCGCAGGATAGAGATGTCGAACGTCCCACCGCCCAGGTCATAGACGGCGTAGATGCCTTCGGAGGCGTTATCCAGTCCGTAAGCAATCGCGGCCGCCGTGGGCTCGTTGATCAAACGCAGCAGGTTCAGGCCCGCCAGCCGCGCAGCGTCCTTGGTTGCCTGGCGCTGCGCATCGTCGAAATAGGCCGGCACGGTGATGACGGCACCATAGAGATCGTCGTTGAAGCTGTCTTCCGCCCGGTAGCGCAGCGTGGCAAGAATCTCCGCACTCACCTCCACCGGCGACTTCACGCCGCCAGCCGTCTCCAAGGACACCATGCCCGCAGCGCCCGGCTCACGGCCCTCGTCAGCGGCGACGAAGGCATACGGCAGCGCGTCGCGCCGCGCCACATCCTGCAGGCCCCTGCCCATGAAGCGCTTGACGGAAGCAATGGTGTTGACGGGATCGCTGACCTGCTGCGCCGCGGCGTCATGGCCGATCTGGCGACCGCCGCCGGGCAGATAACGCACCACGGAAGGCAGCAGAATCCGTCCCTGGTCATCCGGCAGGCACTCGGCCACCCCGTTGCGCACCGCCGCCACCAGGGAGTGGGTCGTGCCCAGGTCGATCCCCACGGCAATGCGTCGCTGATGGGGATCAGGGGATTGGCCGGGTTCGGAAATCTGCAGAAGCGCCATGGCGTAGTGTGATCCTGGAAAGAATGCGGCGGGCGCCGAGGCCCCGCCGTGTGGGCTCTATTGTCCCAGTTGATCCCTGCGGGTCTCGATGTCCTGCGCAAAACGCGCAATGAACATGAGGGCTCTGACCTCCCGCGCGGCACCGGCATAGTCAGATTGCTGGTCGATCAGTTCGGTGCAGCGGGCAATGGCCGATCGGCGCGATTCCTGCACCTCGTCGTCGAGCCGGTCCAGATCGGCCTCGCCACGCGCCTCCTCCAGCGCCTCGCGCCATTCCATCTGCTGCATCAAGAAGGCCGCGGGCATGGCCGTGTTGTCTTCCGCCTGGATGGGAGCGCCGTGCAGTTCGCACAGGTAGGCCGCGCGTCGCAACGGATCTTTCAGCCGCTGGTACGCCTCGTTGATGCGCACCGACCATTGCATGGCGAGCCGCTGTGCGGCCGCACCCTGCGCAGCGAAGCGATCGGGATGCGCTTCGCGCTGCAGTTCCTTCCAGCGCGCATCCACGGCGCTGCGGTCTTGCGCAAAGCGTCGCGGAAGGTCGAAGAGCTCGAAGTCGTCAGATTGAAGGTTCATGATGGCAAGAAAAAACCGCCAGCGTGGTGCACGATGGCGGTCACAGCAAGGCGCGCGAGCAGGACACCGTCACACGCGGAAGCTCTCCCCGCAACCACAGCGATCACGCTCGTTCGGGTTGTTGAAGCGAAAGCCTTCGTTGAGCCCCTCGCGCACAAAGTCGAGTTCGGTGCCGTCGATGTAGGCCAGGCTCTTGGGATCGATCAGCACCTTCACGCCGTGGTTCTCGAACACGACGTCTTCAGGCGCCTGATCGTCCACGTACTCCAGCTTGTAGGCCAAGCCGGAGCAACCGGTGGTCTTCACGCCCAATCGGACGCCCACGCCCTTGCCCCGCCGCGACAGATAGCGCGTCACGTGCCGGGCGGCCGCTTCGGTCAGGGTAATAGCCATGGCTCAGGCTGCCGCCACCGCCGCGTGCTTGGTCTTGTAGTCCAGCACGGCCGCCTTGATGGCGTCTTCTGCCAAGATGGAGCAGTGCACCTTCACCGGAGGCAGCGCCAGTTCCTGTGCGATCTCGCTGTTCTTCAGCGCCGCCGCCTCGTCGAGCGTCTTGCCCTTGACCCATTCCGTCACCAGAGACGACGAGGCAATGGCAGAGCCACAGCCATAGGTCTTGAAGCGCGCGTCTTCGATGACGCCGGTGGCGGGGTTGACCTTGATCTGCAGCTTCATCACATCGCCGCAGGCTGGAGCGCCCACCATCCCGGTGCCCACCGTTTCGTCACCCTTGTCGAACGAGCCCACATTGCGGGGATTCTCGTAATGGTCGATCACTTTGTCTGAGTAAGCCATGGTCTTTACCTCTTCAATTCAATGCGCAGCCCATTGGATGGTGCTGATGTCGATGCCGTCCTTGTACATGTCCCACAGCGGGCTCAGTTCGCGCAGCTTGGCCACGTTGTGTCGGATCGTGGAGACGGCGTAGTCGATCTCTTCTTCGGTGGTGAAGCGGCCAATAGTCATGCGCAGGCTGCTGTGGGCCAACTCGTCGCTGCGGCCCAGGGCACGCAACACGTAGCTGGGCTCCAGGCTGGCGGACGTGCACGCCGAGCCGGACGACACGGCCAAGCCCTTGATCCCCATGATCAGCGACTCGCCTTCGACGTAGTTGAAGCTGATGTTGAGGTTGTGCGGGACGCGGCGCTCCATGTCGCCGTTCACGAACACCTGCTCGATGTCCTTGAGACCGTCCAGCAAGCGTTGCTGCAGCGCCTTGGCCTTGGCAACATCCTGGGCCATTTCTTCGCGCGCAATGCGGAAGGCCTCGCCCATGCCCACGATCTGGTGCGTGGGCAAGGTGCCGGAACGCATGCCGCGCTCGTGGCCGCCGCCGTGCATCTGCGCTTCCAGGCGCACCCGCGGCTTGCGGCGCACATACAGCGCGCCGATACCCTTGGGGCCGTACGTCTTGTGCGAGGCCAGGCTCAGCAGGTCAACCGGCAACTGCGCCATGTCGATCTCGATCTTGCCGGTGGCCTGCGCAGCGTCCACGTGGAAGATGATGCCTTTCTCGCGGCACAGGGCGCCGATGGCGGGAATGTCCTGGATCACGCCGATCTCGTTGTTCACGAACATCACGCTCAGCAGAATCGTGTCCGGGCGGATGGCCGCCTTGAGCACTTCGAAGTCGAGCAGGCCGTTCTCCTGAACGTCCAGATAGGTCACCTCGAAGCCCTGGCGCTCCAGCTCGCGCATGGTGTCCAGCACGGCCTTGTGCTCGGTCTTGACCGTGATCAGGTGCTTGCCCTTGCCTTTGTAGAACTGGGCTGCGCCCTTCAACGCGAGGTTGTTGGATTCGGTCGCCCCACTGGTCCAGACGATTTCACGCGGGTCTGCACCGATCAACGCCGCAACGTCGCCGCGGGCCTTCTCGACCGCCTCCTCCGCCTCCCAACCCCACGCATGACTGCGCGATGCCGGATTGCCGAAGTGCTCGCGCAGCCAGGGAATCATGGCGTCCACAACGCGGGGATCCACGGGGGTGGTCGCGCCGTAGTCAAGGTAGATCGGGAAATGCGGGGTCATATCCATGGCTGGCTCAGTAAAAGTGTCTGGCTGGCGAACGTCAGAGTTCCAATGCGTACATCAGGACTTGGCAAACGCGTTGCCGAGGGCGAACACCGAATTGGGTGCGTTCACGCGAATGGGCTTCACCACCGGAGTGGTCGAGATGGCGCGGCGCACCACTGGCTTGTCCTCGATCTGCACGCCCTTGGCCAACTGGTCATCCACCAGCTTCTGCAGCGTGACGGAGTCCAGGAATTCGACCATGCGCTGGTTTAACGAAGCCCACAGCTCATGGGTCATGCAGCGGCCAGCCTCGCCGAGGCAGTTCTCCTTGCCGCCGCACTGAGTCGCGTCGATCGGCTCGTCGACGGAGACGATGATGTCCGCCACGGTGATATCACCGGCCTTGCGGGCCAGCGTGTAGCCGCCGCCGGGACCACGCGTGGACTCGACCAGCTCATGGCGGCGCAGCTTGCCGAACAACTGTTCCAGATAGGACAGCGAGATCTGCTGGCGCTGGCTGATCGCGGCGAGGGTGACAGGACCGTTGTTCTGGCGCAGGGCCAGATCGATCATGGCGGTGACCGCAAAACGGCCTTTGGTAGTGAGACGCATCGCAAGCTCCTTGTCTTCAGGCTTGTCCGTTACAGAAACGCCGAAGGCCGTGAACCGACCCGGGCACCGTCTCCGCCCCTTACTCCCGCACGCATCAGAGGCCGTGCAAAGAGCCCTGTTTCTTCGTGGGCTTTGTGTTCTTGACTATTTAAGGCAAGTATAGCACAAATCCCTATTGTTTTTGTCGGGTAACAAAACTGATCAGTCGCATTTCCACCTGACGGGTTGCACTGGACGGTCAAACGGCCACGTGGTCTTCTCCCGGGGCGCCGAACGCTTGCGCCTTCAGCTTCGACAACTGATCCCGCGTCCGCGCCGCCTGTTCGAACTCCAGATTGCGCGCGTGTTCCAGCATCTGTTTTTCCAGCCGCTTGATCTCACGGGCCACGTCTTTCTCCGACATGTCCTCGACCTGGGCGCGCCGCATGGCTTCCTGCTCCAGCCGCTCGGCGTCCTTCCCAGCCTTCTCGCTGTAGACGCCGTCAATCAGGTCACGCACCTGCTTGACGATGCTGCGGGGAGTGATGCCGTGTGCTTCGTTGTATGCGATCTGCTTGGCACGGCGGCGTTCCGTCTCGTCGATGGCCTTCTTCATCGAATCCGTGATCCGGTCCGCGTACAGGATCGCCTGGCCATTGAGGTTCCGCGCTGCGCGGCCGATGGTCTGGATCAGGCTGCGCTCCGCGCGTAGGAAGCCTTCCTTGTCCGCGTCCAGGATGGCGACGAGCGACACCTCGGGTATATCCAGCCCCTCGCGCAGCAGGTTGATCCCCACCAACACGTCGAAGGCCCCCAGGCGCAGATCGCGGATGATTTCCACCCGCTCTACGGTATCGATGTCGGAATGCAGATACCGCACCTTGACGCCGTTGTCCGTCAAGTAGTCGGTGAGCTGCTCTGCCATGCGCTTGGTCAGCGTCGTAATGAGTACGCGCTGATTCTTTTCAGATCGAATGCGTATTTCTTGTAGCACATCGTCGACCTGATGCGTGGCCGGACGCACTTCCACGATGGGGTCGACCAGGCCCGTCGGCCGCACCACCTGGTCCACCACCTGGCCAGCGTGCGTCTTTTCGTAGTCAGCCGGCGTGGCCGAAACGAAGACGACCTGTCGCATGCGTTTCTCGAACTCCTCGAATTTGAGCGGACGGTTGTCCAGCGCGGACGGCAAACGGAACCCGTATTCGACCAACGTCGTCTTGCGGG
Organism: Paracidovorax wautersii; assembly: GCF_031453675.1. Classification (NCBI taxonomy): domain Bacteria; kingdom Pseudomonadati; phylum Pseudomonadota; class Betaproteobacteria; order Burkholderiales; family Comamonadaceae; genus Paracidovorax; species Paracidovorax wautersii. The sequence continues at coordinate 3,558,634 of NZ_JAVIZX010000001.1, read as the reverse complement.
AGCGGTCGCCGTTGTACATGGCACTGAGCTGGCCGATCATCTGGTGGCTCTCGTCCAGGAACATGAGCGCATCAGGCGGCAAATAGTCGGTCAGCGTGCTGGGCGGGTCGCCTGGCGATGATCCGGACAGGTGGCGCGTGTAGTTTTCGATGCCCTTGCAGTGTCCGACCTCACTGAGCATCTCCAGGTCGAAGCGGGTGCGCTGCTCCAGGCGCTGCGCCTCCACCAGCTTGCCGTCGGCGACGAACTGCTGCAGCCGCTCGGCCAACTCCAGCTTGATGGTCTCGACAGCGGCCAGCACCTTGTCGCGGGGCGTCACATAGTGGCTGCTCGGATACACCGTGAATCGCGGGATCTTCTGGCGAACGCGCCCTGTCAGCGGGTCGAACAGCTGCAGGCTTTCGATTTCGTCGTCGAACAGTTCGATGCGGATCGCCAGTTCGGAATGCTCTGCAGGGAAGACGTCGATGGTGTCGCCCCGCACCCGGAACTTGCCCCGGCTGAAGTCCTGCTCATTGCGCTGGTACTGCATGCGGATGAGCTGGGCGATCACGTCGCGCTGGCCCAGCTTGTCTCCGACGCGGAGGGTCATCACCATGCGGTGGTAGCTCTCCGGCTCGCCGATGCCGTAGATGGCAGACACGGTGGCCACGATCACGACATCGCGGCGCTCCATCAGGCTCTTGGTGCACGACAGCCGCATCTGCTCGATGTGCTCGTTGATGGCACTGTCCTTCTCGATGAACAGGTCGCGCTGCGGCACATAGGCCTCGGGTTGGTAGTAGTCGTAGTAGCTGACGAAGTACTCGACCGCGTTCTTGGGAAAGAACTCACGGAACTCGCTGTAGAGCTGGGCGGCCAGGGTCTTGTTGGGCGCGAAGACGATCGCCGGACGGCCCAGCCGGGCGATGACGTTGGCCATGGTGAAGGTCTTGCCGGAACCTGTCACGCCCAACAGCGTCTGGAACACTTCGCCGTCGTTCACGCCCTCCACCAGCTTGTCGATCGCCCCGGGCTGATCGCCCGCCGGCGGGTACGGCTGGTACAGCTCGAAAGGCGAGCCCGGGAAGGTGACGAACTGGCCGGTGAGCGGTTCTGAGGTAACTTCGTGCATGGTGGGTCAGCGAACCGGTGGGGGCCGCCGTTAAAATCTCGGGTTGACCTGAAAGCCTACCGTAGCTGAGGTCAACTTGCCCGATTTCCACCCTCAAGGACTTTTCAATGTCTCTGTTCACCGCCGTCGAAATGGCCCCCCGCGACCCGATCCTGGGTCTGAATGAGCAATACAACGCGGACACCAACCCCAACAAGGTCAACCTCGGCGTGGGTGTGTATTTCGACGACAACGGCAAGCTGCCCCTGCTGCAGTGCGTGCAGGCCGCTGAAAAGGCCATGATGGAAAAGCCCACGGCACGCGGCTACCTGCCCATCGACGGCATCGTGGCGTACGACAATGCCGTCAAGGCGCTGGTGTTCGGTGCCGACAGCGAGCCCGTTACCTCCGGCCGCGTGGCCACGGTGCAGGCCGTGGGCGGTACCGGCGGCCTGAAGATCGGCGCCGACTTCCTGAAGAAGCTCAGCCCCAACGCCACGGTGCTGATCTCCGACCCGAGCTGGGAAAACCACCGCGCGCTGTTCACCAACGCCGGCTTCACGGTCGACACCTACGCCTACTACGACGCGGCCAAGCGTGGCGTGAACTTCGAAGGCATGCTGGCCAGCCTGAAGGCCGCCGCTGCCGGCACCATCGTCGTGCTGCATGCCTGCTGCCACAACCCCACCGGCTATGACATCACGCCCGAGCAATGGGACCAGGTCATCGCCGTGGTCAAGGCCCAGGGCCTGACGGCTTTCCTCGACATGGCCTACCAGGGCTTCGGCCACGGCATTGCCGAAGACGGTGCCGTCATCAACAAGTTCGTGGCCGCGGGCCTGAGCTTCTTCGTGTCCACCTCCTTCTCCAAGAGCTTCAGCCTGTACGGCGAGCGCGTGGGCGGCCTGTCGGTGCTGTGCGCCGACAAGGAAGAAGCCGGTCGCGTGCTGAGTCAGCTCAAGATCGTCATCCGCACCAACTACTCCAACCCACCCACGCACGGCGGTGCCGTGGTGGCCGCCGTCCTGGGCAACCCCGAGCTGCGCGCGCTGTGGGAAAAGGAACTGGGCGAGATGCGCGTGCGCATCAAGGCCATGCGCCAGAAGCTGGTCGATGGCCTGAAGGCCGCCGGCGTGCAGCAGGACATGTCCTTCATCACCCAGCAGATCGGGATGTTCAGCTACTCGGGCCTGTCCAAGGACCAGATGGTGCGCCTGCGCAACGAGTTCGGCGTGTACGGTACGGACACCGGCCGCATGTGCGTGGCAGCGCTCAACAGCAAGAACATCGACTACGTCTGCCAGGCCATCGCCAAGGTGGTTTGAGCGCCCGCGCTCGCAGCCGAAAGCCGCCTCCGGGCGGCTTTTTTCATGTCAACGCTCCGGCCGGTCCCGCTGCGGGATACTGCGGGTACCACCAAGACTGCATCCGGCAGTCTCCTCGCTCCGATCCGCTTCCAACGCCTTGCCCATGCCCGATGCTTCGTCCCTGCAGCCGCTGCGCGGCACGCACATCCTGAGTCTGGCCCTGAACCTGCCGGGGCCGGCCGCCCTGCTGCGCTGCCGCGCGATGGGCGCCGATTGCACCAAGCTGGAGCCGCCACCCGCCTCTGGCGAGGCCAGCGCCGATCCGATGGCGCTGTACTGCCCGCCGGCCTACGCGGCGCTGCACCAAGGCATCCGCACCGTCCACGGCCACCTCAAGACCGAGGCGGGCCAGGCCATGCTGCACGCGGAGCTCGCCCGCACGGACGTGCTGATCACCTCCTTCCGCCCGTCCGCCCTCGCCCGCCTTGGCCTGGACTGGCCCGATCTGCAGGCACGCTACCCGCGGTTGTCGCTGGTACGCATCGTCGGCGCGCCGGGGGCCCGCGCCGAGGAGCCCGGCCACGACCTCACCTATCTGGCCGAAGCGGGCTTGGTCACAGGCGATGCCGTTCCGCCCACCCTCTACGCCGACATGGGTGGCGCCGTGCTGGCCAGCGAAGCGGTCCTGCAGGTGCTGCTCGCCCGGGCCGCCTCCGGCACCGGCGCCTGCATCGAGGTGGCCCTGTCCGAAGCCGCCGCCTGGCTGGCCCGACCGCGTGACTGGGGCCTGACGGCGCCCGGCGGCGATGTGGGCGGGGCCCATGCCGGCTACCAGGTGTATGCCTGCGCCGACGGCCGGGTGGCTGTGGCCGCGCTCGAACCCCATTTCATGGCGCGGCTGTGCGAAGCGGCCGGGCTGCCGCCTGGCACCGACCCACGCGCTGCGGAGACCCACACCGCCATCGCCGCGTTCCTGCGCACGCAGCCGTCCGCTGCCCTGCAGGCGCTCGCGCGCAACCGCGACATTCCCCTGCACCTGCTCGGCGATGCGTAAACAGGGCCATATCAGCCGCTGGAACGGCCCGCGCGGCTTCGGCTTCATCCGCAGCGCCGACACGCTCGCCGAGGTGTTCTTCCACGTCCGCGACTTCGCCGGCACCGCGCCGCCGGCGGAAGGCATGCCGGTGGTGTTCGAGGAAATCCACGTCGGCGGCAAGGGGCCGCGGGCCATGGCGGTCCGGCCGCTGGCCGCCCCTCCGTCGACGCCGGCTTCCAGCCGGTCCGGTCCGGCGCGACCGCGTGCCGCACGGTCGGCACCGTCCCGGCCGGACCGCACGCCTCGCGCGTCTGCAGACCGGAGACCACCACGGTCTACCGGGCGCCCGGCTGCGGCCGGCAGCACGCTGGCGTACGGCTTGATGGCGGTGTGGGCGGCGGCCCTGCTCTGGCTGGTATATGCCCGGTACCTGCCGGGATGGACGCTGGCGGCCGCTGCCGCGATCAACGTCGTCACCCTCGCCGCCTACGCGCTGGACAAGCAGGCCGCGCGCACCGGCGGCTGGCGCACGAGCGAACAGCGCCTGCACCTGCTCGCGCTGGCCGGTGGCTGGCCCGGCGCATGGGTCGCCCAGCAGTGGCTGCGCCACAAGTCGAGCAAGCCATCCTTTCGCACGGTGTACTGGGCCACCGTCGTCGTGCACTGCGCCGCCCTTGCGCTGGCCGTCTACCGGCTGAAAGCCTGATGCTATTCAATCGATAGCTGCATGCGCTTATCCGATAAGCGCTGGAGCCGGATTTCTTTCAAATCAGAGGAGCTTGGCACAGCGTCCCACACCAGGGCGCTGCAGCGCCCTACAGCGCGCCACGCAAGCGCTCGGCCCAATGGTCGGATCGATTGCACCGCTATAGAAAGACCTGCCATGAAGCCCTTCGCCCTGCAACCGGAGATGACCTCTGCCGCTGGCACCTTCTATCCCACCGGCCACGTCTTCGCACTGTTCCCCGATGAAAACGCCGCGCGCCGTGCCGGGCAAGCCCTGACGGACCAAGGGCATACCGACATCGCCCATGCGGCGCCGGAAACCATCCTGCAGCACGTGGTGCGCACCCTGGGCAACGCGGACGAACCCCTGCCCTCCGTAGGCGCCGAGGGCGTGATCGTGCGCCGCATTGCGGATCTGGCCGCCGCGGGCCGGCACGCGCTGTTCTTCGCGGCGCGGGACGAAGACAGCCCCGAAAGCCTGCAGGCGGCTCTGGAGCCGCTCGGTGCCGAGGCCGCGTTCTACTACCGCAAGCTGATCATAGAAGACCTGATCCCCCTGCCCGTGCGCTGACACCTGCGGCGCCGGCGCGCGCCCCGATCCGAGTCAAGGCCGGCTGAACCCAGCCGGATCAGCGTGGCTTGTTGCGCACCGGCTTACCGGCGACCGGCTTGGCACCCGATGGCTTGCCCGCGCCGGTGCCGGCACGTGGCGGCAGGCCCGTATGCTGTGTCAGCAAACGGCCGCGCACAGGCACCTGGCTGCCCTTGCCGGCGTTGCCACCGTTCTTGACCGGCGCGCCAGTGCGCGCCTGCACGGGCGTGGCCGTGCTGTTCTTGCGGCGCGCGCTCTGGTAGCTGCCATCCGTCATCGGCTGGAAGGTCGGGATCAGGTGGTGCTTGCCATTGCCGATCAGATCGGCCCGGCCCATGCTCTTGAGCGCGTCGCGCAGCAGCGGCCAGTTGTTGGGATCGTGGTAGCGCAGGAAGGCCTTGTGCAGGCGGCGGCGCTTTTCGCCGCGCACGATGTCCACCGCCTCGCTGTCGCGGCCGATCTTGCGCAGCGGGTTCTTCCCCGAGTGGTACATGGCCGTGGCCGTGGCCATGGGGCTGGGGTAGAAGGTCTGCACCTGGTCGGCCCGGAAACCGTTCTTCTTGAGCCAGACCGCCAGGTTCATCATGTCCTCGTCGCTGGTGCCCGGGTGGGCCGCGATGAAGTACGGAATGAGGAACTGCTTCTTGCCGGCCTCTTCCGTGTACTGCTCGAACATCTGCTTGAAGCGGTCGTAGCTGCCGATGCCCGGCTTCATCATTTTGGTGAGCGGGCCCTGCTCGGTGTGCTCGGGCGCGATCTTCAGGTAGCCGCCCACGTGGTGCTGCACCAGCTCCTTCACGTACTCGGGCGACTTCACGGCCAGGTCGTAGCGCAGGCCCGAGCCGATAAGGATCTTCTTGATGCCCTTGAGGGCGCGGCCCCGCCGGTAGATCTTGATGAGCGGGCCGTGGTCGGTGGTGAGGTTCTGGCAGATGCCGGGGTAGACGCAGCTGGGCTTCCGGCAGGCCGCCTCGATCTCGGGGCTCTTGCAGCCGAGCCGGTACATGTTGGCCGTGGGACCACCGAGGTCGCTGATGGTGCCGGTGAAGCCTTTGACCTTGTCGCGGATGTCCTCGATCTCCTGGATGATCGAATCCTCGGAGCGGCTCTGGATGATGCGGCCCTCGTGCTCGGTGATCGAGCAGAAGGTGCAGCCGCCGAAGCAGCCGCGCATGATGTTGATCGAGAAGCGGATCATCTCCCACGCAGGGATCTTGGTGGCGCCGTCGTGGCTGCCGTTCTCGTCGGCGTAGGCCGGATGGGGGGCCCGGGCGTACGGCAGGCCGAAGACATAGTCCATTTCGGCCGTGGTGAGCGGAATGGGCGGCGGGTTGATCCACACATCGCGCGCCGTCACCCCCTCGCCGTGCGCCTGCACCAGCGCGCGGGCGTTGCCGGGGTTGGTCTCCAGGTGCAGCACGCGGTTGGCGTGGGCATACAGCACGGCGTCACTTTTCACCTGTTCGTAGCTGGGCAGGCGGATCACGCTCCTGTCGCGCGGCGGCACCTTGAGCTTGGCCTTGAGCGCCGGATTGGCCACGAACTGGATCGGCTGGATCGCCTGCTCTGCAGCCGGCAGCTGGGCATCATTTTGGCCTGCAGCGCCCGCCCCACTTGCGCATGCAGCTCCTGATTCAGTAGCACCCTCCTCCTTGCTGCAGCTGCTGCCCTGGGAGGCCGCCTGCTCGCTGGTGGTCAGGTAGGGATTGACGTGCGCCTCCACCCGGCCGGGCTCGTCCACCGTGGTGGAGTCGATCTCGAACCAGCCCTTGCCGCTCTCGTCGTCGGGCCGGCGCACGAAGGCCGTGCCACGCACGTCGGTGATCTGCTCCACGGGCTCCCGGGCGGCGAGCCGGTGCGCCACCTCGACCAGGGCGCGCTCGGCGTTGCCGTACAGCAGCAGATCGCACTTGGCGTCCACCACGATCGAACGGCGCACCTTGTCGCTCCAGTAGTCGTAGTGGGCGATGCGCCGCAGGCTGCCTTCGATGCCGCCCAGCACGATGGGCACGTCCTTGTATGCCTCGCGGCAGCGCTGGCTGTAGACGATGGCGGCGCGGTCGGGGCGCTTGCCGCCCACGTCGCCGGGGGTATAGGCGTCGTCGCTGCGGATCTTCCGGTCGGCCGTGTACCGGTTGATCATCGAATCCATGTTGCCCGCCGTGACGCCCCAGAACAGATTGGGCTTGCCCAGCGCCTTGAAGGGCTCGGCGCTCTGCCAATCGGGCTGGGCGATGATGCCCACCCGGAAGCCCTGGGCCTCCAGCGTGCGGCCGATCACTGCCATGCCGAAGCTCGGGTGGTCCACGTACGCATCCCCGGTCACCAGGACGATATCGCAGCTGTCCCAGCCGAGCTGCTGCATCTCCTCGCGGCTCATGGGCAGGAACGGGGCCGTGCCGAACCGCTTCGCCCAGTACGGGCGATAGCTGGTCAGCGGCTTGGCGGCGCGCGCGAAAAAGGAAACGTCGACAGGGGCGTTCATCGGGGGGCTTTGGGGGAGGGCCGCAAATTTTAGAAGGTTCTGTCTATCCGTGCCGCCGCGGGGTCTTAAACGGCGGCCGTAGCCTCGTTACTGCCAGCGGAATGTCGTTGATACGGTCAATCGTTGCCAATCGTCAGGCGAAACCAGCCCATTTCGACCTTTTTCCGAGGACTGGCGCACATTGTGTGAACCTGATCCAATGCTCAATCGTTTACGTATTGAGACAATTAGAAAGCGATAGTTTCTAACCTGATTGATCGCCGGTGCGCAGTCTGCGCCAAAACGCTGCCCAGCCTCCCCTGACCTACGACCACCGCGCCATGAACACCACCTCCACCATGAAAGTAGGAACCAAGCTCGCCGCCGCCTTCAGCGCGCTCGCCATCATGGTTCTCATCGTTTCCGGGCTCTCACTCAAGTCGCTCGGAGATGCCGACTCGGCGTTTTCCCAGTACGTCAGTGGCATCAATGCGCAGGTCAATTTTGCGGAAGGCATGCGCAATGCAGTGAACCGCCGCGCCGTGGCCGCGCGCAACCTGGTCCTGGTACGGGACGCTGCCGACCTGGCGAAGGAAAAAGCGCTGGTGCTCAAGGCGGATGAGGACGTCATGCAACAGCTCGACGGCCTCAAGAAGCTGTTCGCAGTGGACACGCAGGCCCCGCCTGCCGCGCGGCAGATGATCGTGGAGCTCGAACGGATCGAAAGCCTGTATGGGCCCGTGGCGCGCGACATCGTGCGGCTGGCCGTGGACGGCGATCACGAGCGCGCCATCACGAAGATGAACAACGAGTGCCGCCCGCTGCTGGCCCAACTGCTGGCCAAGGTGTCGGAGTTTGCGCAGTACGCCACCGAGCACGCCGATGAACTGAAGACCCAGGCCAACGAGCGCTTTGCCGTACAGCGCATGGTCCTGATGATTGCCTGCATGCTGGCGCTGGCGCTGGCCGCCGTCGCCGGGTTCGTGATCACCCGCGGCCTCACCCGCGCCCTAGGTGCCGAGCCCGCAGAACTGGGCCAGGCCGCGCAGCGCGTCGCCGATGGCGACCTGCGGCCTCTGGACGAAGAGCACCGCGCGCCGCAAGGCAGCGTGCTGTCGTCCCTGGCCGTGATGCAGCGCAGCCTGGCGGGCATCGTGGTGCAGGTACGGGGCGCGTCCGATTCCATCGCCACGGGTTCCACGGAGATCGCCGCCGGCAGTGCGGACCTGAGCCAGCGCACCGAGGTGCAGGCCAGCGCGCTGCAGGAAACCGCTGCGACCATGGACGAACTCAGCAACACGGTGCGTCACAACGCCGAGAACGCAGGACGCGCCAACGAACTGGCACAGGGCGCCTCGCAGGTCGCAGCCAGGGGCGGCGATGTGGTCGGCCAGGTGGTGTCCACGATGCGCGCCATCAACGACAGCTCCAAGCGCATCGAGGACATCATCGGTGTGATCGATTCCATTGCCTTCCAGACCAACATCCTCGCGCTCAACGCCGCAGTCGAAGCCGCCCGCGCGGGCGACCAGGGCCGGGGGTTTGCCGTGGTGGCGTCGGAAGTGCGCAACCTGGCCCAGCGCAGCGCCCAGGCGGCCCGGGAGATCAAGACGCTGATCTCGGACAGCGTGTCCCAGGTGCAGGCGGGTACGTCACTGGTGGACCAGGCCGGCACCACCATGCAGGAGGTGGTGACCGCCATCCAGCGTGTGACGGAAATCATGGCGGAGATCAGCACGGCCAGCCGCGAACAAAGCTCCGGCGTGGAACAGGTGGGCCAGGCCGTGGCCCAGATGGATCAGACCACCCAGCAGAACGCCTCGCTGGTGGAAGAAAGCGCCGTGGCGGCGCAGAGCCTGCAGCAGCAGGCGAAGGATCTGGTTCAGGCCGTGTCGCTCTTCAAGCTGCACCACCACAGCCTGCAACTCGCGGCGACCTGACGTCGCAGGCCCGCCCCGCCAGGGGCCGGCCTGCCGAGGATCCAGCGGCTACCACTCGCCCAGACTGCGCACGCGCTGGTCCAGATCGGGCAGCGGATCCTCGTAGGCGGACATCAGGGGCGTCGGCACCGGGGCACGGGGGGCCACCCGGGCCGGCGCGCCGGCGTTGGCTTCAGCCCCGCGCGAGCGGGCCACGAAGGAAGCCGAGAACATCTGGTTCAGCGTGACGGGCAGCGGGATCGAGAACATGGCGGGCTCCTGACGGCGGATGGCGTAACAACGTGTGCCTGAAGCCTAAGCGGCCGCCCTGGCGCAGCCCTGTAGGTCTGCGCCGCAAAGGCCCTCTGTGGAATGCAGTCGTCGCGTTCAGACCACGTCGCATGGAAGCATCTCGTGCGCCGGCCCCCGTCCATAAAAAAAGCAGCCCATCGGGCTGCTTTTTTGTGGGGTGCTTGGCACCCGTGCTTACTTGGCCAGCGTCAACGTGCCCTTCATGATGGCCGAGTGGCCGGGGAACGAGCAGAAATAGGTGTACGAATCACCGGCTTTCAGCTTGCTCACGGCGAACTTGACGGAGTCGGACTCGCCGCCGCCGATCAGCTTGGTGTGGGCGATCACGCGGGCGTCGCCGTCTTTCACATAGTCCTTGGCCGCGCCGGCGGGAATGCCGTCGTTGGCGACGGGCTGCACGTCTGCCGTCTTGGTCAGCACCCAGTTGTGGCCCATGGCGGTCTTGGGCAGTTTGCCCACGTGCTTGAGCTTGACGGTGAATTCCTTGCAACTGGCCGGCACGGAGATCGTGGGCTTGTTGAACTGCATTGCGTCATTGCCCTCGATCTCGACCGCGCAATCGGCGGCCCAAACCGGGGCGGCGCCCACACACAGAGCGACCACTGCCAGGGGTTTCCAGATTCTTGCCATTTGTTCTCACCTTTCAGAAAGAGTCGAAGCCCGGTTCCAGACCCGCTAGCGCCGGTCTTGCGTGCTTCGTGGAGCCATCTTAGGCAGGCGGTCTGGCCGGCGATTTGATGTGCATCAAGTTGGCAGAGATCAAGAGGGATCGGGTCCGGGGGGACGGCGATGCATCGCTAAGGGCCCACCGCGGCACCTACACTTCCACCGACATGCCTCACACCCTCGCCGCGCCCTTCCACAGCGAACTCATCATCAAGAAAAGCCGCTTCATCGGCTGCGTCCAGCCGGTGGCGGACCGCGCGGCGGCGCAGGCCATCGTGGACACGCTGTGGAAGCAACACCCGGGCGCAGCGCACGTGTGCTGGGCGCTGCTGGCCGGCGGCCAGTCTGCCGCTGTGGACGACGGCGAGCCCGGGGGCACGGCCGGACGGCCGATGCTGGACGTGCTGCGCCACCAGGATCTGGAGGGCGTTCTGGCCACCGTGGTGCGCTACTTCGGCGGCGTGAAGCTGGGCGCGGGCGGCCTGGTACGCGCCTATACCGACACCATCGCGCAGGCCTTGTTGACGGCCGACAAGGTGCCGCTGCAGCGGATGGCGCTGCTGGCGTGCGAGGTGCCCTACGCCCTGGAAGGCATGCTGCGCCGCCGCATCGAAGCGGCCGGAGCCGAACTGCTGCAGGTCGAGCATGGCACGCTGGTACGACTGCAGATGCGGCTGCCGCAATCCCAGGCGCAGGCGTTCATGGTCGAAGCCAGCGAGGCTGGCCAGGGCCGGGTTGCGTGGGCCGATGGCGCAGACGGAATGAACCCGTAAGACATGCTGAACCAGCCTCTCACGCGCTGCGCACCTGCGCTGGGAGCGGTTCGACGCGTTGCACATCCTCGCCACCTCAGCGGCTATGGCCGTGGTTTGCTCTTTGCGGGCCACACCCAGCAGAACGGCCTCCATCGCGGGGACTTGTCCAGCGTTGCCCTGACGGCGCGCAGCCGCTAGGCCTGCACACCTACACGGCCTCGGCACGGCGCCCACGACACTCGGAGCCTTGCCAAAAACAAACGGGGTGTGCCATGAGCGAGATGCTGGACGCGGTGATCATCGGCGGGGGAACCGCGGGGCTGGCGGCCCTGCGCGAGGTGCGCAAGCGCACGGACCGCTACCTGCTGGTGAACGACGGACCCTGGGGCACCACCTGCGCCCGGGTGGGCTGCATGCCGTCCAAGATGCTCATAGAGGCGGCCAATGCCTTCGAGGCCCGGCGCAAGCTGGACACCTTCGGCATCCGCGGCGGCGACGGGCTGCGCGTGGACATGCCTGCGGTGCTGGCGCGCGTGCGCGAACTGCGTGACGACTTCGTGTCCGGCACGATGAAATCCACCAACGACGATGAGCGCGTGATATCCGGCCGGGGGCGGCTGCTGGATGCGCACCGCGTGGAGGTCAACGGCCAGGTGCATGCCACCCGCAGCATCGTCATCGCCACGGGCTCGCGGCCGACCGTGCCGGAACCCTGGCTGGCCTTCGGTGACCGCATCCTGACGACCGACACCCTGTTCGAGCAGCCCACGCTGGGCCCGCGCATGGCGGTGATCGGACTGGGCCCGCTGGGTGTGGAGATGGCGCAGGCGCTGAAGCGCCTCGGCGTCGAGGTGACCGCGTTCGGCACGCAGAAGGCCGTGGCCGGCCTGACGGATCCGGAACTCAACGACACGATGCTCAAGCTGCTGCAGGCCGAGTTCACCGTCTCCATCGGCGACGACGTCGAGCTGCGCGAGGTGGCCGGCGGCATCGAGGTGCGCAACGGCTCGGCCACCGTGGTGGTGGACCAGGTGCTGGCCGCCATGGGCCGCCGCCCCAACCTGGAGCACCTGGGCCTGGACACCCTGGGCGTGGAGCTGGACGACAAGGGCCTGCCGCCCATCGATCCGCGCTCGCTGCAGATCGGCGACCTGCCGGTGTTTGTGGCGGGCGATGCGGACGGCGACCGCTCGCTGCTGCACGAGGCGGCGGACGAAGGCCATATCGCCGGGCTGAACGCCGTGTCGTCCGAGCCGCGGGGCTTTCGCCGCCGCACGCGCCTGGCCATCACCTTCTGCCAGCCGCAGGCCGCCGTGGTGGGGCGGCGCCACGCCGCGCTGAAGGACGAGGATGTGGTGACGGGCCGGGTGGATTTCGCCCGCCAGGGCCGGGCCCGCGTGGCGCAGAGCGCCGCCGGCCGGCTGCATGTGTATGCCGAGCGCAGCACGGGCAAGCTGCTGGGCGCCGAGCTGTGCGCCCCGGCCGGCGAACACATGGCGCACCTGCTGGCGCTGGCGATCGGCCAGGAACTGACCGTGCAGGAAATGCTGGGCATGCCGTTCTACCACCCGGTGCTGGAGGAAGGCCTGCGGACGGCGCTGCGCGACGCGGCATCCCATCTGCCGCGCATCAGCGACTCCGACCTCGCCGCCTGCGGCGCCTTCGGCGCCAGCGCGCTGGACTGAGCGACGGCGGGCGCCCGCGCCGGCCCCCGGCGATCAGGCGCGATCCTGGAAACACGGTGACGGCAGGGCCCGCTGCAGCACCACCCTGCCCGCCGCGGCGCAGAAAACCCTCAACCTGCGGCGCCGGTGGCCGATAACCAGGGATTACCGCAGGAGATCGCCATGGACGTTTCGCTCACCAATGCCATCGTCAACACCGCTGTCGCACAGACCCAGCAGGAGACGTCCGACGCCGTCAACACCGCCGTGCTGAAGAAGGCGCTGGACATCCAGGCCAGCACCGCCGCCACCCTGATCAGCGCCCTGCCCCAGCCGCAGCTGGCCACCTCGGGCAGCCTGGGCACCCAGGTGAACACGTTCGCCTGAACGGCGCGGCCACCCGGACACTATAATTTTCATAGCTACCGGCGCTTTCTGCATAAGCGCCAGAGGCTGATTTCACTCATAAGCCGCCGGCAGCCTGCAGCGGGCTGCGCGGACCGTGCGGCAAGCCAGCGCTGCCGCCCTGCAGGAACTGCAGGCCCTCCCAGCGCAGCGGTTGCCGCCGCAGTTGCCCACGTGGGCCAGGGCCCCAACGGCCCGTGCCTGCGCAAGCACGCGGCGCGGCCGCTCGGGCCGCGCCCCCCCATTTGCGTCCCAGCGCCCTGACTCCCTAGCGCAGCCGTGCGGGCGACAGGCCCGGCACGTCCACCCCTTCCTGCACCAGCGCCGCATCCAGCGGCTCGCCCAGTACCAGCTGCCGCGCCAGCAGCGAGGCGCCCGCCGCGCTCTGGATACCGTAGCCACCCTGCGCGGCCAGCCAGAAGAAGCCGGGCACATGGTTGTCCCAGCCGATCACCAGATCGCCGTCGGGCACGAAGGAGCGCAGCCCCGCCCAGGTGTGCGAAGGGCGGCGGATCTGGAAGGTCGTCATCTGCTCGATGTGGTAGATGCCGGTGGCCACGTCCAGCTCTTCGGGCACCACGTCGTGCGGGTGGGTGGGATCGGCATTGGCGGGCGATCCCAGCAGCTGCCCCGCGTCGGGCTTGAAATAGAACGATTCGTCGATCGCCACCACGGCCGGCCAGCCGTGCGCATCCATGCCGTCCGGCACCGGAAAGGTGAAGGCCGTGCGCCGGCGCGGCTCCAGCCCGATCGGCGGCACGCCGGCCAGCCCGGCAATCACGTCGGCCCAGGCGCCAGCCGCGTTCACCACGGTGCGCGCGTGCACCGTGCTGCCGTCGGCGAGCGTGATGCGCCAGGCGCCGCCCTCCCGCGCGAGGCCCGTCACCTCGGCCCCCGTGCGTACCTGCCCGCCGCGCTGGCGCAGGCCGCGCAGGTAGCCCTGGTGCAGGGCGTGCACGTCGATGTCGGCGGCGTCGGGCTCGCTCATGCCGGCGGCCACGGCTTCTTCGCGCAGGCAAGGCAGCATCTGCAGCAGCGGCTCTTTGTCCACGCGCTGCACGTTGGGCGAGCGCGCCAAGGCATCGGCGACATGCGCGTCCAGCAGGTCGAGCTGGTCGGGCCCGGCCACGTAGACCACGCCGCGCGGCGACAGCAGCGGGTCACCCCCGAACTCGGCCGGCGGCGCGTCGTAGAAGGCCCGGCTGGCGCGCGTGAGCGCCTGGATATTGGGCGTGCCGTAGGTCTCCATGAACAGCGCGGCCGAGCGGCCGGTGGTGTGGTATCCGGGCTGGGATTCACGCTCCAGCAGCAGCACGCTGCCGGCGCTGGCGAGCTGCCAGCCGATGGAGGCGCCGGCGATGCCGGCACCGATGATGGCGAAGTCGGTGGTTTGCATGGGCGAAGGCGGTTCCAGGAAGGCGAGTCAGACGATCAGACGGCGGAGGCTTCACCCGCCGAGGCCGAGCGGCCGGCGCGGGGAATGCCCCGGGCATCGTCGATGTGCGGCGCTTCGGTCACGATGGACTTGAGCGAGGGCTGCGCATGCACCAGTTGGTCCAGCGCGGGGCGGGGCCGCTGCAGCTCGGGAATGGCGGCGAAGGCCTGCTCCAGCGCGTGCCCGACGCCCAGCGTGCGGTGATCGTCGCGGAAGCGCCCCACCACCTGCAGGCCGAAGGGCATGCCTGCGGTGTCGCGGCCGCACGGCAGGGACAGCGAGGGGTGCGTGGTCAGCGTGGTCACGTAGGTCAGTGCCAGCCAGCGGTAGTAGTTGGCCTGCGGCTGGCCGTTGATGTGGCTGGCGTACAGCTCCGTCCAGGGGAAAGGCGACACGGGCGTGGTGGGCGCGAGGATGATGTCGAATTCCTCGAACGCCTGCTGGAAGCGCGCCAGGATGCGCGTCTGCTCGGCCTGCGCCCAGGCGCTGTCCAGCAGCGACATGGCGGCGCCCATCTCGTAGTTGGCGCGGGTGTTGGGGCCCAGGCTCGCCGGGTCGCGCGCATAGGCGTCGCGCGTGCTGGCCACGAAGGCCTCCGCCCGCAGCACGTCGAAGCAGCGGTGCACGTCGCCCAGGTCGAAGCGGATCTCGTCGCAGCTCTTGAACAGATGGCGCATGGAGGCGATCTTGCGACGGAACACGCTGCGGATGCCGTCGTCCACATCGCAGGCGCCGAAGTCTTCGGTGAAGCCCACGCGCAGGCTGCCGAGATCGACCGCTTCGGGGTTCAGAAAGCTCAGCGGGTCGAGCGGATAGGTCAGCGGGTCGCCGGCCGACATGCCTGCGGACGCGGCCAGCTGCAGGCAGGCCTCGGCCACCGTGCGGCCCATGGGGCCGACGACGGAGATCGGCGTCCAGCCCAGCAGCTTGCGCGAGCTGGGCACCACGCCGGGCGAAGGCCGGAAGCCCACCACGCCGCACTTGGCGGCCGGGATGCGCAGCGAGCCGCCGGTATCGGAGCCCGTGCACACAGGCAGCATGTCGCAGGCCAGCGCCGCCGCGGCGCCGCCGGACGAGCCACCCGCGTTCAGGTTGGGATTGAACGGGTTGCCCGTGGCGCCCCACACCGTGTTGCGCGAATTGGCACCCGCGCCCATGTCGGGAATATTGGTCTTGCCGGTGACGATGGCGCCGGCCGCACGCAGGCGCGCGACCAGCACGTTGTCCTGCGTGGGCACGTTCTCGCGGTAGATCTGCGAGCCGTAGGTGGTCAGCAGGCCGGCCGTGGCTTCGAGGTCCTTCACGCCCATCGGCAGACCGTGCAGCAGGCCCAGCGGTTCGCCGGCCAGCACGGCCTTCTCGGCCGCCTTGGCCTCCGCGCGGGCGCGGTCGAAGCAGGTGGCGGTGACGGCGTTCACGTACGGGTTCACGGCCTCGATGCGATCGATGCACGCCTCCAGCAGTTCGACGGGCGAGATCTCGCGCGTGCCGATGCGGTGGCGCAGTTCGTTGGCGGACAGCTCCACCAGGCGGGTGTCAGTGGTCATGGCAAGTGGGTCGGCAAGGGGTTGGGCGAAAAAAGGCGCAAGGCCCGCCGCTCGGCACAGCGGTGGCTGCGCCGGTGGGGCGGGCGGGTCTGGCCGCGCGGCCGGACGGGCCGGCGCGGCGCGAGGGGTTCTCTATGAAAAGCATAGCGGGTGGCGCTGGTCTTTCCTCATGTTCAAGCACAAAACTGGCTGCATCGCAATCAGGGCAAGCGCAGCCAGCTATTGTTTCGATAGTGGATGCCACAGTCTGGCACCGCAGCCATCAACGCTGCGTGACGCGGAGGACGGCGCTGCACCGCTCAGTCCGCCGTGATGCCGGCCCGTTGGGCGACGGCGCGCATCAGCGGCAGCTCCTTTTCGATCAGCGCGCTCACGGCCTTGGAGGACGCATAGGCCGGCTCGAAACCGTTGGCGAGCATCTTGTCACGCATCTCCGGGTCCGACACGACCTGGGCCAGGGCCAGTTCGAGGTGGGACTTGACGGCGGGCGGCAGGCCGGCGGGCGCCATCATCGCCAGCCAGGTGTCCATCTCCACGCCGGGAAAGCCGCTTTCGGCCAGCGTGGGCACCGTCGGCAGCAGGGGCGAGCGCTTGGCCGAGGTGACGGCGATGGCCTTGATCTTGCCGTCCTTGAGCTGGGGCACGGCGGCGGAAACGGTGTCCACCGTGAACGGGATCTGCCCGCCCATCAGGTCGACCATCGCGGGCGCGCTGCCCTTGTACGGCACGTGCTGCACCTTCACGCCGGCGGCGTGGAAGAACAGCTCGGCCGCGAACTGCGAGGTGGTGCCCGCGCCGAAGGAGCCGTACGAATACTTCTCCGGTGCGGCCTTCACCGTGCTCACGAACTGCTTCACGTCATTGACCGGCACGTTCTTGTTGGCCAGCAGGATCAGGCCCGTGCGGCCGGCGATGCCGATGGGCTCGAAGCTCTTGACCGGGTCGTACGGCAGCTTGGGGCGCACGGCCGGGTTGACCGTGAAGGTCGTGCCCGAACTGAGCAGCAGCGTGTAGCCGTCCGGCGCCGCCTTGGCCACGTAGGTGGCGCCGATCACGGTGCCTGCACCGGCGCGGTTGTCGATCACCACGCTCTGGCCCAGCTTGTCGCCCAGCTTCTTGCCGATGAGGCGGCCCAGCACGTCGGTGGCGCCACCGGGCGGGAAAGGGATCACCAGCGTGATGGGCTTGCTCGGAAACTTGTCCTGCGCGAAGGCCGGGGCGAAGGCGGCAGCGCCCATGGCGCACAGCAGTGCGGACAACATCATCTTGCGGTTCATGGCGATCTCCAGGGAGCTAGCGGGGGGTGAAAAACAAAAGGAAAGTGCAGCGCGACGGGGTCAGCGGCCCTGCGCCTGCAGCAGCGCGCGCCCGCGGGCGACGAAGCGCTCGTACTCTTCGGGCGGCACGAACAGGCCGCCGGTGGTCCAGACGACGTGCGTGGCCTGCGCCAGATGCGGCGCCAGGCCCTGCGCCTGCAGCCAGGCCTGGCCGGCCGGGGAGCCGGTCAGCATCGCCGGTCCGCCGCAGCCCGCGGCCGCCGAAGGTTCGATGCGCGCGCCGGTGGCGTCCAGCACCTGCACCAGCTGCTCGAACAAGGTCTCGTCACGCACCGTGAAAGAGCCGGACAGCAGCGGCTGCATGAGCGCGGCCGCCAGCAGGGACGCCCGGGGCACGGCCAGGCCATCGGCCTCCGTGCGGTTGTTCAGGCCCAGGTCGTAGACCGAGGGGTGGGCGCCCTCCCCGGCCAGCATCTGCACCAGGAAACAGGGCGACTGGACCGGCTCGGCAAACAGGCAATGCACATGCGGGCCCAGCAGCTGGCGCAGCCCGAAGGCGATGCCGGCCGGCGCGCCGCCCACGCCGCAGGGCAGGTAGACGAACAGCGGGTGCTCGGCATCGATGGCGATGCCCGCGTCGGCCAGCTGCGTGCGCAGGTGCAGCGCGGCAGCGCTGTAGCCCAACAGCAGCGACAGGGAGCGCTCATCGTCCACGAAGTGGCAGAACGGGTCGGCCTCGGCCTGGGTGCGGCCGGCGGCCACGGCTTTTTCGTAGTCGCCGGCGTGCTCGACCACCTCGACGCCGCGGCGGCGCAGGCGCTCCTTCTTCCATTCCTTGGCATCGGCCGACATGTGCACCGCGGCGCGAAAGCCCAGAGCGGACGCGGCCACGCCGATGCTCAGGCCCAGGTTGCCGGTGGAACCCACGGCCACCTGGTAGCGGCCGAACACGGCCCGCGCGGCGGGCGAGGCCAGCTGCCGGTACTCCTCCGGGCCGGAGGCGGGCGTGAGCAGTCCCTGCTCCAGCGCCAGCCGCTCGGCGAACTCCAGCACTTCATGGATGCCGCCGCGGGCCTTGATGGAACCTGCCACCGGCAGGCTGTGATCGGCCTTGATCCACAACGCACCCCGCCCTGCCGGCAAGCCCACGTCCGGCTGCAGCGCAGCGGCGGGCACCAGGGGCGACTCGATCACGCCCTGGGTCTCGGCGAGTTCCGGAAAGAGCTGGGCGAGCAGCGGAGCAAAACGTTCAAAGCGGGCCGCCGCGGCTTTCGTATCATCGAGACTAATGGTTTCCCCTAGCGCCCGCTGCTGTGCGGCCGGCTCTGCCTGGCGACGGGGGTTGAGCCACAGGCAGGGCTCGGCGCCGCGCAGGGCGGCGAGCGTCGGGCTTTCTTCAAGGTGGGTGGCGGCAGAAGTCATGGATTCGGTGCAGTCCGGCATGCGGTGGTGATCGATCGATAAGCTGCATTCTTCGAGCGTGACGCCGTCCGCACAACTCATTTATATTGACGCCAACATTAGTCTCAGTAATGGATATCCGCCTTTCCCCGTCCCTGCTCGCCTGGCTGCGCTGTTTTGATGCAGCGGCCCGGCATGGCAGCTTCACACGTGCCGCTGCCGAGCTGTGCATCACCCAGGGCGCCGTCAGCCAGCAGGTGAAGCAGTTGGAGCAGTGGCTGGGCCGCCCGGTGTTCCTGCGCACGCCGCGCACGCTGGTGCCCACGCCGGAGGGCAAATGGCTGTCGGTGGTGCTGCGCGAGAGCTTCGAGGCCATCGAGGGCACGCTGGCGCAGATGCGCCTGGCCGGCGAAGCGCCCCCGGCCACGCTGAGCTGTTCGCCCTCCTTCGCCATGCAGTGGCTGACGCCGCGCATGGGCGATTTCTTCCGCCAGTACCCCGATCTGGGTCTGCGCGTGTTCGGCGAATTCCACCGGCTGGATCGCACCCGCATGGTGCGTGATGGGATCGAGGCCGCCGTGCGCTTCGATCTGGGCGGCTACGACGACCTGCGTGCCACCGCTTTTTTGGACGAGTGGCTGATGCCGGTCGCGAGCCCGGCTTTCCTGGCAGCGCAGCCTGCCCTGGATTCGCCCCGGCAACTGCAGCCCGAATGGCTGCTGCACGACAGCAGCCCCTGGGAAGGCGCCGGCGCCTTCGAGGAATGGCAGCACTGGGCCGCGCAGAACGGCATGGACAGCCTTGCATGGGCGCAAGGCCAGCAGTTCAATCTGTCGCAGCTGGCGCTGGGGGCCGCGCTCGCCGGCCAGGGGGTGGCCATGGGCCGCGCGGCCTTGGTGCTGGACGACGTGGCGGCCGGCCGGCTGGTGCCTTTGTTCGGCAGCGTGCGCTCCCGCGCGAGCTATTCCTTCGTCACCACGCCGCAGCCCAGTCCGGCCATGCTGCGGGTTCAGGAGTGGCTGGCCGATGAAGCCCGGCGCTTCATGGCGCTGCGCCAGACCGTGCTGCCCAACCCACCATAAATGCAGCATTTAATGCGCTTTTCAAATAAAAAGCGTATAAACATGAGCATGCATGATCTGATCACTACCTTGGCAGCCAGCCGCAAGGCGCAAAAGATGACCCAGGCCGACCTGGCAGACCGGGCCGGCCTGTCCCGCATGGCGGTGCAGCGCACGGAAACGGGCGACGTGGATCCGCGCTTTTCCACCCTCGCCGAGATGGCGCGCGTGCTGGGCATGGAGCTGATCGCCGTCCCCGCCGCGCTGCGGCCGGAGCTGGAGGCCTTCATCCAGGCCGGCGGCAAATTCCTGGGCCAGCCGGTGGGCGCGGATGCGCCGCCGTCGGTGGTCGACCAGCTGCGCTGAGACCAGCGCAAACCTTCCTGCGCCCGCACCATGTCCACCGCCATCCGCTACCTGCGCCTATACATGCACCTGCCGGCCGCGCAGGGTGGCGGGCGCCGGGCGATCGGCTATCTCTCGCAGTACGGGGACATCCTGCGCGTGTCCTTCGACGAGGCCTATGTCAACGACCCGCAGCGGCCCACGCTGTCGCTGAGCTACCGCGGCGAGACCGAGGCCGCCACGCGCCAGATCCTGCAGTCCGCCCGCGATGCCCGCCTGGTGCGCACCGACGGCCGCTGGCCGCCCTACTTCCAGAACCTACTGCCCGAAGGCCACAACCGCGACCGCCTGGCGCGCGAACGTGGCTGCGGCCCCGACGACGAGTTCGAGCTGCTGGCCGCCGCCGGCCATGACCTGATGGGCGCGCTGGAGGTCGAGCCCGTGCCCGCCCGCGAGGGCGTGCCCGACGTGGTGCGCCACTGGCACACCACGCAGGGGCTGGACGTGCTGGAGCCGGGCTTCGTGGAGTTTCCGGTGGAGGACGCGGCTTCGCTGCCCGGCGTGGTGACCAAGTTCAGCGCCGTACAGGACGGGCGCCGCTACATCGTCAAGCGCCGCGGCGCGGCCGGCAGCGTGATCCTCAAGTTGCCCACCACGGCGCACCCGGATCTGGTCGCCAACGAATACGCCTGCTACCAGCTCAGCCTGGCGCTGGGCCTGCACTGCGCCCAGGCCACCGTCATCCACCGCGCCCAGGCCGAGCTGCCCGAGTCCGTGCCCTTCGACGACATCCTGGCCGTGCAGCGCTTCGACCACCTGCCCGACGGATCGCGCGTGCACATGGAAGAGTTCAACCAGGCGCTGAGCTATGCGCCGCGCCAGAAGTACGGCCAGTCCATCGCCAAGGACTGGGCGACCATGCTGCGCGTGCTGGACCGCCTGAGCGACCAGCCCGTGGCCGACGTGCGCGAGTTCATCGGCCGCATGGTGGCGTTCATCCTCATGGGCAACACGGACGCGCATCTGAAGAACTGGGCCTTGGTCTACCCCGACGGCCGCACGCCCCGGCTGGCCCCGCTGTACGACCCGGTGTGCGTGGCGGCCTTCTTCGACGGCACGCCGCCCTGGCAGTACGCCGTCAACCGCGCCATCGACACCACACTGCGCGCCTTCGACTGGACCGAGCTGGAGGCGCTGCTGCAGTCCGCCGGGCTGATGCGCGTGCCGCGCTACCTGGCGTGGGCGCGCGAGGCGGCCGCGCAGGCGCAGCAGCAGTGGCCCGCGCTGCTGGAGCAGCATGCGCCGCCGTCCATGCACGCCGTGGTGCTGGCGCGGCTGCAGGGCGGCGTGGCCCTGGCGAGGCCCGCACGCTGAAACGCAGCCGGCCGCTTGCACGTCAGGGCCGCGCGGCGCTCACCCGCCAGAGCGTGTTGCCCACATCGTCCGCCACCAGCACGCCGCCCTTGCCGTCCAGCGCCACGCCCACCGGCCGGCCCCAGGCATCGCCCTCCGGGCTGACGAAACCGGTGAGCACGTCCAGCGGCATGCCCTGGGGCTGGCCCGCTTGGAACGGCACGAAGATCACCTTGTAGCCGCTGCGTGGCTTGCGGTTCCATGAGCCGTGCAGACCGATGAACGCGCCCTGCGCCAGCTGCGGCGGCAGGCCGTTGGCGCTCTGCGGGCCGGCAAACGCCAGGCCCAGCGGGGCGACGTGGTTGCCCAGCGCGTACTCGGGCACGATGGCCTTGGCCACCAGATCGGGCTGCGGCGGCTGCACACGCGCGTCCACACGCTGGCCGAAGTAGCTGTAGGGCCAGCCGTAGAAGCCGCCGTCCCGCACCGAAGTCAGGTAGTCGGGCACCAGATCGCTGCCGATCTCGTCGCGCTCGTTCACCACCGTCCACAGCACGTTGGTGCCGGGCGCCCAGCCCATGCCGTTGGGGTTGCGCAGGCCCGTGGCGAAAAGCCGCTTGGCGCCGCTGGCGCGGTCCAGCTCCCAGATGGCGGCGCGGCCCTCCTCGGCGGCCATGCCGTTCTCGGCCACGTTGCTGTTGGAGCCCACGGTCACGTAGAGCTTGCTGCCATCCGGGCTGGCGATGAGGTTCTTGGTCCAGTGGTGGTTGATCGGCAGGGCGGGCAGATCGGTCACCCGCGTGGGCGCCGCGGTGATCTGCGTCTGGCCCGCCGCGTACGGAAAGCGCACCACCGCATCGGTGTTGGCCACGTAGAAATCGCTGCCCACCAGCGCCATGCCGAAGGGCGAGTGCAGGCCCTGCAGGAACACGCTGCGCGTCTCGGCCACGCCGTCGCCGTCCGCGTCGCGCAGCAGCGTGATGCGGTTGGCCGACGGCACGCCCGAGCCCGCGCGGGCCATGACCTTGCCCATCACCCAGTTGCGCACCTTCTTAGCCAGGCCCTGGCTCTCCTGCTCGGCCTGCGGCTTGGCGGGCTTGTCGCTCTCGGCCACCAGCACATCGCCGTTGGGCAGCACATAGACCCAGCGCGGATGGTCCAGCCCCTTGGCGAACGGCGTCACCTGCATCCCCTGCATGGGCTGCGGCTGCCCGCCCTCGGGCCAGCCCTTGGCCGGCGCGATGTGTACCGTGGGAATCAGCCCCTTGCGCGGCTCGGGCAGTTCAGGCGAGGGGCCCACGCCGGCCTCGGCCGGCAGGCGCGCGGTGTCGCCGCAGCCCGCCAAGCCCAGCAGCAACGCGGCGGCGCCCACGCCTGAGGCGAGCCGCCAAGGGCGCCGATGGAACAACGGCGAAGCAGCAAAAAAGCAAAGAGGGGTCTGCGGCATGGTGGCGGCCTGCGGTGGAGCAAAGATGCCGCCGAGTGTGCAGACCCGCGGCCAGGCCGGCTGTCAGCGGGAGGCCCGAAAGCCGCCTGCCGTTCTGTAGTAGCCCGCTAACACCCGCGCTGCGCCACCGCTGGCAAGAATGGCCCTGGCCTTTGCAAACCACACAACCAGGAGACACCCATGGCAGCGAAGAAGATTCTGATGATCTGCGGCGACTACTGCGAGGACTACGAAACCATGGTGCCCTTCCAGGCGCTGCAGGCTGTGGGCCACCAGGTGCACGCTGCCTGCCCCGGCAAGGCCGCGGGCGAGTACATCCACACGGCCATCCACGACTTCGAGGGTGCGCAGACCTATAGCGAGAAGCCTGGCCACCGCTTCACGCTGAACGCCAGCTTCGCCGGCCTGCAGGCGGCCGACTACGACGCGCTCGTCATCCCCGGCGGCCGCGGCCCCGAGTATCTGCGCAATGACCCGGCCGTGATCGCCGCCGTGCGCCATTTCTTCGACACGGGCAAGCCCGTGGCCGCCGTCTGCCACGGCGCGCAGCTGCTGGCCGCGGCGGGCGTGCTGCAGGGCCGCACCTGCTCGGCCTACCCCGCCTGCCGCGCCGAGGTGGAGCTGGCCGGCGGCCGCTACGCCGACATCGCCGTGGATCAGGCCCATACCGATGGCAACCTGGTCACCGCGCCCGCCTGGCCCGCCCACCCGGCGTGGCTTGCGCAGTTCCTGTCGGTGCTGGGCACGCGCGTCGCGCACTGAGGCGCTCCGCCTTCTCGCCGCGGCCTGGCTCAGACCGCACCGCCAGCGCGGCCGGATCGGCCTGCCGCAGCGCTCGCCGCTGGCCGCTGGCCGCTGGCCGCTGGCCGGAGCACAATGCACGGCCAGGCGGCCCCCGGCCGCGCCATCACGCAGGAGAGCCCCGATGTGCGAGGTATTCATCAGCGCCGACCCGGCGCTCTACGACAGCCGGGCGCGCTCCGTGCGGCTGCATGGCGTGGCCACCAGCATCCGGCTGGAGAACTTCTTCTGGCAGGTGCTGGCCGAGATCGCCGAGCGGGACGGCCTCAGCGTGCCGCAGCTGTGCGCCCGGCTGCATGACGAACTGGCCGGGCAGCGCGGCAGCGTGGAGAACTTCGCCTCGTTCCTGCGCGTGTGCTGCGGCCGTTACGTGGCCCTGCAGCTGTCGGGCGGCATTCCGCAGGACGTGTCCATTCCCATCGGCAGCCTGAACGCACAGCGGGTGCTGGCCAGCGAGCAGACGGTGCACACGCCCGCCGTGGGGCCCTGCGCCAGCGGCCGCCGGCATGCGGCGTAGCGCTACTATTTCAATAGCTGCCTGCGCAGTATCTGCGAGAGCCACAGCCCGTTTTACTCAAAACTTGTGGTGCGAAATGAGCGCTCAGCCGCCCACGCAGGTCAGCCGCTGCTCACCCAGGCCGGTCGCCCCCAGGCGCATCACATCGCCCGGCTGCAGAAAGACCGGCTGCGGCTTGCGCCCCAGGCCCACGCCCGCCGGCGTTCCGGTCAGGATCACGTCGCCCGGCTCCAGCGTCATGAAGGCGCTGATGTACGACACCACCTGGGGCACGCCGAAGATGAAGTCGCGCGTGCTGCCGCTCTGCATGCGCTGGCCGTTGACCTCCAGCCACAGATCGATGGCGTGCGGGTCGGGCACCTCGCCCGCCGTCACCAGCCACGGGCCCAGCGGCGCGAAGGTGTCGCAGCCCTTGCCCTTGTCCCACTGGCCGCCGCGCTCCATCTGGTAGCTGCGCTCGGAGACATCGTTGGCCAGTACGTAGCCGGCCACGTGCTGCAGGGCGGCCTGTTCGGACACGCCGCGCGCCCGCGTGCCGATCACCACGCCCAGCTCCACCTCCCAGTCCACCTTCTGCGCGCCCGGCGGCAGGCGCACGGGGTCGGTGGGCCCGCTCAGCGCGCTGGTGGCTTTCATGAACAGCACCGGCTCCGCGGGCGCGGTCAGGCCGGCCTCGGCAGCGTGGTCGGCGTAGTTCAGGCCCACGCACACGATCTTGCCGATGCGCGCGATGGGGCAGCCCAGACGAACGGCGCCCTCCACGGCCGGCAGCCGGGTGGGGTCCAGCGCGGCCAAGCCTTCCAGCGTGCGCGGGGCGAGCTGCTCCGGGCCGATGTCGGGCAACAGCATGGACACATCGCGCAGCGTGCCCTGCGCATCCAGCAGGCCGGCGCGCTCGGCGCCCGGCTGTCCATAGCGGACGAGTTTCATGGTCGGTGTCTCCCTGGAAGCGCGGGTGCCGCCATCACCAGCGCACCCGCGGCGCACCTGCGCGCCGCCCGATCGTAAACAGGTTCAAGGCGCGTGGGGGAACCGCAGGCGCGGCCACGGTGCCGCGAAGCCGCCGAGGCCTGGTGGTCAGTGCGGGGAGCGTGTGGAATGGGCGGGGGGCGTACCCGGCGCTGCAGCCGCCCGGCTGAGCGCATGCCACCGCACCAGCACGCGCCACTGCGCTGAGACCAAGGCGGCATAGGCCGCCAGTTCGGCCCACTCCTCCACCACCAGCGGGTTGCTGCCCATCCACGCCGTCAAAAAGTCGGGCCCGTGGCCTTCGGCGCAGGTGCTGAGGGCGATACCTGCGGCGATGAGCAGCGCCTCGAACCCCACTGTGGGCACGCAGCGCACCACGATGCGGTCCAGCCGCCAGCGCACGATGCAATACCCGCTATAGGCCAGCAGCAGGGCCAGCACCGGATAGACGTACGGCTTGTACCAGAGCGCCCGCGACGAATAGAACGGTCCTTCCGACGAAAACCCGACCGGCGGCAGGAAGGCCCCGCCCCAGCTCAACTCCCGCGCCATCAGGATGGCCCACAGGACCGCCGCCGCCCGGCACAACGCGCGAACCCGGGCGTCCGCGCTGGCGTGGCACCACACCAGCGCCAGCAGCAGCCCGCCGCCCAGCACCACGACCTGGGTGTTCTCGACCCAATGGTTCTCCCACGCCGCCATGGAGGGCAGCCAGGCCTGCGCCGGGTACGTGGCCAGCAGCATCGCGATGGCCAGCCAGCGCATCCAGCGCGCGGCGCCGTCGGGGTGGCTCATGAAGGGGGGAAGGGAGAGAGAAGGATCGGCCGGCGTAGCGGCCGAGCGCCAGGAATCAGGCATGCAATGTGTGTGTGAGGCGGCCCGGTGGGGGCGGCGCCGCGCAGTGGCCGTGGGGCCAGGGCGGTGCGCTGTCGCCTGAAGGGGAAAACGACGGGGAACACGAAGAAGAACGAGAGCCATTCTACCCAGCGGAACCCCGGCGCGCTGCCGAGCCATCGCGCGCGCCGATGCGCCTATCGCGGTTGCAGATGGCCGGTGCGGGCCGCCACGGCAAGCCCCTTGCCGTACGATCGCCGCACTCCCTCCGCGCGCCCTGCGCGGCCACCGCCTTCCTCCCATGACACCGCCCCCCGCCACCGGCCCGTCCGATACGCCCCGTCCCCGGCCCGAATCGCTGGCCGAACTCTTCTGGGCCTTCACCTGGCTGGCCCTGCAAGGCTTCGGCGGCGTGCTGGCCGTGGTGCAGCGGGAACTGGTGGAAAAGAAGCGCTGGATGGACAACGACGAGTTCGTCGAGGACTGGGCCGTGGCGCAGATCATGCCGGGTCCCAACGTGGTCAACCTGGCCATCATGATCGGCGACCGGTATTTCGGCTTCCGCGGGGCGGTGGTGGCCGTGGCGGGCATGCTGCTGCTGCCCATGCTGCTGGTGCTGGCGCTGGCCGTGGCCTATGCCCGCTTTTCCGACACCCCGGCGGTAGCGGGGGCGCTGCGCGGCATGGGCGCCGTGGCGGCGGGACTGGTGGCCGGCGTGGGCTGCAAGCTGGCGGCCTCGCTGGCGCGCCATCCGCTCGGGCCGCTGGTCTGCGCGGCCGTGGCCACCGTCACCTTCGTGGCGATGGTGGTGTTGCGCTGGCCGCTGATGTGGATCCTGCCGGTGGTGGGCGGCACCGCCTGCGTGCTGACGTGGCGAAAGCTGAAGGCATGAAGAACACCCCCCTGAGGCCCTTTGGGCCTTCCCCCCGCTCTCGCAGGGCTTCGCCCCGCGGGCAGGGGGACGCAGCCCTCGCTGCGGGGCGGCCCTTGCTTGGCTGCCGCTGGGTTGGACCGCGCGCCTTCCCAAGGCCTCATACGATGTTTGACCGCCCGAACGTCACCCCTGCGCTAGAGTCGATACTCCTCTGCGCTGCGCGCCGGCCGCCGTTCGGAGGCTCTGATCTGCATCGCGCCGATCGCGCGGCCCGCAAGGGGCGCGCAGCGCCTGGGGAGTCCTGACATGCCGGCCATGCCTTTGGTGCTGAGCCTGCAGCCGCTCGATTGGCTGCACCTGTTCCTGTACTACGCCTCGTTGTCGCTGCTGGCGGTGGGCGGCGCCATCGCCACGGCGCCCGACATGCACCGTTTTCTGGTGGACCGCCAGGGCTGGCTCACCGACGCCCAGTTCAGCGCCTCCGTCGCCATCGCCCAGTCGGCGCCCGGGCCCAACGTGCTGTTCATTGCCCTGCTGGGCTGGAACGTCGGGCTCAATGCCGGCGGCCACGGGCCCGCAGGCTGGGCGCTGGGCGCCCTCGGGGTGGCGCTGTGCATGGTGGGCGTGATGCTGCCCAGCAGCCTGCTCACCTGGTTCGCCACACGCTGGGCGCACCGCAACCGCGACCGCCGTTCGGTGCGCGCCTTCAAGCAGGGCATGGCGCCGCTGGTCATCGGGCTGCTGCTGGCCACGGCCTGGGTGCTGGGCAGCGCCCATGGCAACCCGCTCACCGACTGGCCGCTGTGGACGGTGACCGCCGTCGCCACCGTGCTGGTCTGGCGCACGCGCATCCACCTGCTGTGGCTGCTGGGCGCAGGAGCGTTGCTGGGCGCACTGGGCTGGGTCTGAGCCCTCTGTGCCCTGCCCGCCCGGCCCCCACCGGCCGCAATGCCGCACCCCGCCACGGGGCCATCGCACCGGCGCAAGAATGCGTTGGTACCTACCTATCTGCCGTACCGGACCTCCCGGCCGCGGCGCCCGGCACCTACCTGTGCCACCCATCCAGAGGAATTCCATGACGACTCCGGCTTTTCGTGCGCTCGGCCGTTCCGGCCTGCAGGTTTCCCCGCTGTGCTTCGGCGGCAATGTGTTCGGCTGGACGGTGGACGAGGCCACGTCGTTCTCGCTGCTGGACGCCTGGGTGGACGCCGGCTTCAACTTCATCGACACGGCCGACGTGTACTCCCGCTGGGTGCCCGGACACGCCGGCGGCGAGTCCGAGACGGTGATCGGCAAGTGGCTCAAGGCCAGCGGCAAGCGGGACCGCGTGGTGCTGGCCACCAAGGTGGGCAAGGACATGGGCGACGGCAAGGTGGGCCTGAAGCCGGCCTACATCCGCCAGGCGGTGGAAGACTCCCTGCGCCGCCTGCAGACGGATGTGATCGATCTGTACCAGTCGCACGACGACGACACCGGCACGCCGCTGGAGGACACGCTGGGCGCCTATGCCGACCTGATCCAGGCGGGCAAGGTGCGCGCCATCGGCGCCTCCAACTACACCGCGCCGCGCCTGGCCGAGGCACTGCAGGTGAGCGCCCGGCACGGCCTGCCGCGCTACGAGAGCCTGCAGCCGCTGTACAACCTGTACGACCGCGCCGTGTTCGAGGACGCGCTGCGTCCGCTGTGCCTGGAGCACGGCGTCGGCGTCATCAACTTCTATGCGCTGGCGGCCGGTTTTCTCACCGGCAAGTACCGCACCGAGGCGGACGTCGGCAAGAGCGCCCGCGGCCCCAAGACCGTGGGCCTGTACCTCAACGAGCGCGGCCTGCGCATCCTGGCCGAGCTGGACGAGGTGGCCGAGCGCTACGAGGCCACGCCCGCCCAGGTGGCCATCGCCTGGCAGCTAGTGCAGCCCGGCATCACGGCGCCGATCGCCAGCGCCACCTCGCTGGAGCAGCTGGAGGGCCTGGTGAAGGCCGCCCAACTGCAACTGGACGCGGATGCGCTGGAGTCGCTGAGCCAGGCCAGCGCGGAAACCGCCGCCTGAGCGGCGGGCTGCCTCAGGCCGGTTCCAGCGCGGCCGCAGCGTCCTGCGCCAGCGCTTGGCGATAAGCCACCAGCGCCTGCACCGTCGTGCACAGCAGGCCGTGGCGCGCGGCGAACTCCGCCACCTGCGCGCCGCGGGCCATGCTGCCGTCGGGGTTCATCAGCTCGCACAGCACACCGGCGGGCGGCAGCCCGGCCAGCACGGCCAGATCCACCGCCGATTCGGTATGGCCCTGGCGCTCCAGCACGCCGCCAGCGCGGGCCACCAGCGGAAACATGTGGCCCGGGCTCACCACCTCGGGCGCCTGGCCCGGCGCGGGAATGCGCAGCGCGCAGCGCACCGTCTGCAGCCGGTCGGCCGCCGATACGCCGGTGGACACGCCGTGCGCCGCCTCGATGGACTGGGTGAACGCCGTGGAAAAGGCGGAACGGTTGACCTCGACCATGGGCCTCAGGCCCAGGGCCCGCGCATGGTCGGGCCGCAGGCACAGGCAGACGATCCCGCTGCCCTCGCGGATCATGAGCGCCATGGTGGCCTCGCTCATGTTCGCGGCGGCGCAGACCAGGTCGGCCTCGTTCTCGCGGTCGGCATCGTCGAGCACCAGCACCGGCTGGCCCGCGGCGATGGCCGCGATCACCTCCGGCAGAGGCGCCAGCGGCACGCCGGCGTCGCAAGCCAGCGCGGAAGGAAAAGACACGGGGGAAGGCATAGAACGCTCCTCAAAAAAGATTGAAAGAAACGCCCCAAGGCTGTGCATGCAAGAAGCATCCACGCGCAACCCTGCTGGCAGACGCCAGCGGACGCGCACGGACACACGGCTGTGCAAAGCCTGCCTTGCTGGCCGGCCTTGCACCGCACATCTTCTTTCATCCGGACTGTGACCGTCGGCTCCAGACTGGACGCGGCTGGCGCCGCATCGCACTGGATCTGCTGACCCCTGGCAGGATCGGAAAACCCCGCCAGGGCGCTCGCGGGCTCGCGGCCTGCCTGGAAACCCAGGCGTGCCGCCTACCGCCGGTGGGGAGTTTCACCCCGCCCTGAAGACCCGCCGATTATCGGCCCGTACTAAAACCTTGTTTCGTCCGGGACCGGCGCCGCTGTCACCCGCGCGCCAGGCGCCGTCGCGGAATTCAGGCCGCGAGAATGCGCGGCAGCGCCTGCGCAGCCGTGCCGCGCAGCACGGCGTGGGCGCCGGCATCCAGCGCACTCTCGGCCGGGTTGAGCACCACCACGTGGGCGCCCGCGTCGCGGGCTGCATGCGCCAGGCCCGCTGCCGGGTAGACGGCGCCTGCCGTGCCCACCACCAGCATCAGCGCACAGTGCTGCGCAGCGGCCTGGGCCGCAGCCCACACGTCCGTCGGCAGGGCCTCGCCGAACCACACCACGCCAGGGCGCACCAGATTGCCGCACTGGCAACAGCGTGGCGGCCGGCCGGGCTCCGGCGTATCCCGGCGGCAGCATTCGCGGGGCGGCTCCAGCCAGCGGTCGGCGAACAGGTCGCCGTGCAGGCACAGCACCTCTTCACTCCCGGCGCGCTGGTGCAGGCCGTCCACGTTCTGGGTGATCAGCGTGAGCCGCCCGGGATGGCGGCGGCCGAAGTCCGCCAGCGCCCGGTGCCCGGCATTCGGATCGACGGCACGCAACCCGTCGCGGCGGTGCTGGTACCAGTCCCACACGCGCTGCGGATGGGCGCGAAAGCCCGCCTCGCTGGCCATGTCCTCGGGGCGGAACTCCGCCCAGTAGCCGGTCTGGGCATCGCGGAAGGTCGGCACGCCCGATTCGGCGCTGACGCCGGCGCCGGTCAGCACCGCGATGCGGTCGGCCTGCGCGACCCAGCCGGCCACATCGTCCATGGAGCAGCCGGGCACGGTCGCCATCGGCCGGCCGCCTCAGCCGCCGCGCTGGCGCAGCGCCTCGTACAGGCACACGCCGCTGGCCACCGACACGTTCAGGCTTTCCACCCCGCCCTTCATGGGGATGGAGACCAGTTCGTCGCAGGTCTTGCGCGTGAGCTGGCGCATGCCGTCGCCCTCGGCGCCCAGCACCAGCGCCACGGGGCCTTTCAGGTCCACCTGGTAGATGCTCTTGTCGGCATCGCCGCTGGTGCCGATGCACCAGATGTTGCGTTCCTTGAGCTCGCCCAGCGTGCGCGCCAGGTTCGTCACCATGAAGTACGGCACCGTGTCGGCGGCGCCGCTGGCCACCTTGGCCACGGTGGCGTTCAGCCCCACGGCATGGTCCTTGGGGGCGATGACGGCATGGGCGCCGGCGCCGTCGGCCACGCGCAGGCAGGCGCCCAGGTTGTGCGGATCGGTCACCCCATCCAGCACCAGCAGCAGGGGCTGCTCGATGCCAGCGGCCTCCAGGTCTTCCAGCAGTTCGTCGAGCGAGGTGACCTGCTTGAGCGCCTCCACCCGCGCCGCCACGCCCTGGTGGCCGTGGCTGCCGGCCAGCTTGGCGATGCGCTCGCTGTCGGCCTCGATGAGCCGGGCACCGGCTTCGCGGGCACGGTCCAGGAACTGGCGCATGCGCGCATCGCGGCGCGTGGCCTCGTAGTAGATCTCGATGATGGACTGGGGCGCGGTCTTCAGGCGCACGCCGACGGCGTGGAAGCCGAAGAGGACTTTGGGGCTGGACATGCCAGGATTATCCGCGCCGGCGCAGGCGCGCCAACGCGGATTGCGCAAACTCCGGTACCGCTATATTTTCAATAGCTGAATGCGCTTATAGGTAAAGCGCTGGAAGCCGATTGGACCCCAATCCCTGTGACGGCCCGTGCGGCACGTCCAGGCTCAGTCGGCGGAGTCCGCGGCAGGCTTCCAGTCCAGCGTCCACGCGCCGCTCAGCACGTTCTGCAGCCACAGGCAGCAGGTCAGCGTCTTGGCATCGGTCACGGCGCCGCTGCAGCAGCCCTCCAGCAGGTCCGCCGGGGCCAGCGCACAGACATCCAGGAACTCGTCCACATCCAGCTGCTGCGCCCCTGCCTGCAGACCGCGCGCGAAGTACACGTGGATGACCTCGGTGGAATAGGCGATCGCCAGGTGCATGGCGCCGGCGTACGCCCATTCGCGGGCGGTGTAGCCGGTCTCTTCCAGCAGCTCGCGCTGGCCGCAGCGCAGCGGCGCCTCGCCCGCGTCGAGCTTGCCGGCGGGAAACTCCGTCATCACCCGGCCCACCGGGTAGCGGTACTGCCGTTCCATCAGCACGCGGCCATCGTCCAGCAGGGGCACGACGACCACGGCGCCGGGGTGCACGACGTATTCCCGCGTGGCCTCGCCGCCATGCGGCAGGCGCACGGTGTCGCGCCGCACCTGCAGAAAGCTGCCATCCAGCACCCGGTCGCTGCGTACCAGGTGCTCGACCAGGTGGTGCTCGTCGTTGGAAGAAGTAGAAGAAGTGGAAGGATCGGCTTGCATAGTTATCAATTGGCGTGTCCGGTCAGAGCAGCACGATGTCGTACTGCTCCTGCCCCATGGCGCTTTCGGCCTGCAGCGAGATGGGCTTGCCGATGAAGTCGGACAGCCCGGCCAGGTGCTGGCTTTCCTCGTCCAGAAACAGCTCCACCACCTTGGGCGAGGCCACCACGCGGAACTCGCGCGGATTGAACTGCCGCGCCTCGCGCAGGATCTCGCGCAGGATGTCGTAGCACACGCTGCGCGCGGTCTTCACGCTGCCCTTGCCCTGGCAGACGGCGCAGGGCTCGCACAGCATGTGGGCCAGTGATTCGCGCGTGCGCTTGCGCGTCATCTCCACCAGGCCCAGCTGCGAGAAGCCGCCCGCCATGGTCTTCACGCGGTCGCGCGCCAACTGCTTGCGGAACTCGGCCAGCACGGCCTGCTGGTGGTCTTCGCGCGCCATGTCGATGAAGTCCGCGATGATGATGCCGCCCAGGTTGCGCAGCCGCAGTTGCCGGGCGATGGCGCCGGCCGCCTCCAGGTTGGTCTTGAAGATGGTGTCGTCGAAATTGCGCGCGCCGACGTAGCCGCCGGTGTTCACGTCGATGGTGGTCAGCGCCTCGGTCTGGTCCACGATGAGGTAGCCGCCGGACTTCAGATCCACGCGCCGGCCCAGCGCACGCGCCACGTCCTCGTCGATGGAATACAGGTCGAAGATGGGCCGCTCGCCCTTGTACAGCTGCAGCTTGGGGACCGCCGCCGGCATGAACTCGCGGCCGAAGGCCTGCAGCGTGGCGAACTGCTCGCGCGAATCCAAGCGGATGCTGGTGGTCTCCTCGCCCACCAGATCGCGCAGCACGCGCTGCAGCAGGCTCAGGTCCTGGTGCAGCAGCGAAGCCGGCGGCTGGCGCAGCGCGGCTTCCTTGATGCGCGCCCAGGTCTTGCGCAGGTAGGCGATGTCTTCGGTCAGCTCGGCATCGGTCGAGTCTTCGCCGTTCGTGCGCAGGATGAAGCCGCCGCCACCACCCGTGGACTTGTCGCCCACCAGCGCCTGCAGCCGCGCGCGCAGGGCGTCGCGATCGTTGGCCGGAATCTTCTGCGACACGCCCACATGGTCGTCCTGCGGCAGAAAGACCAGCAGCCGCCCGGCGATGCTGATCTGCGTGGACAGCCGCGCGCCCTTGGTGCCGATGGGGTCCTTGATGACCTGCACCATCAGCGACTGGCCTTCGAACACCTGCTTCTCGATGGGCACGGGCGGCTCGCCCTTGCGGCTGAACATGGGGGCCTCGCCGCCCTCCTGGCGCTGCCACACGTCCGCCACGTGCAGAAAGGCCGCGCGCTCCAGGCCGATGTCGATGAAGGCCGACTGCATGCCCGGGAGCACGCGCGAGACCTTGCCCAGATAGACGTTGCCCACCAGGCCGCGCTCCAGCGTGCGTTCCACGTGCAGCTCCTGCACGGCGCCATGCTCGACCACGGCCACGCGGGTTTCCTGGGGGGACCAGTTGATGAGGATGTCTTGTTGCATGGCTTCTTCTTTTCTGGAATCGGTCGCGCTTGTTCCGCCTTTGGACTTTGGAATCACCGAGGCGCCAGACCCGGGCCGCCGGGGAACCGGCTTTGCCAGGCCCCTGGCGGGGTCCCCCCTGGGGCAAGGCGCCGCAGGCGACTCAGGAGAAGGTCACACCGCGAACCCCGCTGCCCGCAGCAGTTGCGCCGTCTCGTACATCGGAAGGCCCATGATGCCTGAATAGCTGCCCGCGAGTTGCTCCACGTAGGCCGCCGCGCGGCCCTGGATGCCATAGGCGCCGGCCTTGCCCAGCGGCTCGCCGGTGGCCACGTAGGCGTCGATCTGCGAGGCCGTCATGGGCGCGAAACGCACGCGTGACACCGACAGCGCCGCCAGCCGTTGGGCGCCCACCTGCAGGGCCACGGCGGTCAGCACGCGGTGTTCCTGCCCGGACAGTTCGGCCAGCATGCGCGCGGCGTCGCGGGCGTCTTCGGGCTTGCCGTAGATCGTGCGGCCCAGGGCAACCGTGGTGTCGGAACACAGGATGGGCGCCTCCGGCAGGCCGCGCCGCGCCCGGCGGGCCACGGCGGCATCGAGCTTGAGGCCGGTGACGCGCTCCACGTAGGCGGTGGGCGCCTCGGCGGGCAGCACCACTTCGATGGCCTCGGCATCCTCGGGCTCGTCACCCTCCGCATTGGGCAGCAGCAGTTCGTGGCGGATGCCGAGCTGTTCCAGCAGTTGACGGCGGCGCGGGCTCTGGGAAGCGAGGTAGATGAAGTCGGGCATGGCTTGGAGTGAAAAGTGCCGTCAGCGCAGCAAACACCTGCGCATGCAGCTATGAAAACCATAGTACCTGAAACGCCGCGGCAGTGCCTGCCCCGCAGCGTTCGCGCATCCCGCCCGACCGGCCCGTCGGAGTGCCCGGCCCGTCGCCGGCCCCGCCTCACTCGCGGTGGTAGGGGTGCCCCGCGTTCACCGACCAGGCGCGGTAGAGCTGTTCGATGAGCAGCACGCGCACCATGGCGTGCGGCAAGGTCAGGTCGGAGAGGCGGATGCGCTCGTGCGCCGCCTGGCGGAAGGCCGGCTCCAGTCCATCGGGACCGCCGATCACCAGCGCCACGTCGTCCCCGCCCATCTGCCAATCCTTCAGGCGCTGTGCCAAGGCCTTGGTGGTGAGGTTGGTGCCGCGCTCGTCCAGCACCACCACGCGCGTGCCGCGCGGAATGGCGGCTTCGATGCGCTCGCGCTCGGCGGCGTAGAGCGTCTCGAGCGTCTTGGAGCCGCGCGGCTCGGTCTTGACGGCCTTGAGTTCGACCTTCAGCTCGGGCGGAAAGCGCTTGGCGTAGTCGTCATAGGCCGTCTGCGCCCAGTCGGGCACGCGCTGGCCCACGGCCACGATGAGCAGCTTCATCGGTCAGGCGTGCAACAGAACGGACTGAAACGGACGGGCGGACGCTGCCTCAGGCCTTGCGTGCCGGGGCCTTCTTGGCCGCAGGCTTGCGCGCGGTAGCGGCCTTCTTCGCGGCGGCTCGCGGCGCCGTGGCTTTGCCGGACGCCTTCTTGGCGGCCGGCTTCACCACCACGGTTTTCACCGGCGCCTTCTTGGCCGGCGCCTTGGCGGAGGTCTTCGCGGCGGCCTTCGGTGCCGCCTTGGCCGCCGTCTTCACCGCCGCTTTCTTGGCGGGTGCGGGCGTCTTGGCAGCGGCCTTCTTGGCGGCAGCGCCAGCCGCCGACGTCTTGGCCGTGGCCTTGGCGATCACCCGCTTGGCAGGCACGGCCGCCGGTTCGGCCTGGGCACCCTTCTTGGCGGCCGCCGTCGTCTTCTTCTTGGCGCCGGAGGATGCCGTGCCGGCCGCAGCCGCCGGCTTGGGCGCACCGATCTTCAGGCGCACGGGCTTGTCGCCCCAGATCTCTTCGAGGCGGTAGTACTGGCGGATGGCCGGCTGCATGACGTGCACCACGGCCGCGCCGCAGTCCACGATGATCCACTCGCCGTTGTCCTCGCCCTCGGTGCGGGGCTTGGAAAACCCGGCTTCGCGCACGGCATCGCGCACGCTGGAGGCGAGCGCCTTGGTCTGGCGGTTGGAGGTGCCCGATGCCACGATCACGCGCTCGAACAGGGGCGAGAGGTGCTCGGTGTTGAAGACCTGGATGTCTTGCGCCTTGACGTCCTCCAGGCCATCGACGATGGCGCGCTGGAGCTTGGTCACGTCTTTTTTGGCGGCGGTTTCCGATTGCGTGGAAGTGGTCATCAGGCGGTATTCAGAGAAGGTTCGGATCAATATAGCGTGCAAGCCGCGCGGGAGCCAGTAGGACAGTTCCGCAGCGGCCCCGCGCTTCGCGGCGCTGGAGGGACAGGCCTTTCGGGCGGCCTGCGCCGGATTGGCGAGCGCCGGCAGCTATCAAAATTATAGTTCAGCGGTGCCAAGGCGCTTTCAGAGCCATTCGCGGCGCTGGAGGAAGCGCTCCGTCAGCTCGGCCTCTGGCGTGCCCGGCGCCGGCTCGGCACGGTAGGCCCAGCTCGCCAGCGGCGGCATCGACAGCAGGATGGACTCCGTGCGGCCGCCCGACTGCAGGCCGAAGTGCGTGCCCCGGTCCCACACCAGGTTGAACTCTACGTAGCGCCCGCGGCGGTAGAGCTGGAAGGTGCGCTCACGCTCGCCATAGGGCGTGTGCTGGCGGCTCTCCAGGATGGGCAGGTAGGCGCCCAGGAAGGCGTCGCCCACGGCCTGCGTCATGGCGAAACCCGGGCCGAAACCCAGCTCGGAGAAGTCGTCGAAGAAGATGCCCCCGATGCCCCGCTGCTCGCTGCGGTGCTTGAGGAAGAAATACTCGTCGCACCAGCGCTTGAAGCGGGGGTACTTGTCGTCCCCGAACGGCGCCAGCGCGTCGCGGCAGGCGCGGTGGAAATGCACGGCGTCCTCTTCGAAGGCGTAGTAGGGCGTCAGGTCCATGCCGCCGCCGAACCAGCACACGGGCGCCTCACCCGGATGGCCGGCCGCGATCATGCGCACGTTCATGTGCACCGTCGGGGCGTACGGGTTGCGCGGGTGGAACACCAGCGACACGCCCATGGCCTCGAACGGCGCGCCGGCCAGTCCCGGCCGGTGCTGGGTGGCCGAGGGCGGCAGTTGCGCGCCGCGCACGTGCGAGAACCCGCAGCCGGCACGCTCGAACACCCGCCCGCCTTCCATGATGCGCGTGACGCCGTCGCCCTGCAGCGGCTCGCCCGGCGCCTTGGCCCAGGCATCCGTCACGCAGCGCGCCCCGCCCTGCTCCACCGGCCCCTCGACGGCCTCGATCGCATCGATGATGCGCGACTGCAGCCCCGCCAGGTATTCGCGAACCAAGGCCGGCTGGGAAGTTTCAGAATCAGATGTCGTCATTGGGAGGGGCCTCCAGGCCACTGCGGCCCATCTCAGCAGACGCCGTGGAACGGGCTTTGCCCGGCCACTGGCGTCGTCCCCCTTCCCGACTCGCTGCGCGGGTCGAGAGAAGGGGGAAGGCGCACAGCGCCTCAGGGGGTTGTCGTCACTTCACCGCCCGGTAGCCGATGTCGCGCCGGTACTGCGCGCCGTCGAAATGCACGCCGCGCGCCACGTCGTACACCTTCTGCTGCGCGAGCTTCACGCTGTCGGCCAGCGCCGTCACGCACAGCACGCGGCCGCCCGTCGTGTGCGGCACGCCATCCTTCAGGGCCGTGCCGGCATGGAAGACCACGGCATCGTCGGCATCGGCCGGCAGGCCGGTGATGGCGTCGCCCTTGCGCGGGTTCTCGGGGTAGCCGTGGGCGGCCATGACCACGCCCAGCGCGGGGCGGCGGTCCCATTGCAGGTCCACCTGGTCGAGTTTGCCGTCCACGGCCGCGCCCAGCAGGTCCACCATGTCGCTCTTCAGGCGCATCAGGATGGGCTGGGTCTCGGGGTCGCCCATGCGGCAGTTGAACTCCAGCGTCTTGGGGTGGCCGCTGGCGTCGATCATCAGGCCCGCGTACAGGAAGCCGGTGTACGGAATGCCGTCCTTTTCCATGCCGCGGATGGTCGGCAGGATGATCTCGCGCATGGCGCGGGCGTGCACGTCGGCCGTGACCACGGGGGCGGGCGAGTACGCGCCCATGCCGCCGGTGTTCGGGCCCTCGTCGCCATCCTTCAGGCGCTTGTGGTCCTGACTGGTGGCCAGGGCCGTGACGTTCTTGCCGTCGCACAGCACGATGAAGGAGGCTTCCTCGCCTTCGAGGAACTCCTCGATCACCACGCGGGCGCCGCCGTCGTTGTGGGCCACGCCGTACTTGTTGTCCACCAGCATGAAGTCGACCGCGTCATGCGCCTCCTGCAGCGTCATGGCCACCACCACGCCCTTGCCGGCCGCCAGGCCGTCGGCCTTGATGACGATGGGCGCGCCCAGGCGGTCCACGAAGGCATGGGCCGCGGCGGGCTCGGTGAAGGTGTCGTAGTCGGCCGTGGGAATGCCGTGGCGGCGCATGAAGGCTTTGGAGAAAGCCTTGGAGCTTTCGAGCTGCGCGGCGGCCTTGGTCGGGCCGAAGATGCGCAGGCCGTGCGCACGGAACTCGTCCACCACGCCGGCGGCCAGGGGGGCCTCGGGGCCGACCACCGTGAGGCCGATCTTGTTTTCCTGCGCCCAGACCCGCAGGGCCTGCACGTCGGTGATCTCGATGTTCTCCAGCTTGGGGTTCAGGGCGGTGCCGCCGTTGCCCGGCGCCACGTAGACCTTCGTGGCCTTGGGAGACTGGCTGATCTTCCAGGCCATCGCGTGTTCTCGGCCGCCGCCACCAATCACAAGAATTTTCATAAGGCAGCGTTGTGGTAGACCTCTTGCACGTCGTCCAGGTCTTCGATGATGTCCAGCAGTTTCTGCATGCGCTCGGCGTCCTCGCCGGCCAGCTCGATGGTGACGTCGGGACGCATGGTGACATCGGCCACGTCGGGCGCCAGGCCCGCGGCTTCCAGGGCGTTCTTCACGGCCTCGAAGTCGGCCGGGGCCGTCAGCACCTCGATGGCGCCGTCGTCGCCGGTGACCACGTCCTCGGCGCCGGCTTCCAGCGCTACTTCCATGACCTTGTCCTCGTTCGTGCCCGGGGCGAAGATCAGCTGGCCCACGTGCTTGAACTGGAAGGCCACCGAGCCCTCGGTGCCCATGTTGCCGCCGTGCTTGCTGAACGCATGGCGCACTTCGGCCACGGTGCGCACGCGGTTGTCGGTCATGGTGTCCACGATGATCGCCGCGCCGCCGATGCCGTAGCCCTCGTAGCGGATTTCCTCGTAGGTCAGGCCTTCGGCATTGCCGGTGGCCTTGTCGATGTTGTACTTGATGCGGTCCGCCGGCATGTTGGCGGCCTTGGCCTTGTCGATCGCCAGGCGCAGGCGGGGGTTGGCCGACACGTCACCGCCACCGGCGCGGGCCGCCACGGTGATTTCACGAATGATCCGGGTCCAGATCTTGCCGCGCTTCTCATCCTGCCGCCCCTTGCGGTGCTGGATGTTCGCCCATTTACTGTGTCCTGCCACAGAGAGTCCTTCGGTACGGGTATTGATTTAATAATCCACTGCCCGGGATTTTACGTTCCCGCCCTTCCCTCACCTTTCTCACACCGCCATGGCCGAACCTCTGCTGATTGCCCAGTCGGGCGCCACCGAATGCCAACTGCTGCCGGGCCTGGCCAACCGCCACGGCCTGATCACCGGGGCCACGGGCACCGGCAAGACCGTCACGCTGCAGACCCTGGCCGAGCAGTTCTCGCGCATCGGCGTGCCGGTGTTCATGGCCGACGTGAAGGGCGACCTCACGGGCATCAGCCAGACCGGCAGCATCGCGCCCAAGCTGGCAGCCACGCTGCAGGAGCGCGGCCTGGCCCTGCCCACGCCCGGCCGCTGCCCGACCACGCTGTGGGACGTGTTCGGCGAGCAGGGCCACCCGGTGCGGGCCACCGTGTCCGACATGGGCCCGCTGCTGCTGGGCCGCATGCTCAACCTCAACGAGACGCAGCTGGGCGTGCTGAACCTGGTGTTCAAGATCGCCGACGACAACGGCCTGCTGCTGCTCGACCTGAAGGACCTGCGCGCCATGCTCACCTACGTGGGCGACAACGCAAAGGAGTTCACCACCGAGTACGGCAACATCAGCGCCGCTAGCGTGGGAGCCATCCAGCGCGGGCTGCTGCAGATCGAGACCCAGGGCGGCGACCGGTTCTTCGGCGAGCCGATGCTCGACATCAACGACTTCATGCAGACCGTCGACGTGAATGTCGCCCCCGAGACGCCTTCGGCGTCGTCCCCCCAAGGGGGAGCATCTGCCGCTAGAGGCGGCTCGTCGCGGCAGATGGGCGTCATCAACATCCTGGCGGCCGACAAGCTCATGAATTCGCCGCGCCTGTACGCCACCTTCCTGCTGTGGATGCTGTCCGAGCTGTTCGAGACCCTGCCCGAGATCGGCGACCCCGAAAAGCCTAAGCTGGTGTTCTTCTTCGACGAGGCCCACCTGCTGTTCAACGAGGCGCCCAAGGTGCTGGTCGAGCGCATCGAGCTGGTGGTGCGCCTGGTGCGCTCCAAGGGCGTGGGCGTGTACTTCGTCACCCAGAACCCGCTGGACATTCCCGACAGCGTGCTGGCCCAGCTGGGCAACCGCGTGCAGCACGCGCTGCGCGCCTTCACGCCGCGCGACCAGAAGGCCGTGAAGGCCACGGCGACCACGATGCGGCCCAAGCCGGGCCTGGACATCGAGGCCGCGATCACCGAACTGGCCGTGGGCGAGGCGCTGGTGAGCTTTCTGGATGCGAAAGGCCGCCCCAGCATCACCGAGCGGGTCTTCGTGCTGCCGCCGGGGAGCCAGATCGGCCCCATCACGCCGCAGCAGCGCCAGGCCCTGCTGGCCCAATCGCTGGTGGCCGGCGTGTACGAGAAGGTGGTGGACCGCGAGTCGGCCTACGAAAAGCTCAAGGGCCGCACGGCCGAGGCAGCGGACCAAGCCGCGGCCGCCCAGCCCGGCCGGGGCACGGCAGCCTCTCCGGCCAGCGACGACAGCGGCGGTGGCCTGATGGGCGGGCTCAACGACGTGCTGTTCGGCACCACCGGCCCGCGCGGTGGCAAGCGCGACGGCCTGGTGCAGACCATGGCCAAGTCGGCGGTGCGCACCATGGGCACGTCGCTGGGGCGCGAGATCCTGCGCGGCGTGCTGGGCAGCGTGTTCGGCGGCGCCAAGAAGAAGCGCTGACCGGCGCCTGGGGGCATGCGGCCCCGCCGCTGCACGGTCTCCGCAGGCGCGCTATGGTTCCAGGAGCTGCTCGCGCTTGTTGCGCCTTGAGTTCCATGCCAAAAGACCTAAAGGGGTCCGCACAGCAAGCGCAAGCAGCTATTTTGTTGATAGCAAACATCCGGAGCCCCGCATGATCGACCTGCATTACTGGACCACGCCCAACGGCCACAAGATCACCCTGTTCCTGGAGGAGGCCGGCCTGCCCTACCGCCTGCTGCCGGTGAACATCGGCCGCGGCGAGCAGTTCCAGCCCGACTTTCTGCGCATCGCCCCCAACAACCGCATCCCCGCCATCGTCGACCACGCCCCGGCCGGCGGCGGCGAGCCGGTGTCCGTGTTCGAGTCCGGCGCCATCCTGCTGTACCTGGCCGACAAGACCGGCCAGTTCATCCCCCAGGACCTGCGCGGCCGCACCGAGGCGCTGCAGTGGCTGTTCTGGCAGATGGGCGGCCTGGGGCCCATGGCCGGGCAGAACCACCACTTCACGCAGTACGCGCCCGAGCCCGTGCCCTACGCCATCGACCGCTACGTGAAGGAGACGGCCCGCCTCTACGGCGTACTCGACAAGCACCTGTCCGATGGCCGCGAGTACATCGCCGGCAGCTACTCCATCGCCGACATGGCCAGCTACCCGTGGATCGTGCCGCACGAGAAGCAGCGCCAGGACCTGAAGGACTTTCCGCACCTGGCGCAGTGGTTCGCCCGCATCCAGGCCCGCCCGGCCACGGTGCGCGCCTACGACCTGGTGAAGACCGTGAACACCGCACCGACGGTGGACGAGGACGCGAAGAAGGTGCTGTTCGGGCAGGACGCCAGCACCGTGCGGCGCTGAAGGCGGCGGCCGCCGCGCGATCCGTCGCGCAGGTGACGGCGCGGCGTGCGCCGGGCGGCCTAGAGTGCGCCGCATGAACCCCGATACCGCCGCCCTCACCTGCTTTCGCCTGACCGTCACGGACCAGGTCGCGCACCTCGTGCTCGACCGCCCGGATGCCCTCAACACCATGCACCCGACCTTCTGGCGCGAGCTGGACGCTGTGCTCGCGCGGCTGCACCGCTCGGGCGAGGCGCGGGCGCTGGTCATCAGCAGCACGGGCAAGCACTTTTCGGCCGGCATGGCGCTGGAAACCTTCGGCGGCGCCGTCGCCATGGACGACCAGACCCCCGAGGGCCGGGCCGCCATCTTCGACCTGCTGACCGACATGCAGGCTACCTTCACGCGCATCGAATCGCTGCGCATCCCGGTGATCGCCGCCATCCACGGCGGCTGCATCGGCGGCGCGGTGGACATGGTGACGGCGGCCTGCATCCGCTACGCCACCGCGGACGCCTTCTTCTGCATCCAGGAGATCAACATCGGCATGGTGGCCGACGTGGGCACGCTGCAGCGCCTGCCCAAGCTGATCCCGCTGGGCATCGTCAAGGAAC
The DNA here is from genome assembly GCF_031453675.1 of Paracidovorax wautersii. Classification (NCBI taxonomy): domain Bacteria; kingdom Pseudomonadati; phylum Pseudomonadota; class Betaproteobacteria; order Burkholderiales; family Comamonadaceae; genus Paracidovorax; species Paracidovorax wautersii. The sequence goes on along the minus strand of NZ_JAVIZX010000001.1, from coordinate 3,516,185 downwards.
TCGCCTACACCGGCCGGCGCCTGCCCGCGCAGCGCGCCCTGGCCTGCGGGCTGGTGAACGAGGTCTTCGACACGCAGGCGGCGATGGTGGACGCCGCTCTGGCCTGCGCGCGCGAGATCGCCGCCAAGCCGCCGGTAGCCATCTGGGGCACCAAGCAGGCCGTGCATTACGCACGCGACCATTCCGTGGACGACAGCCTGCGCCAGATGGGCTGGCTGCAGGGCGCCATCTGGAGCAATCGCCACGTGGGCGAGGCCGTGGGCGCGATGCGCGAGCGCCGTGCGGGCGGCTTCCCCGACCTGGCGCCCGTGCAGCGCTTCAGCGAGCAGGGCTGAGCCCCGCAGGTTGCGGCCGGCCACCGCCCGCGCCCCTCGCGGGCCTTGCTGGCCTTGAGGGGGCCGTGCGCTCCGGCTATCAATTTCGATAGCTGCCTGCGCTTGCTACAAGCGCGCTGGAGGCACTTTTCGCCCTCAGACCGCAGCGGGCGGTCTATGATGCGGCACCCCGGTCCTTGGACCACCTACGCGAGGATGACGCCATGGACACGCACACCCCGGCCCTTCCCACCTACGACGACGTCGCCGCAGCGGCCCGGCGTCTCGACGGCGTGGCGCACCGCACGCCGGTGCTGCGTTCCAGCACGGCGGATGCCCGGGTGGGCGCGCAGCTGTTCTTCAAGTGCGAGAACCTGCAGCGCATGGGCGCCTTCAAGTTCCGCGGCGCCTACAACGCGCTGTCGCAGTTCTCGGATGCGCAGCGCGAGCGCGGCGTGCTCGCCTTCTCCTCCGGCAACCACGCCCAGGCCATCGCCCTGTCGGCCCGGCTGCTGGACATGCCGGCCGTGATCGTCATGCCCGAGGACGCGCCGGCCGCCAAGATGGCCGCCACGCGCGAGTACGGCGCCCAGGTGGTGACCTACAACCGCTTCACCGAAGACCGCGAGGCCATCAGCCGCCGCCTGGCGACCGAGCGCGGCATGACGCTGGTGCCGCCGTTCGACCACCCGCACGTCATCGCCGGCCAGGGCACGGTGGCGAAGGAACTGTTTGAGGAGGTGCCTGACCTCGACTACCTCTTCGTCTGCCTGGGCGGCGGCGGCCTGCTGTCGGGCTGCCTGCTGGCCGCCAAGGCGCTGGCGCCCGGCTGCCAGGTGATCGGCGTGGAGCCGCAGGCCGGCAACGACGCGCAGCAGTCCCTGCGGGCCGGGCACATCGTGCGCATCGAGACGCCGCGCACCATCGCCGATGGCGCGCAGACGCCCTCGCTGGGGGAGCTCACCTTTCCCATCATCCAGCGCGACGTGGCCGACATCCTCACCGTGACCGACGAACAGCTGGTGGACGCGCTGCGCTTCTTTGCCGAGCGCATGAAGATCGTGGTGGAGCCGACCGGAGCTCTGGCCTTTGCCGGTGCGCAGCACGGCGGCGCGGAGCTGCACGGCAAGCGCGTGGGCATCGTCATCAGCGGCGGCAACGTCGATCTGGCGCGCTACGCCCGCTTCCTGGGCGAATAGCGGGGCACCGCGCCCCGCGCTGCGGGCAAAATCGGGGGTCCGGATTTCCCCTTTCCCATTCATTTCCCAAGAAGAGGCCTTCGCCCATGAGCAACGTCCACGTCATCGACCATCCCCTGGTGCAGCACAAGCTGACCCTGATGCGCCGCAAGGACGCCAGCACCAACAGCTTCCGCCGCCTGCTGGGCGAGCTGAGCACCCTGATGGCCTATGAGATCACGCGCGACATGCCGCTGCAGGACATCGAGGTCGAAACCCCGCTGGAAACCATGACCGGCAAGGTCATCGACGGCAAGAAGCAGGTGCTGGTGTCCATCCTGCGCGCCGGCAACGGCTTCCTGGACGGCATGCTGAACGTGATCCCGGGCGCCCGCATCGGCCATATCGGCCTGTACCGCGACCCCGAGACGCTGCAGCCCGTCGAGTACTACTTCAAGATGCCGTCCGAGATGGAAGAGCGCGACATCATCGTGGTCGATCCGATGCTGGCCACCGGCAACTCCGCCGCCGCCGCCGTGGCACGGCTCAAGCAGCTCAAGCCGCGCTCGATCAAGTTCGTGTGCCTGCTGGCGGCCCCCGAAGGCGTGGCCACGCTGCAGAAGGCCCACCCCGACGTGCCGATCTACACCGCGGCCATCGACCGCGAGCTGAACGACCACGGCTACATCCTGCCGGGCCTGGGCGACGCGGGCGACCGCATCTTCGGCACCAAGTAAGAGGAAAGAAAAAGGCGGCACCACGGACACGGCCTGGCGCGCATGGCACATCGTCACGCACCCTCCGCGCTGCCGTCGATGCGCTGCCCCGCCCGGGTGGTTTCGCAGGGCTCGCGCCCACCCTTCTCCGAGCAGGCCACTGGCGCGCATCTTGCATGCAAGGCCTGGACCTGATTTCTCCACCCTGCCGCCAAGGACCGTCCATGACCTCTCGCCGCATCTTCACCGGCCGCCTGCTCTGCACCTCGCTCGCCATCTCCGCCACGCTGGGCCTGGCGCCCACGCTCGCCCGGGCGCAGGCCAAGCTGAAGGTGGCCGGCATCTACACGGTGCCCTACGAGCAGCAGTGGGTGAGCCGCATCCACAAGGCGCTCAAGGCTGCGGAAGCGCGGGGTGACATCGAGTACAAGAGCAGCGAGAACGTGGCCAACGCCGACTACGAGCGCGTGATGCGCGAGTACGCCAACGGCGGTAACCAGCTCATCTTCGGCGAGGTGTTCGGCGTGGAGTCGGCCGCCCGCAAGGTGGCCAAGGACTTCCCCAAGACCGCCTTCGTCATGGGTTCCTCGGGCAAGCCACAGGCCCCCAACTTCAGCGTCTTCGACAACTACATCCAGGAGCCCGCCTACCTGACCGGCATGATCGCCGGCGGCATGACCAAGACGAACAAGATCGGCATGGTCGGCGGCTTTCCCATCCCCGAAGTGAACCGCCTGATGCACGCCTTCATGGCGGGCGCCAAGGAAGTGAACCCTAAGGTGGAGTTCACCATCACCTTCATCAACAGCTGGTTCGACCCGCCCAAGGCCAAGGAAGCCACCTTCGCCATGATCGACAAGGGCGCGGACGTGCTGTATGCCGAGCGCTTCGGCGTGAGCGACGCGGCCAAGGAAAAGGGCAAGCTGGCCATCGGCAACGTGATCGACACCCAGCCCCAGTACCCCGACACCGTGATCGCCTCGGCCCTGTGGCATATGGAACCCAGCGTGGACCGCGCCATCGGGCTCGTGAAGGCGGGCAAGTTCGCGGCCGAGGACTACGGCCCGTACTCGATGATGAAACACAAGGGCTCGTCCCTCAGCGCCCTGGGCACGTTCGAGAAGAAGGTGCCGGCCGGCATCGTCGCCAAGGTCAAGGCCAAGGAGGCCGCAATCCTGTCCGGCCAGTTCACCGTGAAGGTGGACGACAGCCAGCCCAAGTCCACGGCCAAGTGATGTGACGGCCTTGCATCTGGTGCTGCTTCCGGGGATGGATGGAACGGGCGAGTTGTTCGCTCCCCTGGAGCATGCGCTGGGCCAGGCCGTTACCGTGCACCGCATGCGCTATCCAGTGGACGAGCCTCTCGATTACGCGCAGCTCGAACGCTGGCTCCGCCCTCGCCTGCCCCAGGAGCCGTTCGTCCTGCTCGGCGAATCGTTCTCCGGCCCCCTGACGATTGCCATAGCGGTCGATCCCCCGCCGCAGCTGCAAGGCTTGATCCTGTGCTGCACGTTCGCGCGCAGTCCCAGCGCCCTGCTGACGGCATTGCACGCGCCTGCGGCCCCTGCCATGGCCTGGCTCGCCACGCGCTCCTGGGCCGCCGGCCTCCTCGGCACGGCCCTGCTCGGCGCCTATGCCACCCGGCCGCTGCGGCAACGGCTGGACCAGGCCTTGCGCCAGGTCGCACCGCAGGTGCTGGCGCAGCGGATGCGGGCCGTCGCGCGGGTCGACGTGATGGACCAGTTGAGCGCCGTCCAACTGCCCATGCTGGCCTTGACGGCGCGGGACGACCGGCTGGTTCCCCGCTCGGCCGCGCAGGCCATGGCGCGGGCCCAGCCGGGACTGCAGACCCTCGACCTGCCCGGCCCCCACGGCCTGCTGCAGGCCGCACCCGAGCGCTGCGCGCAGGCCATCGCGCAGTTCTGCCGCTCCCTGAACTCCGCCGCCACCGCATGAACGAGCCCGTCCTCCGCCTGGAAGGCATCACCAAACGCTTCGGCGCGCTGGTGGCCAACGACGGCATATCGCTCACGCTGGCACGCGGCGAGGTGCTGGCCTTGCTGGGCGAGAACGGCGCGGGCAAGTCCACGCTGATGTCCATCCTCTTCGGCCACTACGTGGCGGACGCGGGCCACATCGAGGCGTTCGGCCAGCCGCTGCCGCCGGGCCAGCCCCGCGCGGCGCTGGCGGCGGGCATCGGCATGGTGCACCAGCACTTCACGCTGGCGGACAACCTGAGCGTGCTCGACAACGTGCTGCTGGGCAGCGAACCGCTGTGGCAGCCGTTCTCGCGCCGCGGCGCGGCACGCGACCGGCTGCTGGCCGTGTCTCAGCGCTTTGGCCTGCCGGTGGCGCCGGAGGCGCGCGTCGGCGATCTTTCCGTGGGCGAGCGCCAGCGCGTGGAGATCCTCAAGGCGCTGTACCGCGGCGCCCGCATCCTCATCCTGGACGAACCCACGGCCGTGCTTACGCCGCAGGAGAGCGAAGCCCTCTTCGCCACGCTCTCGCACATGGTGGCCGAGGGCCTGTCGATCATCTTCATCAGCCACAAGCTGGGCGAGGTGCTGCGCGTGTCGCATCGCGTGGCCGTGCTGCGCCAGGGCCGGCTCGTGGCCGAGGCGCCGGCCGCGGGCACCACCCAGGCGCAGCTGGCGCAGTGGATGGTGGGCCATGCCGTCGAGGCCGCGCAGCGCCGCCCTGCAGGCGCCGTTGGTGCGCCCGTCTGCGTGCTGGAGCGCGTGAGCACCCAGCCGCCCGCAACCGCGCGCGGCGCTGGCGGCGGCAACGCCCGCGACGCCTTGCACGGCGTGGACCTGGCCTTGCACGCTGGCGAGATCGTGGCGATCGCCGGTGTCTCTGGCAACGGCCAGGTGGCGCTGGCCGACGTGCTCTGCGGCGTTCGCACGCCGTCCTCGGGCCGGGCCACATTGCGCGGCCAGCCGCTCATCGCCCGCCCCCAGGCCCTGGTGGCCCGGGGCGTGGCGCGCATTCCCGAAGACCGGCATGCCGTAGGGGTGGTGGGCGACCTGCCCGTGTGGGAGAACGCGGTGTCCGAGCGCCTGTCGAGCCGCTGGTTTTCGCACCCCTGGTTTTCCGGCTTCTGGATCAAGCGCGGCGCAGCCCGTGCCCATGCGCGGCACATCGCGGAAACCTTCGATGTGCGCGGCGGCGGGCTGGACAGCCCGGCGCGGTCGCTGTCCGGCGGCAACATGCAGAAGCTGATCCTGGGCCGCGCGCTGATGCCGCCCGGGACCGGCTCCGCGGCGGGGGGTGCTGCGGCTCCGGACCTCATCGTCGCCCACCAGCCCACCTGGGGCCTGGACATCGGCGCCGTCACCTTCGTGCAGCAACAGCTTATTGCGGCGCGCGACGCCGGGGCGGCCGTCCTCCTGATCTCCGACGACCTGGACGAAGTGCTGGCCCTGGGCGACCGGGTGGCGGTGATGCACGGCGGGCACCTGACTGCAGCCCTGCCCGCCGCGCAGTGGACCCGCGAGGCCATCGGGCTGGCCATGGCCGGCGCCGCGGCATCTCCCATCGAACCGGCCGCAACCCCTGTGGCGAAGGCCTGCGCATGAGACTCGAAAAACGCAACCGCCCCTCGGCCGCCGCCTATGTGGCGGCCCCGCTGGGTGCCATCGTCTTCACGCTGCTGGTCAGCAGCCTGCTGGTGCTGTGGGCCGGCGCACCGGTCGGCCAGACGTATGCGCTGCTGGCCCAGGGTGCGTTCGGCTCGGTCTTCGCGCTGACCGAGACGCTGACGCGGGCGACGCCGCTCATCCTGACCGGGCTGGCCGCGGCCGTGGCCTTCCGGGCGCGGCTGTTCAACATCGGCGCCGAAGGGCAGCTGTATGCGGGCGCCATCGCCGCCGTGGCCGTGGGTGGCCTGCACGGCGGCACCGGCCTGGAATGGTCGCCCTGGGTGCTGTTCCCGCTGATGCTGCTGGCTGCCGCGCTGGCAGGCGCCGCATTGCTGCTGGGCCCGGCGCTGATGAAGGCGCGCCTGGGCGTGGACGAAGTGGTGACCACGCTGCTGCTCAACTTCGTGATGCTGCTGCTGGTGTCGGCCCTGCTGGACGGGCCCATGAAGGACCCGCTGGCACTGGGCTGGCCGCAGAGCGTGGCGTTGCAGGGTGACCTGGAACTGTGGCGGCTGGTCCCGGGCTCGCGCCTGCACACCGGGCTGCTGTTTGCCGTGGGACTGGCCGTGCTGCTGTGGGCGCTGCTGGCGCGCACGGTGCCGGGCTTCGACATCCGCGCGGCCGGTGCCAATCCACGCGCCGCGGCCTTCGCCGGCGTGCCGGTCACACGCACCGTGGTGCTGGTAGCCCTGCTCTCGGGCGGGCTGGCGGGGCTGGCGGGCGCCATCGAAGTGGCGGGCCGCACCGGCTACGTCACGCTGGACATGTCGCCCGGCTATGGCTACAGCGGCATCGTGATCGCCATGCTGGCCGGGCTGCATCCGCTGGGCGTGGTGGCGGCGGGCATCTTCGTGGCGGGCGTACTGGTGGGCGCGGACAGCATGAGCCGCGCCATCGGCGTGCCGACGTATATCGCGGACGTGATCGTCGCCGCCTCGCTGATCGCCGTGCTGGTGGCCGGACTGCTGACGCAGTACCGCATCAGGAAATGAATCACTCCCTGAGCGGCTTCGCGTCTTGCCCCTCGCCTGCGGGAGAGGGACGCCACAGCGGCCTGGCAACGCCGTCCCAACGCTTCGACAAGAGCGCGGCACACGCCGTCGCCGTCGCACACTTCAAGCCCAATGGGCCTCCAGCGCTTATCCACAAAGCGCAAGCAGCTACTGAATTCATAGTGACCTGATGACCGAACTGCTCGACATTCTCAGCAACAGCGCGTTCTGGATCGCCACGCTGCGCGTGGCGACGCCCCTCATCCTGGGCACGCTGGGCGTGCTGCTGTGCGAGCGCGCCGGGGTGCTCAACCTGGGCATCGAAGGGATCATGGTCGCGGGCGCTTTTGCCGGCTGGCTCACGGTATATGCCGGCTACGGCCTGTGGGCGGGCGTGCTGGTAGCGGCCCTCACCGGCGGCGTCTTCGGTCTGCTCCATGCCTGGCTCACCGTGGGGCTGGCACTGTCGCAGCACGTCTCGGGGCTGGGCATCACGCTGCTGGCCACGGCACTGAGCTACTACGGCTACCGCGTGGGCTTCCCTAAGGTGAACACGCCGCCCACGATCACGCCCTTCGCGCCCATGGACTGGCTGCCCGTGCCGCTGCTCTCGGCGCAGACGCCGCTCACGCTGCTGGCGCTGGCGCTGGTGCCGCTGCTGGCCTGGGCCCTGTACCGCACGCCGCTGGGGCTGGCCGTGCGCATGGTGGGAGAGAACCCGCAGGCGGCCGAAGGCCAGGGCATCTCGGTCGCGGCCACGCGCACGGGCGCCATCGTCGCCGGCTCGGCCCTGATGGGCGTGGCCGGCAGCTTTCTCACGCTGTCGGCGTTCAACGCCTTCTTCTTCAACATGGTGAACGGCCGCGGCTGGATCTGCGTGGCCCTGGTCGTGTTCGCCTCCTGGCGGCCGGGCAAGGCCCTGCTGGGTGCGCTGCTCTTCGCGTTCTTCGATGCACTGCAGCTGCGCCTGCAGCAGGCGGGCGGCGCCTGGCTGCCCTACCAGGTGTATTTGATGCTGCCCTACCTGCTCTCCATCCTGGCGCTGGTGCTGGTGGCCCGCAAGGCTGCTTATCCGCAGGCGCTGATGAAGCCCTACCGCAAGGGCGAGCGGTAAGAGCCGGCGTACGGCTAGCCTTCCCCCTACGGCAACGCGGCGCACTACTATCGGCAGATGCCGACCGCACGACAAGACCCTGCCGCCCCGGCCCCCATTCCAGCAAATCCCGCCTCCATCGATCCCGCCCTGCTGCGCTCGCCCCGCGTGCGCCTGCGCCAATGGATGCCCGCGGACCGCGCGCCGTTCGCTGCGCTGAATGCCGACCCCGAGGTCATGGAGCACTTTCCGGCACCGCTGGACCGCGCCGAAAGCGATGCCCTGGCCGACCGCATCGAAGCGCTGATCGACCGGCAAGGCTGGGGTTTCTGGGCGGCCGAGTTCGTGGAACGCACGGACAGCGAAGGCATCGCCAAAGGAGCCTTCATGGGCTTCGTCGGATTGAACCGGCCCACGGCACCATTGCCGTTCGCACCCTGCGTGGAGATCGGCTGGCGGCTCGCGCGGCCGTTCTGGGGCCAAGGGCTGGCTACCGAGGGAGCGCGGCTGGCGCTGCGGGCGGGCTTCGATGCACTGGGCTTTCATGACATCGTGGCCTTCACCGCGCAGCGCAACCACCGCTCGCGCGCGGTGATGGAACGCCTGGGCATGATCGAATCACCCACGGAGGCGTTCGAGCACCCGTCCGTGCCCGAGGGCCATGCGGTGCGGCCGCATGTCCTCTACCGCCTGGCGCGCACTGACTGGGCAGGGCCAACCGCAGCTGCCTGAGCCACCCTGCGCGAGCGATCTCAGGCCGGCCGCACCGGCGTGCACAACTCCACCAGCACTCCGTCGCCATCTTCCACATAGGCAATGGTCTGGCCCCAGGGCATCTTCTCCGGCGCACGCACCTGCCGGGCGCCGGCGGCCACGGCGCGCGCCAGCGCGGCAGGCACGTCGTCCGTCGTCAGCGCGATCTCGAAACTGGGCGCATCGGCGCTGGCGCGCCGCGGGTTCTTGCCCAGCTGCGCCATGAGCTGGTGGGACGAAAACGCCAGGGTGGTGGCTCCCGTTTCCAGCTCGCCATAGTCGCCACCGTCATGCACAAAGCGGCGCTGCAGGCCGAAGGCGGCTTCGTAGAAAGCGATGGACCGGGCGACGTCCTGGACGTAGAGGATGGTGTAGGCGAATTGCTTGGGGGGAATTATCGCGAGACTGCCGGGTGGAGCAGGAGCAAGCGCCGCGTGGCGTTCCGTTGGTGATATACACGCCGCCATGACCGGAGATTCCATCACCCTGGCGGTCGTGCAACCCGCTGACGTGGCCAATTTCAAAGCAGAACTGCAGAGCGCTTTCGCCGTTGCGGTGGCCGACGCCTTCGGAGCGCAGCCGGACGGGCCGATCCCATCCGACCATTCCCTCGACAGCGCGATGCATGCCCCGAACGCCGTGGCGCTGCGCATACTCCGCAACGGCCGGAAGGTCGGCGGTGCCGTGCTCAGCATCCACCCCACCCACAACAACACGCTCGATCTCTTCTTTCTGAAAGTGGGCGAAGAAGGCCGCGGCATCGGCGGCCAAGCCTGGCGAGCCATCGAGCAGAAGTACCCCGAAACCCTCACCTGGCGGACGCACACCCCCTACTTTGAGAAGCGCAACATCCACTTCTACGTGAACAAGTGCGGCTTCAGCATCATCGAGTCTTCAACCCGCACCATCCGGACCCTGGCCAGCCCGAGCAGGACGATCTGCCGGGGGACAACAATGATGCGTTCCTGTTCGAAAAGGTCATGCGCCCGGTTTAAGCCACTGCGAGTAAAACGCCAGCGAGCACCGAGGTGATTCTGCAGCCGCTGCAGTCGTTCCCGGCCTGAAGTGGGGCGTTGTACCGGCGGTGAACGGCCACGTACGTTGCCTGGCCCAGAATATGCGGTCGGGTACGTACTGCCTAACGCCTGCCCCAAATTGCCCCCTACACGAACTCCGGTGACCCCATGCTCGATCTGCTGATCCACAACGCCACCCTCCCCGACGGCCGCACCTCCATGTCGGTGGCAGTGCAGGACGGCCGCATCGCCGAGGTGACCGAAGGGCTGCACGCGCCCGCGCACGAAACGGTGGATGCAGGTGGCCTGCTGCTGAGCCCGCCGTTCGTGGATGCGCACTTCCACATGGACTCCACCCTCAGCTACGGCCAGCCGCGGGTGAACGAGAGCGGCACGCTGCTGGAAGGCATCGCGCTGTGGGGCGAACTCAAGCCCACGCTGCAGCACGGCGCCATCGTCGAGCGGGCACTGGCCTACTGCGACTGGGCCGTGGCGCGCGGGCTGCTCGCCATCCGCAGCCACGTGGACACCAGCGATCCCAGCCTGCTGCCCGTGCACGCCCTGATGGAGGTGAAACGGCGCGTGGCGCCCTACCTCGACCTGCAGCTCGTCGCCTTTCCGCAGGACGGCGTGCTGCGCAGCCCGGGCGGCCTCGCCAACCTGACCCGCGCGCTGGACTTGGGCGTGGACGTGGTCGGCGGCATTCCCCACTTCGAACGCACGATGGCCCAGGGCGCGGAGAGCGTGCGCATCCTGTGCGAACTGGCGGCCGAGCGCGGCAAGCGGGTGGACATGCACTGCGACGAGAGCGACGACCCGCATTCGCGCCACGTGGAAACGCTGGCCTTCGAGACGCAGCGGCTGGGCCTGCACGGCCGGGTGGTGGGCTCGCACCTCACCTCCATGCACAGCATGGACAATTACTACGTGAGCAAGCTGATCCCCTTGATGGCCGAGGCGCAGTTGGGCGTGGTGGCCAATCCGCTGATCAACATCACATTGCAGGGCCGGCACGACACCTACCCCAAGCGCCGCGGCATGACGCGCGTTCCCGAGCTGCTCGGGGCCGGCATCACGGTCGCTTTCGGGCATGACTGCGTGATGGACCCCTGGTACGGCGGCGGCAGCGCGGACATGCTGGAGTCGGCCCACATGGGCCTGCACGTGGCGCAGATGACCAGCCAAAGCGCCATGCGCCAGTGCTTCGAGGCCGTCACGGTCCACCCGGCAAAGCTGCTGGGCCTGGAAGGCTACGGCATCGCGCCCGGCTGCCACGCCGATCTGGTGCTGCTGCATGCGCAAGACCCGGTGGAGGCGATCCGCCTGCGCGCCACGCGGCTGGCCGTCTGGCGCCGAGGCCGGCAGGTGGCCGCCAGCCCCGCGCCCGTGGCGCAGCTGTCGGTGCCTGGACGGCCCGGCGCCGTCAACCTGCTGCGTCAGCGGCCGGTCTGATCGGGCCGCCGCGCCATCGGCGTATCTCATCAAAATGGCCCTTTGCGCCCGTCCTCATTGCGCAGAAAGCTACTAATTTCATAGCAAATCTGCACGCGTGACGGGCCGCAGATTCAGGAGCCCTGGCGCGCCCTTGGACGCGGGCTAAGGAACCTTGGCACGGGCTCCCTGGGCGATCGCACGATAGGGGACGCGGACGCCGTCCTACACCCTCTTCGCGGCCCGCTTCGCAGCATGGGGGCGTCACCAGGAGAACCTATGTCACGTCCCACCCCAAGCCCCGCCCACGCCGCACAGCACCCCGCCGACGCCCCGGACCAGCCGGACCTGCAGGAGCGGATGCAGGACCGCGGCCACTTCAACCAGTACGGCATGCGCGATGACCCGCGGGGCCAGAACCAGATCGATGGCGAGAACCCTGGCACGGGCGAAGGGCCGCGCCAATTCGGATCGGGGGGCGACCTGTCCTCGTACGCCAACGTGCCGCCCGCGGATGACGGGCAACGCCCGGTCAGCCAGGTCTCCGGACCAATCAGCGCCGTGGATGCTTCCGGCTCCGCCCGTGCGCTGGGCCTGGACTACGGCGGCGAGCGGCACAAGGACACACCGCTGTCCTCGCGCCAGGGGGCCGAACTGATCGGTGAGCGCGACGACGATCGCCACCGCGGCCGCAATTAAGCACCCTCACCGTGCGGCAGGTCCGGCAAATGCCTGGCGCTCAAGCCGCCGGCTTGGCGCTCCAGCCCCGGGACGGGTCGTCGCCCTCGATGAGCACCGGCGTTGCGCCGACGCTTTTCTGCGGGCCCCACGCCGCAGGCTCTTCGGTCCCGTCCGCTGCGGCCAATAGGCGCACCAGCGCCCGCATCCGCTCTGCGCGGCTTTCATGCAGCCAGCGCATCACATCGGCCGCGGGCACCGGCCGCGCGAACAGATAGCCCTGGATGCTGTCGATGCCACATTGCACGGCACAGCGCAGTTCGGCCGCGGTTTCAATGCCCTCCACGGTCACCGGCAGGCCGAGATCGCGCCCCATGGCCGCGACATTGCGCAGCAACGCCTGGCGCCTTGGGTCCAGGGCCACATCGCGCAGCAGCAGACGGTCGCATTTCAGTCCGGCCAGCTTCAGGTCGGCGAGCACGCCCAGCGACGAGTAGCCGACGCCGAAGTCGTCCATCACCACTTGCACGCCCGCCGCGTGCAATTCGTCCACGCTGCGCCGCAGCGGCCCACCGCAGGCGGTGATGGCGTGCTCGGTCAGCTCCAGCCGCACGTCCTCGGGCACCAGGCCGCGGCTTGCGATCTCCTGGCCCAGCCATTCGGCAAAACCCGGAACCATCAAGGTCTCGGGCGCCACGTTCACGTTCACCGGCACGTCCAGACACTGGGCGCGCCAGGTCCGCAGCAGATCGAGGGCGTTGCGCAGGATCAGGCGGTCGGCCTGGGGGGTCCAGCCCCGCAGCTCGCACGCCAGGAAGAATTGTTCGGGGTTGATGCGGCCCAGCAAGGGGTGCTCCAGCCGCAGCAGGGCCTCCAGGTGAACGCTTTGCACACGGAGGTTGGCGATGGGCTGGAAGTGCAGTTCCAGCCGCTCCGGCACCACCAGTTCGCGCAGGTGGTCCGCGATCAGCGACAGCCGTGCGTCCGACTGCGCGCCTCCCGTTTCGGCCCCGGACCGGATGAGCGAGAGACCGCGGTGGAAGAGATGCTGGCGACCCCGGTCCGAGCGCATGTTGACCATCTGCTCGATGAACATCAGGCCGCTGAAGAGGCCGACGACCAGCATGACCTCGGCCCCTTGCAGTCCGGCCTGGCTGCGCTCGCCAGAGGGCGGAGGGTGGGCAAAGGCCTGGAAAAACAGCCATTCGATCAAGACGACCACGGCCCCGCAGCCCCCCCAGAAGCGCCAGGGGGCCGAGCTGCGGCTGCGCACGCGTGCACGCTGGTAGCGGCGGGCCACACGGAAGACCAGTGCCGCCACCACCAGGCAGGCCAGCACGAAAGGCACGGCCTGGATGATCGCCGGCTGGAAGAAATGGCCGGTCATCAGGATCGTGTGGGCGAACGCCACCCCGAAAGCCATGCCGATGCTGGCGCCGCCCAGGCACCAGCGGTTGTCCCGGGTGAGCAGTACGGGCACGGCGATGCGGCACGTGACCACCATCACGATCAGGGAAGACAGGGCCGGCAGCAGGCTCCACTCCTGGGGGTCGACGTCGGACCGCAGGAAACAGGCGGCCATGTCCAGGCCCCAGGACAGCGCGCCGATCCCGACGGAGGCCAGGGATTCGGAGACGCGGCGGCTGGCGTCGTCCACGGACAGGGACACATAGACCGCCAGGCGGTTGGTGCCGTACAGCACCAGGGACGCCGCGATCCAGAACGCCAGGGCCTGCCAGACGGGCAAGCTCGCGGGATCCATCGCCCAGGGGCCCAGGCCGCCACGAAGCGTCGCCAGCGTGGAAAGCACGGCGTCCGGATTCACGCGGAAGCTCCGGGGCACCTGCCATGCGCAGCACGCACCGGGCTCCCCGGCCGCGCCCGCTGGCATCCGCAGCAGATTCCCGTCTCGCAGGCGACGGCGGGTTCACGGCTCGACAAGGGGCAGCAGCTAGGCATGGGCGTGTGGCTAAAGCAGATATTTATCTATTTTTGCACACCTTTTGTTACGAGCGAAGAGGCAGGCGCGACACCCGTCAAACGGCATCATGCGAGATCGTCGGAGCGCCGGGCAACAACCCTCAGCAGCTCAGGGAAAGGTCTTCGGCTCCATGAACTCGGGCAGGAAGGTCCGGCAGTACGCGATGGCTGCGACCGCGGCTTCAGCCTCGAATTCCTTCGTGATCTGGCCATGCCGGGAAAACGACAGGGACCAGATGCCGTTGACGATGGTGAGCATGACATGCAGCCGGTGCTGCAGATCACGGATCATCGGCATGTGGTACAGCGCATCGCAAAGAACGACCAAGCGCATCGACAGCGCTTCGATGAACCGCTCATCGAAAAGCGCCAGGTCCTGGCGCGCAGCACCGCCCAGAATCACCTTGCTCATCGGCAGATTCTGGTTGTAGCACCGCACGAACACGGCAGCCATCTCGCTCAGCAGGGTCTGCCAGCGGCCGTCGGCCGGCGGCCTCGCGCTTTCCATCACGGAGGCGAGTTCGATCTGGTATCGCTCTGCCAGCGCAGTGAAGACAGCCCCCGGCGAAGGAAAGAAGTGGTATGCCGACGCAGCGGGCACCCCCGCGCGGTCCGCGACCTGGTACAGCCCGATCTCTGCGATGTCCTGGGTGAGCAGCAATTCGTTCGCTGCATCCAGCAACAGGTTGTAGCGCACCAGGCTGCGTTCCTGCTGGGGCTTGCGCGATACAACCGCACTGCTCTCGCCGGCCTTGTTTCGCGTGGGCATTAGTGGATATCTATCGGATTAATCAGAACGTTATCTTATGGATATCGGATGGGCACAGCAAGCCACAGTGGCCGCGAGGGAGGGCCCAACCGGTATGCATTCGAGGTTACAGGCTCCACGGGCCACGTCATTCCGTCAGGCAGCATGCGCCGAATTCGCGGCCAAAGGGCCGCCATCCGCAAGCCACGGCCGCAGAATGGCCGCGGCGCTCCGCAGGCGTACCACCCGCCCGCTACCGCATGCTCGGCCATCAGGGCGGTCCGAGTCACGAAGGTTGATCTTGAAGAGAAGGTCGGTGTGCAATCCCCTTGCCCGGCCTGGGCAGGACGAAGGCGGGGCCGAGCGCGCCCGTCCGTGCCCGAAGCAGCGGTGTAGCCAACACTGCACCTTGCACATCAGCACCTGCCCGGGAACGCGGGGGCGATTGGGATACCGCGACCGGGACGTTGAAGTGGACGCCCCTGAACGCACGGCGCTGGTCTAGGCACCCTAGGGAGGATCGTCTGCTCACGACCTCTCGTCCGCCGCCAGCGGGGGCGACTACGCTCTGCACCGCTGGACGCGGGTTCCGATGCCATCGCGGCCGCAACCCGCCGCCCTCCCGGTGGCGGCCAACTGGTCGCTCATGGCATCCCCATTCGAAAGCGTCGCGGCTTGCGACTGACGGGAACAGAGGCGGCGGCGCCACCGCGCGCCGGGGCGCCAGACCGCAGCGTCAGCCCTTGAGGCCGACGAACATCTCCTGGACGTCGTCGTGCGCGTCGATCGCTGCCAGGAAGCTCTCCACTTCTTCCAGCGCCTCGGGGCTGAGGTTGGCCGGATCCACCGGATTCTTGGGCTGGTAGCCCAGCTTGGCCGACAGCACGGTGAACCCTTGCGCAGGCAGCGCGCGGCTGACCAGGTCGAGATCGGCAGGGTCGGTCACGAACAGCGTCGCGCCCCCTTCCTCGCCCGGGCCGAAGTCCTGCGCGCCTGCCTCGATGGCGGCCACCTCGGCATCTGCACCGGCATGGCCAGGCGTGGGTTCCGCCTCGATCAGCCCCACGTGGTTGAAGTCCCACGACACCGAGCCGGACGTGCCCAGCTGGCCCTTGCGGAACAGCACGCGCATCTCCGGCGCCGTGCGGTTGACGTTGTCGGTCAGGCATTCGACCATCACCGGCACCTGGTGGGGCCCGAAGCCTTCATAGATCACGCGCTGGTAGTCCACGGCATCGGTGCCGGTGCCCGAGCCCTTCTTGATGGCACGGTCCAGCGTGTCCTTGGGCATGGACGCCTTGCGTGCCTGCTCCACGGCCAGCCGCAGGCGGGAGTTGCCAGCCGGGTCGGCGCCGCCGCGCGCGGCCACGATGATTTCCTTGACCAGCTTGCCAAACAGCTTGCCCTTGGCGTCGGCCACCTGGGCCTTGCCTTTTGCTTTCCATTGCGCACCCATGGCGCCTCCTGCGAATGAGGGGATAGGCCGCGGGCACGCCTTGGGCGTACCGCACCGCGGTTGCAAGCCAAAATGGCCGCAAGCGCATATTCTACGGCGGCATATCGCTACACAATCAATAGCATGACGACTGGCCGGCAAAGGCAGCCAGAGCAGCCGTGACGGCGCAGGCCCCGCCGCGAAGCCGCCCTGATGACTGCGCCGTCCCCATCGAGGCCGGGCTGTGCACGGTGCTCCACCACCCTGCCGTGGATCCGCACCTCTTCTGTCCTGGCGCGGCCCGCTCCCCAGGCGGCATCTTCCGGTCGTTGACCCGCGCACACCTGCTCCATTGTTCCGAAACGGAACAGTGAAGCGTCACGCAATGGAACACGCGGCACACCCTGAAGCAGCGCAGGGCCAGGCGACCAAGGCACGACCGTGCCCCCCGAGCCCCGCCAAGCCGAGGCGGCAGCCACCAGCCGGTCGGCACGAATGCCTCTGCCTGGCTCTGGCACGCGACTTGCCCTTCAGAGGATGCACGGCGCCGCAGCGCGACGAGCGACCTCTTCCCATTCCAACCAGGAGACAGCACCATGAACATGGCAGAAATCGCCAGCCTCGGCATCGCCAACCCCTACAAGAAGCAGTACGGCAACTACATCGGCGGCCAATGGGTGCCGCCGGTCGACGGGCAGTACTTTGAGAACAGTTCCCCGATCAACGGCCAGGTATTCGCCGAGATCCCACGCTCCAACGACAAGGACGTGACGGCCGCGCTGGACGCCGCGCACAAAGCCAAGGGCGCCTGGGGCAAGACGTCGACCACCGACCGGGCCAACATCCTGCTCAAGATCGCCGACCGCATGGAGGCCAACCTGCTCACCCTGGCCGTGGCGGAAACCATCGACAACGGCAAGCCGCTGCGCGAGACACTGGCGGCCGACATTCCTCTGGCCATAGACCACTTCCGGTACTTTGCCGGCGCCGTACGGGCGCAGGAAGGCGGCATCAGCGAGATCGACCACAACACCGTCGCGTACCACTTCCACGAGCCGCTGGGTGTGGTGGGCCAGATCATTCCCTGGAACTTCCCGATCCTGATGGCGGTATGGAAGCTCGCGCCGGCCCTGGCGGCCGGCAATTGCGTGGTGCTCAAGCCCGCGGAACAGACGCCCGCCTCCATCCTGGTGCTGCTGGAGATGATCGGCGACCTGCTGCCCGCAGGCGTGCTCAACGTGGTCAACGGCTTCGGGCTGGAGGCCGGCAAGCCGCTGGCATCCAGCAACCGCATCGCCAAGATCGCCTTCACCGGCGAGACCACCACCGGCCGGCTGATCATGCAGTACGCCAGCCAGAACCTCATTCCCGTCACCCTGGAGCTGGGCGGCAAGAGCCCCAACATCTTCTTCGAGGACGTGATGAGCGCCGACGACGCCTTCTTCGACAAGGCGCTCGAAGGCTTCACCATGTTCGCGCTCAACCAGGGCGAGGTCTGCACCTGCCCCAGCCGCGCGCTCATCCAGGAGTCGATCTACGAGCAGTTCATGGAACGGGCGCTCAAGCGCGTGGCCGCCATCCAGACCGGACACCCTCTGGACAAGGGGACGATGGTGGGCGCGCAGGCCTCTCAGGAACAGCTCGAGAAGATCCTCTCGTACCTCGACCTGGGCAAGCAGGAGGGCGCCGAGTGCCTGATCGGCGGCGAACGCAACCAGCTGGCCGGGGACCTGGCCGGCGGCTATTACGTCAAGCCGACGGTATTCAAGGGCCACAACAAGATGCGGATCTTCCAGGAGGAAATCTTCGGCCCCGTCGTGTCCGTGACGACGTTCAAGACCGAAGAGGAAGCACTGGAAATCGCCAACGACACGCTGTACGGCCTGGGCGCCGGTGTGTGGAGCCGCGACGGCGCACGGGCCTTCCGCATGGGCCGCGGTATCCAGGCCGGCCGTGTGTGGACCAACTGCTACCACGCCTACCCCGCCCATGCGGCCTTCGGCGGCTACAAGCAGTCCGGCATCGGCCGTGAGAACCACAAGATGATGCTCGACCACTACCAGCAGACCAAGAACCTGCTGGTGAGCTACAGCCCGGACAAGCTGGGCTTCTTCTGAGCGGCCGATCGGCACCCGGTTGATCTGCATTAACCGGCGCAGCGCGGGGCGTACCTATTCTGGAAGCGTTCGCCCCGCCCTCTCTCTTCATCCGTTCGCAACCGCAAGGAGTCCGTGCCCATGTCCGCAAAAACCATGAAAGCCGCTGTCGTCCGTGAATTCGGCAAACCGCTGACCATCGAGGAAGTGCCCGTTCCCGTGCCTGCAGACGACCAGATCCTCGTGAAGATCGAAGCGTCCGGCGTCTGCCACACCGACCTGCATGCCGCCGAGGGCGACTGGCCGGTCAAGCCCAACCCGCCGTTCATTCCTGGTCATGAAGGGGTTGGCTTCGTGGCGGCCATCGGCAAGAACGTCAAGCACATCAAGGAAGGCGACCGGGTCGGCGTACCCTGGCTGCATTCGGCCTGTGGTTGCTGCACCCACTGCCTGGGCGGCTGGGAGACGCTGTGCGAATCGCAGAGCAACACCGGCTATTCCGTGAACGGCGGATTTGCCGACTACGCCCTGGCGGACCCCAACTTCGTCGGCCACCTGCCCAAGGACATCAGCTTCGTGGACATCGCACCCGTGCTGTGCGCGGGCGTCACGGTCTACAAGGGCCTGAAGGTGACGGACACTCGGCCCGGTGACTGGGTGGTCATCTCGGGCATCGGCGGCCTCGGCCACATGGCCGTGCAATACGCCAAGGCCATGGGTCTGAACGTTGCGGCCGTGGACGTCGAGGACGACAAGCTGGAACTGGCCAAGAAACTCGGCGCGAGCGTCACGGTCAACGCCAAGACCACCGATCCGGCCGCCTACCTGCAAAAGGAGATCGGCGGTGCGCATGGTGCCCTGGTTACGGCCGTCTCGCCCAAGGCCTTCGAACAGGCGCTGGGGATGGTGCGTCGCGGCGGCACGGTGTCGCTCAACGGCCTGCCGCCCGGCAACTTCCCGCTGCCCATCTTCGACATGGTGCTGCGCGGCGTGACGGTCCGTGGCTCCATCGTGGGTACGCGCCTGGACCTGCAGGAGTCGCTGGACTTCGCCGCCCGCGGCCAGGTGAAAGCGACGGTGGCCACCGAGAAGCTGGAAAATATCAACGACGTGTTCGCGCGCATGCACAAAGGCCAGATCCAGGGCCGCATCGTGCTGGACATGGCCGCCTGAAACGCGGGGCGGCGGCCTCTGCAGGAGACTGACCCATGGAAACCACGGCATTCCCTAGCAGTGAGGGCGGCTCGGCCGACGCGGTGGCCGCCCAAGTCACCCGCGTGTCGGCCACCCCTGCCGCCACCGACCTCATCGCCCGGCTGGCCGCACAACACGGCCCGCTCATGTTCCACCAGTCGGGCGGATGCTGCGACGGCAGCGCTCCGATGTGCTTTGCCCGGGGGGAGTTCCTGGTCGGGGATTCCGACGTGCTTCTGGGCCACATCGCCGGCACGCCGTTCTACATGAGCCGCTCGCAGTTCGCCTACTGGGAACACACCCACATCATCATCGATGCAGTCCCCGGAAACGGCGGCATGTTCTCGCTGGAACGTCCCACGGGCCTGCGCTTTCTGACACGCTCACGGCTGTACAGCGATGCGGAGTGGGCATCCATCCAGGCGATGGGTCCTCCGCCCAGCGGAGCGGCTTAAAAAGTCCCCCCGGCCCCTGCACGACGGGGACGGGACGCACGCCCGCTGGCCAAGGTGGCCGATGTTCAGCCCGGAGGGGCTGCCCGGACGGACGCCGCGCGCAGATGCCGGTACACGGTGTTGCGGGAAACGCCCAACGCACGCGCGGCGGCCGAGACATTGCCCGCATGCGCACGCAGAGCCTCCTGCAAGGCAACGGCGGTCACGTCGCCCAGGGAACGCACACCCCCACGTACCGCAGCGTTCACTGCGGCGGGCCTGGGACCTTGCTGGAGGATGTCGACGGCGTGCCGAAGGTACTCTGGCGACGGCAGAGCACCCTCGCATTCGCCCAGGAAATCGTCCGGCAGGTGTTGTTTGCGCACGGTGCTGCCGTCGCCATCGCCCTCCGCCATCAGCGCAGCCGTGCGCAACACGTTGGCCAACTGGCGCAGGTTGCCGGGCCAGGCGTGGGCGGCAAACAGGTCCATGACCTCGGGCGACACCCGAATCATGGGTGCATGGGCTGCGCCACCGTCGCGTTGGGCCTGCAGCAACCGCTGCACGATGACGGACAGGTCGGAACGCTCCCGCAAAGCGGGCAGGCGCACCACCAATCCGTTCAAGCGGTAGTACAGATCCTCCCGGAATTGCCCTTGCGCCATCATCTCCCGCAGGTTGCGGTGGGTGGCGCACACGACGTTGACATCCACCTGGATCTCGCGCGTGGCCCCCAACGGCGCCACGCTGCGCTCCTGCAGCACGCGCAGCAGGCGCGCCTGCATCGACAGCGGCATGTCCCCGATCTCGTCCAAGAAGAGCGTTCCGCCGTGCGCCTGGACGATCTTGCCCGTGCTGCCCTTGCGCCGTGCGCCGGTGAAGGCCCCCTCTTCATAGCCGAAGAGCTCCGCCTCGATGAGCGTTTCGGGTATCGACGCGCAGTTGACGGCCACGAAAGGCTTGCGCCCCCGCGGCCCATCATGGTGGATGGCCCGCGCCAGCAGTTCCTTGCCTGTGCCGGTCTCGCCGAGGATCATGGTGGGTACGTCGCGCCCCAGAAGCCGCGTGACCCTTTCGATCACCTGGGCCAGGTGGGCGTCGCCGGTATTCAGGTACCTGAGGCTCGACAGTCCCGGCGCGATGCCAGCCTGGGTCGCAGCCGAAGCACCATGAGCACCCTGGTGCGGCCTAGCCGCGTCGCTGGCACCGGCCGCAGGCTCTGCGGGTAGCGCTGCCAGCAACGCCCCAGGGCGAGCCCGGTGCTCCACCTCGGCATGCACGGTCACGCCCCCGGGCAAACGCAGGGTGAGCAGTTGCGGATTGCCTTGGCGCGCGTGCGCCAGCAGGGTGCTCATCGGCATCCCGAAAAGCGATGGGAAGGTATGCGCCTGCAGCGCTTTGGAAGACAGGCCCAATTGGAACTGGCCGCTGCGGTTGGCGGCGAGGAACCGGCCCTCCGCCGTGAAGGCGGCAAGGCCTTCGACGAGGGTGCCGAGAAACTCCGGCCGGGCATGGAACCGCAGCCGTACGGCGTCTTCGTACACCTTGCCGAACAGGTGGTTCTCCACCATCTTGGCGGACATGCGCACCAGCGCCATCGTATGGGGGCTGCGGCTGCGGTGGTCACCACTCACGTCCAGCGCACCGATCACCAGGCCCTGGGGGTCAAGGATCGGAGCGCAGGAACAGGTCAGGAAGTCGTTCGCTTTGAGAAAGTGCTCATTGCCATTGATCTGAAGCGCCTCGCCCATGGCCAGTGCCGTACCGATGGCGTTGGTCCCCTTGCTGCTTTCCGCCCATGTGGCGCCCGGGCGCAGAGCGACGCGGCTGGCACGGCCGAGGAATTCGTCGTCGCCCAGCGCATGCAGGATCACGCCCTGCGCATCGGTGAGCAGGACCATGCTCTGGGTACCGGCGATCTGGGCCGACAGCGTTTCCATCACGGGCAAGGCATGGGCACACAGGGCTTCGTTGCGGGCCACGGTCCAGGCCAGCGCGTCGGCCCGCACCGGCTCCAGGTCGGCCGTTTCATGGCGCTGCAGCCCGAAGGCTGCGGACCGCTCGTGTGCACGCTGGATCAATTGCGCCGCTGCGGACACGGGCCCCGGCCCCGCAGCGGACGCGCCAAAGGATGCGTTGTCCTGCATGGCGTCTCCTTGCGATATCTTGTGACGGCCTGCGCGGCATGCATGGCGGCGACGCTGCGCAGGAGCAAGGCGGACCTTAGCACCAAACGCCTGCGCGGTACGCAGCATTCCGCAACCGGGTGTGCGGCTTCCGTGATCAAGCCCCCACTAGTGATGCCAGGGGCGCCCCGGCGGTCACAGCCGATGCCGGGCGTCAGCGCACACCCGAAACCTGCGGGGGCGGCAAAGCCGCCACCAGCGCAGAAAGCACGGCACCCACTTCGCCGTGCAGCTTGAACGCCAGCAGATCGTCAGCGCGGGTCTTGCCCTGGTTCACCGCGACCACTGGTGTGCCAGCTTCCGCTGCCGCCTGGACGAACCGGAAACCGGAATACACCATCAAGGACGAACCGGCCACCAAAACCGCATCTGCCCGCTGCACGGCATCCCGCGCAGACTGCACCCGCTCGCGGGGCACACTCTCCCCGAAGAAGACGACATCCGGCTTAAGCAGCCCCGTGCCACAGAACGGACACGGCGGTACATCGAAGCCTGCAAAGTCCAGCCCGTCCAGATCGGCGTCGCCATCCGGGGCCGTCACAGCCTGCAACTCGCCCCAGGCGGGATTCCGTTCCAGCAGCATCGCCTGCAGGTCTGCGCGGGGAAAACGCACTTCGCAGTGCATGCACCTCACGGTGTCGATCCGGCCGTGAAGATCTACCGTCCGGCGGCTCCCGGCGGCGTCGTGCAACCCATCGACATTCTGGGTGAGCAGCATCTCCACCCGGCCCGCGCGCTCCAATGCCGCGAGCGCATGGTGCGCGGGGCCCGGCTGCGCCTGGCCCATGACCCGCCAGCCGACGAGGCTGCGGGCCCAATAGCGCTGCCGCGTGGAAACATCTCCCATGAAGGCTTGGTAGGTGACCGGCTGAGGACGCTTCCAATCGCCGTTGCCATCTCGGTAGTCCGGGATACCGGAGGCCGTGCTCACCCCAGCCCCCGTGAGGACGAACAACCGTGGGTACTGCAGCACAAAAGACACCAGCGCTTCCAGGCCCACCGGATCGTCGCCCTCGGGGCTCGCCGGCACGGTGAAGCGATGCGGTACAGGCGATGGCACAGACAACGGCATGCTCGACCCCTAGTCACATCGCGGGAGCGATGCTTTCGGCGTAATCGTAGAGTGCGCCCAGGATGCCCTCGGCGCGCTCATCGGCCTCTGCGCCGAGTTCATCCAGCCGGGCGAACAGTTCGTCGAAGGTGAGCGCCCCGCCTTGCCCCTCCATCAGGCACGCCACGCGGTGCTGCTCCCAGCGCTCCTGATCAGCCTCGTCGAGTGTGTGCGGAAAGTTGCGGGCGCGGTAGCGCCAGACCAGTTCGGCAAGGCGCTCATCGTCGAAGCCCGTGCGCTCCTGGGCCAGCTCCTCGGGCGGCAGCGCACGCAGCCGGTTCAGCCGGCGCCGATCCTCGTTGCCGACAAACCCGCCGTAGAGATCCTGGTCCACGTCGGTCGCTTCACCCTCCTGCGGTCGTGAGAACACGGCCTTCCAGAGTTCGCTCAGATCCGGCAGCGCCCGTGCGGACTCGGCATGCGCCGCGGCGGCCTCCAGATCGATGCCCCACCGTTGCGATGTCTGCGCCGTGAGCGTGTTGACGTTGCCAACCACCATCGGCGACTTGTTCAGATGCACCGTCTTAATGGGCAGCCGGGTCACGCCGTCGGGCAGGTCGCTTGACCGCGTGAACATGCGCAGGCGGGCCGTTTCCGCATCCAGCAGGGCCAATTCGGACGGGTCGTGGGCCAGATCCCACGCAATGAGTTCGTTCTTGTTGGTCGGATGGCTGGCCAGGGGCCACATGATCCCCAGGCAGCCACGTTCGGCAGGGAACATGCCCGACACATGCAGGAACGGCCGGGCGGCCTCCTGGGTCGTGGGTAGCCGCAGTTCCGCCGCGACGCGGTCCTTCTTGTGCAGTCCGAGAGCGAACTCGAACAGCCGCGGCTGACACTGGCGGATCAGCCGCGCGAGCGCGATCGTGGCACGGACATCCGACAGCGCATCGTGCGCGGCGTCGTGCGCCAGGCAGTTGGCCCGGCTCAGGTCTTCCAGCCGGAAGCTGGGCGATCCATCTTCCTTGCGGGGCCACTCGATGCCCTCCGGTCGCAATGCATAAGTCATGCGGACGACGTCCAGGAGGTCCCAGCGACCACACTGGTTCTGCCACTCACGGGCGTAGGGGTCCATCAGGTTGCGCCAGAACATGAAGCGCGTGATCTCGTCATCGAACCGGATGGTGTTGTAGCCCACACCAATGGTGGCGGGCTGCGCGAACTCCGCCTCGATGCGGGCCGCGAAGGCATGCTCGGGAAGCCCGCGCTCCAGGCACAGCTGCGGCGTGATACCCGTGATCAGGCAGGACTGCGGGTCGGGCAGATAGTCCGGCGCCGGCTGGCAATAGATCATCAGTGGCTCACCAATCTCGTTGAGCTCAGCGTCGGTACGAATTCCCGCGAACTGGGCAGGACGGTCACGTCGGGTGTTGGCGCCGAAAGTCTCGTAGTCGTGCCAGAGGAAGGTGTGCATGGAATCGCTACAGCCGGAAACACAGAAGCCGCAAGTATGCCGGCAGGCAGGACAATGGGGCATGCCTTTGACCACGAACCACTCCCATAAGCCGCGGTTTTCTCCTCTGACCCGTTGGGCGGGCAGCACACTCGCCGCAGCCCTGCTGGCGGCCTGCGCGTCGGCCCCGCCACCCAGCGCCAGCGTCGCCCCCTCGCCGGTGCCCGTCCCCACGGCTTCTGCGCAAGACACCGCCCCAGGCACCCGCAGCAGCCCTGTCGCCGCGGAGAACGGGAAGGCCGAGGCAGAGCAGGCAGGCTTTGCCGCGTGGCTGGCCGCGTTCGCCAAGGACGCGGAAGCGCAGGGCATCGCCCCCGAGGTCGTGCGATCTGCGCTGAGCAACGCCCGCCTTCAGCCCCGCGTAATCGAACTGGACCGCGCCCAGCCGGAGTTCACCCGTCCCCCCTGGGCGTATCTGGACTCGGCCATCTCCGCGCAGCGCATCGCCGCCGGCAGACGCAAGCTCTCGGACGAGCGCGCTACGCTGGCCGCGGCCTCCTCGCGCTACGGGGTACCGGCCAGCGTCATCACCGCTATCTGGGGCATGGAAAGCAACTACGGCAGCAACTTCGGCACCTTCCGGGCGGTGGATGCCCTCGCCACGCTCGGCTTCGAGGGCCGCCGCAGCGCGTGGGCGCGTAGCGAGCTGATGGCGGCGCTGCGCATCCTTCAGGCAGGCGACATCGCACCCGACCGCATGATTGGCTCCTGGGCCGGTGCCATGGGCCACACCCAGTTCCTCCCGTCGGTTTTTCTGGCACATGCGGTCGACGCTGACGGAGATGGCCACCGTGACATCTGGGGCAGCATTCCCGACGTGACGGCGTCCACGGCGGCCTTCCTCGCAGGTGAAGGCTGGCGCGCCGGAGAGCCCTGGGGCACAGAGGTCCGCCTGCCGGCCGGATTCGACTACGCGCGCGCGGAGCTCACCCAACGGCAAACCACGGCCCAATGGGCAGCCGAGGGGGTCACCGCCGCGAGCGGCCAGGCCCTGCCGGTATTGGACAGTGCCGCCGTGATCACCCCGGCGGGCGCAAGAGGCCCTGCCTTTCTGGTAGGCCACAACTTCCGCACACTACTGCGCTACAACAATGCGGTGAACTACGCACTCGGCGTCGCCTTGCTTGCGCAACAGATCGACGGCGGGCCTGGCGTCCAGGCCCCGTGGCCACGCGAGCTTCAGCCGCTGTCGCGCGACCAGGTGAGGAGCCTCCAGACGCTATTGAACGCACAGGGCTTCGATGCAGGCACGCCGGATGGCGTCATGGGCCCTGCCACCCGGACCGGATTGCGGCGTTACCAGCAGAGCCAAGGGTGGATCGCCGACGGCTACCCGACCAAAGACCTTTTGGACCGCCTGAGCGGATCTGCTGCTGACGCCCCTGCCACAGGCCCTGCCACGCCTGAGCAGGCTTCCAGTGAACCGCCTAGTCGCTGACGTGAATGCGGTGCAGGGGAAACGGTCGCTTCTCGATCGCGGAGACTGCCACCTTCTCCATCAGCGCGCTCATCGGGTCAGGACGCGGTAGCGCGCTCTACCGCGTCTGCGTGGAGTGCCTCGCTCAATTGGTCCACCACGAGGGCCCACGGCGCGTCCGCCTTGAGCTGTTCGACAAGAAACTGTCGCTGGGCATCGCTCCAGAATGGCGCATCTCCCAAGGACACGTCGGTCGGGAGTTGGTGGGTACGGATGAAGTCGGCGATGGATTGGTCGCCCTCCTCCAGGCCCAACTGGAGGAACAGGTTGGTCATGGTGGGGGTCGGTGGTGATCATCTGGCGCTCCTCGGTGGGTGGGGACTGTCCAGGCACCTGCTCGGCAGGCCCCAAGGGTGATGGGATAGCAGGGACACTTGCCACGGCTATCGGCTGGCCCTGATTGCACCATTCACTGAGATCACGTCCTGTAGGACACGCACTGGCGGCGCGCAAAGAAAAAAGCCAGCCATTGCAAAAATGGCTGGCCTCGCGCCTGTGCAGGCTCTGCTTTACGTCAGTCCGCGGTGGCTTCCTCCGGCTCTGCGGGCTCTGACTTCGGCGAGCGCTCCTTCTTCGGCAAAGGCTGGATGTCCAGTTGCACGTCGCTGGTTTCCACGCCCTTGTCGTCCTTCTTCGTCTCGATGTCGACCGTCAGGCGCCCCCCTTCGGTGAGGCGACCGAACAACAGTTCGTCGGCCAATGCACGCCGGATCATGTCCTGGATCAGGCGCTGCATCGGACGGGCGCCCATCAGAGGATCGAAGCCCTTCTTCGCCAGGTGCTTGCGCAGCGCATCGGTGAACGTGACTTCGACCTTCTTCTCGGCCAGCTGGGTCTCCAGCTGCAACAGGAACTTGTCGACCACCCGCAGGATGATCTGCTCGTCCAGCGGCTTGAAGTTGACGATGGCGTCCAGGCGGTTACGGAACTCAGGCGTGAACAGGCGCTTGATGTCGGCCATCTCGTCGCCGGCCTGCCGCGGGTTCGTGAAACCGATGGTGGCCTTGTTCATGGTCTCGGCACCCGCGTTGGTCGTCATGACGATGATGACGTTGCGGAAGTCAGCCTTGCGTCCGTTGTTGTCCGTCAGCGTGCCGTGGTCCATCACCTGCAGCAGCACGTTGAAGATGTCCGGATGCGCCTTCTCGATTTCGTCGAGCAGCAGTACCGCGTGCGGCTTCTTGGTGACGGCCTCGGTCAGCAGCCCGCCCTGGTCGAACCCCACATAGCCGGGGGGAGCCCCGATCAGGCGGCTGACGGCGTGGCGCTCCATGTACTCCGACATGTCGAAGCGGATCAGTTCGATGCCCAGGATATAGGCCAGCTGCTTGGCCGCTTCCGTCTTGCCGACGCCGGTCGGGCCACTGAAGAGGAACGAGCCGATCGGCTTGTCGCCCTTGCCCAGGCCCGAGCGCGCCATCTTGACGGCGGACGCCAGTACTTCGAGCGCCTTGTCCTGTCCGAACACCACGCTCTTGAGGTCGCGCTCGATGGTCTGCAGCTTGCTGCGGTCATCGTTGGAGACGTTCGCAGGCGGAATGCGGGCGATCTTCGCGACAATTTCCTCGATCTCGGCCTTGCCGATGGTCTTCTTGCGCTTGCTGGCCACCAGGATGCGCTGGGCTGCGCCGGCCTCGTCGATCACGTCGATCGCCTTGTCGGGCAGGTGCCGGTCGTTGATGTACTTGGCGGACAGTTCCGCCGCCGCCTGCAGGGCCGCAGTGGCGTACTTCACGCTGTGGTGCTCCTCGAAGCGGCTCTTGAGCCCCTTGAGGATGTCCACCGTCTCCGCCACCGTGGGCTCCACCACGTCCACCTTCTGGAAGCGCCGCGACAGGGCCGCGTCCTTCTCGAAGATGCCGCGGTACTCCGTGAAGGTCGTAGCGCCGATGCACTTCAGCTGTCCGCTGGAAAGCGCGGGCTTGAGCAGATTGGAGGCGTCCAGCGTGCCGCCCGATGCCGCACCGGCACCGATCAGCGTGTGGATCTCGTCGATGAAGAGCACCGCATGGGGCTTGTCCTTGAGCGACTTGAGCACCCCCTTCAGGCGCTGCTCGAAGTCACCGCGGTACTTGGTGCCGGCCAGCAGCGCGCCCATGTCCAGCGAATACACCGTGGCTTCAGAAAGGATTTCGGGGACATCGCCTTGGGTGATGCGCCAGGCGAGGCCTTCCGCGATCGCGGTCTTGCCCACGCCAGCTTCGCCCACCAGCAGCGGGTTGTTCTTGCGGCGACGGCACAGGATCTGGATCGTGCGCTCGACCTCGTAGTGGCGGCCGATCAGCGGATCGATCTTTCCATCCTTGGCTGCCTGGTTGAGGTTCTGCGTGTACTGCTCCAGCGGCGACGCCTTTTCATTGCGCTCGCCACCACCGCCTTCTTCGCCATCCGCCTGGCCTTCTGCCTTGGCAGGCTCCGGCGGTTCGCCCTTCTTGATGCCGTGGGCAATGAAGTTCACCACATCGAGCCGGGTCACACCCTGCTGGTGGAGGTAGTACACGGCGTGCGAGTCCTTCTCACCGAAGATCGCAACCAGCACATTGGCGCCGGTGACCTCCTTCTTGCCGTTGCCGGTGGACTGCACGTGCATGATGGCGCGCTGGATCACCCGCTGGAAACCCAGCGTGGGTTGCGTATCCACCTCGTCGTTGCCGGCGACCTGGGGGGTGTTGTCCTTGATGAAATTCGTCAGGGACGAACGCAGGTCATCGACATTGGCCGAGCATGCGCGCAGCACTTCGGCTGCGCTGGGGTTGTCCAGCAGAGCCAGCAGGAGGTGTTCCACGGTGATGAATTCGTGGCGCTGCTGACGGGCCTCTACGAAGGCCATGTGCAAGCTGACTTCCAGTTCCTGAGCAATCATGTGAACTCCTTTGTGCTTGCTGGGAATTGATTGACTGTAGATCGAGGCCGATAGCCACTTATTCAACAGGCTCACTCACGCATTGCAGCGGGTGGCCGGCCTTGAGGGCGGCATCCAGGACCTGTTCGACCTTGGTAGCGGCCACGTCGCGGGTATACACCCCGCAGACGCCTTTGCCGTCCAGGTGGATCTTGAGCATGATCTGCGTGGCCGCTTCGCGGTCCTTGCTGAAAAACTCCTGCAGCACGACGATCACGAACTCCATCGGGGTGTAGTCGTCGTTCAGCATCACCACCTGGTACATCTGCGGCGGCTGCGTTTTCTGCGGACGCCGCTCCATCACGACCGAATCGCCGTCGTCCCGCGCAGGCGCACGGGAGGGAGGCGTCGGGGGAGGGGACGGTGGTTTGGTTGCCATGAATTTCATTCTAGCGAGCGCAGCCGATCGGTGTGGCTTGATGAATCTGGTGTTGCACGCCCATTTTTCAAGCCGGGGTGACGATCGCGCGCAACGCGGCTCAGCCGGCGTCGTAGATGACGCTGACCGCACCGCTCCCGGCCTGTGCGCCCCACGCCGCCAGGGCCGCATCTGACGGGAAGAACCGACTCGCTTCCCCCAGTTGCAACTCGGCCACTGCAGCCCCGTGCTCTGCCTTGCATTTGACGCCCATGCGCACGCGCAGGCCGTAGACCAGCGTCTCCCCATGCTCGGTGTCTTCGCGCAAGGGAGGAAACTCCTTCACCAGACGGGTGACATCGGGCACGGCGTCGCCGACCAGCACCTGCAGATACCGTCCATATTTCGCCCGGGCCCCTGCCAGACCCCAGGCTTGCAGCACCTTGACGCGGAGGCCACCGCTGAAGTGGTCCAGCTGCAGGCGCCCGTTGAGGACGACGAACTCGTCGTCCTTGAGCACGTCGCGGTTCGCGTTCAGCACCGCCTCGTCTGCAGAGGCCTCGATCGTGCGGGTCTTGTCGTCCAGCTTGAACAGCGCTAGCCGCCCCCGCTGGCCATTGATGACGCGGAAGTCGCTGACGATGCCCGCCATGACCTGGGGCTCTCGGCTGTCGGCCAGTTCCTCGATAGGGGTGCGCACGAAGCGGCGCACCTCTTTCTCCACCTCGTCGAACAGGTGACCCGACAGATAGAAGCCTACGGCCGTCTTCTCCTGCGTCAGGCGCTCCTTGATGCCCCACGGCGCCACCTCGACCAGATCCGGCTCCTGCGTGCTCGATCCGTGGGCATCCTCGCCCATCATGTCGAACAGCCCGCCCTGGTTGGCGTTCGCCAGCGTCGCAGCCGCGAACTCGAAGGCCCGGTCGATGGAAGCGACCAGCGCGGCGCGGTTCATGTGGATGGCGTCGAACGCTCCCGCCTTGATGAGGGCCTCCACCGTGCGCTTGTTCATGCGCTGCTTGTCCACCCGCACGCAGAAGTCGAACAGGCTCTTGAACGGCCCCACGGTGCCGCCCTGCGGGCCCTCGCCCCGGCCTTCGCGGGCGGCGATCATGGCCTCGATGGCCTGCTGTCCTGTGCCCTTGACGGCGCCCAGGCCGTAGCGGATGACCTTGTCGGTCACCGGTTCGAACCGGTAAACGCCGCGGTTGACGTCCGGCGGCTCGAAGGTCATGCCGAAGTGCTTGACCGCATCTTCGTAGAGCACCTTGAGCTTGTCGGTGTCGTCCATTTCCACGGTCATGTTCGCGCAATAGAACTCGGCCGTGTAATGCACCTTCAGCCAGCCCGTGTGGTAGGCCAACAGGGAGTACGCAGCGGCGTGCGACTTGTTGAAGCCGTAGCCCGCGAACTTCTCCATCAGGTCGAACACTTCGTCGGCCTTGTCCTGGTCGATGCCTTTCTCGGCCGCTCCCTTGCGGAAGATCTCGCGGTGCTCGGCCATCTCCTCGGCCTTCTTCTTGCCCATGGCCCGGCGCAGCATGTCGGCACCGCCGAGGCTGTAGCCGCCCAGCACCTGAGCGGTCTGCATCACCTGCTCCTGGTACACCATGATCCCGTAGGTTTCGGCCAGCACCGGCTCCACCAGGGGGTGCGGGTACTCCACCGGTTCCTTGCCGTGCTTGCGGTTCACGAACGTGGGGATCAGGTCCATCGGGCCCGGGCGGTAGAGCGCGTTCAGGGCGATCAGGTCTTCGAGGCGGCTCGGACGCGCTTCCTTCAGCATGCCCTGCATGCCGCGGCTTTCAAACTGGAACACGGCTTCCGTCTTGCCGTCGGAGAACAACTGGTAGGTGCGCGCGTCATCCAGCGGGATGTTCTCGAAAGCGAAGTTCTCCTGGCCCTTGTGGCGCTTCATGATGAACTCGCGGGCGATCTCCAGGATCGTCAGCGTGGCCAGGCCCAAGAAGTCGAACTTCACCAGGCCGATGGCTTCCACATCGTCCTTGTCGTATTGGCTCACCGCCGATTCGCTGCCTGGCTGCTGGTAGAGCGGGCAGAAATCGGTGAGCTTGCCCGGAGCGATCAGCACGCCACCGGCGTGCATGCCGATGTTGCGTGTCATGCCTTCGAGTTTCTGCGCCATCTCGATGACGGTCTTGACGTCCTCTTCCTTGCGCACCCGCTCGTAGAGCATAGGCTCCAGCTCCAGCGCGTAGTTGTTCTTGTCGCCCTCCTTCTTCACCTCCGGCGGGTACGCGAGCGTGTAGGACATGCCGGGCTTGCCGGGCACGAGCTTCGAGATGCCATCGCAGAACGTGTAGCTCATGTCCATGACACGGCCCACGTCGCGGATCGCGGCCTTGGCGGCCATGGTTCCGAAGGTGGCGATCTGGCTCACGGCGTTCTTGCCGTACTTGTCCTTCACATAATCGATCACCCGGTCGCGGTTGGACTGGCAAAAGTCGATGTCGAAGTCGGGCATGGACACCCGCTCGGGATTCAGGAAGCGTTCGAACAGTAGGTTGTACTGCAGCGGGTCCAGGTCGGTGATCTTGAGCGCATAGGCCACCAGCGAGCCGGCACCGGAACCCCGGCCCGGCCCGACAGGGCAGCCGTTCTCTTTTGCCCACCGAATGAAGTCGCCCACGATCAGGAAGTAGCCCGGAAAGCCCATCTTGAGGATGGTGCCCAGTTCGAACTCCAGCCGCTCCACGTACCGGGGGCGCTCCTTGTCACGCTGGGCTTCGTTGGGGAACAGGTGCTTGAGCCGCTCTTCCAGCCCCTCGAAAGACGCATAGCGGAAGTACTCTTCCGGAGCCATGCCGTTGGGCGTGGGAAATTCCGGCAACCGGGGTTTGCCGAGCACCAGGGTCAGGTTGCAGCGCTTGGCGATCTCCAGCGTGTTGGCGATGGCCGACGGCACATCGGCGAACAGCGCCTCCATCTGGGCGCTGTTCTTGAAGTACTGCTCGCGGGTGAATTTA
Organism: Paracidovorax wautersii; assembly: GCF_031453675.1. Classification (NCBI taxonomy): domain Bacteria; kingdom Pseudomonadati; phylum Pseudomonadota; class Betaproteobacteria; order Burkholderiales; family Comamonadaceae; genus Paracidovorax; species Paracidovorax wautersii. Next base: position 3,484,012 of record NZ_JAVIZX010000001.1, on the reverse strand, counting down.
CGCACCCGCCGCTGGTTGCCCAGGATCTCGCCCTCAGCAATGCAGATGCGGGCTTCGTGCGCCTCGTAGTCGTCAGGCGTGGCGAACTGAATGGGATGCGTGGCCACCACTGGCAATTGCAGGCGGGCCGCCAGTTGCACCGCGGCCACCACATGCGCCTCGTCGTCGGCACGACCGGCCCGCTGGATTTCGAGATAGAAGCGGTGGGGAAAGATGCCGGCGAACTCCAGCGCAGCCGCGGCGGCACCGGTATCGTCACCCCGCATCAGCAACTGCCCCACCGGCCCCGCCTGCGCGCCCGCCAGCGCGATCAGGCCTTCGTGCAGCTCACCCAACCACTCGCGGGTGCAGACCGGGACATTCTTGACGACGTTGCGCGTCCAGGCGCGTGCCAGCAATTCGCAAAGGTTGAGATAGCCCTGCTTGTTCTGGACCAGCAGCAGCATGCGGGCCGGCGCGGCGTCCGGCATGGCCACATTCACCTCGGCACCCAGAACGGGTTTGACCCCCTTACCGCGTGCTTCCTTGTAGAACTTGATGGCGCCGAAGAGGTTGTTGAGGTCGGTGATCGCCAGCGCAGGCTGGCCATCCTTGGCCGCCGCCTTGGCGACCTCGTCGATACGCGTGGTCCCGTCGACGACGGAGAATTCGGTGTGCAGGCGCAGGTGAACAAACATCCCGTCATTGTAGAAAGCTGCGCCGGCCCGGTGCGGGCGCGGGTCCTTGCCACCACGGCAGAAGCGTCGGGGCCGCCGCTACAATGACCGTCCAGCCGCCCTTGGCGGTCGGTCGGCGCCCGGTGGGCTGCAGAACCGGCCGCCATCGGCCAAAACCGCTGCAATGACGATGCCTCTTAACTGCCAGAAAGCTGCTGCCATGGTGCGCTCCCCCCTGCCCTTGTTGTCCGTCCTGTTGGCCGCCGGCCTCGTGGCAGGTTGCTCCAGCACCCCGGAGGACAAGACGGCCGGCTGGAGCCCCGACAAGATCTATTCCGAAGCGCGGGACGAACTCAACAGCGGCGCCTTCGACAAGGCCGTGCCGCTGTTCGAAAAGCTTGAGGGACGCGCTGCCGGCACCGCCCTCGCCCAGCAGGCGCAGCTGGACAAGGCCTATGCCCAGTACAAGGCAGGCGAAAAGGTACAGGCTGTGGCCACTCTGGACCGCTTCATGAAGCTGCACCCCGCCAGCCCGGCCTACGATTACGCCCTGTACCTCAAGGGCCTGGTTAATTTCAACGACAACCTGGGGCTGTTCGCCTGGGTGTCCCGGCAGGATCTTTCGGAACGTGACCAGAAGGCCGCCAAGGACTCCTTCGAATCCTTCCGCGAACTGGTGACGCGCTTCCCGGATTCCCGCTACGCCAAGGATTCGCAACAGCGCATGACGTACATCGTCAACTCGCTCGCGCAGTACGAAGTGCACGTGGCACGGTATTACTACCAACGTGGCGCCTACGTGGCCGCCATCAACCGGGCCCAGATCGCACTGGCCGACTACAAGGACGTGCCAGCGCTGGAAGAGGCGCTCTACATCCTGATCCAGTCGTACGATGCACTGGGCATGACGCAGTTGCGGGACGACGCACGCCGGGTGATGACGGCGTCCTATCCCAACAGCCAGTACATGCGTGATGGCTTCAGATCGAAGGACGATCCCTGGTGGAAGCTCTGGTAATGGCCCAAGGCGCCGGCTAGCCCTGGCGCAGGGCGTCCAGCGCGGCGTCAAACGCCTCCTGGGTCTGCAAGCGCTGCATGGGTGGAAGCGCCCTGAGCAGCCGTTTGCCGTATCCCATCGTTGCAAGCCGGGTGTCTGCCACCACGAGGACCCCGCTATCGGTCTCGGTGCGTATGAGCCGCCCCGCCCCTTGCTTGAGGGCCACGGCCGCTTCGGGCAGGGCGAAGTCCTTGAACGCACTGCGCCCTTCCTGCTCGAGCTGGCGCGTGCGGGCATCCACCAACGGATCTCCGGGCGGCGGGAACGGCAGCTTGTCGACGATCAGCAGCTGCAGCGCATCGCCGGGCACGTCGAGCCCTTCCCAGAACGAAGCGGACGCCACCAGCACACAGCCCTGCGCTAAGCCCATGCCCCCCTCTACAGCATCTTCCGCCTGGCGGAAGCGTTCCATGATCTGGCGCTTGCCGGCCTCACCCTGCACCAGCACGTCGATGCCGGAGCCCATGGGAAAGCGCTGCCGCAGGGCCGTCCCGATCACGTGCAGGGAGCGCAATGTCGTGGTCAGCAGCAGGGTCCGGCCACCCAGGCGGGCGATGGCGTCGCCCGCCCAATCGGCCAGCCGCACCGAGTGGGCCGGATCAGCAGGCCGGGGCAAGTCCAGCGGAATGTACAGGGCAGACTGCCGCGCGTAGTCGAACGGGCTCGGCACCTGCAGCGTCCTGGCATGCTGCAGACCGCACGGCTCGGTGAACCACCGCAGGGCCGGGTCATCGCCCAGCGTGGCGGACGTGAAGATCCAGCTGCGGCCCCGCGGGCCCGTTGAAGCGTCCGAAGGCCCGCCGCCCTCGTCCCAGGCGGACGGCTCTGGCGCCGCCGGTGCCCACAGGCCCTGCAGGGCCAAGCCAATGTCCAGCGGCGACTCGACCAGCCGCAGTTGCGTTCCCACGTCCAGCCAGCGGACCGATTGCGTCCCGCAATCCTGCGCAAAGGCCACCAGACGCTCCAGCAGCACCACGGTCCGCTCATGCAGCCGGGTGAAATCCGGCGCCGTGCCGGCGACGGCGTCCAACGCTGCCAGGGCAGCCCGCAGTGCAGCGACCAGATCCTGCAGGGCGCGCGTCCAGGCGACAGGTTCGGTGCGCTCGGGAACAGCCTCCTGCCAGGCCCGGCGGGCAGCGCCCTCCACCGGCCCGGCGGCTATGCGCAGATCGCGGGCGGCGTGGTCGATGTCGGCAGCCAGTGCAGGCCAGTCGCGAAATCCCTGCGCACCGTCCAAACCCGCCGTGAGAAGGTCGCGCGCGTAGTCGAGCAACTGTCCGGTCCCGAGTTGGACACCCAGGAACTGCACGCCCGTTTCATTCAGCTGGTGGGCCTCGTCGAAGAGTACCACCCGCACCGACGGCAGCAGTTCCGCCATGCCGGACTCGCGCACCGCCACGTCGGCGAAGAACAAGTGGTGGTTGATGACCACCACGTCTGCGGCCAGCGCCTCTCGCCGGGCCAGGTTCACATGGCATTGCGCAAACCGGGGACACGCCGAGCCGAGGCAGTTCTCCCGGGTGGACGTGACCAGCGGGATGACGGGGGAACGCTCATCCAGCCCCGGCAGTTCCGCCAGATCGCCGGACTGAGTGGCCTGGGCCCAGTGCTCGACGCTGGCGAGGGCCGCGGCGAGCGCATCGGCCCGTCCGCCCAGACCCGGACGTGCTTGCTCCAGCCGGTGCAGACAGAGGTAGCTCGAGCGGCCTTTGAGCAGGGCCGTTCGGGCCGTCACCCCGAGCGCCTGGATCACCCGCGGCAGGTCGCGGGAAAAGAGCTGGTCCTGCAAAGCCTTCGTGGCGGTGGAGACCACCACGCGTTCCCCACTCAACAAGGCGGGCACCAGATAGGCAAAAGTCTTTCCCACGCCCGTTCCCGCCTCCACCACCAATGCGCCGCCTTCTTCGATGGTGTCGGCAATTGCGCACGCCATCTCCGTCTGGCCCGGCCGAGAGCGAAACTGGGCGTGCGCCCGAGACAAAGGCCCATCCGGGGCGAAGACCGCGGATACGGCCTCTCTCAGCGGCATGGACCGGCTCCCGCAAGGCCCGCGGTAGGGCCGGCAAACACGAGGACAAGGGGATGGAGCAACAAATCGAAGGGCGGCAAAAGGCCGGGAAGGTAGCGCAAAGCATGGCAAAAAAACCACGCACCCAACCGAATAATACGGACTGCGCCCCCGCCGCACCGCCACCGGGCCCGGGCGCCACGCACAATTCGATACATGACGAAAGCGTTTCGCCTCATCGCCTCCACCGGAATACACAAAGGTGACCGGGAATACCAACAGGACCAGGTGGCTCTTTTCGCCCATCCGCGGGTGAACGGCTGTGTGCTCGGGGTGGTGGCGGACGGCATGGGGGGACGCAGCGGGGGCCGCAAGGCATCAGACCAGGTCATGCTGACGGCCAGGCAGCTGTTTGAGCGCTACGCACCCGAAACGGACGACCCGGCCGCTGTACTGAAACACATGGTCGAGGAAGCACATGTCGTGATTCGCCTCACCGCCATCTCGGCCGAGCAGGAGCCGCACAGCACCATGGCGGCGTTCCTGATCAACCCGGGCGGCGACTGCCACTGGGCCCATGCGGGCGATTCGCGGATCTACCATTTCCAGGGTGCGCGGCTGGTATTCCGCACCAACGACCATTCCTACGTTCAGGCGTTGGTAGACCGCGGCGAGATCACCGAGGCGGAGGCCAATACCCATCCGCAATCCAACATCCTGGTGGGATGCCTGGGTACCGAAAGCGACCCGCCGGTGACCATGCACCTGATTCCGAGGCTGCAGCCCGGTGACACCTTGCTGGCCTGCAGCGATGGCATCTGGCACTACTTCTCGCCTGCGGAGCTGGGGGCGGTGCTGGACCAGCTCACCCCCCGCGAGGCGACCGAATTCCTCATCGACAAGGCCCGCTCACGCGCCCGGGGCGGAGGCGACAACCTGTCGCTGGCGGTCGTGAAGATCGAGGCACTCACGGAAACCGCAAAGCCCAGGACGCCGGGCGGGCACTGATCTAGGGCCTGAACAGGCCCCGGCCGGCAGCTAACTGTCTGCAGAAGCGGCCGACTTGGCGGTTGGCAGGCCACCGAGGCTCTGCCTTTGAACACCGGTCAGTGCACCGCTCCCTAGGGCGGCCGAAAGGTGGTGCGATCAGGGTGCGCTGGCAGGTGCGGCAGCAGGCGCCGGCGCTGGTGCATTGCCAGGCGCCGGTAGCGGGCGGGGCGGCGTACGCCCGGACGCTGCAGCCTCGGCGTTCGCCTTCTCGCGCCGGGCGCGCCGTTCTTCTGCCGCCTGCTGCTTGGCTTCGAAACGCTCGCGGGACTGCTGGACTCTCGACGGTTCCTCCGCCGCGCGCGCCGCCTGGTTGGCATCGTGCGCGGCCTGGCGCTGCTGCTGTCGGGCGGCCCGCTGGCGGGCCTCATCGGCCCGCGTGGCCTGCTCCTTCGCCCTGTTGGCGGCCGTGTCGCGGGGTGAGCCCGTCATGCCGGCCGGGCGCTCGCCTGCGGCTTGCTGCGCCTGCTGTTCCTGCTTCTTCTCCTCGATGGAACGCAGCCGGCCCGCGGCCTTCTCACGGCGGTCGGCATCGTTCAGCGCCACCTCGCGCTCACGGAACGCGGCGTCCTCAATGCGGGTGCGGGCGCGCACCTCGCGCAGGCAGCTTTCCACCACGAACTTCTGGTAGCACGCGGACTCCTCCTGCAGACGGCGTTGCTCCAGCGCCTGCCGCGCACTGCGGATGGACTGGCGCTCGGCCTCGCGGCTCTGCGCATCCCCCGTGGGGGCCGAGGCTGCGGCCACGCCTGCGGGCCCGGAAGCATGGGAGGCGGCAGCCGTACCCATCAGCAGCGTCGCGGCCAGCGTCATGGAAAACATCGGTTTCATCATCAGGTCAGCCCCGTGTCGACCACCCGGCGCTCCAGGGCCAGGAACTCCTGGGACTGCATCTCGTTGAGGCGAGACACCGTCCGGGGGAACTCGTGCGCCAGTGGCCCTTCGGTGTACAGCGATTCGGGCGGCACGGCAGCAGAGAGGATCAGCTTCACGCGCCGATCGTAGAGCACATCGATCAGCCAGGTGAAGCGGCGGGCGGGTGATGCCATCGATACCGGCATGTACGGCACGTTGGAGAGCAGCACGGTGTGGAACTGAGAGGCGATCTCCAGGTAGTCGTTCTGCGAGCGCGGGCCGCCGCACAGCACGTCGAAGTCGAACCACACCACGCCACCGGCCTTGCGGCGCGCACGGATCTCGCGCGCTTCGATGTGCAGGACGGGGTCTTCGTCGCGTACTTCGGCCAGCTGGCCGAAGGCCTTGGCCATTTCCGCATCGGCCTGCGGGCCGAGCGGCGTGTGGTACAGCTGGACGTGTTCCAGCGTGCGGCGGCGGTAGTCGGTGCCGTTGTCGACGTTGATCACCTCCATGCGCTCGTTCAGCAGCGCAATGGCAGGCAGGATGCGGTCACGGTGCAGCCCGTCGGGGTACAGCCCGTCCGGCTTGAAGTTGGAGGTGGTCACGAAGCCCACGCCGTTCTCGAACAGTGCCACCAGCAACCGGTGCAGGATCATGGCGTCCGTGATGTCGGCCACGTGGAACTCGTCGAAGCAGATCAGCTTGTAGCGCTTGGCGATGTTGGCGCCGAGCACGTCCAAGGGGTTCTGCGTGCCCTGCAGCGCGTGCAGTTCGCGGTGCACTTCGCGCATGAACTCGTGGAAATGCAGCCGCACCTTGCGCCGAATGGGCACGGCATTGAAGAAGCAGTCCATGAGGAAGCTCTTGCCCCGGCCCACGCCGCCGTACATGTACACGCCGCGCGGCACCTCGGGGCGGTTGATGAGCTTCTTCAGCGCGTTGGAGCGGCGCTCCTTGTATGACGCCCAGTCATCGGCACAGCGCTGCAGGGCCTCCACGGCACGCATCTGTGCCGGATCGCTCTTGAACCCTTTGGCGGCCAGCTCGGCCTCGTATGCCTGCTTGACGTTCACGCACGCACTCCAGAACTATAAAAACAATAGCTGCTAGCGCTTGATGGGTAAGCGCTAGCAGCCAATTTGACCTCAAAAGCTGCGAGCCCGCCGCCGAAGCGGCAAGGCCCGCGGCCAGCGGCCCCGCTCAGAAGTTGAGCGTGCGCTTGTCCACCGCCAGAGCGGCTTCCTTGGTCGCTTCCGAGAGCGAGGGATGGGCATGGCAGATGCGCGCGATGTCTTCCGCGCTGGCCTTGAATTCCATCGCCACGACGCACTCGGCGATCAGTTCGCTGGCCATCGGGCCGACAATGTGCACGCCCAGGATCTCGTCCGTGGTGGCATCGGCCAGCATCTTCACCATGCCGGTCGTGTCACCCAGCGCGCGTGCGCGGCCGTTGGCCAGGAACGGGAACGTGCCGGCCTTGTACTTCACGCCGTCGGCCTTGAGCTGCTGCTCCGTGCGGCCCACCCATGCGATCTCGGGGTTGGTGTAGATCACCCAGGGAATGGTGTTGAAGTTCACGTGGCCGTGCTGGCCTGCGATGCGCTCGGCAACGGCAACGCCCTCTTCCTCAGCCTTGTGCGCCAGCATCGGACCACGCACCACGTCGCCCACGGCCCACACGCCAGGCAGGTTGGTCTTGCAGTCGGCGTCCACCACGATGGCGCCGCGCTCGTCCAGCTGCAGGCCCACCGCTTCGGGGTTCAAGCCGATGGTGTTGGGCACACGGCCGATGGAGACGATGAGCTTGTCAGCGTCCAGCGACACGGCCTCGCCTTTGGCATTGGTGTAGGCGACGTTCACGCCCTTCTTGCCGGCCTTGATCTCGCCGACCTTCACACCGAGTTCGATCTTCAGGCCCTGCTTGTCGAAGGCCTTCTTCGCTTCCTTGGCGATCTGCTCGTCCACCGCGCCCAGGAACGTGGGCAGGCCTTCCAGCACGGTCACGTCCGCGCCCAGGCGGCGCCACACGGAACCCATTTCCAGGCCGATCACGCCGGAGCCGATCAGGGCCAGCTTCTTGGGCACGGCACCGATGCGCAGCGCGCCGTCGTTGGACAGCACGTTCTCCTCGTCGAACGGCACGCCCGGCAGCGCGCGGGCGTTGGAGCCCGTGGCGACGATGATCTGCTTGCCCGTGAGGGTTTCGGTGTCCTTGCCGGCCACCTGGATCTCGTAGCCGCCTTCGGCGGCCTTCACGAAGGAACCACGGCCGTGGAAGAAGGTGATCTTGTTCTTCTTGAACAGGTACTGGATGCCGTCGTTGTTCTGCTTCACGACGGTGTTCTTGCGGGCGATCATCTTGCCCACGTCCATGCTCACACCCTTCACTTCGATGCCATGGTCGGCGAAGTGGTGGTTGGCGTGGTCGAAATGTTCGGACGACTGCAGCAGCGCCTTGGAGGGAATGCAGCCCACGTTCGTGCAGGTGCCGCCCAGTGCCGGGCCGCCCTTGTCGTTCTTCCACTCGTCGATACAGGCCACGTTGAAGCCCAGTTGGGCGGCGCGGATGGCAGCCACATAGCCGCCAGGGCCACCGCCGATGACGATCACGTCGAATTGTTTGCTCATGTGAATCTCACTCTGTCAGTTGAAGAAAGACCCACTGCGGGGCCGGCTGATGAGCCAGCCACACATGTGGGTCCGTCAGGGTGTCTTGGTCTTCGTGGCGTCAGACGCCGCCCCCTGCCCTTGAAGCACTCGCGGCCCAGGCCAGCGACCGCCGCGCAAGGGACGCTCAAGCTGCGCAGCGGCGTTTCACTTGCGAGCGCTGGCGGTGTCCCTCTTCCCGAATGGCGCAGCCATTCGAGAGAAGGGGGGAAGGCGCAAAGCGCCTCAGGGGGTTGTTCCATCAGATGTCGAACAGCAGGCGCGACGGATCTTCCAGCGCGTCCTTCATGGCCACCAGGCCCAGCACGGCTTCGCGGCCGTCGATGATGCGGTGGTCATAGGACATGGCCAGGTAGTTCATCGGACGCACCACGACCTGGCCGTTTTCGACCACGGCACGGTCCTTGGTGGCGTGCACGCCCAGGATGGCCGACTGCGGCGGGTTGATGATGGGGGTGGACATCATCGAGCCGAACGTACCGCCATTGGAGATGGAGAAGGTGCCGCCGGTCATCTCTTCGATGCCCAGCTTGCCTTCGGCAGCCTTCTTGCCGAACTCGGCAATCTTCTTCTCGATGTCGGCGAAGCTCATCTGGTCTGCGTTGCGCAGGATGGGCACCACCAGACCGCGCGGCGAACCCACGGCGATACCGATGTCGAAGTAGCCGTGGTAGACGATGTCGTTGCCGTCCACCGAGGCGTTCAGCACGGGGTATTTCTTGAGTGCGTGCACGGCGGCCTTCACGAAGAAGGACATGAAGCCCAGCTTGGTGCCGTGTTCCTTGGTGAAGGAGTCCTGGAACTTCTTGCGCAGATCCATCACCGGGGCCATGTTCACTTCGTTGAACGTGGTCAGGATGGCGTTGGTCGACTGCGATTGCAGCAGACGCTCGGCCACGCGGGCACGCAGGCGGCTCATGGGCACGCGCTGCTCGGGGCGGCCGCTCAGGTCTTCCTTGCCAGCTGGCGCCGCCACTTGCGGCAGAGCCTTGGTGGGCACGCCCGTGGGAATGGTGCTGGGTGCTGCCGACGGCTTGGCGCCACCGGCCACGGCGGCCAGCACGTCACCCTTGGTCACGCGGCCGTCCTTGCCCGAACCGGACACGTCCGACACGGCCATGTTGTTGTCGGCCAGCAGCTTGGCGGCAGCAGGCATGGCGACGTCGCCCTTGGAGCCGCCGGCGGCAGCCGGTGCAGCAGCGGCTGCCGGCGCTGCCGAGGGGGCAGGCGCTGCGGCGGCTGCAGGAGCGGGCGCGGCGGCGCCGGCCTTGCCTTCGCTGTCGATCTTGGCGATGAGCTGGTCGGACACGACCGTGCCGCCGTCTGCCACCACGATCTCGGCCAGCACGCCGGCGGAAGGTGCGGGCACCTCCAGCACGACCTTGTCGGTTTCGATCTCGATCAGGATCTCATCGATGGCCACGGCTTCGCCGGGCTTCTTCTTCCACTGCAGCATGGTGGCTTCGGCCACGGACTCGGACAGTTGGGGGACTTTGACTTCTACGATAGCCATTTGGATTTCTTTCGGTCAGATGTGTGTTCTGCGTGATACCGGGGACGGTACGACTTACTTGTTCAGCACGAAGCCCTTGAGCTTGGCAAATGCCGCCTCGACCAGGGCCTTTTGCTGCTCCTGGTGCAGGTGGGCATAACCCACGGCCGGCGAAGCCGAAGCTGCGCGACCGGCATAACCGAGCTTTTGGCCATCGAGCATGTTCTCGTGGATGTAGTGCTGCACGAAGAACCAGGCGCCCTGGTTCTGCGGCTCGTCCTGGCACCACACGATGTCCGTGGCGTTGGGGTACTTCTTCAGCTCGGCGCCAAAAGCCTTGTGCGGGAAGGGGTAGAGCTGCTCGACGCGGATGATCGCCACGTCGTCGGCTTCCTTCTCTTCGCGCTTCTTGACCAGGTCGTAGTACACCTTGCCGGAGCAGGCGATCACGCGCTTGACCTTGTCGGCCTTCTTGTCGATGGCGGCGTTTTGCTCGGGGATCACTGTCTGGAAGGCGCCCTTCGTGAACTCGGACAGCGGCGAAGTCGCATCCTTGTTACGCAGCAGCGACTTCGGCGTCATGATGACCAGCGGCTTGCGCAGGTGGCGGACCATCTGGCGACGCAGCACGTGGAAGATCTGGCTGGCCGTGGTGGGCTGAACGATCTGCATGTTGGCGTCGGCGGCCAGTTGCATGAAGCGCTCCAGGCGCGCCGAGCTGTGCTCAGGGCCTTGGCCTTCGTAGCCGTGCGGCAGCATCAGCGTGATGCCGTTGACGCGGCCCCACTTCACTTCGCCCGAGGCGATGAACTGGTCGATCACGACTTGGGCACCGTTGGCGAAGTCGCCGAACTGGGCTTCCCAGATCACCAGGGTGTTGGGATCGTTGGAGGCGTAGCCGTATTCGAAGCCCAGCACCGCCTCTTCGGACAGGATGGAGTCGATCACGACAAACGGAGCCTGGTTCTCGCTCACGTTCTGCAAAGGCACATAGGTGCCGATGTCCCACTTCTCGCGCTTCTGGTCATGGATGACCGAGTGGCGGTGCGTGAACGTGCCACGGCCGCAGTCCTCGCCCGACAGGCGCACCGGGAAGCCGCTGGCCACCAGCGAGGCGAAGGCCATGTGCTCGCCCATGCCCCAGTCCACAGGAATGTCGCCACGGCCCATGGCGGCGCGGTCGTCGTACACCTTCTTGACCAGTTGGTGCGGCGTCACGCCTTCGGGGATGGTGGTGATCTTCTCGGACAGGCGCTTCCACTCGGCCAGCGGAATGGCCGTGTCACCGGCATCGGTCCACTTCTTGCCCAGGAAGGGGCTCCAGTCCACCGCGTACTTGCTCTTGAAGTTGGTCAGCACCGGGTCGACCGTGTGCTTGCCCGCGTCCATGGCGGCGCGGTAGGCCTTGGCCATGTCGTCGCCCAGCGATTCGCCCAGGCCTTGCGTGGCCAGCTTGTCGGCGTACAGCTTGCGCGTGCCGGGGTGGGCGCCGATCTTCTTGTACATCAGCGGCTGGGTGAGCGCGGGGGTGTCCTGCTCGTTGTGGCCCAGCTTGCGGAAGCAGATGATGTCGACCACGACGTCCTTCTGGAATTCCATGCGGAATTCGAGGGCGAGCTGGGTGGCCAGCACCACGGCTTCGGGATCGTCGCCGTTCACGTGGAGCACGGGCGACTCGACCATCTTCACGATGTCCGTGCAATACAGCGTGGAGCGCGCATCGCGGGGGTCGGACGTGGTGAAGCCGATCTGGTTGTTGATGATGATGTGCACCGTGCCGCCCGTGGAATAGCCACGGGTTTGTGCGAGCGCCAGGGTTTCCTGGTTCACGCCCTGGCCGGCGAAGGCCGCATCGCCGTGCACCAGCACGGGCAGCACCTGCTTGCCGTGCGGGTCGGCGCGGCGGTCCATGCGAGCGCGCACGGAGCCTTCCACGACGGGGTTCACGATTTCCAGGTGGGACGGGTTGAAGGCCAGCGACAGGTGCACCGGGCCGCCAGGCGTGGAGACGTCGGAGCTGAAACCCTGGTGGTACTTCACGTCGCCCGAAGGCAGATCTTCAGGGGCGGTGTGGTCGAACTCGGCGAACAGGTCCTTGGGCATCTTGCCCAGGGTGTTGACCAGCACGTTCAGGCGGCCGCGGTGGGCCATGCCGATCACGATTTCCTGCACGCCCTTGGAGCCGGCGGACTGGATCAGTTCGTCCATCGCGGCGATGAAGCTCTCGCCACCTTCCAGCGAGAAACGCTTCTGGCCGACGTACTTGGTGTGGAGGAAGCGCTCCAGGCCTTCGGCGGCCGTCAGGCGATCGAGGATCTGTTTCTTCTTCTCGGCACCGAAGCTGGGCTTGCTGCGGATGGTTTCCAGTTTTTCCTGCCACCAGCGCTTCTGGTTCTGCTCGGACGCATACATGAACTCCACGCCGAGGGTGCCGCAGTAGGTTTCACGCAGCGCGTTCATCAGCTCGCGCAGGGTCATGGACTCCTTGCCGAAGAACGTGTTGCTGGTGTTGAACACGGTTTCCTGGTCGGCATCGGTGAAGCCGTAGAAGGACGGCTCCAGTTCCGGAATCGCGGGGCGCTCGGTGCGCTTGAGGGGATCGAGGTCCGCCCAGCGCTGGCCCACGTTGCGGTAGGCAGCGATCAGCTGCTGAACGGCGGTGCGCTTGCGGCCGAGTTCGGAGTCAGCGCCCGAGGCCACGACGACCTTGGTGCCGCCCTGCTTGGCGCGTTCGGCGAATGCGTTGATGACCGGGAGATGGGGGACGTCCTTGGCGTTGCTGCCGTCCACCGCTGGCACGTGCTGCAGCGCGTCGAAGTACTCGCGCCACGTGTCCGGCACGCTGCCGGGATTGGCCAGATAGTTCTCGTACATCTCTTCGACATAGGGCGCATTGCCGCCGAAAAGATACGTATTGCCCTGGTAGGCTTGGTAGACGGATGTCTGTTCGCTCATGTTCCGCTGACCTTCACTCCCCTTGGGGGAGTTTTAGTTGGTTGGTAAACCTCCCGCGTCACGGCTGAACCGGTTGGCGGATGCGACTGTGGCTGTGGAAGGGCCGGGGGTTGCGGTGGATATTGTGCCACTGAACACCGCCGCGTGCGGCCCGCGCAGGTTACAGGCGGTCCCGCCTCGCTTACATTTGCCGGTATCGCCACCGTTTCCAGGCCATGAACACCCCGACCCTCCAGAGCCGTACGCTCCTGCTTCTTCTCATCGCCGTGACGCTGGCCTTTCTGGCGATTCTGTGGCCCTTCCACGGTGCGGTTTTCTGGGGCATCGTCCTCGCGATCCTGTTCGCCCCCCTGCACCGCCGCCTGCTGCGCAAGATGCCGCGGCGCAGGAACCTGGCGGCCCTCACCACCCTGGTCGTCTGCCTGGTGATCGTGATCCTGCCGACGACGTTGATCGGCATCTCGCTCGTGCAGGAGGCGGGGCTGGTGTACGAGCGTTTGCGCTCGGGCCAGATGAGCTTCGGCGCCTACTTCCAGCAGGTGATCTCCGCCCTGCCCGCCTGGGTCGTGTCGCTGCTCGACCGGTTCAACCTCACCTCGGCCGCCGAGCTGGAGGCGCGGCTGTCCTCCGTGGGCGTGCAGGCCAGCCAGGTGCTGGCCACCAAGGCGCTGGACCTGGGCCAGAACACGCTGCAGTTCGTCGTGAGCTTCGGCATCATGCTGTACCTGCTGTTCTTCCTGCTGCGCGATGGCGCCGAGCTGGGCACGCGCATCCGCGAGGCCGTTCCGCTGGACGACGGGCACAAGCGCCAGCTGAGCAGCAAGTTCACCACCGTGATCCGCGCCACCGTCAAGGGCAACATCGTCGTGGCGGCCTCGCAAGGGGCGCTGGGTGGGCTGATCTTCTGGATCCTGGGCATCCAGGGTCCCGTGCTCTGGGGGGTGCTCATGGCGTTTCTGTCCCTGCTGCCCGCCGTGGGCGCAGGGCTCATCTGGGGCCCTGTGGCCATCTATTTCTTCGCCACGGGCGCCCTCTGGCAAGGCGCCGTCCTGGCGGCTTTCGGCGTGTTCGTGATCGGGCTGGTCGACAACGTGCTGCGCCCGGTGCTGGTGGGCAAGGACACGAAGATGCCCGACTACATCGTGCTGATCTCCACCCTGGGCGGCATGGCACTGTTCGGGCTGACGGGCTTCGTGATCGGACCGGTGATCGCGGCCCTCTTCATCGCCACCTGGGACCTGTTCGCCCCTCCGCGCCCACCCGTCCAGACTTCGACGCCCAAGTAAGCCGCCATCCGCTCGACTCCTCTCCTCGCGCACGCGGATCCCGCGTTGTGTTGGGCGGCGCTTCCGTGGGGTCGAACATTCCGGCACCCTGCCTTTTTCGTTTCGATGCGCAACCTGTCTTCCCGCCAATACATCCTGCTGGCACTGGTGCTGTCCGCGGGCATTGGCGGGCTGTTCGCCAAGACCATCCTGACGCTGCGGGACAGCCAGTGGACCTACGCGCTGCAGACCAACAAGACGCTGGCGCACACGATCGAGCAGAACATCGGGCGGACGGTCGACGGGTTCGGGCACTCCCTGGATGGCATCGTCAACGGCCTGGGGCGGGCGGACTTGCGTTCCCTCCCCCCGCCCGTGCTGCGCACGCTGCTGTTCGACAGCTCGCTGCGCACGCGGGGCCTGGGCTCCGTGGTGGTGGTGAACGCACAGGGCGACATCATCATGGATTCCGCCACCGAGGTGCCGCGCAAGGGGAACGTGCGGGACCGGGAGTACTTCAAGGTCCACCAGGAAGGCCGCGTCCAGGGGCTCTACATCGGCGCGCCGATCCGGGCCCGGCTGGCGGGCAATGTGCTTTCGTTGCCGTTGAGCCGCGCCTACTTCGACGATGCAGGGCGCTTCGCGGGCGTCGTGGTGGGTTCCATCCGCGTCAAATACTTCGACGAGCTGTTCGCCTCCGTCGACATCGGTGCGACGAGCCGCGTGGACCTCTGGCGTGCCGATGGCGTGACCATCGCCACCGCACCACGCAACGAAGCCATCCTGGGCACCGTCACGGTGGACAAGGCCCATCTGGAGCGGGTGTTCGCTGCGGAGAGCGGCTCCTTCACGAGCGCCGACACGGTGGACGGCACGCGCCGCATGCACGCCTTCCGGCGTGTGCAGGGGTACCCGCTGGTCGTGAGCGTGGCCCAGTCCGTCGACACCATCCTGGCACCCTGGCGGCGCAGCGCGCTGATCCTCGGCGGCTTCACCGTGCTGCTGATGGCGTCCTCGATCGGGCTGACGCTGCTTTTTGTCCGCGAACTGAACCGGCGCCAGGCCGTCAGCGCCCAGCTGCGCCAGGCCGAACGCGACCTGCTGACCATCCTCAACAACCTCCCGTCGTTCGTGGCCTACTGGGACAGCGATCTTCACAATCGCTTCGCCAACGAGGCCTATCTGCAGTGGCTGGGCGCCTCCGCGGCGGATCTGCGCACGCGCCGCCTGCCCGACGTGATGGGTGACCGGCAATACGCCCAGGTCCGCGTCCATGTGGAACAGGCGCTGCAAGGCCAGAAACAGGTCTTCGAACGCTCGGTCCGGCTGCCGTCCGGCAAGGAAATCCACGTGCTGGTCTCCTACGTGCCGGACTTCGACGGCTCCCGCGTGCAGGGCTTCTTCGTGCAGGTCGACGACCTGACGGAACGCAAGCGCATGGAGGATCTGCTGTTCGAAGAGAAGGAACTCGTGCGCCTGACCCTGCAGTCCATCGGCGACGCCGTGATCTGCACCGACGCCCAGGGCCATATCACCTACATCAATCCGGTCGCCGAAGCTATGACGGGATGGCAGGCGTTCCACGCGTCGGGGCAGCATGTGGATCTGATCGCCCCGTTGCAGTGGCCCGCCGCCCAGGCCCAGAACCCCAGCCCCATCCAGCGCGCGCTGACGGAAGGCGCGGGTCATGCGGCGCAGCGCGGCGTGGTCCTGCGCCGGCGGGACGGCCGCCACATCGAGATCGAGGAGTCCGCCAGCCCCATCACCGACCGCAACGGTCTCGTCACCGGGGCGGTCATGGTGCTGCGGGACGTTACCGAATCCATGGCGCTCACACGGCGCATGGAGCACCTCGCCCAGTACGACAGCCTGACCGACCTGCCCAACCGCCTGCTGCTGCAGGACCGCGCGCAGCAGGCCATCGCGCACGCGGTGCGCGACCGGCGCAGCCTGGCGCTGATGTACATCGACCTCGACGGTTTCAAGCAGGTCAACGACACGCTGGGCCACGATGCGGGCGACGTGCTGCTGCAGCAGGTCGCGCAGCGCTTCACCGCCGCGGTGCGGCAATCCGACACCGTCTGCCGCCAGGGCGGCGATGAATTCGTGGTGCTGCTGCCGGCGCTAGACCATGCCGAGCAGGCCTGCGTGGTCGCACGCAAGCTGATGGCCGCCATGGCCCAGCCTTTCGATCTGCAGGGCCACCACCGCGCCATCAGCCTGAGCGGCGGCATCGCCCTGTACCCGCAGGACGGCCGGGACTTCGAGGAACTGGCGCGCGGCGCCGACGCCGCCATGTATGCCGCCAAACGCGCCGGGCGCGGCCATTTCCGCCTGTCCCGCGGCCCGAGTGCCGAGGCAGAACCCATCGACCTGCCGTCCGAGGCCCGTCCATCGGGCGCGCCCGACAATCAAACTCCATAGCTGGAAGCGCTGATCCCGCAAGGGATGGAGCCTCTTTTTATCCCTGACTGAGGTGGCGCGCGCCCTGCCAGTCTCCCAGGCGCCTACAGGGCATTGACATCGACATGGGGCAAAGGATAGGCTGCCCCTATACAAGAACAACAAAGCGCTACGTGCCATGACGCGGAGCAGCGACGCTGGGAGGCGAATCAACAGCATCGGGACGGCCCCACGGGTCCTACCGTTCCCCTTTCCTCCCCTCGCGCCACCGCTTCGGCGGGCATGTAGACGCCGCAGTCTGGCCCTGCCGGGAGGAATCCACGTGCACTTCGCGCCGTTGGCTGACTCCGGGCGGTGGGCGGCCCCCGCAGAAACGGAGCACAACAACGCCGGATTCCAGGCCGCCCGCAGCGACCGCCCGGCCAGCAGTGGAGGATGCAGCATGGTGTCAAGCGCCCCGCACCGCGGGACCG
Organism: Paracidovorax wautersii; assembly: GCF_031453675.1. Lineage (NCBI taxonomy): Bacteria > Pseudomonadati > Pseudomonadota > Betaproteobacteria > Burkholderiales > Comamonadaceae > Paracidovorax > Paracidovorax wautersii. Next base: position 3,467,131 of record NZ_JAVIZX010000001.1, on the reverse strand, counting down.
ACCCCCAGGAGGAGGCTTTCCTGTTCGCGCCCGAAGTCGGCCCTTCCCCCAAGGAGGAGCCACCCGGCCACGACGTCTACCGCCCCCCGGCCCTCAAGGTGCTGACGGTCGACGACGACCCCGCCTTCCAGAACTCCCTCATCCTGGCCCTGGAGAGCTTCCGGTTCCAGGGGGCGCGGGTGCAGATCCTCACCGCGTGTTCGGCCATGGATGCGGCCCGGGTGCTGAGCACCACGCCCGACGTGGCCGTGGTGCTGCTGGACGTGGTGATGGAAACCGACGACGCCGGCCTGCGCCTGGTGCGCAGCGTGCGCGAAGTGCTGGGCAACGCCGAGGTGCGCATCGTGCTCGTCACCGGCCAGCCCGGCATGGCGCCGATGGAGCACACGCTCAGCGCGCTCGACATCAGCGACTACTGGCTCAAGACCGACCTGAAGCTCGACCGCCTGCAGGGGGTGCTCAACAGCAACCTGCGGACCTGGTCCCAGATCCGCGCGCTGGGACAGGCCCGGCGCGGGCTGCAGTGCATCGTGGAGGCCAGCAACAGCCTGAGCCGCGCGGGCAATCTCAAGGAGTTCTCCCAGCGCATGATGCAGGAGCTGGCGCGGCTGCTGCAACTGGACTCCGAAGGGCTGGTCTGCGTGCAGGAAGACGGGCTCAACCCGCTGCCGGAGGCCGCACGCATCGTGGGCGCATCGGGCCGCCTCGGTTTCGCAGTGAACCAGCCGCTGGCGCTGCTGCCCGACGAGGCAGTGCGGAACCTGCTGGTCAGCGCCCTCACCCAGCGCCGTAACGTGGAAACCGGCACCCGGCAGGTGCTGTTCTTCGGCGGCGCGGAGCACGGGCCGCATGCGGCGACCTACCTCGCCACGGGCCGCCCGCTCGACTCCACCGAGCGCGAACTCCTGCACGTCTTCGCCACCAACATCAACTCGGGCCTCATCAACGTCGCGCTCACCAGCCGGCTAGACCGCACCGCCTATGAAGACCCGCTGCTGGCCATGCCCAACGGCAATGCGCTGCTGCGCACGCTGGAACAGGTGCTCGAGGTGCCGGCGCCCCGCGACCGCGCCCTGCTTTTCGTCGAGCTGGACCAGTACTCGGCCAGCTGCCTGTCCCTGGGCATCGAACAGGGCGACCTGATGCTGCAGAAGATGGCGCGAAGGCTGAGCGCCGTCTTCCCGGCCCCGACGGTGGTCGCGCGCCTGTACGACGACACCTTCGCCATCCTGGGCCACAGCAGCCTGCTGCTGCAGGAGCGGATCGACGACCTGGAGACGCTGGACCCGGACGCTTCGGTGCACCCCGCGTTCATCAGCGTGCGGGCGGCGCGCATCGACCTGGACTGCTTCCAGGGCTCGGCCCGCAGCGCCATGGCCATGGGCACGCTGCTGCTGCGGCGCGCGCAGTCGCAGGGCACGCAGGAGATGATCGAATACACCCCCGGCCTGGAGCGTGAGACGGACCAGCGCTTCACGCGCTCCCGGGAGCTGTACCACGCGCTGCACGGCAACGAGATCAGCATCGAGCTGCAGCCGCAGATCGAGCTGAACACCGGCCGCATCGTCAGCGCCGAGGCGCTGGCCCGCTGGACGCGGCCGGACGGCACGCGCATCCCGCCGACCGACTTCATCCCCATGGCCGAGGCCAATGGCCTGATCGTGCCGATGGGACGGCAGGTGCTGCACCTGGCCTGCCAGGCGCTGGTGCAGCTGCAGGGCGACGGCATCGAAGACCTGTCCATCGCCGTCAACGTGTCCCCCCTGCAGATGGCCCACCGCGACTTCGTGCAGGAGTTCATCGCCATCGTGCGGGACCACGGCGTGGCGCCCGAGCGGCTGGAAGTCGAGATCACCGAAACGGCGGCCATCCGCGACTACGAGTCCAACGGCCGGGCCCTGCGGGTGCTGCGCGACGCCGGCATCTCCATCGCCATCGACGACTTCGGCACCGGCTACTCGTCGCTCGCGCACCTGCGCTCGATGCCCGCGCAGACGCTCAAGCTCGACCGCTGCTTCACGCACGAGATCGGCGTGGTGCCCGGCGACCTCATGGTGGCCGACATGATCGTCGACCTGGGCCGGCGCTTCCACATGCGGGTGCTGGCCGAAGGCGTGGAGACCCAGGCGCAGGCCGATTGGCTGCGCGCGCGCGGCTGCCATATGGCGCAGGGCTACCTCTTCGCCCGGCCCGAGCCGCTGGAGCGGTTCCGGTCACGGATGCGCGGCGTGCGCGCCGGCGCATGAGCCGCATTCCGCGTCCGGCGCTGCCGGCGGCCCAGGTGCTGGCCCAGTTCCGGGCCCTGCCGCCCGCCGTGCGCCGGCGCTTCCTCCTGCTGCTCGCGCCCTGGGTCGCCGCGGTGCTGGTGGGCTTCCCGTGGCTGTGGAACGAGCTCGACCAGACGGCCCGCGCGCCCCTGCTGCGGACCCGCGACAGCATCCTCTTCGAGACGCTGGACATCCTGCAGCGCACCCTGGGCAGCGTGCGCCAGGACGTCGTCCTGCTGGCGGACCTGGCCGCGCCGCTGCGGCCCGAGTCCGATGCCGCGTCGCAGCTGTTCCTGACCTTTGCGCGCAGCGCCGGCGCCTACGACCAGGTGCGCTGGATCGACACCCAGGGCCAGGAGCGCGTGCGCGTGAACACGCGGGGCGCCGCCCCGCGGCTGGTGCCGCAGGCGGAGCTGCAGAACAAGGCCGACCGGCCCTACTTCCGCCTGGGCATCGAGCTGCCGGCGGACACCCTCTACCTGTCTCCGCTGGACCTGAACGTCGAGAACGGCGTGGTGGAACGGCCGCATGAACCCACGCTCCGGATGGTCACGCCCGTGCACCGCGATGGCACCGTGCAGGGCCTGGTGGCCATCAACTACCGCGCGGCGCGGCTGCTGGACCGGCTCACGCAGCTGGGCAAGCGGCACCAGCTCAACGTCTATCTGGCCAACAGTGCCGGCTACTGGCTGCAGGCACCCCGTGCGCAGGACAGCTGGGCCTGGCAGCTCGGCCGGCCCGAGCGCACGGTCGCCTACAGCCACCCGGCGCTGTGGCAGGCCATGGCCGTGGAGCCGCGCGGCCAGTTCAGCGACGCCACGGGCGACTGGCTCTTCGCGCGGCTGCAGATCAGCCAGGCCGGCGCCTCCGCCAGCGAGGAGCGCACCCGGCTGGTCAGCGACCTGGACCTGCGCGTGGCGGTGCAGATACCGGCCGAGGCGGCCCTGGAAGCCGGCTGGCGTGCGCGCATAGTGCTGCTGGCCGTGCTGGCCTGCGTGCTCTACTTCGGCCTGCGGCTGACCTGGCACGGCGCCCGCACGCTGATCGAGGAAGAGCGCCAGTCCGACGAACTGCGGCGCACCAACGCCGCGCTGCAGGAAGCCAACGAGAACCTGCGCACCGTGCAGGCCGATCTGGCCCGGGCCGAGCGGCTGTCCTCGCTGGGGCTGATGGTGGCCGGCGTGGCCCACGAGCTCAACACACCGCTGGGCAGCGCCGGCCTGTCGCTCAGCACCGTGCAGCAACAGCTGCGGCAGCTGCAGGAACAGTTGGACGTCGGGCTGCGCAAATCCGATCTGGAGCGCTTCCTCGTCCAGGCGCGGGCCGCGCTGGAGCTGTCGGACGCATCCATCCGGCGCGCGGCCGGCATCGTGCAGCGCTTCAAGCAGGTGGCCGTCGACCGCACGACCCTGGAGCGGCGCAGCTTCGATCTGGCCGAGACGCTGCGCGACGCCGATCCGCGGCTGCGGAAATGGCCGGCCCACCACCCGATCGCGCTGCACCTGGACCTGCAGCCCGGTCTGGCGATGAACAGCTACCCCGGTCCGCTGGAGCAGGTCGTGTCCAACCTGCTGGGCAACGCGCTGACCCATGCCTTCGAAGGCCGGGGCCACGGGCAGATCGCCATCCAGGCCACTGCCGACGGGCCCGAGCATGTGGTGATCCGCGTTTCGGACGACGGCACGGGCATCCCGGCCGAGAACCGGGCCCGCATCTTCGACCCGTTCTTCACCACCCACCGCCGCGGGGGAGGCACCGGACTGGGGCTGCACATCACGCACCAGCTCGTCACGGAGATGCTGGGCGGCCGCATCACGCTGGAGGGGCCGTCCGGCGGCATGGGCAGCGGCGCGACCTTCGTGGTCCGCGTGCCGCGCGAGGCGCCCCAGCGGCCTGCCTAGGCCCGCCAGGCGGGCGGCGTGCGGAAGGCCACGGGGGCGCCAATGCGCCCATGGATGCCAGGCGGTTGGCGGCGTGCGGCTGGTCCACAAGCAGGTTGCAGCATGCGGAGGCGGCCGCACGGCGCATCAAAAAAGAGAGCGTCTTGCGCTCTCCAGCAAAGCATTTCAAGACCATATGACATTGAATTCATTGCACAGCAAGCGCAGCGAGCTATCTTTTACATAGCATTTCGGGATGCCGCCCAGCCCCGGCGCGCCGGCATCGCGCCTGCCGAACGCACGGGTCGGCGCGGCATGGAACGGCAATCGCCGGGCCTCAGACCGGGAACGTGGGGTCTGTGAACGCGCGGTAGGCGTTGCGCCCGTCGTGCTTGGCGGTATAGAGCGCCCGGTCCGCCTGCTGCAGCAGCACGTCGATCGCGGCCGAAGTCTCCGGTCCGCAGACGACGGTGGCGCCCCCTGCGCTCACCGTCACGATCTCCAGCGGGCTCTGCGGGTGCGAGATGCGCAAGGCGCGCACGGCCTGCAGCGCGTTCTCGGCCATGGCGGCCGCGCCGGCCTCATCGGTTTCGGGCAGCACGACGACGAACTCCTCGCCGCCGTAGCGGGCCACCACGTCACCCGGGCGGCGGGCAGCCCCGGCCAGCGCGCGGGCCACGGCCCGCAGGCAGTCGTCGCCGCTCTGGTGGCCGAAATGGTCGTTGTAGGCCTTGAAGTGGTCCACGTCGAACAGCACCAGCGACACCCCGCGCCGGTAGCGCGCGCAGTGCGCGGCGATGGACGCCCCGCGGGCGTCGAAAGCCCGGCGGTTGAGCACACCGGTCAGCCCATCGTGCTCGGCCAGATGCCACAGGCGCTCGTTCGCGGCAAGCAGGTCCTGGTGGGCCGCACGCAGCTCGCCCTGGGCGTCGCGGCGCTGGCGTATCACCACCACGAGGTACCGGCCCGACAGGCCGATGAGCACCGCCATCAGCACCACGGTGGCCGTCTGCACCGCCAGGGCATGCCACCAGCTTTCGAAGATCTCGCGCTCCGCCCGCGCCACGGCGACCACCAGCGGGTGGTTCTTGGTGTGCTCGAAGCCCACCAGCCGGCGCACGCCGTCGATGGGCGAATTCATGCGCAAGGTGCCCGCCCGCGCCGTGCGCTGCACGGTGAAGATGGGGCTGTCGGCCAGGCTGCGGTGCAGGTCCGCTGCGGAGAACGGGCGCCGCGTCAGGATCGCACCGTTGTTCAGCGTCAGGGCGATTGCGCCCTCGTCGCCCACCTCGAAGCCTTGCAGCATGCCGAGCACGTAGTCGATCCGCACGCTGGCCAGGACCACCCCCGCGAACTGGCCGTCGAAGTCGTTGATGCGGCGCGACACCGGAATGACATGCGTCCCGGTGGACCGCCCCGCCAGCGGCGCGCCGATCAGCGTCTGCGTGCTGGGGCTGGCCAGGTGTGCGACGAAATACGGCCGATCGTTGTTGCGCAGCGTGGACGGGCGCGTGGGCTGGGTGTTGATGACCGACAGGCCCTCGCGGTCGAACACGAACAGCGAATGCAGGTGGTCGCTGCGGCTGAGGATGTTGACCAGCATGGGCTGGAGTTCCTCGATGGACGTGCGCGACAGGTCGCCCCGCTCGATCTGGAACGTGATGGTTTCCAGCGCCCGGTCCACGTCCGAGAACAGGCTGTCGAACTGCTGCGATACGGCATGGGCGATGTTGCGCGTGGACTCCTGCGCCAGCGCGATCTCCTTGCCATAGCTGCGCCAGGCCAGCCAGACGTTGCTGGCCACCAGCGTGAGCACGGTGAGGACGATGAATGCAACGACCAGCCCTACGGTGCCGTCCGTCTCGGCGGAGCGGTCGGACAGGGATGCGGTTGCTGGCGGGGAGGTGGGAGGCTGGGGCGGCACTGCGGACGATCTTAAGTCCAATGCCGGCGGCCCCGTGCCAGAAAAGGCCTCGCCTGCACCGTCTACAGCGCGGCCGTGCACACCCTCCCGAGGGGCGGGGGCGGGCATGGCAGCGCTCCCCGCCGCGCGCCCGCCGCCGCCGCCGCTGCGCCCGGCCGTCAGGGCAGCACCGGGGTGGCCCGCGCCTTGGCGACCAGCGCGTCCGCATCCCGCTGCAGCAGCAGGCGCTCGGCCACCAAATCACGCGCCGCCTGCGTGACCGCCGCCACATAGCCCGCCTGGTCGGTGTACCGCTCTTCCAGCGACATGCGGGTGTCGCCCGCCGCCAGCCGCGCCGCACGGGTCTTGTGGAACGGAATGAAGCTGCCGGCGAGGTTGGACAGATCGACGATGCCCGGGATGGCCACGTAGTTGAACTCGATGCTGGTGCCCAGCGGCGCACGCGCCTCCACGCCGCGGATGCCGGCGCGCGTCAGGCCGGTGGCCGGGTCCACCTGCGGCACCAGGATGGCGTAGTCCTTGCCCACGGCGCGCGGCGGCTGCAGCGTGGCAATGCCGGCCTCGTCCTGCGGCACGTACTGCGGGCCGTAGTCGAGCAGGCTGAAGCCGTTGTAGCGCGCCAGGTAGTCGAACGTGGGAATGGGCGTGGCCACGCCGGCGACGTTCCAGGTCAGGCCCTTCATCGTCGGGAACACCAGGTCGGCCGGACGCGCGAGCGTGCCGTCCGCCAGGCGCGGCACCTGGCTGGCCGGCGGCTCCGTGCCGCGCACCACCCAGTCTTCCAGCGCGATGAACAGCGCGCGGAAGGTGTCGGTGAAGTGGACGACCGTGCCCGCGGGATATACGTTGCGCGCGGGCGCAAAGCTGATGCTTTCCGTGCCACCCGTGCCGCCGTGCTGGGTGCTGGCGTAGTAGTAGATGCGGGCGTTGGCCGGCTGGGCGATGTCCCGCGTGCCCAGGGCATCGGTCAGCACTGGCGAGCCCTGAAGCTGCCAGAACTCGGTGCCCGACAGCCCGAGGAAGAAGCGCGGGCAGGTGCTGCTGGCCTCGCAGCGCTTCATCACGCCGCCCTGGCGGCCGCTCACCTCGTCCACGTAGTCCTTGTCCAGCCCACGCGGTGCGGTCTGGCCGAAGGCCGTGTGGTCCGTCCGCAGACCGCCGCCGCCGCCGGGCACGGCAAAGCGGGTGTTGATGTTCGTCTGCCGCGCGGCGACGTGGGCGAACATGCCGTCGAACACCTTGCCGCCGTCGAGCCGCTGGTTGAAGCCCAGGTGCAGGAAGGTCTTCATGGCATTGCCCGACTGCGACGTGCCCTGCCCCAGCGTGTACTGGATGCGCCCGGCCAGCGGGTTGGCCCGGCCGTCGGCGTCCTGCGCCTGGCCGCGGAAGAAGCTCACTGTGTCCCGCAGTGCGGCCAGGCCCACGCCCATGACCTTGGGGTCCTTGGCCACGTAGACCAGCTCGTACAGGTACTGCGGATCGAAGCCGCCCTGCAGGCACACGCTGGCGGCATTCGGCGTGCCGGGGAAGGGGTTGGCCGCGCTGTCGCAGGTGGCGAACGTCCACTGCGCCGCGGGAATCGCCTCGCGCGGGTCGGTCTCGTTCCTGCGGCGTGTGAGCGAATAGCCGGGCTGGGTGTTGTCCAGGCTGGCGGGCGCGTACGGAATCATCGTCCCGTTGAACACCCCGCCGGGCAGCGGCATGGCGGCTGACGCGGCGGTGGGCACCAGTTCCGTGCGGTAAGGGCCTGTGATGCTGCTGCCGTCGGGGTTTTTGGCGACGGGCACGGTCGCCGTCAAACGCGCCGGGTTGCTCTTGGGCACGTCGCCCTGCCAGGCCGAGTACAGCATCACGTAGCCCCGCTCGAAGTACACCGCATCGCCCGGCGTGGCCGTGGGGTTGGGCATCGTGAGGATGTTGCCGCGGTTGGGCGCGTCATAGCGCAGCACGCCGCTGGCCTTGGACATGTCCTTGGGCTTGAGCAGCACGAAGTCGGTGCTGTACTCGACCATGCCGCGCGCATTCACCGGCGCCAGCTGCAGATCCTGGATGACCGCGTTCTTCGGGTCCTTGGGATCCACCTCGCCGTGCAGCGTGCCGCTCACTTTCTCGTACGCGCCCACGCTGCCGAAGCTGCCGGCGAAATCCTCGGTGGCGGCGATGGTCATGCGCATCTGCGGCGTGCCGGCCGCGGGGGTATCTCCGCCGCCGCCACTGCCGCCGCACGCCGCGAGCGCAGCCGCTGCGGCCAGGGCCGCCAGGGTGGCCCGGGCCGGCCGCCGGGCAGGGACGCCGCGGGCCAGCCGCCCGCGAAGGAATGAAAGGGTTTGCATGGTCTTGTCTCCTGTCGTTATGGGAACGGCCACCCCTGGCGGCCTGGGTGCCCGTACGCGGCGCCGCGGCAGGCGCGGACCGGTGGGCAAGGCTGCGCCCTGCCCTGCTTTGCGGCAGGGCACAGCCCATGAAAAAGGCAGCCCGCGGGCTGCCTTGTGGTGCCGGCTTACTCGGGTTCGATCCCGGCGGCCTTGATGACCTTGCCCCACTTCTGGGTCTCGGCCGCCTGGAACTGCGCCAGCTCCTGCGAGGTGGTGGTCCAGGGCTCGGAGCCCGCGATGTCGTAGAACGACTTGGCCGCGGCGCTCTTGGTCGCATTCACCAGCAGCTCGTTGAGCTTGGCCACCACCGGCGCCGGCGTGCCGGCCGGCACGTAGGCGGCGAACCAGTAGCCCATGTCATAGCCCTTGACGCCGGCCTCTTCGATGGTGGGCACATCGGGCAGCTGCGTGCTGCGCTTCTGCGTGGAGTAGCCCAGCGCGCGCAGCTTGCCCGACTTGACCTGCGGCACGCCCGTGGACGTGTCCGTGATCATCATGTCGATCTGCCCGCCCAGCAGGTCGGTGATGGCCAGCGGGTTGCTCTTATAGGGCACATGCAGGATGTCCACGCCCGCCAACTGCTTGAGCATCTCGCCTGCCATGCGGCTCGACGAGCTGCCGCTGCCGAAGGTCAGTTTGCCCGGCGTCTTCTTCGCCGCGGCCAGCAGCTCGCCCACGTTCTTGTACGGGGCGTTGGCGTTGACCACCATCACCTGGCCGCCCTTGCCCAGGCCGGTCACCGGAACGAAGTCCTTCACCGGGTCGTAGGGCAGCTTCTTGTACAGATGCTCGTTGGCGGCGTGCGTGGTGTTGGTGGTGATGAGCACCGTGTAACCGTCGGCCGGGGCCTTCGCCACGAACTGCGCGGCGATCATGCCGCTGGCGCCGCCCTTGTTGTCCACCACCACCGGCTGCTTGGTGTCGTTGGTGGCCGACTGCCCCACGGCCCGCGCCAGCTGGTCGGTGGCGCTGCCGGCAGCGAACGGCACGACGAAGGTGATGGGCTTGGCCGGATAGGCCTGTGCGAAAGCACCGCCGCTGGCGCCCAGGCCCAGCAGCGCGAGCGCGGCAGCGGTGCCGGCCAGCATGCGGCGGCGCGGGGTTCGGGGTTGGAATCGGTTCATCTCTTGTCTCCTTGTGGTATTGCTATGGTGGAAAAAAAGCGAAGGCGGGCAGGCGGCGCGGATCAGGGCGGCCCGGCCAGGTGCGCCGCCAGCGCGCTGGGCACCTCCACGGGCAGCTCCAGCAGCAGGTACGACAGCGCCTTGCCGTGGCTGTCGAGGTTGAGTGCGTCGTTCACGCCGCCGTCAAGCATGTCGTCGATGACGAAGTTCATGCCCTGCAGCTGCGGCAGCAGGTAGCGGGCCACGCGGCTCGGCCGGCGCAGCGCGAAATGCGCAGCCACGGCCTCCTCGGTGACCTGAGCCACCAGCGTGTCCCACAGCGCCGGATGCCAGGCAATCACGCTGATGTTGGAGCGGTTGCCCTTGTCGCCCGTGCGGCTGTGCGCCAGGCGGTACAGCGGCACGCGCACGGTGCCGGCGCCCGGGCTCGCGCTGGCGGCAGCCGTGGCGGGGGTGGAAATCGCGGTCGTCATGGGGGGGTGGCTCCTGCGGTCAATCGAGCATCACGTGCGTGGTGGGTACGGCCTCGCGCGGCACCAGGCACGAGACGGTGCCCAGGCGCGGGCGCATCGCCGTGCGCACGCCGCCGCCGCCCGCCGGGCCGCAGCAGTACAGCGCCGTCACCTCGCGCACCAGGCGCTGGGCGGTGGCGTGGTCCCGGTGCTGCCACGCCACGCGCAGGCGCACGTCCCGCGCGGCGGAGGGTTCATCGCCGTCGGCCGCAGCGTCCAGCCAGCCGCTCGCGTCGTCGCCGAACACGCTGGTGACGCCGATCAGGTCGGTGCGCATCGGGGCGATGCCCGCAAGGCGCTCGCGCAACGTGGCTCCGGCCAGCCGCGCGCGGGCCTCGGCGCGCGGGCCGGCATAGGAAATCTCGCCTTCGGCGAACCAGCCGGACTCGAAGCAGACGTTCACCTTCAGCGACGGCGGCCGAGCATGGCCGCGCACGCCTTCCAGCCGCACGCGGTCCGGGCCGGTCTGCAGCACGCGGGCCTGCGTGATATCGGCCACCACATCGGGCGTGAGGTAGGCGGCGGGGTCGTGCAGTTCGTAGAGCAGCTGTTCCTTGACCGTGCGCTCGTCGATGCGCCCGCCCGTTCCCGGCGGCTTGGTGAGGGTGCAGTGGCCGTCGGCATCGATCTCGGCGATGGGGTAGCCCAGCCGGGCCAGGCCCGGCACGTCCTTGTAGCCCGGGTCGGCAAAGTAGCCGCCCGTGACTTGTGCGCCGCATTCCAGCAGATGGCCGGCCATGGTCGCGCGGGCCAGGCGGTCCCAGTCGTCCAGCGCCCAGCCGAAGTGCGCCAGCGCCGGGCCCAGCACCAGCGACGGGTCGGCCACGCGGCCGCAGACCACGATGTCGGCGCCGGCGCGCAGCGCCTCGGCGATGGGCTGGGCGCCGATGTAGGCATTGGCGCTGACCACCGGCTCGGCCGGCATGCGCTCGCCCAGGGCCCGCTCCAGCAGCGCGCGCGGCCCGGGGCCGCTGAGGTCGTCGCCCTGCACCACGGCCACGCGGGGGCGGCGCGCGCCCACCTCGGCCGCCAGCTGCTGGATGCGGCGTGCAGCGCCGTGCGGGTTGGCCGCGCCGAAGTTGCTGACGATGCGGATGCCGTGCGCCAGGCACTGCGCCAGCACGGGGCGCAGCAGGTCGTCCAGCAGCGGCTCGTAGCCGGCATCGGGATGGGTGCGGCGGGCGAGCTGGGCCAGCGCCAGCGTGCGCTCGGCCAGGGTCTCGAAGATCAGCACGCCGGGCTGCCCGCTGTCGATCAGCGCCTGCACGACGGGCGCTGCGGCATCGGTGCGGTCGCCCGAGAAACCGGCCGCGCAGCCGATCAGCAAAGGGGGTTGGTTCGCCATCGCGTTCCTTAGGTGTCTTGTTGTCTCCTGCGGCCACTGTAGGGGGCGTGGGTTATTCTGTGAAATAGATTGTCAAGATGAATTCATCTGCATCACGAATGAATATCTCCACCCGCCAGATCGACGCCTTCCTGGCCCTGGCCGCGCAGTGCAGCTTCACGCGGGCCGCGGCGCAGTGCCACCTGTCGCAGCCGGCTTTCAGCGCCCTCATCCGCGCGCTGGAGGACGACGTGGGCGTGCGCCTGTTCGACCGCAGCACCCGCCATGTGGCACTGACCAGCGAGGGCGAGAATTTTCTGGAGTCCGCACGCCGTATCCGCGCCGAGATGGACAACGCCCGGGACAGCCTGCGCGATGCCGCCACGCTGCGGCGCGGGCGCGTGGCCATCGCGCTGCTGCCCTCGCTGGCCGCGGGCTGGCTGCCGGGCGTGCTGGCGCAGTACCGGGCGCAGCATCCGGGCATCGAACTGGACATCGCGGATGTGCTGTCCGAGCCCTGCATCGAGCGCGTGGCCGCCGGCTCGGCGGACTTCGCCCTGGCCGCCATCCGTGCCGATACGCCCGAGCTGCGCGCCGAGCCCTTCTGCCGTGACGGCTTTCACCTGGTGTGCCGCGCCGACCATCCGCTGGCCCAGCGGCCGGCCGTTCGCAGCCGCGCCAAGACCGGCAAAGGCACTACGGGCGCCATCGCCCTGCAGGACCTGGCCGCCTGGCCCTTCGTGCACCTGGCCCGTACCAGCAGCGTGCGGCAGTACCTGGAGGCGGCCTTCCATCCCCAGGCCATGAATACCCTGATGGAGGTGGAGCAGCTCGCCACCGTCATGGGCATGGTGCGCGCCGGCCTGGGCATCAGCGTGGTGCCCACGCTCACGCTGTTCCACTTCGACCAGCCCGGCCTGGTGACGAGGCCGCTGGCCCTGCCCGGCCTCACGCGGCAGATCTACCTGGTGCGGCGGCGCGAGCGCAGCCTGTCCGCCGCGGCCCAGGCGCTGTACAGCCTGGTGATGCAACAGCGGCCGACCGAGTGAACGGCCTTTTTGCTATATTTTTAATAGCTTATTGCGCTTGCTGAATAAGCGCCAGAGCCTTGTTTGATTCAAACTGTTGCATGCCGAGGCGGTGCCAATGCCGCACAGACCCTTGGCGGACATGCGGCCCTGCGGTGAAATGCGCCCTACCGGTCCCACACCCCAGGAGCGCGCCATGAATCACACGGTCTACGCCTGCATCGACGGACTCGCCGCCACGCCCGCCGTGGTAGACGCCGCGGCCTGGGCCGCGCGGCAGCTCACCGCCCCGCTGGCCCTGCTGCATGCGCTGGAGCGGCCTGCCCCCATGCCGGCCGTGGGCGACTACGGCGGCATCATCGGAATGGGTGCGCAGGACATGCTGCTGCAACAGCTGAGCGACCTGGACGAAGAGCGCCAGCAGGTCGCGGTGCAGGCGGCCCGCCACATGCTGGAGAACGCCCAGCGGCGCGTCGCCCCGGACAGCGTGCCGTCGCTGCAACTGCTGCTGCGCCAGGGCGAACTGCTCGACACCCTGCTGGAGCTGGAGGGCACCGCGCGGCTGGTCACGATGGGCGAGCACCACCGCGCCGCAGGCCCGCGCAAGCTGCACCTGGACCACCGGGTCGAGAGCGTGATCCGCACCATGCAGCGGCCGGTGCTGGTGGTCACCACCGACCAGTTCAACGCGCCCACCGAATTCGTCGTGGCCTATGACGGCAGCCCCACCGCCCGCCGCGCGGTGGAGGCCGTGGCCCGCAGCCCGCTGCTGCGCGGCATGCCCGGCCTGCTGGTCACCGCCGGCCAGCCGACCGACGCCGCGATGCTGGCGCTGGAAGAGGCCCGCGCGCTGCTCGCGGCCGCCGGCTTCTCGGTGGGCACCCAGGTGGTTCCCGGCGAGCCCGAAGAGGCCCTGCCCGCGTTGCTGCAGGCGCGCGGACAGCCGCTGCTGGTGCTGGGCGCCTACGGGCACTCGCGCATCCGGCAGTTCATCGTCGGCAGCACCACGACCACGCTGCTGCGGCTGTGCACGGCGCCGGTGCTGGTGCTGCGCTGACGCGGCACCCCGGATCCCGCGCGCGGCTGCGCCGATCACACGTCCTGAGAGCGGTGGCGCAAGGCGCCTGCGGCCGTGCGCAGGCCGCGCCGTGATGGCTTCCCATGGCGCAATGCCCGGTCGCTCATACGTGCAGACACGCAAGTGACAACCCTTGCCATCCAGGCCGGTCCCTGACGCGACAATGAAGGCGTACCCAGTCACGCAAACGACAGACCATGGACGACCCGATTCTTAACATCGAAGAACGTGAAGCGATCAACTCAGGTCGCTGGTTTTCATCCCTTTCCCCTTCGCTACGGCACGACATACTCCGATGCGCCTACGTCAAACGCTTCAAGGATGGTGGACTCATCGCCGCACGCGGCGATCCGCCCGAGGAGTGGATTGCGTGTGCCAAGGGTGCCGTGCGCGTCAGCTCCACGTCCATCTCGGGCAAGCAGATCACGCTGACGTATGTGGAGCCAGGCATCTGGTTCGGCGACGTGGCGATCTTCGATGGGGACCGTCGCACGCACGATGCCTACGCACACGGCGACACCACCATCCTCTGCGTGGCCAAGGCCGACTTCCGCAAGATCCTGGCCGCGCACGTCGAGTTCTACGAAGCCATGCTGCGCCTGCATGCGCGGCGCATCCGCCAGCTCTACGGCCTGGTGGAAGACCTCAACACGCTGCCGCTGCGCGCGCGCCTGGCCAAGCAGCTGCTGCACCTGGTGCGCAGCTACGGCATCCCCAGCCTGTCGCAGGGCGACGAGATCCGCATCGGCCTGCAGCTGGCGCAGGAAGAGCTGGCGCAGCTCTTGGGCGCATCGCGCCAGCGCGTGAACCAGGAGCTCAAGTCCATGGAGCGCGAGGACGCCATCCGCATCGAGCCGGGCGGCCTGGTGGTGCGCGACCGTGACGCGCTGATGCGCATCGCCGAAACCGACAACTGAAAGCCCTGCCCTTCCCCATGAGCAACTTCGACCATTTCATCGGCACGCGCCCTGTTTCCGACCAGCATGCCTTCGACACCGGCGCGCTGAGCGCCTGGCTGGCGCAGCACCTGGAGGGGTTCGAGGGACCGCTGACGGTGGAGATGTTCAAGGGCGGGCAGTCCAACCCCACCTACAAGCTCATCACGCCGCGCCAGCAGTACGTGATGCGCGCCAAGCCCGGCCCGGTGGCCAAGCTGCTGCCGTCCGCGCACGCCATCGAGCGCGAGTTCGCCGTGATGCGCGGGCTGGCCGGCACCGATGTGCCCGTGCCGCAGATGCATGTGCTGTGCGAGGATGAATCCGTCATCGGGCGCGCCTTCTACGTGATGGAGTGCATGCAGGGCCGCGTGCTGTGGGACCAGTCCCTGCCCGGCATGCAGCCTGCCGAGCGCGCAGCGATCTACGACGAAATGAACCGCGTCATCGCCGCGCTGCACACGGTACCGTTCGCCGAGCGTGGGCTGGCCACCTATGGCAAGCCGGGCAATTACTTCGACCGCCAGATCGGGCGCTGGAGCAAGCAGTACGTCGCCTCCATCACCCAGCCGATCGAGGCCATGGACCGGCTCATGGAATGGCTGCCCGCGCACATGCCGGCCAGCGCGCGCGATGAGAGCCGCGTGTCCATCGTGCATGGCGACTACCGGCTGGACAACCTGATGTTCCACCCCACCGAGCCACGCGTCATCGCCGTGCTGGACTGGGAGCTGTCCACGCTGGGCCACCCGCTGGCCGATTTCAGCTACCACTGCATGGCCTGGCACATCCCGCCGGGCGCGTTCCGCGGCATCGGCGGGCTCGATCTGGCCGGCCTCGGCATTCCGTCGGAAGACGAATACATCCGCCGCTACTGCGAGCGCACCGGCCTGGCCACGCCCGAGGCGCTGCGCGCCGACTGGAACTTCTACCTCGCCTACAACCTGTTCCGCCTCGCGTCGATCCTGCAAGGGATCGCCAAGCGCGTGGAGGACGGCACCGCCTCCAGTGCCCAGGCCCGGGCCTCCGGCGCCGGCGCGCGCCCGCTGGCCGAGATGGCCTGGAGCTTGGCACAGCGGGCCTGAGCCGAGCCGAGCGCCCCCGATTTCCGCGCTTGCTGCGCGAACCGTTTCACTAGATGGAGGATCCCCATGGATTTTGATTACTCGCCCAAGACCAAGGCGCTGCAGCAGCGGCTGCAGCAGTTCATGGAGGACCACATCTACCCGGCCGAGCCGGCCTACAAGGCCGAGCTGGAGGCCCATACCGCGGCCGGCCAGCGCTGGACCCCGCTGGACACCATCGAGAAGCTGAAGGCGAAGGCCCAGGACGCGGGCCTTTGGAACCTGTTCCTGCCGGTGGACAGCGCCGCCGTGGCCGGCGTGGAAGGCGGCGGCCTCACCAACCAGGAATACGCACCGCTGGCCGAGATCATGGGCCGCGTGGTCTGGGCCAGCGAGGTCTTCAACTGCTCGGCCCCCGACACCGGCAACATGGAGACCATCGCCCGCTACGGCAGCGACGAGCACCGCCAGCGCTGGCTGCAGCCGCTGCTGGCCGGCAAGATCCGCTCGGCCTTCGCCATGACCGAGCCGCGTGTGGCCTCCAGCGACGCCACCAACATCGAGACGCGCATCGAGCGCCAGGGCGACGAGTACGTCATCAACGGCCTGAAGTGGTGGATCTCCGGCGCGGGCGACCCGCGCTGCGCCATCTACATCACCATGGGCAAGAGCGATCCCGAGGCGCCCAAGCATTCGCAGCAAAGCATGATCCTGGTGCCCGCGGACACCCCCGGCATCAAGATCATTCGCCCGCTCACGGTGATGGGCTATGACGACGCGCCCCACGGGCACATGGAGATGTCGTTCGAGAACGTGCGCGTGCCGGCCTCCAACATCCTGCTGGGCGAAGGCCGCGGCTTCGAGATCGCCCAGGGCCGCCTTGGCCCCGGGCGCATCCACCACTGCATGCGGCTCATCGGCCAGGCCGAGCGCGCCCTTGAGTTCATGTGCAAGCGCGCATCGTCCCGCGTGGCGTTCGGCAAGACGGTGGCGCAGCAGACGGTGACGCAGGAGCGCATCGCCGAGGCGCGCTGCAAGATCGACATGGCGCGCCTGCTCACGCTCAAGGCGGCCTGGATGATGGACGTGGCCGGCAACAAGGCCGCCCGCACCGAGATCGCCATGATCAAGGTGGTGGCGCCCAGCATGGCCTGCCAGGTGATCGACTGGGCCATGCAGGTGCATGGCGGCGGCGGCATGAGCGACGACTTCCCGCTGGCCTACGGCTACGCCAACGCCCGCACGCTGCGCTTTGCCGACGGCCCGGACGAGGTGCACCGCAACGCCATCGCCAAGTGGGAGCTGGGCAAGTGGGGCACCTACGGCCGCGACGCCTCGGTGCCCATCACCCGCGGGGCCTGAAGCGGCCGGTCCGCCTGCCGGGCCGTTGCGCAAGGCGCCCTGCGGGCCTCGGCCGCGCAAGGGCCAGAGCCCAGGGCCCGGTCAAAGGGCCGGACCGGTAGCACGGCGCCCGCTCAACGCAGCCGCGCCAGCCCTTTCGCGGCGGACCGCGCTGCGGCGACGAGGATGTCGATCCCCTGCGCCAGCGACTGCAGCGACTGGCTCGCATGCGCCATGCGCAGGTAGACATGGCCTTGCGACAGCATCAGCACGAAGGGCCGGTCGGCCGGAGCGGCCCCGGCTTCGTCATGCGCGCTGGTGGCAGGCAGGCCGGCCATCAACAGGCTGACCAATTCGGGGCGCAGCCAGCGCTGTGCGGGCTCGATCCGGTCGGCCAACACGGCGTAGTGCCGCAGGAAGGCCGCCGGCAGGTCTTTCCACGCCACCTCTTCGCCCGCAGCCAACCAGCGCACCTCCCCGGGCACCGGCTCGCCGCTGTCCAGCGTGCCCAGGTCGGTGCCTTCGCCGCAGGCTGCGCCTTCCAGCGACTCCTGCAGTGCCCGGCCGAGCACCATCACGGCCACGCCCTGCGGCGCCCCCGAATCAGCGCCACCGCGCAGTTCCATGCCCTGGATGTAGCTGCGCGTGGGCGTACCGCATTCGATCCGCCACGCCACACCGCCCTGCTGGCCGCTGAGGGCATAGCCGCCCGGCACCTCGTCCGGCTCCAGCCACAGGCCTCGGGCCGCGGCCCAGTGGGCGACCTCCTCCAGCGTGGCGGGGTGGTGCGTTTCCTCTGGCGGGGATGCCGAGCGACAGGGCTTTGCGAAGGCTGGCGAACATGGGCGGATCGGTAGCGAACGGAGGGAATGGTCCATTATTGCCACTGCCCTGCCGCGCTTGCTGTCCGGTTTTTTCTGACACGGCACAAGCCGCTACCATCCGGCTGCCATGGTCCGACCGCTTCCTTCTGCCCCTCTCCCCCGTCCCGGCTGCAATGACATCGCAGCGTGCGACAGGCAGCGCCGGGCCGCGCTGTGCAAGGTGGCAGCCGCGTTGGCGGTCGCGCCGCTGGCCCTGGCCGCGCACGGGCAGCCGGCAGCACCCGCCACGTCCTCAGCGGCCCGAGCCGCCTGGCCCGAGAGTGCAGCGGCTTCCGTCGACACGCAGCGTCTGGTGCGCTGGGCGCTCGCCAGCCAGGACATGGCCCGGCGGCCGTTCGCCGTGGTGGACAAGCCGGCCGCCCGCATCCATGTCTTCGCTGCCTCCGGCGATTGGCTGGGCAGCGCGCCGGTACTGCTCGGTTCGGCCTACGGCGACATGTCGGTGCCCGGCATCGGCGAGCGGCCGCTGGCAGCCATCCGCCCCGAGGAGCGCACCACGCCCGCCGGCCGCTTCGCCAGCGAGCCCGGCCGCAATACGCGCGGCGACGACCTGGTCTGGATCGACTACGACACGGCCGTGTCGCTGCACCGCGTGCGCAGCGTGCACCTGGGCGAGCGGCGCCACCAGCGCCTGGCAAGCGACCGCCCGGCCGACCGCCGCATCTCCAACGGCTGCGTCAACGTGGCCCACGCCTTCTACGACCGCGCCATCGCACCGACGCTGGGGCGCATGCCGGGCGTGGTCTATGTGCTGCCCGACTCCGCGCCTTTTGCTTCACTATTCATAGCTGCCAGCGCTTATTAGATAAGCGCTAGAGTCACTTTTCACTCTCATCCCGCTGCAGCGCTTCGTCCCGGTGCGCACACTGCGGCGCGAACACCTGGGCACAGCGTGGTTCGGCGTGTGGTTCACCCGCCAGGTGCCGCTGCCAGAAACGGAGCCATCGCAGCCCTGCCCCAGCAGCCGGCAGCGGGCAAGGTCACGCGGTTGCGCCGGCGGCGTAGCGCGTCGCCGGACGATTGCGCGACAGGTGCGGCGCCAGTTGCTGGCGGGCCTGCTCCAGGGCCAGGAAACCGTCGAGGGCTTCCAGCGGCGGAATGGTGACGGCCTCGCCCAGGTCCAGGCCGGCCAGCGCGGCGTCCACCATCGGGTCCACGTCCATGACCATCTCGGGCGGCAGGCCGTCGGCGGAGGCGCCGCTGCGCTCCCAGATCTCGGTGCGCGTGGCGCCCGGCAGCACCGCCTGTACGCGCACGCCGTGCGGCTGCATCTCGCGCGCCAGCGAGTGGCTCAGGTTGAGCACATAGGCCTTGGTGCCGCTGTAGCTGCCGCTGAACAGCTCGGGTGCCAGCGCCAGCACCGAGGCGATGTTGATGAGGGTGCCCGCCTTGCGCGCCGCGAAGGCCTTCGCCGCTGCGGCCGCCAGCCGGGTGGGTGCCGTCACGTTGAGCTGGATCATCCGCTCCACGGCGTCGATGTCCGCCTCGGCCAGCGTGCCGTTGACCGACATGCCGGCGTTGTTGACCAGCAGGGCGATGCGCGTGTCCGTGCGCAGGCGTTCTTCCACACGGGCCAGGGCTGCGCGGTCGGTCAGGTCGGCCTGCAGTACTTCGGCGTGCACGCCGTAGGCGCGTTGCAGGCTGCCAGCCACGGCGGCCAGCCGCTCGGCGTCGCGCGCCACCAGGATCAGGTCGTAGCCGCGCCGCGCCAGACGGTCGGCATAGGTGGCGCCGATGCCGGAAGAGGCCCCGGTCACGAGGGCGGTGCCGCGGGGAGAAGCGAAAGCTGCAGAGGAAGAAGCGCTCATGGATGACTCCGTTGAAAAGAACGATTTAGATGACGATCATCATGTTTGAATTATATGACGACCATCATTTAAAATGTCAACCCTCGGGCTTTCATGCGGCGTGATCGCCCCGGCACAGCTGCCGTCCATTCCGGTCGGCAGCCCTTCATCAGGAGCCCCCATGAGAGTCAGCAAGGAACAGATGGAAGAGAACCGCGAGCGCATCCTCGCGACAGCGGCGCAGCTGTTCCGCGAACGCGGCTTCGACGGCATCGGCGTCGCCGATCTGATGAAGAGCGCCGGGCTGACGCACGGCGGCTTCTATGGTCACTTTGCCTCCAAGGAAGACCTGATGGCGCAGGCCAGCACCCGCGCGGTCGAGCAGATCTGCACCTTCTGGAGCGGGCTGCTGGAACAGGCGCCGGGCGATCCGCGGGCCGTCCTGGAGCAGGCCTACCTTGCGCCGCGCCACCGGGATGCGCCAGGCCAGGGCTGCCCGATGGCTGCGCTGGGCGCAGACGCTGCGCGCCAGGGGCCCCGCGTGCGGCGCGCCCTCACGGAAGGACTGGTGAAGGTGCTCGACGTGCTCACGGCCGCCATGCCGGGCCGCAGCAAGGCCGCGCGGCGACAAAAGGCGCTGGCCGACTACGCAAGCCTGGTCGGCGCCGTGGTGCTGGCGCGCGCCGTGGACGACGCCGCCCTGTCCGACGAAATCCTGCACGCCACCGCTGCCGCGCTGCGCCTGCCGTCAGCCCCGACGGCGCCTGCCGGCGCGGCTCGCGCCGCGGCCTGACGCGCGCCGGCGCAGACGGTCGCTCCACCCTTTCAACGTCCGAAGCCGGCGGTGACCGCCGTCGCACGCCGCCGTATGCCTCCCCGTGGGTCTCTCAGAGCCGTACACATCGGCACGCGCCCGTAGCAGGGCCGGGCCGGCTACGCCCTTTCCAGCCCGCCATTCCCTCGGCTGCCGCCTAGCAGCCGCAGCCCAGTGCCTCCTTGCGCCAGCACAAGCGTGCCGCAACCAAGCGCGGCACACAGGGTTTACCCCATCAGCAGATACCCGTAGAGCAGCGCCACGACAGGCGCACGACAGGGTGCAAACCTAAGGTTCACCCCCGCCAGACCGCCCCGCGAGGCGGCGGCCCAGGCGCTGCGCCCGCCCGCTCGGCGCGCCCGCCCTGGACCAGCGCGTTCTGCCCGGAGACACCATGACCCACGCACAGAAAGACCTTTGCCCATGCTGCTGACCCTGCTCGGATTCGGCATGGTGCTGACCTTCATGACCCTGATCATGACCAAGCGGCTCTCGCCCCTGGTCGCGCTGATCAGCATTCCCATCGTGTTCGCGCTCATCGGTGGCTTCGCGCCGACCATGGGCGCGATGATGCTGGACGGCATCCGCAAGATCGCGCCCACGGGCGTGATGCTGATGTTCGCCATCCTGTACTTCGGCGTGATGATCCATGCGGGCATGTTCGACCCGGTGGTGCGCATCATCCTCAAGCTGGTCAAGGGCGATCCGCTGCGCATCGTGATCGGCTCGACCATGCTGGCGCTGCTGATCTCGCTGGACGGCGACGGCTCGACCACGTACATGATCACCATCGCGTCGATGCTGCCGCTGTACAAGCGGCTCAAGATGAACCCGCTCAACCTCACCTGCGTGGCCATCCTGGCCAGCGGGCTGATGAACCTCACGCCCTGGGGCGGCCCCACGGCGCGTGCGGCGAGTGCGCTGCATGTGGACCCGGGCGAGGTGTTCGTGCCCATGATTCCCTCCATCGGCCTTGCCATCGTGGCGCTGCTGGGCGTGGCGTTCTACCTCGGCCTGCGCGAGCGCCGGCGCCTGGGCACGGTGGCGCTGCCGCCCTACCCCGTGGCCGAGTTCGTCGAGGCCGACGGCGAGACCTCGGGCGAGCACCTGCCGCCCACGCAGCAGGATGCGCCCGACATGCGCCGCCCGCGCCTGCTGTGGGTGAACCTGGCGCTCACGTCGGCGCTGATGGTGGCGCTGGTGATGGGCCTGCTGCCGCTGCCGGTGCTGTTCATGATCGGCTTTGCCGTGGCCATCGTCATCAACTACCCCAACGTGGACCAGCAGCGCGCGCTGGTGGCCGAATACGCCGGCAATGCGCTGGCCGTGGTGTCGCTGATCTTTGCGGCCGGGGTGTTCACCGGCATCCTGTCCGGCACCGGCATGGTCGAGGCGATGTCGCGCGGCCTGCTGGCGGCCATTCCCGACAGCATGGGCCCGTACATGCCCACCATCACTGCGCTGCTGAGTATGCCGCTGACATTCTTCATGTCCAACGACGCGTTCTACTTCGGCGTGCTGCCCATCCTGAACGAGGCCGCGCAGCACTACGGCATCAGCGCCGTGGAAATGGCGCGCGCCTCGCTCATCGGCCAGCCCGTGCACCTGCTGAGTCCGCTGGTGCCCTCCACCTACCTGCTGGTGGGCCTGGCCGGCGTCGACTTCGGCGACCACCAGCGCTTCACGCTCAAGTGGGCGGTGCTGGTCTGCCTGGCGCTGATGGGCGCGGCGCTGATGATGGGCCTGTTCCCGCTGATGGGCCAGGTCTTCGCCGGCGGCGGCTGAACGCCGAGCAGCGGCGGCCGGATCGGCCGCCCGGACGCGGCGCCCGCCGCTACATAAAAAAGAGCAGGTAGCGCTTGTCAATCAAGCGATCCCTGCTCTTTTCTATTGGAAGTCCTTAATCTTTCGGCGCAAGCAGCTCACTTAAATATAGCAAGCACCCCGCCGCACCCAGGATTGCCTGGGGCCGCGCGTCACACCGTCGGGGGCCGGTTGGTATAGCTGGCGTTGCCCAGGCCCGTGCCCACCGTCAACACCGCCCAGCGCTTCACGTCCTGGGTGAACGGCAGTTCGGACAGGCCCTGCACCACCGCATCGTTGTGCAGGCAGACCTGCGTGCGGCCATCGCCAATCGAAGGCAGCCGGTCGCACAGGTCACGCGGCAGGTGAAAGCGCATGCTCTCCCAGTTGCCCGGCAGGTTCTGCGTGCCGCCGGCCAGCGAGCCGTCCTCGCAGATCAGCCCCGGGCACGCCACGCCGATGAAGGGCGCCACGCGGATGTCGTGCTTCTCGGCGTACTCCAGCAGCTTTTCCAGCATGCCGGCGATGCCTTCCACCAGTTCGTCGCGCTTCGGGTCCTCGGCCGCGTGGCCCCATTTCTCGCGGCGCACGACCTCGGCGCGGGACATGTCCGGCGCCTTGTGCAGGTGCGTCACCACCACGCCGCAGCGCACGTTGGTGCCGCCGATGTCCACCGCCAGAATGGCGTCGTAGCTCTGCAGCAGCGCGGTCGGCGCCAGATGCACCCAGCCCACCAGGCCGCCGTCGTCGGCGTGGTGGCGCAGCGTGCGCAACTCCACCGGCACCTTGTCCTTGGTAAGCAGCTTGGCCGCCGCCTCGATGGCCTGCTGGCCCACCTCGCTCTGGTGGAAGCCGCCGCCCACGATCACGCGCTCCACGCCCTTCCAGGTCTTGTGTTTGAGAAAGCGTTGCGTCACATGGGACAGCTGGATCGCGTAGTCCTCCTGCGCCGCGCGGATGGCCGCGGCGGCCGGGCCGTCGCGCTCGAGCAGTTCGTCGAGCTTCTGCTTGCCGATCTCCTGCGTCGGCTTGGAGCCCAGCGGGTCCTTGCCGGCCATCTCGGTGAACAGCTTGCGCCAGGCGTCCAGCATGTGCCGGAAAGCGGTGCGGCTGGCGTTGTCGCCAATGAACTCATCGCCCTCGCGCAGCTCCAGGCTGTAGCCGTCGATGACGACCGACGGCAGCTCCAGCTCGCCGTGGGGGCCCAGCACGCACAGATCGCGCTGGGCCTTCAATTCCTTCTCGCTCAGGCGCTCGCCCGCCTTGCGCGGGGAACCGCCCTCTTTCTTCTTGTCCTTAGACGCCATTGCATCCCTCATGCAGCCCGCACCGCGCGGGCCGTAGCGGCAGATGGTGACTTGCCAGTCCCCTGCGGCGCGTCAGCAAACATCCCAACATGGCGCCCGCCATGCCCCGCCCGCCGGGCTTTTCACTACGTTTTCGATAGCTGCATGCACCCGTATCCATTGGGCCGCAGGCCGCTATGGCTTGAATCGATCACCGCAGCAGCCGGCGCTTCGCGGCGAGCCCCAGCCCCACGGCGGCAAAGACCGCTGCGCCGAAAACCCACCCCGACAGGGCCCCCGCCATGCTGCCCGACAGCAAGGTGCCGATGGTGCAGCCCAGGCCCGTCATCGCGCCCCAGCCCAGCAGCACACCGCCGGCCACGCCGCGCGATGCATCCCGCCACGTGGGCCAGCGCGGCGCAAACTGCCGGCTCGCCAGCGCGGCGACGAAGGCGCCCGCCACCAGCCCGCCGATCAGCGCCGCGTTGGGCGTGAGCCAATGGGCCGTCGGCGCGGTGGCGCAGCCGGCAAAGCCGTCCAGGCCATTCAGGCGGTCCGGAATCCAACCCAGCCCCTGCGCCCACGAACGCGCCGCACTACCCAGCGTGGCCGTCACGCCCAGGGGCCGCATGCGCACGATCACCAGCGCACCGATTACACCCACCGCCAGCCCGCCCAGCCAATACGGCCACCGCCCCTGCCACAGCCGGGCCCAGGCCGCGCCCAGTGGCGGCACGCCCGCGCCCGGCGAATCCACGCGGGCCGAGACCGCCGAGGCGGCCGGCTCTGCAGGCATCTGGCCGCCCTGGCGGGCAAAACCCCGCCACAGCCACGCGGCCACGGCCAGCAGCACGCTGCCCTGCAGCAGCAGTGCGCCGCCATAGCCCAGATGGGCCGGCAGCCACACGACGGGCGCATCCGCCACGCTCCAGCTGTAGAGCGCGTTCCAGCTCTTGAAGCCCAGGATGAAACCCAGCGCCGTGCCCAGCAGTGCGAAGGGCGCGACGGCCGAGCCTTCGGCCAGCCGGTACCAGTGCGCGCTGATGCACGAGCCCGACACCACCATGCCCAGGCCGAACGCCAGCCCGGCCAACACCAGCACGCCGCTCACCGGCCCGATGTGCATGTCTGGCGGCAGGGAACCCGCACGCGGGTCCGGCACCCAGGCACCCAGCACCGCCGTGGTCGCCACCACGCCGATGCCCAGGGCCAGCACGATGGACAGCAGCCCCCGCGGGTCGCGGCCCTCGAACCAGTCGCGGGCATGGCAGTAGAAGCAGAACCGTGCGCGCTGCAGCACCAGGCCCAGCGCCGCACCCACCAGCCACGCGAAGGCCAGCGTGCGCCCGCCGCTGGCCGCCCATTGCGGCAGGCCTTGCGCCACTCCCAGCACCCCCACCAGCAGCGCCGCGGCTGCCAGCGCATGGATCGACAAAGGCATCGTCCCGTCCCTTCCCCAACTGCTCACGCCAAAAAAAAGCCCGCACGAAGCGGGCTGTGAAGGAGACCCCCTACTGACAAAACATGAACCGCGGGTCAGGCGGTGCCGGGGCGGTGCCGCGTCAACCGGCTGTAGCGCGGCCCGGCTGGCAATCCTTTACTTGGCGGCCCACACGGTGCCGGACGGATTGGTGATGGGCACGCCCACCGCGTTGCCGTACTCAGTCCAAGAGCCGTCGTAGTTCTTCACCGAATACCCCAGGATCTTGTTCAGCGCGAACCAGGTGTGGCTGGAACGCTCGCCGATGCGGCAGTACGTGATGATGGGCTTGCTGCCGTCGATGCCCACGGCGGCGTAGAGCTTGCGCAGATCGTCTGCGGACTTGAACGTGCCGTCTTCGCGCACCGCCTGACCCCAGGGCACATTGGCGGCGCCGGGAATGTGGCCCGCGCGGATCGACAGCTCGGGCACGCCCGCCGGGGCGAAGACCTTGCCGCTGTACTCATCGGCCGAACGGATGTCCACCAGCTTGGCCTCGCTCTTGCCCTCGGCCGCAGCCAGCGCATCCGACAGGCGGGCCCGCAGGTTCGTGTTCACGGCCGCCACGCGGTAGGTGGTGGCGGCGTATTCGGGCACGCGGTTGTTGAGGGGCCGGCTCTCGGCCTCCCACTTCTTGCGGCCACCATCGAGCAGCTTGACGTTCTTCACGCCGTAGATGTCGAACACCCAGGCGCCCCAGGCAGCGAACCAGTTGTTGGTGTCGCCGTAGAGCACCACGGTGGTGTCGGGCGCCACGCCGGCCTTGGACAGCAGCGCCTCGAAGGCCTCCTTGCCGACGATGTCGCGGCGCACCTTGTCGTTCAGGTCGTTATGCCAGGAGAAGTTCACGGCACCGGGCACATGGCTGCGCTCGTACAGGCCGGGGTTCACGCTCACCTCGATCACGCGCACCTTGGCGTTGTCCAGGTTCTGGGCCAGCCATTCGGTGGTCACCAGCGGGCCCGCGGCGGTGGCGCCGCCCGTATTCGCGGCGGCCAGGGGCGCCCAGGCCGCGCCGACGAGCCAGGTGCCCACCCAGGCCCAGCGGCGCAGGCGGTGGCGCACCCCATGGCGGGTGGCCGTCGATGTCTGGTGCTGTGCCAACGTATGCGTCATGTCCCTCGGTCCTTTCGTTGCAGATCGGCAGCCTTGCTGGTGCCGTTGCAACGGAATCTAAGGGCCGCGAAGGCGCCGGCCAACCAAGCAAAACGTGCTTGCTTATGCGCAAAGCATTGAGCGGAGTGCTTGCGGCAGGCAGCCGGCCTCAAAAGCAAAAAGCCCGCGTCGGGCAGGACGGCGGGCTTGGCGGGAAGGAATCTGGAGCGGGTGAAGGGAATCGAACCCTCGTATGAAGCTTGGGAAGCTGCCGTTCTACCATTGAACTACACCCGCATGGTGCTGCAGCGCTGGGTTGGCATGGGGCCTTGCCAGGCTGAACGAAGGATTATAGAGGCCCCGCGCTGCCGGCAGACAGGCCCAGGCATCCGATGCACCCAAGGCGCGGGCGGCGGCGCCATAGCACCGCGGCTTCCAAGGCGGGCGTTAAGCCATCGGCCCCGCGGTGCCCGTACGGGGCGCGATCGGCGACAGGTCCGCCAAGGCGTGCAGCCGCAGAAGGCTGTCGAACCTGCGCGGCTCCCCCGTCAGCGGATCGGTGAATGCCAAGGACCGCGCCAGCAACTGCAGGGGGTTCGAGTAATCGCCTTCGGGCGGATCGTTCACTTCGGGGTAGAAGGCATCGCCGCAGAGGGGCAGGCCCAGCGCAGACATGTGCACTCGCAGCTGGTGGCGCTTGCCGGTGACGGGCGACAGCCGGTAGCGTGCCCAACTGCCCAGGCGCTCGATCACCTCCATGTGGGTGCAGGTGTTCGGCTCGCCGGCGACTTCGTGCATGCGAAAGAACTGCGCGCTTTCCTCCATCCGGCTGGTGTGCGTGCGCGGAAACGGCAGGTCTTCACGCCAGGGGGCGATCGCCTCGTAGGTCTTGTGCACGGTGCGGTCGCGGAACAGTGCCTGGTAGCGCCCCCGCGTGCTGCGCTGCACCGAGAACAGCACCAGGCCGGCGGTGTCGCGGTCGATGCGGTGCACGGGGGACAGCTCGCGCAGCTGCAGCCGGCGCTTGAGGCGCACCAGCAGCGTCTGCTGCAGGTAACGGCCGGAGGGCACGACGGGCAGGAAGTGCGGCTTGTCGGCCACCAGCAAATGCTCGTCCTGGTAGAGGATGGATTCCGCGAAGGGAATCTCGCGCTCCTCTGGCAGCTCGCGGTAGTAGTACAACCGGACACCCGGCCGCACCGGCTGCTGCGGCGTGGCCGGGACGCCGAATTCGTCCACCACCTCGCCCAGTGCCATGCGACGCAGCCAGTCGTCGCGGCTCACGGCCGGCAGGTGGTGGGCCAGGAAGTCCAGCACCAGGCCCTGCGCTGCGGCAGGTTGGACCACGCAACTGGGACTCACGCCGTCCCGCACGGGCAGGACACGAGGATCGTGGCTGTTGTACATGGCGGGCGATTGTAGGCAGCACCGACCGCCTTGTTGATGACGCCAGCGGTGCTGTAGGACAAGAGCGGCAAACGGTTCGCGATACGGTGCAACGGCAGCCCGCCGCACTAGCATTCGGGCCAAAGACTCCTACCGGTGTTCCGCCGGTGCAGCAGCAGGCGAGGTTCCGCACGCCGTACGTGCCCATCCGGCCCTGCCCCGCCGCAGCGCCGCAGGAACCCGCCATCGACATGACCGCTGATTCACCCGCCTCGCCCTCCGCCGCCGCTACCCGCCCGTCCCGAAAGACGCACTGGGTGATTCGGTGGCTGCTGGGTACGTTGGCCGCACTGGTGGCCCTGCTGGTGGTGGCGGCCATCCTGATCACCCATTGGGACTGGAACCGCCACAAGCCGTGGATCAACGAGAAGGTGAGCGAGGCCACCGGCCGCCGCTTCGCCATCGAAGGGGATCTGTCGGCCGATTGGCACTGGCCCCAGCCGCTGGAAACCGGCTGGCGCCGCTGGGTGCCCGGCGTGACAGTGCAGGCCCGGCAGCTGGTGATGGACAACCCACCGCAGTTCGCGATCGCAGAAGAGCCCGCGGCCGGGGACAAGACCCTGCCCGCCGTGCCGCGCAAGCCCGCGCCCCGGCGGGTGACGGCGGCAGCCAGCGCGGATGCACCGGCTGCGGCAGCGTCGTCAGCGGCGTTGGCCGCCTCGGCTGCGTCCGCCGCGAACGGAGCCGCTTCCACCCCGGCCGTGCAGGCCTCGGCGGCGCAGACGCAGCCTGCACCAACCGCCGTCTCCAGCGCCCTGGCCCGGGAGAACGGCGACCCCGAAGCCGATGCGCCACCACGCCCGCCCGAGACCATGGGCACCATCGGCAGTGCCAGCGCCACGCTGCAGCTGCTGCCGTTGCTTGCACGCACCGTGGTGCTCGACACCGTGGTGCTCACGGCACCGGACATCGTGCTCGGCCGCAAGTCGGATGGCACCAACAACTGGACCTTCCAGCGGCGCGAGGACAGCGGCGAAACCGAACCGAAGGACAACCCCTGGGATCTGAGCGTAGGCCAGCTCATCATCCGCGGCGGCTGGCTGGGTTATTCCGACGGCAGCAAGGACCTGGCGCTGCGTGCCCGCATCGACACCATCGACACGCCCGCCGGGCAGGCTCCGGGCAAGTACGGCGTGCGCGTCGGACTGGAGGGGCGCTACGGCAAGGCGCGCGTGCAGGGCGAGGGCCAGGGCGGCTCCATCCTCTCGCTGCGCGACAAGGTGGTGAACTATCCGCTGCAGTTCAAGGCCCGCGCCGGCAGCGTGCAGACCGAGGTCGAGGGCATCCTCGCCAACCCCGCGGCGCTGGACGGCATGGACCTGCAGGTGATGCTCAAGGCCAGCAGCATGGCAGACCTCTATGCCCTGACCGGGCTCGTCCTGCCCAACACGCCGCCCTTCCAGACGCGTGGGCACCTGGTGGGCAATCTGCGCCCCGATCAGGCCACGTGGGAGTACCGGGAGTTCCATGGCACCGTGGGTGAAAGCGACCTGCACGGCGGCCTGAAGTACACCTCCGGTCAGCCCCGGCCCAAGCTGCAGGGCACGATGACCTCCAAGCAGCTGCGGCTGGCCGACCTGGGCCCCGTCATCGGCACGCCCAGCGAGGAAGGCAAGGCGCAGACGGGCACTTCAAAGCGGCCCGGCAAGGTGCTGCCCGACTCCGCCTTCGCCACGGACCGCTGGAACGCCATGGACGTGGACCTGACGTTCACCGGCGAGCGCATCGTGCGCCCCGGCAGCCTGCCGATCGAGAACCTGAACGTGCACGCCGTGCTCGACAATGCGCAGCTGACGCTGTCGCCGCTGCGCTTCGGCGTGGCGCAGGGCAAGATCGACTCGCAGGTGGTGCTCGACAGCCGCTCGGGCCCGCTCAAGACGCAGCTGCGCGGTACGGTGGAAGGGTTGCGCCTCTCTGCCCTCTTCCCTGAGGTAGACCTGATGAAGAAGAGCTTCGGGCGGCTGGATGGCGCGGTCGCCCTGGCGGCCAATGGCAACTCGGTCGCCCGCATGCTGGGCAGCAGCTCGGGCGAGGCCCGCCTGTACATCCGCGATGGCACCTTCAGCAAGCAGATGCTGGACCTGGCCGCGCTCAATGTGGGCAGCGTGGTGGTGGCCAAGCTGTTCGGCGAGAACGAGGAAGTGAAGCTGCGCTGCGCCGTGGCCGACTTCGCCGTGAACAACGGTGTGGCGCAGACACGCTCGGTCAAGCTCAGCACCGACGAAGCCGTGGTGCAGGCCACTGGAACCGTGGATCTGGGCAACGAGCGGATGGATCTGCGCATCAAGCCGGAATCGCTGCAATGGAAATTCCTGTCCCTGCGCACGCCGCTGTATGTGCGGGGTACCTTCGCTGATCCGAAGGTGGGCGTGGAAGCCGGCCCGCTGCTGCTGCGTGCCGGGGCGGCGGTGGCTGCAGTCGCCGTGGCGCCCGTGGCACTGGCCCTGGTGCCCATCACCGTGCCCGCGGCAGACGACGACGAGAACTGCGCCGCCCTGCTGGCGCGGGCCAACGACGCGGTCAAGACCGGCAAGCCCGGCGCCGCACGGCCGGCCCGCGCTCCGGCATCCGCCGCTTCGCCCGCGCGCTGAGCCCTCCTCGCGCGCAGCGGCGGCGCCCCCCGTCAACGGTCTGCGGGTACGGTCACCTGTACCACCACGCCGCCCTGGGCGCCGTTCAGCACTTGCAAGGTGCCGCCAGCCCGCGCCACGCGCTCCCGCATGCTCGCCATGCCCAGGCCGGTGTGGACCAGGCCGCCGGGTGGCAAGCCCCGGCCGTTGTCCGAGACGGTCAGGTGCCATGCACGGCCTAAAGGCGTTTCCTGCAGGACCAGGGAGACCGACACCTCTGTGGCCTGCGCATGCTGCAGCACGTTGCTGACAGCTTCACGCACCACGCAGGTCAGCTCCCGGGCGCGCGTGCCCGCAGGCACGCCCTGGGCCCACTCCACGGACCAGACGAGCCGGATGTGGCGGCCCTCCAGCACCGGCTGCAGACGGTGCCGCAGGCGCGCCAGACTGTCCGTCAGCGCATCGTCGTGGCCATCCATGGAGTCCACCAGCAGGCGCGCATCGAGCATGCACTGCTCCAGCGCCTGCCGGGCCTGCGCAGGGGCATCGGCGTCCAGCAGCGCCATGGCGCTGACCAGTTGCGAGCCGATCTGGTCATGCAGATCGCGTGCGATACGGCGGCGCTCGTCCCGCAGTTCGGGACTGGGCCGCAGGTGGCGGCGCGGGCGCCACCGCAGCACGCGCGGCAACTGCGGCAGCAGCAGCGCGCCCATGCCCAGATTGCACGCCAGGCTGGCCAGGTACCAGCCCAGCCAGCCGCTCTGCGCCAGGGGCGCATGCAGCCAGAGCAGCACCCCGACATGCACCGCCAGTTGGGCGGCCCAGAGCCCCACACAGGCCAAGGCGAACACGGGAGGACGGGAGAGGAACACGGTGCATCAGCCGTCAGGCACGACCCCAGGGCGTCAGGCAGCAGATCGCTTCCGGATCAGAACAGGCCTCTGAGCGAGGCGAAGCGTACCGCCTGGGCCCGCGTGCGCACCTGCAGCTTGCGGTAGATGTTCTTGATGTGCGTGTTCACGGTCATGGCACTAATGAGCAGGCGGGCGCCGATTTCCGCGCTGGTGTAGCCGCTGGCCACCATGCGCAGCACTTCCTTCTCGCGTACGGACAGGCGCTCGGTGTCCGGGGCGTCCTGCCGCCGCGCAGGCGATGCGCTGGCGGAGGTACCCTGGTCGAAACGCTGGAGGAGCCGCCGGGCCAGATTCGGCGTGATGGAAGCACCACCGTTGGCCACTTGCAGGACGGCCTGGGGGTAGTTGCCGAACCAGGAGTTCTTCACCAGGTAGCCGGTGGCGCCCAGTTCGAAGGCCCGCAGCACTTGTTCGTCCGCGTCCATGATGGAGATCATCACCGCCTCGGCCGAGGGCCGTGCGGACTTCATGCAGTCGATGAGCGTGAAGCCCTCGCCATCGCCCAGGTGCAGGTCGACCAGCATCACATCGAATTCATGCTGCTTGATAGCACGGCGTCCCTCCCGCACATTGGTCGCCTGGCCCACCAGCAGCGTGCGCGGGTCGGCCATGAGTTCCTGGCCGATCACGCGGCGCATGTGCGCGTCGTCATCGATGAGCAGCACCCGCACCGGCTTTTCGACCTGGCCGGCCAGAAAGTCCGGCCACACGGATGGCGGGTTGCGGTGCATGGCGAACTGCCCTCCCGACAAAGCGCCCCGTTCGAGTACCGCCACGGCGCCATCGCATTCGCCCACTGTCACTCCAACACTTGTCATAGGTGCTCCTCTCTTGTATTCCGGTGCGACTTTTGATTACGAAAAGCACACCGGGATGAATTAAAGAACAAATATCTACATGCGGGCTGTCGTTTATACAGAGGTTACTTTAGACACAATTAGATACTAACCATTAGATAAACGCGGCCGGGACATCACGGATAACCAGAAACAACCCTACTACTCGAGAGAAGTGCAAAACGCATATTCCACAGAGAGGAAAAGGCTGGAAGCCATCGGTACTTATCCGCGTCATATTCCGGTCATTCAATCTTGCGCAAGCCTCCTGTCGTTAAACACATGCCTCGCTTGCCATTACTTTTGTTTCATTTGGACACTACCGGCAATGGCACGTCCAGAAATCGATTGAGACCTCTCTGGAGTGGCTGAAAACAAGGGGGCCTAGCCTCCTGTGCAAGGGTGTTCACGCGCCACAAGCCGGCTACCCCGATCCGGAGATGTTCGGCGGTGCCCCCGCATCACACACTGCAGCCAGACAACAGCACAGCGCCATATCGCTGATGTTGTCGACCCGCTGCCGGGACCGGAATGGGCCGGTTCCCGGCATGTGTCAGAAGCAACCAAGGAGTGTGATCATGAAGAAGCTTGCAATTCTCTCCCTCAGCCTGTTCGCCGCCAGCGCCTTTGCCTGGGGCAGCGGTGGTGGAAACAATGGCGGTGGCAATGGGGGCAACAACGGCGGCGGCAGCAGCACCCCCGAGATCAACATCAACGCCACCAGCCTGCAACTGACCTCGCTGTCGCACAGCTCGGTGAAGAACGACGCCGAGTTCGGCGGCGCGGCCCGCCAGAACCTGGCCAGCAACACCGGCTACGTGACCGTGGACGACACCTCCGTGCAGATGGTGTCCGCCAAGTACACGACAATCGCCAACAAGGCCAGCGGCTCGCAGGCCGTGGCCACGCAGAGCCTGGCCTCCAACATCGGCCACGTGAACGTCGGCGGCGAGCAACTGCAGCTGGTGGCTGCACGCAACTCCTACATCGGCAACTACGCCAACGGCAGCTCCAGCGCCGTGCAGAACATCTCCACCAACAACGGCTGCCAGGCCTGCAACTGATCGCAGCCCTACAGCACTGCCTGCCAGCAAGACCGCGCGCAGGCCCCGAGACGGGGGCCGGCCGCGGGCCTGCCTGGCGGGATGGAGGTCCACCATGGCATCAATCTCCGTGAAGCAGTTTTTTCTCCTCAAGGCAGGCGTCTGCCTGCTGACGGTCTTCACCGCCCCGGCCCTGCTGGCCGCGCCCGGCGAAGATCCGGTGATCCTGAACCAGCCGGTACAGCACCTGTCGCTGCCGCTGAACAATGCCGCCCGGTCCCAGGGACTGGAAACCCAGGACGACATGCCGTCCTATATCAAGGCCAAGGTGGCGCGGTTCGAGGCCAAGGCCTTCTCCGACCAGGCCGCCGGCATCGCCACGGACAGCGATGTGGTGACCCGCGCCAATGCCCAGGGCCAGCGCAAGACCTGCGTGCAGGAAGTGGGCAGCACCACGCCGGCCACCGGCGCCGCCGGGGCCTTCAACCGCTATGGACCGAGCCCGCAGCAGCAGGTGGTGGTGCTGCGCGGCGATCTGATCAACGTCTGCAACTGAACCGGACGGGCCCGCCAGCCGGCGCCACGGCGCTGGGGCGAGGATTGCCCGCCGGTTTCCGAGGGGGATGACCATGAGCACCGAACCTGTGGCCGGCCGCGTGGCCGGCTGGGGCCGCCGCCTGCGCCTTGGCGCCGGCCTGACGGCCCTCGCCACCTTGCTGGCGGGCTGCGCAACCCCCATGAACGCCCGCGAGGACGCGGCCTTCCACAGCCACGGCTATGCGGCGGACCGGCCCACCGTGCGGCCGGTGCGCTCGTTCTCGAGCTTCTCGGATTCGCTGATGTGCATGGACCACCTGTTCCGCGAGGCACAGTTGCCCACCACCCTCATCACCAGCAAGCAGATCCCTGACTTCTCCGGCCGCGTGGCCGTGGCGACCAAGGACATGGTGATCACCGCGCTGTCGCAGATGTCCCGCCTGTCCAACGCCTTCCGCTATGTGGACTACGAGGTGGACATCGCCCGCCAGGACACGGTGCAGAACCTCACCACCATCCTGCTCAACAACAACCAGATCCAGCTGCAGCGTCCGGCCCTGTACGTGTCGGGCGCCGTGGCGTTCGTGGACCAGAACGTCATCCGCAACAACATGGACATCGGCACCTCCGCCTCGCGGCTGGAAACAGGCTACAGCCGCACGCGCAACGCCACCGTGATCGGGCTGGAGATGCACCTGGGCGACTTCCGCAGCCGCACCATCATCCCGGGGCTGGACTCGGCCAACGAGATCGTCATCGGCAACGGGGGCCAGGGGCTGGACCTGGCCGGCCGCATCGGCAGCTACGGCGTGCAGTT
The DNA here is from genome assembly GCF_031453675.1 of Paracidovorax wautersii. Taxonomy (NCBI): domain Bacteria; kingdom Pseudomonadati; phylum Pseudomonadota; class Betaproteobacteria; order Burkholderiales; family Comamonadaceae; genus Paracidovorax; species Paracidovorax wautersii. The sequence goes on along the minus strand of NZ_JAVIZX010000001.1, from coordinate 3,432,967 downwards.
CACCGTGGGCCGCGACTATGCCCAGGGCTCCGGCCCCGCCGTGCGCACGCTGGTGGAACTGGCCATGATCGAGCTGGTGGGCAAGTGGGCCCGCCTGCCCTACTGGCAGTGCCTCACGCTGGAGCAGAACCATCCGGACTTCCAGCGCCAGCTGCGCGACTGGTATGACGAGGGCGATGCCACGGTGCAGCGCCGCCTGGTGCGCAGTTCGCTCGCCACGCAGGGCTACCGCGTCGCCAGCGAACAGGACTGGGACCGCAACGCCGCGCAGACGCGCGAAGCCATCGCCCGCTACCAGGCCGACCAGGGCATGGTCGTCACCGGTGTGGTGGACTTCGCCACCTACGAGCGCGCGCTGCGCAGCTTCGTCGGCCTGGGGCCGGACGGCAAGCTGGTGCGCGTGGGCTGGGAGCCCCAGTCTGCCCAGCCGGCCGCCACGGCAGCCACCGCCGCGCAGACAGGCGCCACGGTGGCCTACGGCGCGCCGCCCGAACCGCGCACCATCGATCTGCAGATCGAGAACATCCTGATCGACCGCAAGGCCTTCGAGGTGGGTGAGCAGATCTTCCTGTCGGCCACGGTGTCTCGGGCCTCCTACCTGTCCTGCTACATGGGCAGCGCCAATGGCACGGTGATCCGCCTGCTGCCCAACGCCACCAACAGCTCGGGCTGGGTGTCCGCCCGCCAGGCCGTGCGCATTCCCGACTGGATGAGCCCCAACCCCGGCTTCGTGATGGACGCTGGCAGCCCGGGCACCGAAGGCGTGGCCTGCTTCGCCACCGACGAAGACGCCGTGGCCCGCCTGCCCGAAGCATTGCGCGGACCGGCCTTCAAGCCCGTGGCGGGCTACCCCACACTGGAGAGCGTGAATGTGGCGATAGCCCAGGCACTGGGCGCAGACCAATACACCGGCAACGCGATGTACTGGAACGTGGTGCCGCGCCGGGCGCCACCGCCGGCCCCGGCTCCGGCCCCCGCCGGCAACCCGGGCAATACCGGTAGCGGCAATGCCGGCGGTCGCAAGTAGGCCGGATCCACCGCGCCCACTGACTGACCGGAGCCGCCATGAACCGCCTCCCGCCATACCGAGCCGCCGGCCGGCCCCGCGCCGATTGGGCCGGCCTGGCCGGGCTGTTGCTGTGCCTGGGCCTGTGCGCGCCGGGTGCCGCCCTGGCCTGGTCACAGGCCCACGCACAGACGGGGCCGATCCTGGGCGACCAGACCCGCCCTGCCCCCATCAACCTGCCGCATGCCGGCATACAGGCGCCGGCCATGGAGCCGATGAGCGCGACCGAGCAAGCGCTGCAGCGCCTGCGTGCGCAGGCCGGCGGCGGCAGCAGCGGCGGCCAGGCGTTACCCAGTGCGCCCACTGACGCTGGTGCCGCCACCCGCCCACAGCCGCGTCACGCCATGCGCCCACCGCGCGCCGGCGCCGCGGACACCTCCGCCCGCGACGCGGCCTGGCTGCTGGGTCTGCTGGCCCTGCACGGCATCGCCATGCCGGCTGATCCTGCCCAGGCGCAGCAATGGTTCCACAAGGCCCGCCAGGCAGGGCACCCCCTGGCGCCCGCGGGCCTGGCCTGGTGCGCCATCGACGGCTGCACGACCGCCCCCAACCCGGCAGCGGCCCGGCCCTGGATTGCGCAGCTGCGCGCCGCCGACCCGGCGCGTGCCCTGTACCTGGAATGGTGGGTGGCGACGCGGCTGGCACCGCTGCCGCGCTCCGAGCCCCACTCGCTTCCCGGACCCGGACCGGGGCCTGGGCGCGATGCGGCGACGGGCGCGCAGCCCTACCATGCCCTGCTCCTGCGCGCCGCGCAGGCCGGCAGCGCTGGGGCATTGACCGAGCTGGGCCTGGAGAACGTGGCCCAGGGCCAGTTGCAACCGGCGCTGGAACGCTTTCGCGCAGCGGCCGAAAGGTCACCCGCGGCTGCCGGCAATGCACGGCGGCTGGCCAGCCAGCTGCAGGGCGAGGACCCGGTGCGGCCGAATGCCGGCGCCTCCGCCACGGGGCGAACCTCGGCCGAACAGTTCTTCGCCCAGGCGCTGCGCTATCACCGGGGCGAAGGCGTGCCCTCCAACTATGCGGAAGCCATCCGCCTGTACCAGGTGGCGGCGGCCAGCGGCAGCGCACCCGCCCGGCGCATGCTGGAGCTGATCTATTCACGTCCCGCGCCCGATGGCACGGTGGACATCGGCTGGATGCAGCAGCTCGCGCAGTTCGACGTGACCCGCCCCGGCAGCCTGCGGCCCGCCCTGCCCGCGCCCGGCCCGCAGCCGTTCTCGCGCGATCCCACGCCCCTGTACGACCTGGTTCCACCGGCCTGGCGCGACCTGGGGCCCGGCTCCGGGCCGATGCGCTGACGCCTGGCTGCATTGGAGGGCGCCGGAGGAACGCGGAACCAAGCACCTACGGAACGTCGCTGATCTTTGGTTTTTCCACGCAAGGCTCCCGCCGACCAAGTTTTGTCCTTGGCCACTGGGTACGCGTGGAATCAGCTGCGGAGAGCTGTTCTTGCAAAAGGATGCATATGCCTCATCAGACGCGTGCATCTCTGCCACTCTGGTAGAAGAGGGAGGCCATCCATTGATCCCATCTGCTCAGCCACGCGCCGGCTGCCGAGCGCAGCGGCGAGCAGCAACGGGGAATAAACTTCCGCCTCGATCATGATTCAGCTTGGATGACAGCCCTAACAACGGTCTGGGCGGCAGCCGCGAGTCGATTTCCGCGCAATGGCGCATACCCGATCTCTTTGCGGACTATTCTTCGGTCGTGCCACCGCAGGCCACGCGAGCACAAGGGCTTTCGGGCGGGATCGGCTCTCTCAGCATCGGCAATGATCTGGGTCAGCAGGTGCTGCGACCTGCTAGCAAGGAAGCGAAATTCTAGATAACTGACGACATTCTCGCGGAGCCTAAGCCTGAAGGACTGCTCGGGTTACGCTGTTCGTGCGCCTTAGCAAACACTTTTCCCCCAACCCTTTGGCTTATCGAGTCGGCATCAAATGAAAACAGCAACCAGGATGTTCATTCTCAGCTTCGCCGTCTTGGTGCATGGCTCTGGCGCACTGGCGTATGAAAGCACCGCTCTGGTCATCAAACGTCAGGCGCCTCCAGGCATCAGCAATGCGTTCTATGGATGTGTTGAAAAAGCGGAATCAGACAACATCGCGCTCGCTGCTTGCCAAGCTGCGGAGAAGACACGACAAGACGCGCGATTGAACACTGCTTATAAATCGCTGCTCAGCAAGCAGCTTGGCACGGCCAAGGACAGCCTGATTCGCGCAGAGCGCGCCTGGCTCGATTTCCACAACACCAGTAAAACCTTTGAGTCATCACTCTATGGCAGCGAAACGGTGAGCAGCTTTCAAGTCATGCAGAAAGAAATTTTTCGTCTCTGCGAACGTGCCAATGTTTTGGAAGAATATTTAACGATCGAAGCCGATCGGTAGCCGCAATCTGGCATTCACTGGAGCAGTCCATGGCCAAGTCAGAGGTTGCTCTGGGCGCCACGCAGTCGTTGGAACGGCTTGCGGCAGCGGACACGGACGAAAATCCAATAACGCAGATTCGGAAAAAGCCAGAGATCTGACGCATCAGTCGGAGTCTTATAACCCCCGTTCCTGGTTCTCTGATCCATCCACGGCGTAGTTGCGGCGCTCACGAAGCCTCTGTGAAGTTCCGCAGCAGCCTCGCATGATGGGCATGCCTGCCTGCCCGTACCTCAGTGGAAATCGCGGCTGCCGTCCAGCGCGCCACCCAGTCGGCCGAGCCACGGCGTCAGGTCCTTGAAGCGCTGGGCGATCAGGTGGCGCACGGCCGTGGGTGCGCCCTCCTCGCCGCCTCCATCGCCTCCCTCGCCGCCGCCACTGCTGCGCGGCGGCACGTTGCACTGCCAGATGCCTTCCACCGCCAGCAGCCGGGAGCGCAGCAGTGGCACGCGCCAGGTATCCACCAGGGCGGGCCAAACGATCACGTTGACCGGGCCGGTCTCGTCCTCCAGCGAGACGAACATCGTGCCGTTGGCGCTGCCCGGCCGCTGGCGCACCGTGACGATGCCGCAGGCGCGCACGCGGCGCCCGTGCGGCGTGGCCTGCAACTGCAAGGCGGACAACAGCTTCCAGCGCTCCAGGCGCGGGCGCAGCAGGGCCAGTGGATGGCGCCGCAGGGTGAAGCCGGTGCTGGCGTAGTCGAACAGGATCTCTTCGCCCTCGGGTGCCTCAGGCAGGGCCAGCGCGGGCTCGTCCACCGGGGCTTCGCGCAGCAGCGGCGGTGCGCGCAGCTGCGCGGCGGCGTCCCAGACCTGCTGGCGGCGGTGGCCCGACAGGGCCCGCAGCGCATCGGCGGCGGCCAGCGCCTGCAGGTCTGCCGGCTCCAGCCGGGCGCGCAGGGCCAGGTCTTCGGTGCTGGCGAAAGGGCGCGTGCCCGCATCGCTCCAGACGGCCAGGGTATCGAGCGCGTTCACCTCCGAAGACGCCGGCAGCCCTGCCACGCCGCGCGCCTGCAGCAGGCGCAGCACGGCCGGGCGGCCTAGACCGACCACCAGCCGCAGGCCCAGGCGCACGGCCGGCTGGGGTTGCTCCACGCCGGGCACGGGCTGCAGCGCGCCTTCGATCGTGCAGTCCCACCCGCTGACGGTGGCGTCGATGGGCAGCACGCGCACACCGTGGCGGCGCGCGTCCTGCACCAGCTGCGACGGCGAATAGAAACCCATGGGCTGCGAGTTGAGCAGCGCAGCCAGAAAGCAGGCCGGCTCGTGGCATTTGAGCCAGCTGCTGAAGTACGCCAGCTGGGCGAAGCTGTAGGCATGGCTTTCCGGAAAGCCATATTCGCCGAAGCCCAGCATCTGCTGGAAGATGCGCTCGGCGAAGTCCGGCGGATAGCCGCGGTCGGCCATGCCCTGCTTGAGCCGTCCCTCGAACTTGTGCACGCTGCCATGGCGCCGCCAGGCGGCCATGGAGCGGCGCAGCTCGTCGGCCTCGCCGGCGTCGAAGCCGGCGGCGATCATGGCGATCTGCATGACCTGCTCCTGGAAGATGGGCACGCCCAGGGTGCGCTTGAGCGCAGGGCGCAGGTCTTCCTTTTCCAGCACCAGCGGCTCGCCGCGCCGGGCCCGCTCCCGCGCCTGCAGATAGGGGTGGACCATGCCGCCCTGGATGGGTCCCGGCCGCACGATGGCCACCTCCACCACCAGGTCGTACAGCTTGCGCGGGCGCAGGCGCGGCAGCATGCTCATCTGCGCGCGGCTCTCGATCTGGAACACGCCCACGGTGTCGGCGCGGCAGATCATGTCGTAGGTGGCGGGGTCTTCGCGCGGGATCTCGGCCAGGCCCCAGCGCTCGCCGCGCAGGGCCGCGTAGGCGTCCAGGCCGCGGCGCAGCGCGCTCAGCATGCCGAGCGCGAGCACGTCCACCTTCAGCAGCTTCATCTCGTCCAGGTCGTCCTTGTCCCACTGGATGATGAAGCGCTGGTCCATGCTGGCGGGCTCCACCGGCACCAGCCGCGTGAGCTTGCCCTCGGTGAGCACGAAGCCGCCCACGTGCTGGCTCAGGTGGCGCGGAAAGCCCTTGAGACCGCGCGCCAGCTCCAGCCACAGGGCGGCCGTGTGCGCGCCGAGCGGCACGCCCACGTCGGCGGCCAGCGCCTGCAGCCGGTCTTCGGCGATGGTCTCGTCGAACCAGTGGTGGTCCTTGGCGAAGGCGTCCACCAGTGCGGGCGCCACGCCCAGGGCCTTGCCCACGTCGCGCAGGGCGCTGCGCGTGCGGTAGCTGATGACCACGGCGGCGATGGCGGCGCGCTCGGTGCCGTACTTGCCGTAGATGTACTGGATGACCTCTTCGCGCCGGTCGTGCTCGAAGTCCACGTCGATGTCCGGCGGCTCCTTGCGCACCTTGCTGATGAAGCGCTCGAACAGCAGCTCCGTCTTCTCGGGGTCGACGGCCGTGATGCCCAGGAAGTAGCACACCGCCGAGTTGGCGGCCGAGCCGCGCCCCTGGCACAGGATGCCCCGGCTGCGCGCAAAGCGCACGATGTCGTGCACCGTGAGAAAGTACATCTCGTAGCCCAGGTCGGCGATCAGGTCCAGTTCCTTCTGCACCTGGTGGCGCAGCGCCGGAGGCAGATCGGCATCGTTCGGATAGCGGCTGCGCACGCCTTCCCAGGTGAGCCAGGCCAGCGTCTGCTGCGCGGTCATGCCGGGCAGCACCGTCTCCAGCGGGTAGCGGTAGCAGATCTCGTCGAGCTGGAAGGTGCAGCGCTGCGCCACCTGCAGCGTGGCCGCCAGCAGGTGCGGCGGGTACAGCCCGGCCAGCCGGAGGCGGTGGCGCAGGTGCCGTTCGCTGTTGGGCTGCAGGGCCCAGCCGCATTCGGCCACGGGCTGGCCGGTGCGGATGGCCGTGATCACATCCTGCAGCGGCTTGCGGGTGGGCCGATGCATGTGCACGTCGCCCGCAGCCACCAGCGGCAGGCCCTGCTGCGTGCCGATGCGCTGCAGGGTGTCGAGCCACAGGCCGTCGTCCGGCTCCTGGTGCAGCTCCACCGCCAGCCACAGGTGGGAGCGCTGCCCTTTTGGCGCGAGCAGCGACACCGCATGGGCCACGTTCGCCGGGCACTGGCGCGCGGCGGAGACCGGATCCCGGGGGACGCCATCGGCGGCGGGCGCGTCACGGCGCGGGGCCAGCAGCAGCTCGCAGCCCCGCAGCAGCGCGAAGGGCGAGGCGTCATCTACCCGGTAGCTGCCTTTGGGCGCGTCTTTGCGTGCGGCCGTGATGAACTCGCACAGGTCGCCCCAGCCCTGCACGTCGCGCGCCAGCGCCACGATGCGCAGCGGCCCCCACAGGAACTCGCTGCCCACGATGAGGCGCAGTCCTTTCGCTTTGGCCTGCATGTGCGCCCGCACCACGCCGGCCACCGAGCATTCGTCGGTCAGCGCCAGCGCGGCATAGCCCCGCTCGACGGCGCGCTCCACCAGCTCCCAGGGATGGGAGGCGCCGCGCTGGAAGCTGAAGTTGCTCAGGCAATGCAGCTCGGCGTAATCGGGCAACACAGGCGGATTCATGGTGTTTTTGGCCTCCAGCGCTTATCCATCAAGCGCAAGCAGCTATATTTTTGATAGCTACGCATAGAACCCGTGCAGAAACCAGGCGGACTGCTCCTGCGCCTGGAGCAGGTCTCTGTAGATCCACACCCCGCCGACGGCGGCGTTGTGCGCCACGAAGTATTCGCGCCGCGCCAGGCCGGTGGCGCACTCCCCGGGCGCGCAGGCCCCTGCCGGCGCGGCCTGCTCCCACCAGCCGGCCTCGAAGCGCTGGGGCCCGACCAGCAGGTTCAGCGGTCCCTGCAGGCTGGGGCGGTGCCGCTGCACCCGCAAGGGCTGGGGCGGCTGGCTCAGCCAGGCCGGCCAGAGCGCGGCGCGCGGATCGGTGGCGCGGGTCAGCGCAGGCCGCGGGGCGGCGGCAGGCGTGCGGGCATGGACATCGGCCATGGGGTGCCAGCGCTGCATGCGCTCGGGGCGGTGGTCCGCATGTAGCTGCACGGCCTGGATGCGGTCCGCGCCCAGGCGGGCGGCCCAGCGCTCCTGCAGCTGGTGCCAGGGGTCGCCGGCGGCCTCTTCGGGCCCCGGCGGCAAGAGGCTGGCGCTGCCGGACTGCACCGGCCCCGTCTGCACGGCGCGCAGGGCGATGCGGTCCACCGGCGCTGCCAGCCGGCAGTGCGCCAGCCGTTCCGTCAGCAGACGCTGCAGGTGTGCCATCTCCTGGGCGGGTTCGGCCGTGCGCAGATCCATGCCGTCCCACGGCGGCAACTGCACGCCGTCGAGCCGGCGCAGGTGGTGGTGCCACTCCAGCCGCAGCACCAGCACGCCCTGGTGGCGCCCCTGCAACCACCGCTGCAGGGCCTGCAGCAGCCGGGCGGCCGACCACACCAGGGCGCCGGCCGATTCGACCAGGGCGGGCAACTCGGCCTCCAGCGCGAAGGTCTCGGGCAACGCGACCCAGCGCGGCTGGTGCGGTGCGTCGCCCCAGGCCTGGTCGAGCGCACGCAGCAGCCCGGCACCGAAGCGCCGCGCCACGCCGGCCCGCGGCAGCGCCCGCAGCGCGCCCCAGGTGCGGCAGCCCATGTGCTCCAGCGCGCGGGCATGCGGGCGCGCGTCGGTCAGGGTGTGCAGCGGCAGATCGTGCGGCAGGCGGCGCGGCAGCGGCCGTCCGGCCTGCACCATGCGCAGCCGGGCCAGGGCCTGCAGCGCGGTCGGCGCCTGCGCCTGCAGACCGGCATCGCCGGCATGGGGGCGCAGCTGTTCGAGCAGCGTCGGCAGCCCGCCCCACAGGCGCGCGGTGGTGGACAGCTCGATTAGCAGCGCCTCGTCGATCAAGGCCACGCGCGGCGACCACCGCAGCGACCACCACGCGTCGGCCTCCGGCGGCACGCCGGACGGCGCGGCCTCTTCATCCACGGCGCGGGGCAGTGCGATCCAGTGCATGGGGCACTCCGGGCACATCGGGCCGGCGCAGGGCCGGGCCGGGCATGGGATCGGCGGACGGGCGCAGCGGCGCGCCCCATCCGTGGCCGGCGTCCTGCTGCGCCAGCCGCTTGCGCCGCGCCTGGGCATCGAGCACCGCCGCCAGCGCGGCATTGCGCAGCGGCAGCACCACGGGCTCCAGCAAGGGCGGGCCGCGCCGCTTGACCAGGTGCACGTGCAACTGCGTATCGCGCCCCAGCACCCACAGGCGCAAGGGCGCCGGCGACGACTGCCCGCGCTGCGTGTCGGGGCGGAACACCCACAGCCAGCGCCCCTGCTGGGCGGCCGCCAGCTGCAGGCGGCGCAGGGTCTCCGGCCGCGCCTGGGGCAGCCAGGCCAGCACGGCCAGCACGTCGCGGCAGCGCAGCGCTTGCTCGCTGGCCCAGGCGGCTTCCGTGGCCTGGTGGGCGCCCGCCAGCACCCGGCACAGGCGCTGCGCGAGCAGGCCGCCCGCCTGCAATGCGGGCGCAAAGGGTTCGTGGGGCGGCGCGACCAGCACCACCCGGCCTGCCGCGCCCTCGGCGATGGCCTGCGCCAGGCCCGGCAGCACCAGCGGCCATTCGCGCACCGCCTGCGGGGGCTGCAGCACCTCGGCCATGGCGCCCAGGGGCCAGCCACCGCCCGGCAGCTGGGCGTCGAGCGCGGCATGGCCCGTTGGCCGCGTGCGCTGCAGGCCCGCCGCGGCCCAGTCGCTGCCCTGCCAGACGCCGGGCACCTCGCACGCCCTCCGCTGCGCCCCGGCCGGGGTCGCAGTGGTGAGGGAAAAGTGGGGCAGCGCAGACATGGTCAGCCATCGAATACTGTTCAAATATACAGTATTCGATGGCTGACGGGGTCCTCAACAACCCTGCCTCTGCCGCATGCGCCCGCCGGTCAGAGGGTGGCCAGCCCCTGTGCGCAGGCGTCGCGCCAGTCGGCCACGGCGGCATCGCCCTCGTCCGCGCGCTGGGCCAGATGCGGCCAGCGGCTGTGGCTGGCGTTGAGGATGCTCTGCAGCTGCCACAGCGCCTCGCGGCCCAGCAGGGCCAGTTCGGCCATGCCCTGGGCGTCGCCCTCCAGGTGCGGGAGCATCTCGGCCTGCTGGCGCGGGTGCGATCCGGCCTCGTACAGCGCCTTCTGCAGCGCCACGAGCCGCATGTCGATGAAGGCGCTGGCCTTGCCGGACGACAGCGCCAGCCCGTCGCCGGACAACCCGCCGCGCAAGCCCTCCCACGTGCGGAAAGCGGCCGACAGCACGTCGATGCACCGATCCACGTCCTGGCGAACGGCCGCCGGATCGGCATCCGTGGAGCCTTGCTGCAGCAGCGGCAGCAGCAGCGCCGTCAGCGCAGCGGGAAACTTGCGGTGGTTGAGCCGCAGCGACAGCGACAGGCGCTGGGCGGGCGCATCGCTGTATTTCTCGAAGAAGGCGGACACCACTTCCGCCAGGAGCAGGATCTGCCCCATGGGCGAGATCTGCGCGCCCGGCAGGCTGCGCGGATAACCCGTGCCATCCATGCGCTCATGGTGCTCCAGCACCGCGGTTTCCACCGACTTCGGGTAGGCCGCCAGCGCGCGGATGACGACCATGGCCGTCACCGGGTGCGCCACCAGGTGCTTGCGGCCTACGCCCGTGATCTTGTGCTCCGGATTGCGCCAGACCGGGTCCATGTGCAGCACGCCGATGTCGTGCAGCAGGGCCGCGGCGGCCAGCGGCGTGCAATCGCGCTCGCTCCAGCCGCTCTGCACCCCCAGGAACAGCGCCACCAGCATCATGCGCACGCTGTGCGCGAGCAGGTCGCCCCGCTGCTCCCGCATCACCGTCAGCTTGAAGGCCATGGGCCGGGGCAACGGCATGGCACGCACCGGCGCCAGCAGCCGCCCTGCCCCGCCCACGGCGGGCAGCAGCATGCGGACGAGCGGATCGCTGTGGCATTGCGCCTGCGCCATCTCCACCAGATCCGGCAGGGTGATCGCCTCTTGAACGCTCAGTTGCTGGTCGATGGAGCCGCGCAGCTTGTGCTGCACCAGCCGCTCGTAGAGCCGGCTGTCCACGCGGGCGCCCTTGTCCAGCAGCTTGATGCCGCTGTCGGTGTAGATGGCATCCTGCGCCACCACATGGCAGCGTTCGGCCATGTCGGTCACGGCGCGCAGGTAGTGGGAGTCGTCGACCTCGCCCTCGGCAGTCAGGCGATCGGCGGGCGGGAGGGATGCGTTCATGCAGGCAAGAAAGGCGGCTTCGGCAAGCCGCTGCTGCCAAGAATATAAGCCGCTTTCAGGACCCCGAATCCGAGGCCGGACTGAGAACGTGTTGACGATCTCGCAGGGGTCGCGTTGGAGCGCAATCGGGATGAGTGGAGGCTGCGGGTGCGCCGCATGGGCTCGTGCCCATGCAAGCAACCGGGGCGTTCAATCGCCCGATTTCGCTCCAACCCGAAGGGCAGCGGTGTGGGCGGGCGGTCTGCGGCGTTGCGGCGCTGGTGGATAGCAAAGGCTATCCACTGCGCACCGCGCCTTGCATCCCATCCCGCCCACACCGCTGCGCGACCCCTGGGAGATCGTCAACACGTTCTCAGGGTGGCGTACCGGTCACGTCCACGCCGGCGCATCCGTGCGCGGCGGGACCGCAGGCCGCGTCCAACCCGCGGGCGTGCGCTCCAGCACGGCACTGTGGCGCACCGACCGCAGCACGCCGAAGCCCGAAGCCGAGGTCTCCAGCCAGGGCGTGCGGTCTGGTGCCTGTGCACGCAGGCCGTGGGGCACGCGCCCCAAGGTGCGCAGCCAATGGCCGGTCTGCGCCAGCGAGACCTGCACATGCCAGCTGCCACCTTCGCGCTGCTGGCGGCGCAGGGCTGCGGCCGCACCGAAGGCGATGAGGTAGCCCGTGGCCTCGTCCAGGATCTGCAGCGGCAAGGGCTTGGGCCGGCCGTCGCCCATCGCCTCCCCCTCGGCCTGGTTGAAGCCCATGGCCGTCTGCACCAGCGAATCGAAGCCGCGCCGCGTGGCCCACGGCCCCTGCGTGCCATACGCCGTGAGCGACACATAGACGATGCCCGGGCGCTGCTGCGCCACGGTATCGGGCCCGTAACCCAGCGCCTGCAGGCCGCCGGGCCGGTAGCCCTGTATCCAGACATGCGCCTCGGCCAGCAGCCGCTGCATGGCGGCCCGGCCGCCAGCGCTCCGCAGGTCGACATGCACGGAGCGCTTGCCCCGGCTGGTTTCCGCGATGGCGGCGATGTTGGGCAGGTGCGGCGCATTCACCAGCATCACATCCGCCCCGTAGGCCGCCAGCGCCTTGCCGCCCACCGGGCCGGCCAGGATGCGCGTCAGGTCCAGCACGCGCACGCCCTCCAGAGGCCGCTGCCCGGCCGACAAGGGCGGCAAGGCCCGCGGCGGTGCATCGCCGATGCGCTCGATGGTGAACAGCGGCTGTGCCGCCACGGCCTGGCCCTGGGGTGTGGCGTCCCACTGCGCAAAGCTGCGCAGCGCGGTGGCCACCAGGCCGGCCGCCGCTGCGGCGGATTCGAAATCCAGCGCCTTCCACGCCATCAGCGCCGCCTCGGCATCGGCACGCGTGGCCTGCGCCGGGTCCAGCCCCAGCAGCCGCAGCGCGCCGTCGCGGTGGTGCGCAAAGTTGGCATGGATGCGCACGTGCCCGTCCGCGCAGCGGTACAGGCCCGAGAACGCATCCCACAGATCGGGCACTTCGCCATCCAGGCTGAACCAGCCCGTGCATTCGGTGCTGGCATGCGCCATGTCCACGCCCACCCGCTGGCGCGGTGCCCCGCGCTGGTGGCCCAGTTCGCAAGCCGCCAGGGCGGCGGCTGCGATGCTGGCCTGCGCCGCCGTGCCCACGGCGAACGACGACGGCAGCACGGGGTCTGCGCCCGTCAACGTCGCGCAAGCCAGCGCCTCAGGCGGCAAGGCCGCCTGAGTCCACAAGTCGCGCAGCACCTCCGAAGCAACGGCCATCGAGCACACCCCTTCTTTTATTGCAGCTCGAAGCCCTGCTCGCGCACGGTCTGCGAGTCCAGGCCGATCTGCACGTTGAAGCGGCCAGGCTCGGCCACATGCTGCAGGCGGGCATTGAAGAACTTGAGCTGCTCCTCCGTGACCGGGAAGCGCAGCACGCGCTCTTCGCCGGGCTGCAGCATCACCTTGCGGAAGTCCTTGAGTTCCTTGACCGGGCGCACCACCGAAGCGGCCACATCCTGGATGTAGAGCTGCACCACGGTCTCGCCCGCGCGCTGGCCGGTGTTCTTCACCGTCACCGCCGCCTCGATCTGGCCGCCGCGCGCCATGGTGCGGCTGGACAGCACCACCTCGGACAGCGCGAAATCGGTATAGCTCAGGCCATAGCCGAACGGGTACAGCGGACCGGTGACTTCCTCGAAATACTGCGACGTGTAGTTGCCCGGCTTGCCTTCGGTGAAGGGCCGGCCCAGGCGGGCGTGGTTGTAATAAGTGGGGATTTGCCCGACCGAGCGCGGGAACGAGATCGGCAGCTTGCCCGAAGGGTTGTAGTCGCCAAACAGCACATCGCTGATCGCGTTGCCGCCTTCGGTGCCCGTGTACCAGGTCTCCAGGATGGCGTCGGCCTCCTTCTGCTCACGCTGCAGCGCCAGCGGGCGGCCGTTCATCAGCACCAGCACCAGCGGCTTGCCCGTGGCCTTGAGCGCGGCGATCAGGTCGCGCTGGCTCTGCGGCAGGTCCAGGCTGGTGCGGCTCGACGACTCGTGCGACATGCCGCGCGCCTCGCCCACGGCGGCCACGATCACGTCGGACCGCTGCGCCACCTTGACGGCTTCCTGGATCATCTCGGCCGGCGTGCGCTTGTCCTGCGTGACCTCGGGCGCATCCCAGTTTAGGAAGTTCAGGTACTCGACGATCTTCTCGTCGTTGGTGATGTTGGCCCCGCGGGCATAGGCCACGCGCCCGCCGCTCTGGCCGACGGCCGCGTTCAGCCCGGTCCGCAGGGTCACGGCCAGCTTGTCGTAGCCGGCCGCGGACCAGCTGCCCAGCATGTCGATGGGCGCATCGGCCAGCGGTCCGACCAGCGCGATGGAGGCGTTCTTGGCCAGCGGCAGCGTGCGGTTGCGGTTCTCCAGCAGCACGATGGACTTGCGCGCCACGTCGCGCGCTGCGGGGCGGTCGAGGCGGCTGTCGGCCTTGAGGTCCACCGGATCGTCCTTGGCCTCGCCGATGCGGAGATAAGGGTTGTGGAACAGCCCCATGTCGTACTTGGCGCCCAGCACTTCGGTCACGGCGTTGTCGATCTCCTGCATGCGCACCTCGCCGGACTGCACCAGGCCAGGCAGCTCCTTCAGGTAGACCGAGTCAGCCATGCTCATGTCGATGCCGGTCTGGATGGCCAGCTTGGCGGCCTCGCGCTCGTCATGGGCCACGCCGTGGCGCGTGAGTTCGACGATGGCGCCGTGGTCGCTCACCGTCACGCCCTTGAAGCCCCAGTCCTTGCGCAGCAGGTCCTGCATCAGCCAGGTGTTGGACGTGGCCGGCACGCCGTTGATGGAGTTCAGCGCCACCATCACGCCGCCCGCGCCGGCGTCGATCGCGGCCTTGTAGGGCGGCAGGTAGTCCTGGTACATGCGCATCGGGCTCATGTCCACGGTGTTGTAGTCGCGCCCGCCTTCCACGGCACCGTACATGGCGAAGTGCTTCACGCTGGCCATGATGCGGTCGGCCGGCACCGGCAGCGTGCCCTGGAAGCCCTTTACGGTGGCCCTGGCGATCTGGGACACCAGGTGCGGGTCTTCGCCGAATCCTTCCGAGGTACGACCCCAGCGCGGGTCGCGCGCAATGTCCACCATGGGGGCGAAGGTCATATCGATGGAGTCGGCCGCCGCCTCACGCGCGGCGGTGCGGGCCATGGTTTCGACCGCGGCCATGTCCCAGCTCGACGCCAGGCCCAGCCCGATGGGGAAGGTCGTGCGGTGGCCATGGATGACGTCGTAGGCGAAGAACATGGGAATCTTCAAACGCCCCTTCATGGCCGCGTCCTGCAGCCGGCGGTTGTCCGGACGGTTCACCGAATTGAAGGTGCCGCCCACGCGGCCGGCCGTGATCTCATCCGCCAACTGGGCGATCGGCATCTCGGGGCCGATGCTGATCAGGCGCAACTGGCCGATTTTTTCCTGCAAGGTCATGCGGCCTACCAGGTCCGCCACGAAAGCCTTCTTGTCGCTCAACAGATTCGTTGCCGGAGCCTGCTGGGCAGAGGCCGCCAAAGCGCCCCAGCCGGCCACCAGGACGAACACCCACGATTTCTTCATTCCGTAACTTTCATAAATGGACTGCAACGTGCGCCGATTTCTGCACGAATCCCCTGCATCTCAGACGGGATCGCCAAGGCACGGATGCTAAGCTAAGCCCATGTTCGTTCGCCGCACCTGAGGGGTGCGCTTCGTTTCGGAATGCATCTTGCCCAGCCCCATCGCGCACAACCGCCCCGCTCTCTGCGGGGTTCGCCCTCCACGGTGACTGCGTCGCCTGCCCCTGGGCTACAGGCGCCACCGGCTCTCCCGGCTCTTTTTTCCCGCCCCACCCTCCAGCCACATCGCGGGGCCGCCGCCGCAGGCACCCGGCTTGCTTGCCTTGCCTCATCCTCTCTTCCACCGACCATCATGCCGATGTCCGTCCGCTCCGCCCCGCGCGTTCGCTCCACCTTTCTGACCCTGGCCTGCACCGCGTCCATGCTCTGGTCGGCCGGAGCCAGCGCGTTCTCGCTCGACGACGTGACCCAGCAGGCGCGCGCCCTGGTGGACAAGCCCTATGCGGCCCCGGTCAGCAACCTGCCGCCCGTGTTCAGCGGCATGCAGTTCGCCGATTACCAGAAGATGCAGCCCCGGACTGACCGCTTCGAGTGGCGCGACCAGCCCACGCCCTTCCGGCTGAACTTCTACCACCAGGGCATGCACTTCAATGCCCCGGTGCGTATCAACGAGATCACCGACCAGGGAGTACAAGAGATCAAGTACGACCCGGAGCGCTTCGACTTCGGCAACCTCAACTTCGACAAGGGCGCCACCAGCCAGCTCGGCTACGCCGGCTTTCGGGTGCTCTATCCCATCAACCAGCCGGACAAGCTCGATGAGATCGTGAGCTTCCTGGGCGCCAGCTACTTCCGCGTGATCGGCAAGGGCCAGGTCTATGGGCTGTCCAGCCGCGGGCTGGCCATCGACACGGCGCCACCGGGCGGCGAGGAGTTTCCCAACTTCCGCGAGTTCTGGATCCAGCGCCCCGCCGCCAACGACAAGCAGGTCGTGATCTATGCGCTGCTCGACTCGCCGCGCGCCACCGGCGCCTACCAGTTCATCGTGACCCCGGGCGGCAAGGACGCGGTGGTCGATGTGCAGTCGCGCATCTTCGTGCGCGGCGACATCAAGACCCTGGGCATCGCGCCGCTGACGAGCATGTTCCTGTTCGGACCCAACCAGCAGTCGGCCCTCAAGAACGGCAACTTCCGCCCGGCCATCCACGACTCCAACGGCCTGGCGATCCACACAGGCAAGGACGAATGGCTGTGGCGCCCGCTGAACAACCCGCGCCAACTGGCCATCAGCTCCTTCGCGGTCGAGAACCCCAAGGGCTTCGGCCTGCTGCAGCGCGGGCGCGAGTTCGGCCGCTACGAAGACCTCAAGGACCGCTACGACCTGCGCCCCAGCGCCTGGATCGAGCCGCAGGGCAACTGGGGCAAGGGCCATGTCACGCTGATGGAGATCCCCACGCCGGACGAGACCAACGACAACATCGTGGCCTTCTGGACGCCCGAGGGCACCAACCGCAAGGGCGAGATGCTGGAATTTGCCTACCGCATGCACTGGACGACCGACGAGCCCGCGCTGCACGGCGCCGACAACGCCTGGGTGAAGCAGACCCTGCACACCGAAAGCGAGGAACTGCAGGCCAACCTGATCCGCAAGCTGGACGGCGCCAGCGCCTTCATGATCGACTTCGAGGGCCCGGCGGTCGCGCAACTGCCCAGCGGGGCGGCCATCAACCCGCAGGTCAGCGTGGACAACAACGCCGAACTGCTGGGCGTGAACATCCAGCGCAACCCGGCCATCCAGGGCTGGCGTCTGACGGTGCGCGTGAAGGTGAAGAACCCGGCCCAGCCGGTGGAAATGCGCGCCGCGCTGATGCAGGGCGACAAGGCCATCAGCGAGACCTGGAGCTACCAGATCCCACCGAACCCGCCGGCGCAGCCGCCGGCCGCCCCGGCCGCCAAGCCCTGAGCGGCGGACAGCAACAAAAAAAGGCCCGGCAGAACCGGGCCTTTTTCTTGGCAAAGCGAGAACGAAGGGTCAGCGGATCAGCGTCACGCCGGTCTTGGCCTGCAGCGCGTCGAAGCTCACTTCGGGCGCCAGTTCCACCACCTTCAGGCCCTCGGGCGTCACGTCCAGCACGGCCAGGTCGGTAATGATGCGATCCACCACGCCCACGCCCGTCAGGGGCAGCGTGCACTCGGGCAGGATCTTCAGGTCTTCGGTGCCGTCCTTCTTCTTGGCGACGTGCTCCATCAGCACGATCACGCGCTTCACGCCGGCCACCAAGTCCATGGCTCCGCCCATGCCCTTGACCATCTTGCCGGGGATCATCCAGTTGGCGAGATCGCCCTTGGCGCTCACCTGCATGGCGCCGAGGATGGAGAGGTTGATCTTGCCGCCGCGGATCATGGCGAACGACTGGTCGCTACCGAAGATGGACGAGCCGGGAATGGTCGTCACGGTCTGCTTGCCGGCGTTGATGAGGTCGGCGTCCACCGCGTCCTCGGTCGGGAAGGCGCCGATGCCGAGCATGCCATTCTCGGACTGCAGCCACACTTCCTTGGTGCCCGTGTGGTTGGCCACCAGCGTGGGAATGCCGATGCCGAGATTCACGTAGAAGCCGTCTTCCAGCTCCTGCGCCGCGCGTGCGGCCATCTGGTCTTGGGTCCAGGGCATGTCAGGCTCCTTCTTTCTTGTTGGCGGGCACGGTCGGCACGGGCAGTTCGCTGCCGGCGGCGGCCTGGGCGATCACAGCCTGGGCTTCCACCTTGGCGGCCACGGGATCGACGGGCGCAGCGGCGCTCACGGTGCGTTTCTCGATGCGCTTTTCGGGGTTCGGGTTGTGCACGATGCGGTGCACGTAGATGCCGGGCAGGTGCACATCGTCGGGCGCGATCTGGCCGGTCTCGACGATCTCCTCGACCTCGACGATGCAGACCTTGCCGGCCGTGGCGGCCGCGGGGTTGAAGTTGCGGGCCGTGAGGCGGAACTGCAGGTTGCCGGACTTGTCGGCGCGGTGTGCCTTGACCAGCGCCACGTCGGGCACCAGCGCGCGCTCCATCACGTAGGTTTCGCCGTCGAACTCGCGCAGTTCCTTGCCCTCGGCGACGATGGTGCCCACGCCGGTCTTGGTGAAGAAGGCCGGAATGCCCGCGCCGCCGGCGCGCAGCTTCTCGGCCAGCGTGCCCTGGGGCGTGAACTCCAGCTCCAGCTCGCCGGCCAGGTACTGGCGCTCGAACTCCTTGTTCTCGCCCACATAGGACGAGATCATCTTCTTGATCTGGCGCGTCTCCAGCAGCTTGCCCAGGCCGAAGCCGTCCACGCCCGCATTGTTGGAAATGACGGTGAGCTGCTTGGCGCCGGAATCACGCAGCGCATCGATCAGCGCCTCGGGGATGCCGCACAGCCCGAAGCCGCCCACGGCCAGCAGCTGGCCATCGGCCACGACGCCCTGGAGCGCCTCGTCCGCGGAAGGGAAAACCTTGTTCACTGGAGTCTCCTCATCAAGATGGATGCGCTACGATACTACGTACCATCTTAAGTAGTTCCCCCTAAATATTTTCACCACCATGGACGTTGCCGACTACCGCCTGGCTTTCGACATGGCGCCCGTCGGGCTGGTCATCTCGCGCAACCGCACCATGGTGGACTGCAACCGGCACGTCTGCGAGATGTTCGGCGCCTCGCGCGAGCTGCTGATCGGCCAGTCGTTCCGCATCCTCTACCCATCCGCCGACGAGTACGAGCGCCTGGGCAAGCGCATGGAGCCCATCCTCAACGCCAAGGGCCACTACGCCGACAACCGCATCATGAAGCGCGCCAGCGGCGAGGTCTTCTGGTGCCACGTCTCCGGCCGCGCGCTCAACCGCGAGGCGCCGCATGAATCGGGCATCTGGAGCTTCGAAGACCTGAGCTCGCAGCGCCCGGTGAAGGCCGAACTCACCGGCCGCGAGCGCGAGGTGGCCGCACGGCTGCTGGACGGCATGACCTCCAAGGAGATCGGCCGCGCGCTCGACATCAGCCACCGCACGGTCGAGATCTACCGCGCGCGGCTGATGCGCAAGTACGGCGCCTCCACGGCGGGCGATCTGGTGCAGAAGCTGCTGGCCGGTTGAACCGCATAAAAAGTGAGCAGCTTGCGCTTGCCAGACAAGCGATTCAGATAGATTCATATCTGAATCCGTTGATGGATAAGCGCAAGCAGCTATCAAATTTGACAAGCACCCGGCGCATGGCGGCCGGCCGATCCGCCCCCCTGCCTGCCCCCATGACGACTCTCCCTGCCCCCGCCGACACGGACCCCGCCCTCGCCTTCGCGCCCCACGCCGCGCTGGCCCGCGCGCTGCTGCCCCATGCGCTGGACGCCGCCACCGCCGGCGACGGCGCGCACGACCTGGCCCACCTGCAGCGCGTGTGGCGCAACGTGCAGCGCATCGCCGCCGCGGAAGGCGGCGATACCGACGTGCTGCTGGCCGCCACGCTGCTGCACGACTGCGTGCATGTGGAGAAGAACGCGCCCCACCGCGCCCAGGCCTCGCGCCTGTCGGCCGACAAGGCCGCCGGCGTGCTGGCTGCGCTGGGCTGGACGGAAGCACGCACTGCGGCCGTGGGCCACGCCATCGCCGCGCACAGCTTCAGCGCCGGCATCGCGCCGCAAAGCCTGGAGGCGCGCATCCTGCAGGACGCGGACCGGCTGGACGCCATCGGCCTGGTGGGCGCGGCGCGCTGCTTCTACGTGGGCGGGCGCATGGGCCGTGCGCTCTACGACCCGGTGGACGCCCGCGCCGAGCGGCGCCCGCTGGACGACGGCCGCTTCACGCTGGACCACTTCCAGACCAAGCTGTTCCACCTGGCCACGGGCTTCCAGACCGCCGAGGGCGCCCGGCTGGCCGCCGTCCGGCAACAGCGGCTGCGCGACTTCTACGACGGCTTTCTGGACGAAATCACGGCAGGATAGACACGACCATGACCCAGGACTGGAATGATCTGCAAGCCACCCGCGCCGCGTGGTACGCGGCCTATGTGCGCGGCGACACGGACGTCCTCGCGCAGTTGCAGGACCCGGCCTTCTTCGTCGTGAGCGAGGCGGGCACCGAAACCCGCGCGCAGCAGCTCGGCGGCATTGCGGCGGCCGTCCGCGAGCGGCGCTGGTTCCCGGCCGGAAGCCGCACGGAAGATCTGGAGCGGGCCCTGCACCCGGTCAGCGACGGCGTGGTGGAGGTGCGCGGCACCGGCCGCATCGTCACCCCGCGCGGCGCGCTGCCCGCCGTGCAGTTCACCGAGCGGTGGCACCGCACCGGCGCCGGCTGGCGCGCGCTGCACCTGCACTACCTGCCCGCCGCCGCCACCTGAGCGCGACGACGACGGGGCCGCGGCGTCGAAGCGGCGCCGCTCAGTGCAGCTTGAGCCGGCCGGACACCCGCTGCTGCAGCAGCCGCGCCAGCGCCAGCACCACCGTCTTGCCCACGCCCAGGATGGCGCGGTGGTGGTTCAGGTGCAGGGACATGTACATCCACTTGGCGATCAGGCCTTCGACGAAGAAGTTGCGCCCGCCCAGGCCGCCCATGAGGTTGCCCACGCCCTTGTTGTCGCCCAGCGAGACCAGCGAGCCGAAGTCCTTGTAGACGAAGGGCTCCGTCACTTCCTGCTCGCGCAGCAAGGCACCCAGCACGCGGGCCAGGTAGTCGGCCTGCTGGTGCGCGGCCTGCGCGCGGGCCGGCACGGTCTTGCCGTCCACCCACGGGCAGGCGGCGCAGTCGCCGAACGCCAGGATGTCCGGGGCCGAGGTGCGCAGGCGGTCGTCCACGATGAACTGGTTGAGGCGGTTCACCTCCAGTCCCATGGCCGCATTGGCATCCGCCGCCTTGATGCCGGCCGCCCAGACGACCAGGTCGGCCGGAATCTCCCCGCCGGCCGTCACCAGGGCGCCGGGGCGGATCTCGGTCACGCGGGTGCCCGTCAGCACGTTCACCTGCTTGCGGCGCAGGGCCACTTCGGCCTGGCCCGAAATTTTCTCGGGCAGCCCGCCCAGGATGCGGCTGCCGCCCTCGACCAGGGTGATGTCCAGGCGGAACCGCTGGCTGCTGCCCAGGCTCTCCAGCAGCTCGGCGTGGGCCTCCAGCAATTCGGCCGACAGCTCCACGCCCGTGGCACCCGCGCCGACGATGGCGATCGACAGCGCGCGGTTGTCGGCAAACGAAGCACGGGCGCAGGCGCCCAGCCAGTCCGCATGGAAACGCTGCGCATCGCGCACGTTCTCCAGCAGATAGGCGTGCTCGATGCCCGGCGTGCCGAACGCGTTGGAGCCGCTGCCGATGGCCAGCACCAGCCGGGTGAAGCTCACCGTGCGGCGCGGCACGAGCAGGTCGCCCTCGGCATTGCGGATCTCGCCCAGCTCGATGGTCTTGCGGGCGGCGTCCAGCCCGATCAAGTCGCCGATGGCAAAGCCGAAATGGTTGCGCCGCGCCAGCACGGGGTAGGACAGGCCTTCCTGGTGGGCATCCAGCGTGCCGGCGGCCACTTCGTGCAGCGTGGGCTTCCAGATGTGGAAGGGAGAGCGGTCCACCAGCAGTACGCGCTCGCGGCCCTGCCGGGCGCCCAGGCTGCGGCCCAGACGGGCGGCCAGCTCCAGGCCGCCGGCGCCGCCGCCCACGATCACGATGTCCGAATGCATGAATTGGTTCTCCTAGGGCAATGGGCCAGTTTATTGCGCGCACCCCCTTGACAGTGCGCCTGCAGCAATTTGCCCCAAAGAAGACGCCGTCTTCCTACAAAAGCCCTCTTTCAAAGAGAAAAGGCCCGCAGCCAAAGGGCTGCGGGCCTTAGAACGTGTCGACGATCAGCGCAGGTCGAAGCGATCCAGCTCCATGACCTTGGTCCACGCCGCCACGAAGTCCTGCACGAACTTCGCCTTGGCATCGGCGCTGGCGTACACCTCGGCCACCGCGCGCAGCACGGCGTTGGAGCCGAAGACCAGATCGACGCGCGTGCCGGTCCACTTCTTCTCGCCGGTCTTGCGGTCGCGGCCCTCGAACCCGTCGCCCGTGGCCTTCCATTCGGTGGACATGTCCAGCAGGTTGGCGAAGAAGTCATTCGTCAGGGCGCCGGGCGTGGCGGTGAGCACGCCGTGCGCGCTACCGCCCACGTTGATGTTGATGGCGCGCAGGCCGCCCACCAGCACGGTCATCTCGGGCGCCGTCAGGGTCAGCAGCTGGGCCTTGTCCAGCAGCAGCACCTCGGCCGGCACGCTGTAACGGGCCTTGGTGTAGTTGCGGAAGCCATCGGCCACCGGTTCCAGCACGGCGAAGGATTCCACATCGGTCTGGTCCTGGCGGGCATCGGCGCGGCCGGGGGTGAACGGAACGGTCACCTCCACGCCCGCCGCCCTGGCAGCCTGCTCCACCCCGGCGGCGCCCGCCAGCACGATCAGGTCGGCCAGCGAGATGCGCTTGTCACCGTCGGCACCCTTGTTGAAGTCGCGCTGGATGCCTTCCAGCACCGGCAGCACGCGGGCCTGCTGCTCGGGCTGGTTCACGGCCCAGTCCTTCTGCGGAGCCAGCCGGATGCGCGCACCGTTGGCGCCACCGCGCTTGTCGGAGCCGCGGAAGGTCGATGCCGAGGCCCAGGCCGTGCCGACCAGCTCCTGCACCGTGAGGCCGGAAGCCAGCACGCGTTCTTTCAGCGCGGCCACGTCGGCGGCCTCGACCAGGTCGTGGGTGACGGCCGGGATCGGGTCCTGCCAGAGCAGCTCTTCCTTCGGCACTTCGGGGCCCAGGTAGCGGGCACGCGGGCCCATGTCACGGTGGGTGAGCTTGAACCAGGCGCGGGCGAAGGCTTCGGCGAAGGCCTGCGGGTTGTCCAGGAAGCGGCGCGAGATCTTCTCGTAGGCCGGATCGAAGCGCAGCGACAGGTCGGTCGTGAGCATGGTCGGCACGCGCTTCTTGGACGCGTCATGCGCATCCGGGATGGTGGCCGGCGCGTTCTTGGCCTGCCACTGGTGGGCGCCGGCCGGGCTCTTGGTCAGCTCCCATTCGAACTTGAACAGGTTCTCGAAGAACTCGTTGCCCCACTGGGCGGGCGTGCTCGTCCAGGTCACTTCCAGGCCGCTGGTGATGGCGTCGCCGGCCTTGCCGGAGCCGAAGCTGCTGGCCCAGCCCAGGCCCTGGTGCTCCAGGCCTGCGGCCTCGGGTTCGGGGCCGACATGGTCGGCCGCACCGGCGCCGTGGGTCTTGCCGAAGGTGTGGCCGCCGGCGATCAGCGCGACGGTTTCCTCGTCGTCCATGGCCATGCGGGCGAAGGTTTCGCGGATGTCGTGCGCAGCGGCCACCGGGTCGGGGTTGCCCTCGGGGCCTTCGGGGTTCACGTAGATCAGGCCCATCTGCACGGCGGCCAGCGGATTCTCGAGCACGCGCTCCTTCTCGTGCCCGTGCATGGCGGGCTCGGCCACCAGGGTGCCGTCGCCGGGCGTGCCCTTTCCGTAGCGCGCATCGCCGCCCAGCCAGGTCTTTTCGCTGCCCCAGTACACGTCCTGGTCAGGTTCCCAGGTGTCCTCGCGGCCACCGGCGAAGCCGAAGGTGCGGAAGCCCATGGTTTCCAGCGCCACATTGCCGGTCAGCACCAGCAGGTCGGCCCAGGAGATTTTCTGGCCGTACTTCTGCTTGATCGGCCAGAGCAGGCGGCGGGATTTGTCGATGTTGACGTTGTCGGGCCAGCTGTTGAGCGGGGCGAAGCGCTGCTGTCCGCGGCCTGCGCCGCCTCGGCCGTCACCCGTGCGGTAGGTGCCGGCGGCATGCCAGGCCATGCGCACGAACTGCGGGCCGTAGTGGCCGAAGTCGGCCGGCCACCAGTCCTGCGAATCGGTCATCAGCGCGCGCAGATCCTTCTTGAGCGCCTCGTAGTCGAGCTTCTTGAATTCCTCGGCGTAGTTGAAGCTGCCGCCCAGCGGATCGGACTTGGCCGAGTGCTGGTTCAGCAGGTCCAGGCGCAGCTGGTTGGGCCACCAGTCCTTGTTGATGGTGCCGCCGGTGGCGGCGGCGGCGTGGAACGGGCACTTGCTAGCTGCTTCTTGCGTCATGGGGCACTCCTCTGGCTGTTGGGATGCCCGCATCGTAGAGATTGCGCCACCGGCCGCAAAGCCAATTCATTAGATGCCGGGAATAGTTATTTTCTAAAAGCAGGCGGCCCGCAGGGCACGGCGGCGCCCCCTGCGGAGGCGCCGCATCCGGGCCATCAGCCGGCCGCGCCCTGGTGCAGAGGCAGGCCCGGCGTCTCCAGCACCGTGCGCAGCACGCGGCCATGCGTGGAGTCCGTCACATGGAGCGTGCGCCGGTCGGCACCGCCGAAGGCTAGATTGGTCGTGGAGCTGCCGGGCATGCCGCGCAGCACCCGTTCCGGCTCGGCCCGGCCGTTGAGGACCCAGACCACGCCCAGGCCGGGGTTGGCGACCAGCACCCGGCCCTGCGCATCCACCGCCAGGCCGTCCGGGCCGCTGGGGCCGTACGAGGTGAAGAACTGGCTCACCTTGGCCACGCTGCCGTCGGGCAGCAGCGGCACGCGCCACACGCAGTTGCCGCGCGTGACGGCCAGGTACAGCACGCGGCCATCGGGCGACAGCGCCACGCCGTTGGGGCTGGGCACGTTGTGCAGCAGCAGGTCGAGCTGGCCGTTAGGGCGCAGGCGGTACAGGCGCCCGGACGGGTCGTGCAGGCCGCTCTGCCCCTGGTCGGTGAAGTAAAGATTGCCTTCGGCATCGAAGACCAGGTCGTTCACGCCCTTGAAGCGTTCGCTGTTGCGGCGCTGCAGGTAGGGCGAGACCTGGCCGGTGGCCACGTCGAGCCGCATCAGCCCGTTCTTGTAGTCGGTGATGAGCAGCGTGCCGGCGTCCAGGAACTTCATGCCGTTGGGCTCGCCGTCGTATTCGGCCACGAGGCTCCAGGCGCCCTGCGAGTCGATGCGGAAGATGCGGCCCCAGGGGATGTCGCTCACATAGAGGTTGCCGGCGCCGTCGAACACCGGGCCTTCGAGGAACGAGTCGGTGACCGTGCCGCCGCGGTTAGCGTCGGCCCAGTCGCTGCGCTGGGGGCGGCGCAGCGCATCGGGCATGGTGGAAAAGACGTCCAGTTCACGGACCAGCGGGGCTTGCAGCAAATACATGACAGCGATCTTCCTTCTTCTGTCTTCAAGGGGCTGGGGCAAAGCCGTACAGCCGCGCCGGGTTGTCCACCAGGATGCGGTCCATGACCGCAGGGGAGCCCGCCCAGGCCTGCAGCAGATCCACCAGGTCGGCGTCGTTCACCGTGCCGGGCGCCTCGGTGGTGTGCGGCCAGTCGCTGCCCCACACCAGCCGATCGGGCGCGGCCTGCACCAGGGCGTGGCCCAGCGGCAGCGTGTCGGCGTAGCCCGGGCCGTGCGCCGTGGAGCGCATGTAGGCGCCCGAGAGCTTGACCCAGGTGTCGCCCGCGTCCAGCAGCTCCCGCAGCACGCGGTAGGCGCCGCCGCCCGGGCCCTCGGCCGGGTCGATGCGCCCCATGTGATCGATGACCAAAGGCACCGGCAGGGCCTTCAGCCGGGGCGCGAGCGCCACGATCTGCTCCGGCTGGGCGAACACCTGGATATGCCAGCCGCCGCAGTCGGCATGGCGCGCGACCTTGCTTGCGAGCGTGGCCAGCATCTCCGGCGTGGTCGTGCCCCAGGACTGCGGCGAGACGAAGTTCACCCGCAGCCCGCGCACCCTGCGCGCGGCCAACTGGGCCAGCGCGTCGTCGCTCACGGCAGCGTCCACCACCGCCACGCCGCGTGCGCTGTCGCCGAACTGGTCCAGCGCATCCAGCGTGCAGGCGTTGTCGGTGCCGTAGGTCGATGGCGTGACCACCACCGTGCGCGCCGTGCCCAGACGCTGCTGCAGCTGCTGGTAGGCCGCCACCGGCGCATGAGGCGGCGTGCGCGCCCAGTGCGGCGACGGCGCAAAACGCGCATCGAAGATGTGCATGTGGCTGTCGCAGGCCAGCACCGGCAGCACGCGCGACGGCCGGTTGGTGCCCACAGAGTGGGGAACCCGTGCGTGAACGCTGATGTCCTGCGTGCCGGGCATTGCCGCCCTCACTGTTTGTCGAAACCCGAACGCGCCGCCACCTGGCCCCAGAGCGCCGAGCTCTCCGAGAGCAGCGCAGAGAAAGCGGCGGCATCCACATGGCGCGGCTGCGCCGCAACGCTAGCGGAAAACGCCTTCATGTCGGGCGATGCCATGGCCGTGGCAATCTCTTTTTGCAGACGCTGCAGCACCGCCGATGGCGTGCCCTTGGGCGCCCACAGGCCCGTCCAGTTGATCACGCCGAAATCCTTCACGCCGGATTCGGCAAACGTGGGCACCTGGGGCAGCAGAGCAATACGCTGGTCACCGCTGATACCCAGCATGCGCAGCTTGCCGCCCTGCACATTGCTGACCACGCCGGACGGCGAGGCGAACTGCATGTCGATGGTGTTGCCCAGTACGGCCTGCGTAGCCTCTGCGGCACCCTTGAAGGGCACGTGCAGCAGCTTGACGTTGGTTGCCAAGCCCAGCGCCTCGGCCGCAAAGTGCGGCAGCGTGCCTGCGCCGCCGCTGCCGTAGGTCACACGCCCCGGGTTGGCCTTGGCGAATGCCAGCAGTTCGGGCAATGTCTTGTAGGGAGAGCTGGCGCTGACGACCATGGACATGGGTGCGAAGACAAAGGCGCTCACCGGCACCAGATCGGCGTTGTAGTCGAAAGGCAGCCTCTTGAAGATGTGCGGCAGCAGTGCATAGCTGGTGTCATTGGCGAGCAGCGTGTAGCCATCGGCTTCCGAGCGCGCCACTTGCGTGCTGCCGATGGTGCTGCTGGCTCCCGGCTTGTTCTCGACAATGAAGCTCTGCCCGGTTTGTTCACCCAGCTTCTGGGCGATCTTGCGCGTCACCACGTCGACGGCACCACCGGCTGCATAGGGAACAACGATCTTTACAGGCCGGGCCGGCCACTCGGTCTGCGCGGCGGCCACGCCGCTCAGGGACACGGCAAACGTTGCAAGCAAGGCGGCGACGACGGTGCGACGGGAAGACGGTGCGGAGGAGAAGGACATTGTGGAAGTCTCCTGTTGATGAAGAAATGTGCAAAGGGTGGTGCTGCCGCCGTCACTCGGCCTTCAGATCCAGATCCTTGGCGATCTGCGTGTAGGTGGCGACTTCGCGCTCCACCTGCGCGGCGAAGGTCTGGCCGCAGGTGGAATCGGCGTCCAGTCCCAGGCCGCGCAGCTTGGCGGCGGCGTCTTTGCTTTGGGCGAAATCGCGGGCCGCCGTCTCCAGCTGCCGGGCGATGGGTTCGGGCAGGCCGGCAGGCGCCAGCACGCCGTACCAGGCGTCGGCCGAATAGTTGCCGCCGCCGGACTCGGCGAAGGTGGGTACCTGAGGCAGCAGCGACGAGCGCTTGGGCGAGGCCACGGCCAGCGCCGCCAGCTTGCCGCTCTGGAGCTGCGGCAGCACGGAGCCCAGGGTGGCGAACGAGCTGTCGAGCTGGCCGCCCATCAGGTCGGTGACCACGGGTGCCGCGCCTTTGTAGGGCACGTGGTTGAGCTTCAGGCCGTTGGCGCGGGCGAACATCTCGGTGGCGAAGTGGCCCGAGCTGCCCACGCCGGCCGTACCGGCGGTGACGCGCCCCGGCTCCTGCCGGGCACGGGCCATGTAGTCGGCCAGCGTCTTCACCGGCAGGCCCTGCCCCACCACCAGCACCGTCGGGCTGGTGGCCACGGTGCACAGCGGCTTGAACGACTTGACCGCGTCGAACTTCACCCGGCCGCTGTAGAGCCCCGGAATCATCGTGTGGTTGGTGGCGCCGAACAGCAGCGTGTAGCCATCGGCCGGCGCGCTGGCCACGGCCTGCGCGGCCAGGATGGTGTTGGCGCCGGGCTTGTTGTCGATGATGAAGGGCTGGCCCAGCGCGCGGCTGGCGTGGTCGGCGAAAGCGCGGGCGACCACATCGGTGGGGCCGCCGGCCGCAAAGCCCACCACCAGCTTCACCGGCTTAGCAGGGTAGCCGCCCGCCTGCGCGAAGCAGGCGGCGGATGCTATCGATACGGTAGCTACCAGCGCTTTGGGAATAAGCGCCACGAGCCATTTGTTCTTCATCATTTCGTCGTCTCCTTCAATCCATGCGGATGCCGCTGGTGCGGATCACGCGGGCCCACTGGGCGGCTTCTGCCTGCACGAACGCCGCGAACTCCTGCGCACTGGAGCCCACGCCCTGCACGCCCAGTTCGGCAAATCGCCTCTTCACCTCCGGGCTGGCGACGATGGCGCGGGTCTCGGCCTCCAGCCGCTGCAGCACGGGCTGGGGCGTGCCTGCGGGCGCGAACAGGCCGTTCCACTCGTTCACCTGGAAGCCGGGCACGCCGGATTCGGCCAACGTGGGCACCTGCTCCCACCCCTCGGTGCGCCGCGCCGAGGTGATGGCCAACGCGCGCAGCTTGCCGCTCTTGACGAAGGGGCCGCTGGCCGTGGTGGCGCTGAACATCACATCCACCTGCCCGCCGATCAGATCGGTGAGCGCCGGGGCGCCGCCCCGGTAGGGGATGTGCGTCATCGAAACCTTGGCGCCCTGCTTGTACAGCTCGCCTGCCAGGTGCTGCGCACCGCCGTTGCCGGCCGATGCATAGGTGATCCGCCCCGGCTGGGCGCGCGCCGCCGTGGCCAGGTCGGCCACCGACTGCAGCGGCGACGATGCCGGCACCACCATCAGCAGCGGCACCTGCAGCACGAGCGAGATGGGCGCGAAGTCCTTCGCCGCGTCGTACGGCAGCTTGGCGAACAGGCTCGGGTTGACGGTGAAGGCCGTGGCGTCGAGCAGCAGCGTGTAGCCGTCCGGCGCGGCCTTGGCCACGGCGGCTGCGCCGATCGTCCCGCTGCCGCCCGGGCGGTTGTCCACCACCACCTGCTGCCCGAGCCGGCCCGACAGCTGCGTGGCTAGCAGGCGTGCTGTGTTGTCGGCATTGCCGCCTGCCGGGTACGGCACGACGAGCTTAATAGGCTTGTCCGGCCAGGCGCCCTGCGCCTGCACGGGCAGCGCGGCCACAGCCAGACATGCAAAAGTGATAGCTTCCAGCGCTTGATGGATAAGCGCTGCAGGCCGTTTTGGCTCGAATTTTCTCATGGTGTTGTCTCCGGTCTCGGGCGACGCTGCGCGCCGCTTCTTTGTGCAATCAGGCGGCCGGCTCCAGGCCGGGCACCCCAGGGGCAGGCACGCAACGCTGGCGTGCCCTGCCCTTCACTCCCTGCGCACGCGCAGGCTCACGCCGGCACGACGGCGGGGGTGCGGCCCAGCACCTGCAGCAGGTTCTTGGCCGCGCCCACGCCCATGTTCACGTAGGCGTCGCTGGTCACGCCGCCGATGTGCGGCGAGAGGATGAAGTGCTGCTCGCCCTGGAACGGGTGGCCGGCGGTCATCGGCTCCACGGCGAAGCTGTCCAGCCCGGCCGCCATGACCTGGCGCGACCGCACGGCCTCCAGCAGCGCGGCCTCGTCGATCAGGCCGCCGCGCGCGGTATTCACCACGATCACGCCGCGCTTGCACTGCGCCAGCGTGGCGGCGTTCAGCATGCCGCGGTTCTCGTCGGTCAGCGGGCAGTGCAGCGAAATCGCATCCGACTCGCGCCAGATGGCGTCGAGCGGCACGCTCTGCACGTAGTCGGGCAGGTTCTTGGCGAACGGGTCGAAGCCGATCACGCGCATGCCCAGCGCATCGGCCATCTTGGCGAAGCGCAGGCCGATGGCGCCCAAGCCCACCAGGCCCACGGTGCGGCCGCCCAGCTCCAGGCTCTTATGCGTGGCCTTATCCCAGTGGCCGGCGTGCATGCGCGCGTCCAGTGCCACCACCGATTTGGCGCAGGCCAGCAGCAGCGCCAGCGCTTGCTCGGCCACCGCCGCGGCGTTGGCGCCCACGGCGGCCACCACCTCGATGCCGCGCGCCTTCGCCGCGACCTTGTCGATGGTGTCGGTGCCGCTGCCGTGCTTGGAGATGACTTTCAGCGAAGGCGCCGCGTCCATCACGGACGCGCCCACCTTGCCGTAGCGCACGATCATGGCCACCGGGTCATGCTGCTTGGCCAACGCGACCAGATCGTCCTCCGTCGGCGTCTTGCCCGCGTAGACGATGTCGAAGCCCTGCAGCAGATCCAGCGCTTGCTGAGCCAGGTCGGCGCCCGTGATGAGGATGGTGCCGGCGCTCACAGCGATTCCCCTTCCTTCAGCATGCCGGCGGCGCGCAGTGCGGCGGGCAGCCACTTCGACGCCGTGTCGCCCCGGGCGATCGCCTCGATGCGGGCGGCCTCGTCGGCCACCTTCTTGTCGGCCAGGGCCATCATGGCGGGGGCCTTGGCGCGCTCGATCACGACCACGCCGTCGGCGTCGCCCACCACCAGGTCGCCCGGGTTCACGACGGTGCCGCCGGCCGAGATGGAGTGGTTGATGCGGCCGGGCACGAACTTGGTCGGGCCCGCAGGGTTGAAGCCTGCGCTGAACACGGGGAAGTCGAGTTCCAGGATCTCCAGCTTGTCGCGGATGGCGCCATCCACGATCACGCCGGCGAGGCCGATCTTCTTGCAGGCGCTGAGCATCAGCGTGCCCATCAGTGCGGCGGTCTGGTCGCCCTTGCCGTCGATCACCAGCACATCGCCGGGTTTCGCCAGCGCGATGGCGGCGTGGATCATGAGGTTGTCGCCGGGGCGCACCTCGACGGTGAAGGCCGGGCCCGCCACCTTCATGCTCTGGTGCACGGGGGCGACGCGGGCGTGCATGGTGCCGCGGCGGCCGGCCACGTCGGCCAGGATGGCGGCCTGGAAGGTCGCGGCCTTGGCAACGACGTCGGCGCCCACGCGCTCGATGTCACGGATCATTTCGGGAAGTTGGCTCATGGTGATGCTCGTTGGGTGAGATGAAAGAAAAATGGGAGATAGCTGGCCCCACGGCCGCCGCAGTTCGGTAGCGGCAGCCCGCGGCCCTCATTCGGCTTTGATGTTTCCGTCCTTGATGACCTTGGCCCACTTGGCGGAGTCGGCCTTCTGCAGGTCGCCCAGCTGTTTGGGCGTGCCGCCCACCAGCGTGACGCCGAGCTTGTCGGCCAGGGACACGACGGCCGGGTCCTTCAAGGCGCTGTTGATTTCGTGGTTCAGGCGCTGCACCACGGCAGCTGGCGTCTTGGCGGGCGCGAACACGGCCTGCCATTGCTCGACCACGAAGTCCTTCATGCCAACCTCGCCCATGGTGGGCACGGCGGGCAGCGCCTTGAGCCGCTGGCCCGAAGTGACGGCCAGCGCGCGCAGCTTGCCGGCCTGCACGTGCGGCAGCGCGGCGGCCACCGGGGCGAATAGGAATTGCACCTGGCCCGCCAGCGTGTCCTGCAGGGCCGGCGTATCGCCCTTGTAGGGCACGTGGATGAAGCGCGCGCCCGTCTGCTGCTGCAGCAGTTCGCCCTGCATCTGCAGGATGGTGCCGTTGCCGCCGGAGGCGAACGCCAGCTGGCCGGGCTGGGCCTTGGCGGCGGCCACGAGATCGGCCACGGTCTTGAAGGGCTGGTCGGCGCCTACCACCAGGATGTGCGGAATGGTGCCGATGGTCACCACCGGCTCGAAGCCGGCGATGGGGTCGTAGGGCAGCTTGCCCATCAGGTGCGGCGCGATGGCTTGAGGGCCGATGGAGGTGCCGAGCAGCGTGGTGCCGTCCGGCGCGGCCTTGGCGACGTATGCGGCGCCGATGGTGCCGGTGGCACCCGCCTTGTTGTCCACGATCACGTTAGTGCCCAGGGCCGTGCCCACGCGCTGCGCCACGTTGCGGCCCAGCACGTCGGTGCTGCCGCCCGGCGGGTACGGCACGACCCAGGTGATGATCTTTCCGGCGGGCCAGTCGGATTGCGCCAGCGCCGGCGCCAAGCCCAGTGAATGCAGCAGCAGCGCGCCCGCGGAGGCGACCAGGTTGCGGCGGCCGATGCCGGCGGCGCCAGGGTGGCGCATCGGCGGAGAAAGGAAGTCGGTCATGGTTTGTCTCGGTGTGGTTGTTTTGAAAGGCAGTCAGGGCGCAGCCGGCACGGGCGGGAAGCCGTAGAGCGCGGCCGGGTTGTCGACTAGCACGCGGTGCAGCGTGGCGGCGCCGTCCGTCTGCTGCGCCCAGTCCACCAGGCGGTCCACCTGCAGCGCGTCGTCGGGCAGCGGCTGCACGCCGGCGCTGGCCGTGGCGTGGGGCCAGTCGCTGCCCCAGACCACGCGCTCCGGCGCCGCGCGCAGATAGCTGGCGGCCAGCGCATCCAGCGCCGGGTCGTCCACCGCGTGGCGTTCGCTCACGATGTAGCCGCCGGAAAGCTTGACCCAGGCACGCCCGTCCTTCAGCAGCTCCAGCAGCAGCGTATGGGCCGCATGGCGCCCGGCCAGCGCGGGCGCGATGCGGCCGAAATGGTCGAACACCAGCGGCACGGGCAGCTGCCGCAGCACGCTCGCCTGCTGCGCCAGCAGTTCCGGCGCCATCAGCAGCTGCAGATGCCAGCCGAGCGGCGCGATGCGCTGGGCCAGCGGCAGCAGCGAGTCCACCGTGCCGGACACGCCCAGCGACAGGTTGAGTCGCACACCGCGCACGCCCGCCTCGTGCAGGCGCTGCAGCTCGGCATCGCTTTCCTGCCCGCCGATCACCGCCACGCCACGCGCGTTGTCGCCCAGCGCCGCCAGGCCTTCCAGCATGCAGCGGTTGTCGGTGCCGTAGGTGGACGGCGTGACCAGCACCGCGCGCTGGGTGCCGATGCGCCGCTGCAGGGCGCGCAGGTCATCCATGCCCGCGTCAGGCGGCCGCAGGCGGGCCGCGGGTTCGGCCGGGAAGCGGCTGTCATACAGATGCACATGGCAGTCGCAGGCGCCTGCCGGCAGTGCGGTGCGCGGCGAGGCGGTGCCGGCCGAGAAAGGCACAGAGCCGTGCTCAGGCGTGGCGGACCGGTCGTCGCGGGCCATGGCGAGCGTCGTCATGCGTCGAGAGGCATCGGAGGACGGACGGGGATCAGTCCAGGCTGGCGCCGGAGTCCTTGACGATCTTGGCCCAGCGGGGCACCTCGGCCTTGAGCAGCGCGCTGAACTTCTCCGGCGTGCCGCCCAGCACGTCGCCGCCCTCGGACTTGAGCTTCTCGGCCACGTCCGGCTGTGCCAGCGCCTGGTTGATGGCCTTGTTCAGCGTCTGCACGATGGGTGCGGGCGTACCGGCCGGGGCGAGCACGCCGTACCACGAGGCCGCTTCGAAGTCCTTGTAGCCGGACTCGTTCAGCGTAGGCGTGTCGGGCAGTTGGGCCGAGCGCTTCAGGGACGTGATCATGATCGCGCGCAGCTTGCCGTTGCGCACCTGGCCCAGCAGCGTGGGCACGGCGGACATGTACAGGTCGATCTGCCCGCCCACCAGGTCGGTCATGGCCTGCGAGGCGCCCTTGTACGGCACGTGGCGCAGCTTGATGCCCGCGGCGTTCTCGGCCAATTCTCCAGCCAGGTGGGCCACGGTGCCGTTGCCCGAGTAGCCCAGCGTGAGGCCGTCGGGCTTGGCCTTGGCGGCGGCCACCACATCGGCAAAGGTCTTGTACGGCGAGTTGGCGGGCGCAGCCATCACGATGGGGGCCGACGACACCAGCGCCACCGGCACCAGGTCCTTGAGCGGGTCATACGGCAGCTTGGCGTACAGCGACGGGTTGATGGCCAGGTTGCTGGTCTGGCCCATCACCAGCGTGTAGCCGTCAGGGGCGGACTTGGCGGCCGCGTCCACGCCCAGGTTGCCGCCAGCGCCGGGGCGGTTGTCCACCACCACGTTCCACTTGTGCTGGTCGGTGAGCTTCTGCGCCACATTGCGGGCGATCATGTCGGTGCCGCCGCCGGGCGGGAACGGCACGATGAGTCGGATGGGCTTGTTCGGGTACGCGGCCTGGGCGTGCACCGCGCCAGCGGCGAACGCGCCTGCGGCCAGGCCCAGCAGGGCGACGCGCAGAACGCGGGACACGGGCACGCGCAGCGCGCGGCGGGTGAGCGAAAGAGCTTGTTGCATGGTGTTGTCTCCGTTGTGTTGGACCTGCCCAGCCTTGTTCCAGGCATTGGCAGCGACTCTACGAAATCGTTTCAGCCCATACAATGCCGTTTCGCACAACGCAACGAATTGCACGATGAGCAACCCCTCCCGTTCTGTTCCCGTTCCGGCCGCTCCTGCTCCGTCCCCGGCCATCAAGCCTGCGCCACGCCCCGCCGCTGCGCCCGAATCGGCAGTCGGCGGCGTCATCGCCGTCACGCGCGCCCTGCAGCTGCTGGAAGCTTTCGCGCTGGGCGAATCCCACTTGGCTCTGGCCGAACTGAGCCGCCGCTGCGGGCTGCACAAGACCACCGTGCTGCGGCTGGCGCGCACGCTGGCCCAATCCGGCTATCTGGTGCAGCGCGAGGATGGCGATTGGCGCCTGGGCCCCGCCGCGGGCTGGCTGGGCGCGCGCTACCAGGCAGGGTTCGACGTGCAGAACGTGATGGAGCCCGCGCTGCGCGAACTTTCGCAGGCGACAGGCGAGAGCGCGGCCTTCTATGTGCGCGAAGGCAACGTGCGCACCTGCCTCGTGCGCGTGGAAGGGCCCCAGCCCCTGCGCCACCATGCGCGCATGGGCGAAGGGCTGCCGCTGGACAAGGGCTCGCCCGGCCGCGTGATCCTGGCGTTCTCGGGCGAGCCCGGCAAGGCATACGAGGACATCCGCCAGCGGGGCTTTCACTGGTCGATCAGCGAGCGCGAACAGGGCGTGGCCACCGTGTCCGCGCCGGTGTTCGGCATGCACTGGCGGCTCATGGGCTCGGTGTGCATCTCCGGCCCCGCGTCGCGCCTGCCGCCGGAACGCCTGGAGGCGCTGGCCCAGACCGTGACCGCCGCCGCCACTCGCCTGTCGTATGCACTGGCCGGCAATACGGCCGCGCCCACGCCGTCCGGCGTACGCGCCACGCAGTGGCACCCGTGATACCTTGGCCGGCCAGCAGCATTCACCACCACGGAGACAACCCTTGAGCCGCTATCCACTGCCCGACCTGAACGCCCTGCCCGACGACATCCGCGCCCGCATCCTGGAGGTGCAGGAAAAGGCCGGATTCATTCCCAACGTGTTCCTGGCCTTCGCCCGCCGCCCGGCCGAATGGCGGGCTTTCTTCGCGTACCACGACGCCCTGATGCTCAAGGAAGAAGGCTCGCTCACCCAGGGCGAGCGCGAGATGATCATCACCGCGACCAGCGCCGCCAACCAGTGCCTGTACTGCGTGGTGGCGCACGGTGCGCTGCTGCGCATCTACGAGAAGAAACCGCTGGTGGCCGACCAGGTGGCCGTGAACTGGCGCAAGGCCGACATCACGCCGCGCCAGCGCGCGATGCTCGCTTTCGCCATGAAGGTGTGCGAGCAGGCGCACGAGATCGACGACAGCGACTTCGCGCCCCTGCATGCCCAGGGCTTCGACGACGAGGACATCTGGGACATTGCCGCCATCACGGCCTTCTTCGGCCTGTCCAACCGCATGGCCAGCTTTGCCGACATGCAGCCCAACCCCGAGTTCTTCCTGCTGGGCCGTGTGCCGCGCGAGAAGAAGAAGCAGCCTTGAACTCCCGAAACCATAGCTGTCTGCGCTTGCCCAGAAAGGGCTAGAGGCACTTTTAACCCTTATTTCCGCCAGCGCGCAGGGCGGTCACAACGCGCCCCTCCGGGAGCCGTGCTTCACGGCTGCGCCGTCGAACCGCGTTCGATGAGGTGGAACCCGAGGTCGTGGCGGGTCTGTGCCGACGCTACACCCCGGCAACGGTCCATGATCAGGTGCGCCGCGAGCCGGCCGATCTCGGGCCCGTCCACATGCACCGTGGTGATGGAAGGCACCATGTGCGCGCCGAACTCGGCATTGCCGAAGCCCGTCACCGCCAGGTCCTGCGGCACGCGCAGGCCGCGGGCCCGCGCCT
The DNA here is from genome assembly GCF_031453675.1 of Paracidovorax wautersii. NCBI lineage: Bacteria > Pseudomonadati > Pseudomonadota > Betaproteobacteria > Burkholderiales > Comamonadaceae > Paracidovorax > Paracidovorax wautersii. The sequence continues at coordinate 3,397,212 of NZ_JAVIZX010000001.1, read as the reverse complement.
CCACCAGGATGCCGTGGGCCAGCATGTCGGAGCTGCACATCACGGCCTGCAGCCCGGGCTGCCGCTCCATCAGTTCGCCCAGCGCCAGACGCCCCCGCTCCAACGTGCTGGGTGCCGGCACCACGGCCGTCGGCACGTCGCGCCCCCAGGCGGCCAGGAAGCCTTCGCGGCGCTGCATGGCCCGGTGGTCGCTGCCGGTGGCGATGCCGATGCGCTCGTAGCCCTGGGCCAGGAAGTAGCCCGCCAGCGCGCTGCCCACCTTCAGGTGCGAGAAGCCGATGACCATGTCCACCGGCCGGTCGCTCATGTCCCAGGTTTCGACCACGGGCACGCGCAGGCGGCGCAGGCGCTCGCGCGCCCGCTCGGACTGCACCAAGCCCATCATCACGATGCCGTCGGGCTGGCGGCTGACCATGGCCGCCAGCACCTCTTCCTCGCGCTCGGCGTCGTAGAAGGTCTGGCCCAGCAGCAGCTGGTAGCCCTCTTCGTGCAGGGCTGCGGTCAAGGTCTGCACGGTCGGCAGGAACTGGGAGACCGACAGCGCGGGCACGATGCCCGCCACCATGCGGCTGCGCTTGGACTTGAGCCCGCCCGCCAGCAGATTGGGGATGTAGCCCGTCGCCTCCACCGCCTGCTCGACGCGGACGCGCGTCTTCTCGGACACGATGCCCGGATTGCCCAGCGCGCGCGAGGCCGTGATCAGCGAGACGCCGGCGGCCTTGGCCACGTCATGCAGCGTGGCGGGCTTGGTAGGAAGAAATGCGGTCATGGATGCGCCCCAGCGGCCCGGTCAGATACGTCGAAGAGTCGATAGCCAACAGCCGGCACCGCCCGGGCGGGACGTTATCAGATCGGCACCGCCCCTCCGGTAGCAGGCTGGCGCATGTGCGGGGAAACCCTGATTTTCACGCCAAATGACAACGATATCATTTGCACAGCGGTGTTTTCCTACACACATAACAGCCCACAAAGAGAGCCCCGCCACACCACCTTTTGTGCAAATGACAACGATGTCACCCTTGCCGGGATGACCGAGGAGACACCATGAAGAAAGTTTTGCTGACCGCAGCGCTCACGCTGGCCGCATTGGGCGCCTCTGCCCAGAACTGGCCCGAAAAGCCCGTCACCCTGGTGGTGCCGTTCCCACCCGGCGGCTCGACCGACCAGGTCGCCCGCGCCATCGGCCCGCGCCTGACCGAGAAGTTCAAGCAATCCTTCCTGGTGGACAACAAGCCCGGCGCCACCGGCACCATCGGCGCCACCTTCGTGCAGCGCGCACCGGCCGACGGCTACACCTTCCTGGTGACCTCGCTGGGCCCGCTGGTCATCGTGCCGCACCTGCTCAAGAGCCTGCCCTACGACCCGACGAAGGACTTCGACTTCATCACCGTGGCCGTGCAGTCGCCCAACGTGCTGGTCGTCCCCGCCAGTTCCCCGCACAAGAGCGTGGCCGACGTCGTCGCGCACCTGAAGGCGCACCCCAACAAGATGAGCTTCGCCTCGGCCGGCAACGGCTCCAGCGACCATCTGACGGCGGAACTGTTCTGGCAGCAGACGGGCACCCAGGGCGTGCACATCCCCTACAAGGGCGGCGCACCGGCCCATACCGACCTCATCGGCAACCAGGTGGACGCGTCGTTCCAGAACGTCAACTCGGTCATCCAGTACATCAAGGCCGGCAAGATGCGCCCCCTGGCGATCACCAGCCCGAAGCGCTCGCCTGTGCTGCCCGACGTGCCCACGCTCGCCGAAGCCGGCGTGAAGAACGTCGAAGTCGCCTCCTGGCAGGCCATCGTCGCGCCCAAGGGCCTGCCGCCTGCCGTGCGCCAGAAGGCCCATGCCGCATTTGTCGAGGCGCTCAACGACCCGAAGGTGAAGGACCAGTTCGTCTCGATCGGCTTCGAGATGGTGACCAACACGCCTGAGGAATTCGCCGCCTTCCAGCGCAAGGAATACGACCGCTGGAAGACCGTGATCCAGACCGGAAAGATCTCGATCGACTGATCTCCCCACCCGCCGCCCTGCCCGCCGGCCCCTGCCGGTGGGCGGGCCTTGCGGGCTCCCAGGCCTACCGGCCCTGTCCAGCCAGTCCCCCTATCTGCATCCAACAACGACGGCCACGATGCCGCTGACTCCGCCATGACTTCCGCACCGATTTCCTCCGACGCCATCGCCAGCCAGGACCGCATTGCCTGGATCCGTCTGTCCTCGTGCTATCTGCCGCTTGCCAACCCGATCAGCGACGCCAAGGTGCTGACGGGCCGGCAGAAGCCGATGACGGAGATCGCGATGCTGTTCGCGGAAATCGAGACCCGGGACGGCCACCGCGGCCTGGGCCTGAGCTATTCCAAGCGCGCCGGCGGCCCCGGCCAGTTCGCCCACGCCCAGGAGATCGCGCCGGCGCTGATCGGCGAAGACCCCAGCGACATCGCACGCCTGTGGACCAAGCTGTGCTGGGCCGGCGCCTCGGTGGGCCGCAGCGGCATGGCGGTGCAGGCCATCGGCGCCTTCGACGTGGCGCTGTGGGATTTGAAGGCCCGCCGCGCGAACCTGTCGCTGTCCAAGCTGCTCGGCTCGCAGCGCGATTCGGTCCGCTGCTACAACACCTCGGGCGGCTTCCTGCACACGCCGCTGGACCAGCTCAAGGTCAACGCCCGCGCGTCGCTGGACCGCGGCATCGGCGGCAGCAAGCTCAAGGTGGGCCAGCCCGACTGCGCACTCGACATCCAGCGCGTGGAAGCCATGCGCAAGCACCTGGGCGATGCCACACCCATCATGGTGGACGCCAACCAGCAGTGGGACCGCCCCACCGCGCAGCGCATGTGCCGCATCTTCGAGCAGTACAACCTGATCTGGATCGAGGAACCGCTGGACGCCTACGACTACGAAGGCCATGCCGCGCTGGCCGCGCAGTTCGACACGCCCATCGCCACCGGCGAGATGCTGACCAGCGCCGCAGAACATGCCGAATTGATCCGCCACCGCAGCGTCGACTTCATCATGCCCGACGGCCCCCGCCTGGGCGGCATCACGCCGTTCCTGAAAGTGGCGGCGCAGGCCGAGGCGGCCAACGTGATGCTGGCGCCGCACTTCGCGATGGAGTTGCATGTGCACCTGGGTGCCGTCTACCCGAGCGAGCCCTGGGTCGAGCATTTCGACTGGCTGGAGCCGCTGTTCAACGAGCGCCTGGAGCTCAAGGACGGCCGCATGCTCGTTCCCACGCGCCCCGGCCTGGGCCTGTCTCTGAGCGAGCAGGCCCGCACCTGGACGCGCGCAACCGCCGAGATCGGCCAGCGCGCCTGAACCCAAGGGCGCGAAGACGCCTGCCCCCTTTGTCCCCCCGAGCGCGGGCAGCCCACCTGCCCGAGACAGCATGAGCCACGTACTGGATTCCACCTCTCTGCCCACCCCGGCCACAGCGGCCACGCAGCAGCGCACCCACGTGCGCTACTGGGTGCTGGCGATGATCTTCCTCGTCACCACCTTCAACTACGCCGACCGGGCCACGTTGTCGATCACGGGACCGACGATGCAGAAGGAGTTCGGGTTCGACACCATCCAGATGGGCTACATCTTCTCGGCCTTCAGCTGGGCCTACGTGCTGTCGCAACTGCCCGGCGGCTGGCTCCTGGACCGCTTCGGCGCACGCCGGGTGTACGCGGCCAGCATCTTCTTCTGGTCCGTCTTCACGCTGCTGCAGTCCACGGTCGGCATCTTCACCTCGGCCGCCACGGCCGTGGCCACGCTGTTCGTGATGCGCTTCCTGGTCGGCATGGCCGAGGCGCCGGCGTTCCCGGCCAACGCCAAGGTGGTGGCCGGCTGGTTCCCCACGCAGGAACGCGGCACGGCGTCAGCCATCTTCAACTCGGCGCAGTACTTCGCGGCCGTGGTCTTCACGCCGCTGATGGCGGCTCTCACGCAGTGGGTGGGCTGGCATTGGGTCTACATCTCGATGGGCGCCACGGGCATCGCGCTGGCCATCGTGTGGTGGTTCTTCATCCGCAGCCCGGCCACCCACCCCGGCGTGAACCGGCCGGAGCTGGACCACATCGCGGCCGGCGGCGGACTCATCCACATGGGCGAAGACGCAGCAGCCCAGGCACACGACAAGCCCAAGGGGCAGACCGCGTTCTACGTCAAGCAGCTGCTGACCAACCGCATGCTGGTGGGCATCTACATCGGCCAGTTCTCCATCAACGTGCTGACCTACTTCTTCCTCACCTGGTTCCCGGTGTACCTGGTGCAGGAGCGCGGCATGTCCATCCTCAAGGCGGGCTTTATGGTGTCGCTGCCGGCCATCTGCGGCTTCCTCGGCGGCGTGCTGGGCGGTGTGGTGTCCGACTGGATGCTGCGCCGGGGCGTGTCGCTCACGGTGGCGCGCAAGACACCCATCGTGATCGGCATGCTGATGTCGGCCAGCATGATCCTGTGCAACTACGTGAGCGCGGACTGGATGATCGTGGGCTTGATGGCGCTGGCGTTCTTCGGCAAGGGCTTCGGCGCCTTCGGCTGGGCCGTGATGGCCGACGTGGCTCCCAAGGAAGTCATCGGCCTGGCCGGCAGCATCTTCAACACCTTCGGCGCCATCGCCGGCATCGTCACGCCCATCGTGATCGGCTATATCCTCGCAGCCACCCATTCCTTCGGCGGAGCACTGGTCTTCGTCGGGCTGAACGCCCTGGTCACGGTCTTCGCCTATCTCGTGATCGTCAAGGACATCCAGCGCATCGAACTGAAGCACGCCTGAGCGTGCCCTTGGAGCCCCCACCATGAACGCCAGAACCACCCCCGTGCGCCCCCCGCTGCACATCAAGATGCACGAAGCCGACAACGTCGCCATCGTGGCCAACGACGGCGGCCTGCCGGCCGGCACCACATTCCCGTCCGGGCTCACGCTGCTGGACCATGTCCCCCAAGCCCACAAGGTGGCGCTGGAGGACATCCCCGAAGGCGGCGTGGTGCGGCGCTACAACGTGCCCATCGGCTATGCCATCAAGGCCATTCCGGCCGGCAGCTGGGTGCACGAGAAACTGCTGAACATGCCCGAGGCCCGCTCGCTGGAGGGCCTGCCGATCGCCACCGTCAAGCCCGCAGCCCAGCCGCCGCTGGAGGGCTACACCTTCGAGGGCTACCGCAATGCGGACGGCTCGGTCGGCACGCGCAACATCCTCGCCATCACCGAGACCGTGCAGTGCGTGGCCGGCGTGACCGAATTCGCCGTGCAGCGCATCAAGGCCGAACTGCTGCCGAAGTACCCGAACGTGGACGACGTGGTGGCCCTGGCCCATACCTACGGCTGCGGCGTGGCGATCGACGCACCCGACGCGGTGATCCCCATCCGCACGCTGCGCAACATCAGCCTGAACCCCAACTTCGGCGGCGAGGTGATGGTGGTGAGCCTGGGCTGCGAGAAGCTGCAGCCCGAGCGCCTGCTGCCGCCCGGCTCCATTCCGCTGGTGGACCAGCGCACGCTGCAGGAGGCCCCGCTCGATGTGGTCTGCCTGCAGGACGAAGCCCACGTGGGTTTCATGTCCATGGTCGACTCGGTGATGCGCCAGGCCGAGCAGCACCTCAAACGCCTGAACGCGCGCCGCCGCGAGACCGTGCCCGCCAGCGAACTGGTCGTGGGCGTGCAGTGCGGCGGCAGCGATGCCTTCAGCGGCGTCACCGCCAACCCGGCCGTGGGCTACTGCACCGACCTGCTGGTGCGCGCCGGCGCCACGGTGATGTTCAGTGAAGTGACCGAGGTGCGCGACGGCATCGACCAGCTCACCTCACGCGCGTCCACCCCGGAAGTGGCCGAGGCCATGATCCGCGAGATGGCCTGGTACGACGCCTACCTGAACAAGGGCCGCGTGGACCGCAGCGCCAACACCACGCCCGGCAACAAGAAGGGCGGCCTGTCGAACATCGTCGAGAAGGCCATGGGCTCCATCGTCAAGAGCGGCAGCTCGCCCATCACCGGCGTGCTCTCGCCCGGCGACAAGCTCACGCAGAAGGGCCTGACCTACGCCGCCACCCCGGCCAGCGACTTCATCTGCGGCACGCTGCAGGTCGCCGCGGGCATGAACCTGCACGTGTTCACCACCGGCCGCGGCACGCCCTACGGCCTGGCCGAGGTGCCGGTGATCAAGGTCGCCACGCGCACCGATCTGGCCCGCCGCTGGCACGACCTGATGGACGTGAACGCCGGCCGCATCGCCGACGGCGAGGCCACCATCGAGGACGTGGGCCGCGAGATGTTCCAGCTCATGCTCGATGTCGCCAGCGGCCGCAAGAAGACCTGGGCGGAGCACTGGAAGCTGGCCAATGCGCTGGTGCTGTTCAATCCCGCGCCGGTGACCTGAGAGGGGCCTCACCCGCCCGGTGGCGGGGTCATCCGGCTTGGGCGGCCCGTGGCGTCGCCGTGGCGGCTACCGGTCTGCCGCCCGCTGCGGGCTTGCGCGATGCAGCCAGGTCGGCCTTGCAGCCGGCAAACGCATCCAGCCCGCCCTGGTAGGTCGGCGACTGCACATCCAGCATGCCGAGCACCGTGTGGTACAGGTTGTCGTGCGTCAGCGCAACGTCCGAACCGCCGCGCAGACAGGCTGTGGCGAGCTGGGCGCGCTGCAGCATGCCCAGGCTCCACCAGCCCACCATGGGCACGTGCTTCTGCACATCGGGCGCCAGCGAATACGGCATGCCATGCAGGAACAGCCCGTATTCGCCCAGCGACTCGCCGTGGTCGCTCATGTAGACCATGCCGGTGTCGTAGTGCGCGGACTGCGCTTGGAGCCAGTCGATGGTGTGGGCCAGGAAGGCGTCGGTTTCCACGATGGAGTTGTCGTAGGCGTTCATCAGCTCGCCGTGGCCGCAATCGGCCAGCACTTCGGTGCGGCATTCGGGCTGGAAGCGCTTGGCGCCTGCAGACGAGCGCTTGAAGTACGCCGGGCCGTGGCTGCCCATCTGGTGCAGCACCAGCAGCACCCCGCGCTGGCGGCGATCGGCCGGCACCGCCTGCAGGCGCTGCTCCAGCGCATACAGCATGGCTTCGTCGCGGCATTCGCCACCGGGGCACAGGGCGGCGCGCTGTTCCGGCGGCAGGCCGTCGCCCGCGTTCATGTGCGGAACGCGCTCGCACACGCCCTTGCAGCCTGCCTGGTTGTCGATCCACAGCACGCCCAGGCCGGCGGCCTGAACCACGTCCAGCAGGTTCTCTGTCTCGCCCTTGCGCGCCTCGTAGCCCTTCTTGCCCAGCGGCGAGAACATGCACGGCACCGACGCCGCCGTGCTGGTACCGCAGGAATGCACGTCCGACCAGCTCACCACGCCGCGGCGCGCCAGTTCGGGCGTTGTGTCGCGGTCATAGCCGTTGAGCGCGAAATGGTCGGAGCGCGCCGTCTCGCCCACCACCACCACGTACAGCACGGGCTTGGCCCCGGCCGTGTGCGTTGCGCCCAGGGCAGCGCCCTGCCCCATGGGCACCAGCGCGTGCTGGACATTGCGCAGCGGCCGCAGGGCAGCCACGCTGCCCGAATACAGCGGTGCCAGTGGATTCATCATGTAGCGCAGCGTGGGATGGTTGCGCATCAGCGGCGCCAGATCGCGCGAGAAGCCGGCGATCAGCGCGGCCGCGCCCACCAGCGCCGCCGCCAGCAGCAGCAGGTTGCGGCCGACCTGCCGGCGCACCGGCATGGCCGGGATGCGCATCCGCGCCAGCCACCAGGCCGGCAGCGCCACCACGGCCACCACGCCGAACACCATGCGCCATCCCAGCAGGTCGGAGACCTCGTGCACATCGGTCTGCAGCACGTTGGCCGCCATGCCCGGGTCCATCACCACGTGGTAGGTGAGCATGTAGTACTGCGCCAGGGCCGCCACCACCACCACGGCCAGCCACAGCGGCTTCATGAACCGCGTCCAGGCCGTCAGCGACAGCAGCGCCACCGTGCCGCAGGCCATCAGCAGGGCGAGCAGCGCCGCGCTGCGCAAATACATGCTGGGCGGCTCGCCCATGTGGGCCAGCGCCATCCACAGCGGCCAGTTCGCCACGGCGACCAGGTAGGCCGTCAACGCCAGCACCACCTGACGGGCGGACAGCACCGGCGGACGCCAGGCGGCCACGCGCTGCAGCGCCGTGCGCCCCGCAGAGGGCAGATCAAGGGAAGGCGCGGACTGCGCCGGGGACGGGAGGGACGTGGAGGTCATGGCACGATGATCTGCAGGCCATCTGAAACCTCCCTGAACGGCTCGCTCAGGCTTCGTTCAGCTTCGTATCGCGCAGCAGGGCCCCGCCGCCGGCCCGGCCCCTGCGCCACGCGGTCACGGCAGCCTCCACAGCCAGGCCCGTGGTCCAGCAGATCCAGGCGCTCCAGAAGGTGTGGCTCATATAGTGGGCGCCGCGCACCTGCTGCGCCACGCCCAGCACCAGGCCGGCCGCCAGCGCGCCGGCCAGCCAGCGCCCCGAGAGCCCGGGCTGCGTGCGCCGCACCACGCACCAGCCCGCCAGGTAGGCAAATGCCGCAGAAGCATGGCCGCCCGGAAAGCAGTGGCCCGGGCCGCCGTCATAGGTGCCCCAGGACCAGTGGGACACGTAGCGCGCCATGCCGCCGAATTCGGCCAGGTCCCATGGGCAGCTGGTCGCGCTGAGCCGCTTGGCCACAATCACGGCCCCCATCGCCGCCAGGATCGAGCCGACCAGTTGCAGCCGGTCCGCGCGGGCCATGGAGCGCAGGAACCCCCACGGCCACCACACGCCGGCGATCAGCGCCAGCACACCCAGCGTGCTGAGGTGGCGCGGCACTTCGTGCAGCCAGCGCACCACCGCGGGATGGCTGCGCCAGGCGAAGCCCGCGCCATCGCCCGACAGGCGGGCCAGCGGCAGGTCGAGCGCCGTGGCATCCCACAGGGCTGCGGCGAGAAAGAGGCACACGGTGACGGCGCACAGGCGCCAGAGAGAACGGACAGGCATGGCAGTAGAGGCGGTCGGTCGGCCGACCGCGGAAGAAGGCGGGCAGGTGCGCAGGACTGCGCAGACCGGCAGACTAGCGGTGCAGCCTGAACACGGCATGAACGCCCGGCCAGGGCCGGATCGCGCTTTCCAGGGCCCGAAGACCGCACCGCCTGCCCTACACTTCGCGCCATCGACGAAGGGAGTGGCATGCGGATCCTGCTGGTGGAAGACGATGTGGCATTGGCCGATGCGGTCTGCAGCTATCTGCGCGCCAAGGCCTTCGTGGTGGACACGGCCGACAGCGTGGCACGCGCGGGCGCGGCGCTGCACGCGGCGCAGTACGCCGCCGTGCTGCTCGACCTGCACCTGAGCGACGGCGACGGCCTGGCCCTGCTGCCGCAGGTGCGCCAGCTCAAGGAGCGTCCCATCGTCATCGTGCTCACCGCGCGCGACCAGGTCAGCGACCGCATCCGCGGCCTGGACGCCGGCGCCGACGACTACCTGGTCAAGCCCTACGACCCCGGCGAACTGCTGGCGCGGCTGCGCGCCGTGGAGCGCCGGCGCAGCGCCACCCATGTGCCGCTGGTGGAACTGGGCGATCTGCAGATCGACCTGTCCCGCGAGCTGGTGCGCCGCAGCGGCGCGCCCATCGCCCTCACCCAGAAGGAATGGGCGCTGCTGCGCGTGATGGCCACGCGGCCCGACCGCATCCACACACGCGAAAGCCTGCAGGACGCGCTCTACGGCTTCGACGACGAAGCCGACAGCAACACGCTGGAGGTGTTCATCAGCCGCCTGCGCCGCAAGCTGGGCCGCAACCACATCCAGACGCTACGCGGCCTGGGCTACCGCCTGGCTGACGGCGCCGGGGCCGAGGAATGAGCGCCCTGCGCAGCCAGACGCTGGCCGGGCACCTGGCCCGCACGCTCATCCTGTGGGTGGGCGGGATCTGGATCGCTGGCATCCTGGCCGTGGGCTGGTACATGGGGCGCGAGATCGACTACAACTTCGACAACGAGCTGGTCGAGGTGTCGCACCGGCTCTTCGACATCGCGCTCGGCCAGATGGACGCCGTGCAGGCGCAGGGTGCGGCTGCCGAGCCGGTGCTGATCCCCGCGCCCAGCACCTTCGACGACGCCTTCGTGCCCTTCCAGATCGTGTCGCCCCGGGGCAAGGTACTGGCCCGCGCCACGGACACGCCGCCCGGCATCTTCGACGTGCCGGTGTCCGCCGGTTTCGCCGAAACGCAGGCCTGGCGCATCTACACCGTGCAGCATCCCACGCGCGGCCTGTACCTGCAGGTGGCCGATCCGCTGGAAGAGCGCAGCGACGCGGTCAACCGCACGCTGCTCGGCCTGATCGTGCCGCTCACCGCCCTGCTGCCGCTGATCGCCTTCATGCTGCTGCGCATCGCGCGCAGCGAACTGCGCGTGCTGGACGCCCTGTCGCAGGAGATCGGTCTGCGCGACGGCCAGCTGCTGCACCCCATCCGCATGCCCGACCTGCCGCGCGAACTGCAGTCCGTGAGCGACCACGTCAACCGCCTGCTCGAGCGCCTGGCGCAGGCCCTGGACGTGGAACGTGCGCTGGCGGCCAACGCCGCGCACGAACTGCGCACGCCCCTGGCCGCCGCCCGGGTGCGCCTGCAGACCGCACTCGACCATGGCCTGCCGCGCGGCGAGGTCGAAGCGGCGCTGTCGGCCCTGCAACTGCTGGGGCAGCGCACCGAAAAGCTCCTGCAGCTCTCGCGTGCCGAGTCCAGCATGCCCTTCACGCGCGACCGGGTGGACCTGGTGCTGCTGGCCACCACGGTGGCGCAGGAGTTCTGGCAGGAAGAGCGCGCGGTGGACCGGCTCGACCTGGTCGGGCCCGACGACGTGGGCGACAGCAGCCCCGTGGCGCTGGGCGACTTCGACGCCCTCGCCATCGCCGTGCGCAACCTGGTCGAGAACGCCCTGCGCTATGCGCCCGAAGGCCCGGTGGAACTCATCGTGGGGCCCGGCTGCCGCATCGCCGTGCGCGACCACGGCCCCGGCGTACCGGCGCAGGACCTGCAGACGCTGCAGCAGCGCCATGTGCGCCACAGCACGCAGCGCGTCGGCTACGGGCTGGGCCTGTCCATCGTGTCGACCATCGCGCAAAAGCACGGCGCGGCGCTGGTGCTGGCATCGCCGCCGGCCGGGCAGGCGCAGGGCTTTGAAGCCTGCCTCACGCTGCAGGCTGCGCCCTGACGGGCGGGCGCGACGGGGGCCTTGCGCTACGGGAAAGACGCAGGCGGCCAGAGCCTGAGTAACCAACCACTCCTTAATTGATAGCTGGATGCGCTTATCAAATAAGGGCTAGAGCCCATTTTCTTCTATATCCCCCAGGAGGACCGGCCTTCGTCCCAGTCCAGCCCCTGCGTCCTCACAAGCCCGCGGGCGCGCTGTCGCTGCGCAGCAGGCCCCACAGCATGCGCACCAGTTCGTCCTCGAAGACCGGCGTGCCCAGCAGCGGCGAGCCCTCCAGCGAGGCGCTGCGGATGGCGCCCATCACCGCCCGCGTCGCCACGAACATCATCGCCGGCGTGGGCGCGCGCACCGTGGCGTCGCCCTCGTCCACCAGCCGGCTAAGCGCCAGCGCATTGCGTTCGGCCCCCTCGCGCAGCGCGGCGGTGATGCGGTCGTGGTGGTCGATGCGCCAGCCCAGCCGCACCATCGCCTTGCCCACGCGCGAGCGGCCCCCGGTGCCGAACGCGCCCACCAAGAGCCGCACCATGTCGCGCAGCACCTCGCGCACGTCCCGCCGCGCGGCCACGGCTTCGTCCAGCAGCTGCTGGATCTGGCCCTGCACGCGTTCGCGTTCGCGCTCCACCATGGCCAGCAGGATGGACTCCTTGGACGGAAAGTACTGGTAGAGCGTACCGATGGAAAAGCCCGCCACCTGCGCAATGCGGTTGGTGGTGACGGCGGTCTCGCCATCCTTGTCCACAATCTGAGCCGTGGCCGTGAAAATGGCCTCGACGGTCTGCACCGCACGCTCCTGCGTGGGCTGGCGTCGAGCGCTGGCGCGGGCTGGAGCGGTGGCTGATCTCTTCATGGGCATGGCGGAAAAATCTGAGCACGAGGCGAGTAGCGCCCTGCGGCCAAATCTGAATAATGCTCAGAAACAGGCGGCACCGCAAGCCGCCGCCAGGAGACCGCCCATGACCGCATCCGCCCCATCCCGCCCGACCCTGCCACCGGCCGCCACGCGCCCGCTGCCGATACGCAAGCTCGGGGTGGACCTGCGCCAGGGCTTTGCACGCCACTGGCACGGCGGCGACGCCTTCCGCACCCAGTTCTTCAATGCGCTGTCGATGAGCTTTCCCGTGGGCGAGCAGTTCTTCATGGACGCGGTGCGCCAGGCGGTGCCGCTGCTGCCGCAGGGCCCCGAGCACGCCCCCCTGCGCGCGGCGCTGGACGAGGCGCTGCGCGGCTTCATCGGCCAGGAGGCCACGCATCGCCACATCCATGCGCAGTACAACGCCCACCTGGAGCAGCAGGGCCTGGACAACCGTTGGCAGCACTGGGCCCGCGCGCGCATCGCGCTGCTGCAGCGCAGGGCGCCGGACCCGCGCCACGCCCTTGCCATCACCGCCGCCTACGAGCACTACACCGCCCTGCTGGCCGATGGCACGCTGCGCTACCCGCGCTGGCTGGACGGCGCCGATCCGGTGATGCAGACGGTCTGGCGCTGGCACGCCGCCGAAGAGACGGAGCACCGCAGCGTGGCCTTCGACCTGTACCGCGCCATCGGCGGCGACGAGCGCTGGCGCAAGCGCTGGTTCGTCTACATCAGCCTGGTGTTCATCCGGGACGCCCTGCGCCAGACCGTGCTCAACCTGTGGCGTGACGGCACCCTGTGGCGCCCCTCGACCTGGTGGAACGGGCTGCGCCTGTTCTGGGGGCCGGACGGCCTGGTGTGGCGCTGTGTGCCGGCCGCGCTGCGCTACCTGCGCAGCGACTTCCATCCCGAGCGGCACGTGCAGACGCCGGACGCCACCGCTCTGGCCGCCGACTGGCTGGCGGCGAACGCCGGGCAGTTCCGGGTCGTGCGCTGACGGGAGCTGTGCCGCGAAGGCCGGCCGGCACGCGCGCAGAACGGCGGCCGGCATCGCGCCGGGTGCGCGATCCCATAATCTCTCCACCCTGCATCCGCACGGGAGGAACCCACCGCATGGCACGCCCTGGCGACACCTCTGCCCCCTGCTCCATCCAGGCCAGGCACTCCGCGCACCCGCGCACCACGGCCCTGGCGCGGGGACTGACGGCCGCGCTGTGCGCCGCGGCGCTGGCGGGCTGCGACGACCCGGCGCCGGCTCCGCCCGATCCGGCCCAGAGCGAAGCGGCCGTCGCGCTGCGGGACGCCCCGGCGGCACGTGTCTTCGAAGGAGAACTCGGCGGGTCGCGCGTGGCGCTGCTGGTCCACGACTGCACGCTCTACCAGTTCGAGCGCCAGGCCGGCGGCGGCGTGCAGTGGCAGCGCATCCTGGCGCCCGAGCCCTACCCGCTCTGGACGAGCTGCGTGCGCCAGTCCATCGCCGTTGAGAAGGGCACACTCATCGTCGAGCTGGGGCGCATGGCCTTCGGTGCGGGAGGTTGCTGCGCCACGGGCGGCACCTACCGCTCCAAGGACGGCCGCAGCTGGAAGAAGTCCTCCTGATGCCCGCGCCGGTGGGCCGGCCGCGGGTGCCGGGCCGCAGCGCGGGCGCGTCGTTCAGCGGTGGGCCTTGATGGAGGCGAGGATGCCCAGAGTGAACAGCACGCACGCCGCCCACTGCGCCGGCGTGGGCCAGCGGCCGTCCCAGGCGAAGGTGTAGAGCAGCGCGAACAGCGTCTCGCTCACGATCAGCTGGCCGCACAGGCTGGCGGACAGGCGCTGGCTCGCCACGTTCCACAGGATCGTCGCCACCCAGCTCGATCCCACACCGATCGCCAGGCACACGAGCACGAAGCGGCCCACGCCGGGCTGCGCCGCCAGCGAGGCCACGCCCGAGCCCGCCGCCAGCCACAGCACCAACCCGCCCAGACCGGTGGCGATGCCCAGCCAGTTGGCCCAGTCCGTGGCCCGCACCTCCGGATGGCGCTTGAGCCAGGCCGAGTTGAGCAGGGCAAACGCCGTCCAGAACACCAAGGCCACCAGCGCGATGCCGATCCCGCGCCAGTAGACGGCAGCACGGGCCGCGCCGCCGGCACCTGCGGCCGCCTCGCTGGCGCCGTGCGGCACGTCCGCCATGAGCACCAGCCCGGCCATAGTCAGCACCAGGCCGGGCAACAGCGCCGCCCAGCGCACGCCTTGCGGCTTGCCCAGCAGGACGACCCACAGCGGAATGGTGCCGATGATGAGCGCCGGCAGTTCGGCGCCGGCGTCCCGGATGGCCAGCACCAGCAGCAGGTAGTAGCCCGTGAAGCCGAGGATGGACAACCCCGCCGCCGCGCCCGCCTGTCGCCAGGTGGGCCAGCGCGGGGTGCCGCGCAGGCCCCAGGCCATCATGCCCACGGCCATGGCGCCATAGGCGATGAAGCGCCCGGCCGTCAGGTCGGACGAGGCGAAGCCATGCGCCACGTGCGGCGCCACGAACACCAGCCCCCAGAGTGCGCCTGCCGCCAGCCCGGCCAGAATGCCGGTCAGCATGCGCCCGCGCCGTTCATGCCGCCGGGCGCGCCACGGAGGCTACGGCGCCGCTCACACGCCAAAGCCGTCGTCCGCGGCGATCACCGCGCCGTTCACGAAATGGCTCTGGTCGCTGGCCAGCATGACGAGGAGCGCGTCCACGTCCTGCGGCTGGCCCACGCGCTTGCGCGGCAGCATGTCCACCAGCTTGCGGCCCTGTTCGGTCTGCCAGTGGTGGTGGTTGATCTCGGTGTCGATGTAGCCGGGGCAGATGGCGTTCACGTTGATGCCGAAGCGCCCCCATTCCAGCGCCATGGCGCGGGTCATCTGCACCACGGCGGCCTTGCTCATGCAGTAGGCCCCGATCTGCGGCAGCACCTTCAGCCCGGCCATGGACGCGATGTTGATGATGCGCCCGCCGGTGAAGCTCCCCGGCGCCGCCCCGCGGGACCGCGCGAGCATGCGCTTGCCCACCTCCTGCGCCACGAAGAAGGCGCCGCGCACGTTGGTGTCGAAGATGTAATCGTAGTCCTCGGGCGTCACGTCCTGGATGCGCTGGGTGGTGGACACACCGGAGTTGTTGACCAGGATGTCGATGGAGCCCATCTTGGTCTCGGCATGGGCCACGGCCGCCTTGATGGAGTCGTGGTCGGTGACGTCCAGCTCCACCACGTGGGCGTCGCCGCCCTCGCCTTCGATGCGGGCCCGCAGCTCCTTCAGCCGCTCCAGGCGACGGCTCGCCAGAACCACGCCGGCGCCTGCGCGGGCCAGCGTGCGCGCGAACTGCGCGCCCAGGCCGCTGGACGCGCCCGTGACCAAAGCTACGCGGCCGGACAAGTCGATGGTGTAGGCCATGGCGAAGTCTCTCCACAAAATAGAACGATCGTTCGATTGTTGCGATTCCATGCATACAATCGGTCGCGGGCCGGACAGCCGCACAGTGAGCGGCCCGGCCACAATCACCATTATCAAATGACGAGAGACCACCCCATGACGAAAGACCAAATCCTCGCCCAGTACGGCCCGCGCGAAGCCATGGAATACGACGTGGTTGTCGTCGGTGGCGGCCCCGGCGGGCTGGCTACCGCCATCCGGCTCAAGCAGATGGCGGCCGAGAACGGCCAGGACGTGTCGGTCGTGGTGCTGGAAAAGGGTTCCGAGCCCGGCGCGCACATCCTGTCGGGTGCCATCATGGACCCGAAGGCGCTGACCGAACTGATCCCCGACTGGAAGGCCAAGGGCGCGCCGCTCAACCAGCCCGTGACCGACGACGCCATGATCTTCCTGGGCGAGAAATCGTCCTGGCGCACCCCCAACTTCGTGCTGCCCGAGTGCTTCCAGAACCACGGCAACTACATCGTCAGCCTGGGCAACGTGGTGCGCTGGCTGGCGCAGCAGGCCGAAGAGCTGGGCGTGGAGATCTTCCCCGGCTTCCCCGCCGCCGAAGTGCTCTACAACGAGGACGGCTCCGTCAAAGGCGTGGCCACCGGCAACATGGGCGTGGGCAAGGATGGCGAGCCCACCGGCGAATTCCAGCTGGGGATGGAACTGCACGCCAAGTACACCATCTTTGCCGAGGGCGCACGCGGCCACCTGGGCAAGCAGCTCATCGCCCGCTACAAGCTCGACGAGGGCCGTGACCCGCAGACCTATGGCATCGGTGTGAAGGAGCTGTGGGAAGTCGATCCCAAGGTGCACCAGCCCGGCTTCGTGATGCACACCGCCGGCTGGCCCATGAACGCCGACACCTACGGCGGGGCCTTCCTCTACCACGCGGAGGACAACAAGGTCACCCTGGGCTTCATCACCGGCCTGGACTATTCCAACCCCTACCTGAGCCCCTTCGAGGAGTTCCAGCGCTGGAAGACCCATCCCAACATCCGCTACTACCTGGAAGGCGACGAGGCCAAGGGCATCAAGCCGGCCAAGCGCATCGGCTACGGCGCCCGCGCCATTACGGCCGGCGGGCTGATGTCGCTGCCGAAGTTCGTCTTCCCCGGCGGCGCACTGGTGGGCTGCGATGCAGGCTTCTTGAACGTGAGCCGCATCAAGGGCAGCCACGCCGCCATCAAGACCGGCATGCTGGCCGCCGAGGCGGCCTACGAGGCCATCGTGGGCGGCCGCCAGCACGACGAACTGGCCGCCTACCCGACGGCCTTCGAGAACAGCTGGCTGCATGCCGAGCTGAACAAGGCGCGCAACTTCAAGGCCTGGTTCAAGAAGGGCCTGTTCACCGCCACGGTGATGAACGGCATCGAGCAGTTCGTGCTCCAGGGCCACATTCCCTGGACACTGCACCGCGACAAGCCGGACCACGCCTACCTCAAGCCCGCGGCCCAGTGCAAGCCCATCGCCTATCCCAAGCCCGATGGCAAGCTGACTTTCGACCGGCTCTCCAGCGTGTTCATCAGCAACACCAACCACGCCGAAGACCAGCCCTCGCACCTGACGCTCAAGGACGCGAGCGTGCCGGTCAACATCAACCTGGCGAAGTACGCGGGCCCGGAGGCGCGCTACTGCCCCGCGGGCGTGTACGAGTTCGTTCCCGACGAGGCCCAGGGCGGCAATGCGCAGCGTCTGCAGATCAACGCGCAGAACTGCGTGCACTGCAAGACCTGCGACATCAAGGACCCGACGCAGAACATCGTCTGGGTCACGCCGGAAGGCGGCGGCGGGCCCAACTACTCGGGCATGTGACGCTATAAATAATATAGCTATTTGCGCTTGAAGGGCCTGCACTGCAGGCCCTTTTTTCTTGGAACCCCGGCGTGCGCCCCGTCCGACAGGCGGCGCGCACCCACACCTACGGCGCCGCCTGGGTGCGCACGCGAGACTCCGGTGCTGCCGCCGCATTGCGCACCCAGGAGATTTCGCATGGTCCGCCAACCGCCCATCCGCTACCGCACCCACCGCCGGCCGATCTGGCCCCTGGCCATCGGCGCCGCTGCCCTCGGCGCGCTGCTGACCGTGACGGCCTGCTCCTCGGTGCGCGCACCCGCTGGCGTCCAGCCGGTAGGCAGGTTCAACGTTGATCGCTATGCCGGCCACTGGTACGAGGTGGCGCGCATCGACCACCGCTTCGAAAAGGGGCTGGTGAACACCAGCGCCCACTACAGCCGCAACGAAGATGGCAGCGTCAAGGTCGTCAACCGCGGCTACGACCCGGAGCGCGGCCGCTGGCGCGAGGCCGAGGGCCGGGCCCGCTTCGTCGAAGACCCGGGCACCGCCTCGCTGAAGGTCTCGTTCTTCGGACCGTTCTACGGCGGCTACCACGTGGTCGCGCTGGACGAGGACTACCGCTGGTCCCTGGTCATCGGCTCGGACCTCGACTACCTCTGGATCCTGTCACGCACGCCCACCCTGCCCGAGGGGGTGCGTGAGCAGCTGCTCGACAAGGCGCGCGCCCTGGGCGTGGACACCGACAAGGTGCTGTGGGTGCCGCAGGGCCAGCCCGCACCGGACCTGCGTTCTTGACCCAACGCCGCCGTGCGGCGCGCTTCGCCCTCCTGTCTCCGTCTCTGCCACCCGGCGTTTCGGCCACCAGAAGGAGCCGCCGCGGTGTACAGGCGGCAGCCTCTGCGACGCGGATACCGGCGTGACAGAGCGCCCTGCCCTCCACCTGGGTCCAGTCTTGGGCGCAGCCATCTGAATCTGCAGCGCGACAGCGCCGCCTGCGCGATCCGTGCGGCCCATTCCTCCAGCCCGCGGCCTCGGTGAAGGAGCGCCCAGGAGCGTGCATCGGCCCCTGCGCGATGGGCCGTGCGCCGCTGCCCTTCTCTGGTGCACCCTGTAGACTTGCGCCCCAAGGCCGCCCGCACCCTTCCCGCGCGGCCTGGTACAACAAACAGGAAGCTGGAGATCGAAAGCATGAAGCAGTTGTCGTGGGCGCCCCTGGGTGCCATCGCCCTGGCCGTGGCCGCCGTCGCACCGGTGGCGCACGCCCAGCAGAAATCCGTGGCCGTGACGGCCATCGTCGAACATCCCGCACTCGATGCCATCCGCGACGGCGTGAAGGCCAGCCTGCAGGCCGCCGGCTACGAAGAAGGCAAGACGCTCAAGTGGCAGTACCAGAGCGCCCAGGGCAATACCGGCACGGCCGCGCAGATCGCGCGCAAGTTCGTGGGCGACCAGCCGGATGCCATCGTTGCTATCGCCACGCCCTCGGCCCAGGCCGTGGTGGCTGCCACCAAGTCGGTGCCGGTGGTCTTCTCCGCCGTGACCGATCCGGTCGCGGCCAAGCTGGTCAAGGACTGGGAACCCAGCAAGAGCAATGTGACGGGCGTGTCCGACCTGCTGGCGCTCGACAAGCAGATGGAGCTGGTCAAGCAGGTCGTGCCGAACGCCAAGCGCGTCGGCGTGGTCTACAACCCCGGCGAGGCCAACTCCGCCGTGGTGGTCAAGGAACTCAAGGCCCTGCTGCCCAAGATGGGCATGACGCTGGTCGAGGCCGCCGCGCCCCGCTCCGTCGATGTGGGCAGCGCCGCGCGCAGCCTGATCGGCAAGGCCGACGTGATCTACACCAGCACCGACAACAACGTGGTGTCGGCCTACGAAGCACTGGTGAAGGTCGGCCAGGAAGCCAAGCTGCCCCTGGTGGCGGCCGATGCCGACAGCGTCAAGCGCGGCGCCATCGCCTCGTTCGGCATCAACTACCGCGACCTGGGCGAGCAGACCGGCCGCATGGTGGTGCGGGTGCTCAAGGGCGAGAAGCCCGGCGACATCAAGCCCGAGATCAGCACCAAGCTGGAGCTGACGGTGAACCCGGCCGCGGCCGAGAAGCAGGGCGTGAAGCTCTCCGACGCGTTCGTGAAGTCCGCTGCCCACATCGTGAAGTAAGTGCGGCTCCCGGCCCCGTGCCGGGAACGCCACCCCGACCGCAGGAGCTTCGGCTCCTGTTTCGTTTTTCCGGAAGCCCCACCCGCCATGTCCCTCTTCTCCCTGCTCGGCGCCGTCGAGATCGGGCTGATCTTCAGCCTGGTCGCGCTGGGCGTCTTCATCTCGTTCCGCCTGCTGCGCTTTCCCGACCTGACGGTGGACGGCAGCTTCCCGCTGGGCGGCGCGGTGTGCGCCGTGCTGATTTCCACAGGCACCAATCCGTACGTGGCCACGCTCGCGGCCACGGCGGCGGGCGCAGCGGCCGGCCTCGTCACCGGCTGGCTGAACGTCAAGCTCAAGATCATGGACCTGCTGGCCAGCATCCTGATGATGATCGCGCTGTATTCGATCAACCTGCGCATCATGGGCGGCCCCAACGTGCCGCTGATCAACGACCCGACCCTGTTCACGCTGCTGCAGCCCGAGGGGCTGGAGGACTACATCGCCCGCCCCGCCCTGCTGCTGGTGATCGTCATCGCCGCCAAGCTGGCCATGGACTGGTTCTTCGCCACCGAGCGGGGCCTGGCGATCCGCGCCACTGGCTCCAACGCGCGCATGGCGCGCGCCCAGGGCGTGAACACCGGCGCCATGGTGCTGCTGGGCATGGCCGTGTCGAACGCGCTGGTCGCGCTGGCCGGCGCCCTGTTCGCGCAGACGCAGGGCGGCTCCGACATCTCCATGGGCATCGGCACCATCGTCATCGGCCTGGCCGCCGTGATCGTGGGCGAGAGCATCCTGCCCTCGCGCAAGCTGATCCTGGCCACCCTGGCCGTGATCATCGGCGCCATCGTGTACCGCTTCTTCATCGCGCTGGCGCTGAACAGCGACTTCATCGGCCTGAAGGCGCAGGATCTGAACCTGGTGACGGCCGTGCTGGTGACCGTGGCGCTCGTGATTCCGCAGATCAAGCGCAAGCTGGCCTCGAAGCAGCGTTGAAAGGGACCGCACCATGCTGAGCGCACAAGACCTGCACATCACCTTCAACCCCGGCACGCCCATCGAGACGCGCGCGCTGCGCGGCATGTCGCTGGACATTCCGGCCGGGCAGTTCGTCACCGTCATCGGCTCCAACGGGGCCGGCAAATCCACCTTCCTGAACGCCATCTCGGGCGACCTGTCGGTGGACACGGGCCGCATCGCCATCGACGGGCAGGACGTCACCCGCCAGCCCGTCTGGGCGCGCGCCCAGCGCGTGGCGCGCGTGTTCCAGGACCCGATGGCCGGCACCTGCGAGGACCTGACCATCGAGGAGAACATGGCCCTGGCCCAGCAGCGGGGCACGCTGCGCGGCCCTGCGCGGCGCCGTGAAGAGCGCGCAGCGCGAGACCTTCCGCGCGCGCCTGGCCACGCTGGGACTGGGCCTGGAGAACCGGCTGAGCGACCGCATCGGCCTGCTCTCGGGCGGCCAGCGCCAGGCCGTGAGCCTGCTGATGGCAGCGCTGCAGCCCTCGCGCATCCTGCTGCTGGACGAGCACACCGCCGCGCTCGACCCGCGCACGGCGGACTTCGTGCTGCAGCTCACCGCCCGCATCGTGGCCGAGAACCAGCTCACCACCATGATGGTCACGCACAGCATGCGCCAGGCGCTGGACGTGGGCCAGCGCACCGTCATGCTGCACCAGGGCCAGGTGGTGCTGGATGTGGCCGGCGACGAGCGCAGCCGCCTGGGCGTGCCCGACCTGCTGCAGATGTTCGAGAAGGTGCGCGGCGAGCAGCTGGCGGACGACGCGCTGCTGCTGGGCTGAGGAGGTCCACCGGTCGCGGGGCAGAGGGCCTGCCCCGCGCACCGGCAAGGCGTGGCCCATGCGAAGGCGCGCAGCCCTGGCTGAGGAATCGGGGTCAAAAAGGCCTCTAGCGCTTATGCATCAAGCGCAATCAGCTATATAAACAATAGCAAACGCCCTATAGCATTTTGACCGCACGCCCGATGAAGACGATCGGCCCCGTCGGCCGGTCGATGGGCGAACCGGCCTCGGGCTCCAGCGTCAGCTCAAAGAGCTGGTTGGCCTCCAGCGGCGGCAGGCGGTCGATCGGTACGGTGATGGCGGCGCCCGGCTGCACCAGGCCCAGCGACTTCGGCCCGGTCCACTGGTCCGCCTTGGTCCAGAACTGCAGCGACTTGCCTTGCGGCACGGCGGTTTCGCGCAGGGGCACCAGGTTCAGGTCGCGCGACGAGGCGCCCGCCTGTACTACCCAGCCGGGCTGGGTGTCTCCCGGGGCTACCAGCACCACCATGTACTGCGGCGCGGCGGGAGGGGCGCCCACGCGCGTGACCAGCACCGCCGCCAGCACGGCGGCTGCGGCAAAGCCGCCGCCGGCCAGACCGCGCCACAGCCGCACGCTGTTCCACCAGGCCGTGAGGCCGCTGTCCGCCGTAGCCGCCGCCACGGCCTGCTGGGCACGGCCCCAGCCCAGGCTGTCCTCGATGCGGCCCCACAGGGAAGGCGAAGGCTCGACGGGCGGCACGAGTGCCGTGAGCGGGTGCAGGCGCTCTTCCCAGCCCTGGACGGCATCGCGCAGCGCGGCGTCGTGGGGCAGGCGGTCTTCGACGGCGCGGCGCTGCGCGATGGGCAGCGTGCCCAACACGTAGCCGCTGGCCAGCGCGTCGATGTCGTCGGGTGTTGGTGAATCAGAGAACGTCGTCATGCCATGCACTCCCGCAGCGCCCGCAGGCCCCGCTGGATCCATGCCTTCACGGTGCCCAGCGGCGTGTGCGTCCGTTCCGCAATTTCGCCGTGCGAGCATCCCTCCACATAGGCCAGCAGGATGCAGTCGCGCCGCGCGGGCTCCAGCCGGCCCAGGCAGGCGTCGAGCTTGCCCAGGTCGGCGCCCAGTTCATAGGGGTCGATCCGGCTGCGGTAGCTGTGCAGCGCCGCCTGATCGTCGATGGCCTCCAGGGCCTCGTCATCGATGCGCACGTCGCGCGCGTTGCCGCGCGCCACGTTGAGCGCCGCGTGGCGTACCACGCTGTAGATCCATCCGCGCGCCGCGCCGCGCCCGGCGTCGAAGCTGCCGGCCCGCTGCCAGATGCTGATGAAGGCGTCGTGCAGCACGTCCTCGGCCTGGGCCCGCTCGCGCACGATGCGCAAGGCCACGCCCAGCAGATACCGGCCCGCATGGCGGTAGATGCGCTGCAGCGCCTGGGCGTCACCGCGGGCACAGGCGGCCAGGGCTGCGTCGTAGTCGAAGGTGTCGGCTGCGTTCAAGGAAAGTGCCCACGGTGGGAAGGATGCGGCATCGTAGTGCATGCGCCGGGCACGGCGCCGCCATGCCCCTGCGCCGCGCCCTCATCCGGCGCACCCTGCCCTTCCACCGCGGGCCCTTGCGCCGATCAGGCCGCCTTGTAGAAGATGTAGTCGGCCTGGTAGGGCACGGTGGTCTTCTGGCCCTTGTTCGCAGCCGTGCAGGCCATGTTCGCGGGTGCCACGCCACCGCTCAGGTTCACGCGCTGGATGTAGGTCACGCCGGTGAGCGCGCCGCTGCCCATGGCCGGGTTGGCCTTCACCAGCTGGTACGGCAGTGCGCCGGCGGTAGACGGGGCGACGGCCAGTTGCGTGGCGGTCAGCTTGGAGCCGTCGTTGGCTTCCCAGGTGGCGGGCGGGCCGTAGTACTTGCCGACCTGCTTGCCGCTGCGGTCCATCAGCTTGGCGTCGGGGCCGGCAAAGGTCCATTCGACCTGACCGGGCATGCCAGCCTTGTCCTTGCACTCGTAGGTGATGTCACCCTTGCCCACCGTCTCCCACGCCACCTTGTTGCCGGCCGGGACCTGGATGGACGCGGGCAGGCTGGCTTGCGAGAAAGGCGGGCTGTGCGCACCGGACGTGGACATCGAGCCGCAGGCGGCCAGCAAGGCGGCAGCGGACACGCCCGCGGCGACGGTGGCGATACGGGTCAGACGGATTGAGCGCATGAGGTTCTCCTGGTAGTTGAATGGAACAGTCCCGACAGGGTCTGCACCAGGCTCTACACACGAGACGCGCCTTTGGATGCAGCGCAGCGCAAAAATTCTGAAGATTTTTCCGATCAGTCCACGAACAGCGGCAGATCGGCCTTCTTCAGCGTGCGCAGCACGAAGCTGGAACGGCTGTGGCGGATGCCCTTGATCTTGTAGAGCTTCTCGCGCAGCAGCCGCTCGTAATCGCGCGTGTCCTTGACCACCACGCGCAGCAGGTAGTCGTAGTCGCCCGAGACCAGATGCGCTTCGATCACCTCCGGAATGCTGGCCAGCGTCTCCCCGAACTTCTCCAGCGTGTTGTCGGAGTGGCTGTCGAGCGTGACCTGCACCAGCACGGTGTCCGCCAGGTCCAGCGCCTGCGGGTTCAGCCGCACGGTGTAGCCCTGAATGACGCCGGACTCTTCCATCTTCTTGATGCGCCCCCAACAGGGCGACGGGCTCAGGCCCACGGCCTGACCGATCTCTTGCAGGCTGGCGCGGGAGTTGCCTTGCAGCACGGCAAGGATTTTTCGGTCGAGGCGGTCCATGGCGTTCATTATTCACGGCATCGGCGCAGCCGCAGAACGATTTACCGCACCCGAGGGATTACGGTGAACGGCAGCAGGGCCGCGCGCCGCCACCGTCCTTGGCCCCAGGCGTGCCATCGTCCGCCCAACCGCCGCTGCCTACGCCGGTATACTGCGCGCACTTGTCAGGAGAGAGTCCGCGCACCCTGTGCGGGCCGCCGAAGGCGCAGGGCCACCGCCCGAACGCTCAGGCAAAAGGACTGACAGGAACGCCCGCAGGGATGCGGGCGTTTCCCTGGCTGGAGAGAGGTCGGCGCACCGTCAACGAGACACGGGCGCCACCCACCGAAGGAGCAAACCCCGCACACGCGCCACCGGCGCCGGCTGCGCGGTGAATCTCTCAGGTAAAGCGGACAGCAGGGCACATGCCGCGGCGCATCTCCGGATGGGCCGCTTCCATGCCTGCCCTCGGAGATTCCGCCATGTCCTCGTCCGCTTCCGCCGCCCCGCTGCTCACCACGCCCCTGAACGCCCTGCACATCGCGCTGGGCGCCCGCATGGTGCCGTTCGCCGGCTATTCCATGCCCGTGCAGTACCCCAGCGGCCTGATGGCGGAGCACCACCACACACGCACCGCCGCCGGCCTGTTCGACGTCTCGCACATGGGCCAGCTCAAGCTGGTAGGCGCGGATGCCGCCGCCGCGTTCGAGACGCTGATCCCCGTGGACGTGATCGACCTGCCCGTGGGCAAGCAGCGCTACGGCCTGCTGCTGAACGACGAAGGCGGCATCATCGACGACCTGATGTTCTTCAACCAGGGCACGGTCGATGGCGAACCCACGCTGTTCGTGATCGTGAACGGCGCCTGCAAGGCGGGTGACATCGCTCACATCCAGGCCCGCATCGGCCAGCGCTGCCAGGTCGTGCCGCTGCCCGACCAGGCCCTGCTCGCGCTGCAGGGCCCGCAGGCCGCCACCGCGCTGGCGCGGCTGGCGCCCGGGGTGCAGCAGCTGGTCTTCATGACTGGTGGCGACTTCACCATCGCCGGCTGCGACTGCTTCGTGACGCGCAGCGGCTACACCGGCGAGGACGGTTTCGAGATCTCCGTGCCTGCCGCCCAGGCGGAGGCCCTGGCCCGCGCCCTGCTCGCCCAGCCCGAGGTGAAGCCCGTCGGCCTGGGCGCCCGCAATTCGCTGCGCCTGGAGGCCGGCCTGTGCCTGTACGGCAACGACATCGACACCACCACGACGCCGCCCGAGGCCGCGCTGAACTGGGCCATCCAGAAGGTGCGCCGCACCGGCGGCGCCCGCGCCGGCGGCTTCCCGG
The DNA here is from genome assembly GCF_031453675.1 of Paracidovorax wautersii. NCBI lineage: Bacteria > Pseudomonadati > Pseudomonadota > Betaproteobacteria > Burkholderiales > Comamonadaceae > Paracidovorax > Paracidovorax wautersii. Next base: position 3,371,984 of record NZ_JAVIZX010000001.1, on the reverse strand, counting down.
GTGCCGACAAGGTGCTGGCGCAGATCGACCAGCCCGCCCGCCTTACCCGCAAACGCGTGGGACTGGTGGCCCTGGAGCGCGTGCCCGTGCGTGAGCACACCGAGCTGCAGGATCTGCAGGGCCAGCGCATCGGCGAGGTGACCAGCGGCCTGCTCGGCCCCACGGTAGACCAGCCCATCGCCATGGCCTACGTGTCTGCAGACCACGCGGCCCCTGGCACGCGTGTGAACGCCATCGTGCGCGGCAAGCCCGTGCCGATGGAGGTGGCGCCCATGCCGTTCACCCCGCCGCGCTACCACCGCGGCTGATCGCGCCGCGCCGCACCGCCTCAGCCGTTGGAAGACCGTCCCCGCCCGGCTACAGTCGCAGCTGGCAACGGCAGTTCTCTTTTTTCCTCTGATTGACCTTTCATTTTCTGGAGCCCCCATGACCGCCAAGTTTTCCAAGGACCACGAGTGGATCGACATCGCTGACCACCAGGCCGCCACCGTGGGCATCACGCTGCATGCGCAGGACGCGCTGGGCGACGTGGTCTTCGTGGACCTGCCCGCCGTGGGCGCATCGTTCGCCCAGGGCGAAGTGGCCGGCGTGGTCGAGTCCGTGAAGGCCGCCGCCGATGTGTACATGCCCATCTCCGGCGAGATCGTCGAGGTCAACGAGGCCCTGCGCGCCGATCCCTCCCTGGCCAACAGCGATCCGCTGGGCGCCGGCTGGTTCTTCAAGGTCCGCGTGAGCGACCTGTCGCAGTTCGACGCGCTCATGGACGAACCGGCCTACGCCGAGTTCACCAAGAACGCCTGATCCGACGCGCCGGCGGCCTTGCCGGGCCGCGGCGCTTTTCCTTTTTGCCGCCCGTCCTGCTGCCGCCGCCGATGACCACCTCTGCCCCCTTCCCCTCGCTCGCCGCGCTTGAGAACGCCGCCGAGTTCCAGCCCCGCCACATCGGCATCGATGCGGCGGACGAAGCCCACATGCTGTCGGTGATCGGCGAGGCCTCGCGCCGCGCGCTGATCGACGGCATCGTGCCGCGCTCCATCGCGCGCAGCCAGCCCATGGATCTGCCGCCCGCCAGCACCGAGGCCGGCGCGCTGGCCGAGCTGAAGGCGATTGCGGCGAAGAACCAGGTGTTCAAGAGCTTCATCGGTCAGGGCTACTACGGCACGCACACGCCGGGCGTGATCCTGCGCAACATCCTGGAGAACCCCGCTTGGTACACGGCCTACACGCCCTACCAGGCCGAGATCAGCCAGGGCCGCATGGAGGCCCTGGTCAACTTCCAGACCATGGTGACGGACCTGACCGGCATGGACATCGCCAACGCGTCCATGCTCGACGAAGCCACCGCCGCCGCCGAGGCCATGACGCTGGCCCGCCGCTCGGTCAAGGCCAAGGGCCAGCGCTTCATCGTGGCGGGCGACGCCCACCCCCAAACCATCGAGGTGATCCGCACGCGCGCCGAGCCGCTGGGCATCGAGGTGGTGCTGGCCGACAGCGCCGAGCAGTGGAACACGCTGCTGGCGGGCGACGACTACTTCGCCGTGCTCGACCAGTACCCCTCCACCAGCGGCCGCCTGGGCGTGGACGACGGCGACACCGTCAGGGTGCATGCCAAGGGCGCCGCCTACATCGTGGCGGCGGACGTGCTGGCCCTGTGCCTGCTCAAGCCGCCCGGCGAATGGGACGGCGGCCCCGCCCAATCCGGCGGCGCCGACATCGTGGTGGGCACCACGCAGCGTTTCGGCATGCCCATGGGCGCGGGCGGCCCGCACGCGGCCTACATGGCCTGCCGCGATGCATTCAAGCGCTCCCTGCCCGGCCGCCTGGTGGGAGTGAGCGTGGACGTGCACGGCAAGCCCGCCTACCGGCTGGCGCTGCAGACGCGCGAACAGCACATCCGCCGCGAGAAGGCCACTTCCAACATCTGCACGGCGCAGGTGCTGCCGGCCGTCATCGCCAGCATGTACGCCGTCTACCACGGCCCCGAAGGCCTCACGCGCATCGCGCAGCGCGTGGCCAGCTACACCGCGATCCTGTCCAAGGGCCTGGCGCAACTGGGCTACACCGCCACGCACCACGACTCGGCCTTCGACACGCTGAGCCTCAAGAGCGGTGCGCGCACCGACGAGCTGCTGGCCCGTGCCGCCGCGCAGCGCGTGAACCTGCGCAAGGCCTGGGACGAATACCTGTGCATCTCGCTGGACGAGACCACCACCCGCGCCGACATCGCCCTGCTGTGGTCGATCTTCGCGGGCGAAGGCCAGGCGCTGCCGCGCGTGGAAGACTTCGAGGCCGGCATCGAGCCGCTGATCCCCGCCGCCTTGCGCCGCACCAGCGCCTTCCTCACGCACCCGGTGTTCAACACCCACCGCAGCGAAACCGCCATGCTGCGCTACATCCGCCAGCTGTCCGATAAAGATCTGGCGCTGGACCGAAGCATGATCCCGCTGGGCTCGTGCACCATGAAGCTCAACGCGACCAGCGAGATGATTCCGATCACTTGGCCCGAGTTCGCGCAGGTGCACCCCTTCGCTCCTGCCGACCAGCTGCAGGGCTATGCCGAGCTGGACGCGCAACTGCGCGCCTGGCTGTGCCAGGCCACGGGCTACGCCGGCATCAGCCTGCAGCCCAACGCCGGCAGCCAGGGCGAATATGCGGGCCTGCTGGCGATCCGCGCCTACCACCGCGCGCAGGGCCAGGGCCACCGCAACATCTGCCTGATCCCCAGCAGCGCCCACGGAACCAACCCCGCCAGCGCGCAGATGGTGGGCATGCAGGTGGTAGTGACGGCCTGTGACGCCAATGGCAACGTGGACATGGCCGACCTCAAGGCCAAGTGCGAACAGCACGCCGACAAACTGGCCTGCGTGATGATCACCTACCCCAGCACGCACGGCGTGTTCGAGACGCAGGTCAAGGAACTCTGCCAGCTGGTGCACCAGCACGGCGGCCGCGTGTACGTGGACGGCGCCAACATGAACGCGCTCGTCGGCGTTGCGGCCCCTGGCGAGTTCGGCGGCGACGTGAGCCATCTCAACCTGCACAAGACCTTCTGCATTCCCCACGGCGGCGGCGGCCCCGGCGTGGGCCCCGTCTGCGTGGTCGAAGACCTGGTGCCCTACCTGCCGGGCCATACCTCGGCCAGTGTGGCCGGTGGCGTGGGCGCCGTCAGCGCGGCGCCGCTGGGCAATGCCGCGGTGCTGCCCATCAGCTGGATGTACATCCGCATGATGGGCCCCGATGGCTTGCAGGCCGCGACGGAAACCGCCATCCTCAGCGCCAACTACATCAGCGCGCGCCTGAAGGACCACTACCCCACCCTGTACGCATCGGCCAACGGCCATGTGGCGCACGAGTGCATCCTGGATCTGCGGGGCCTGAAGGACACCAGCGGCGTGATGGCCGAGGACGTGGCCAAGCGCCTGATCGACTACGGCTTCCACGCGCCCACGCTGTCCTTCCCGGTGCCCAACACGCTGATGGTGGAGCCCACGGAGAGCGAGACGCTGTTCGAGATCGACCGCTTCATCGACGCGATGATCGCCATCCGCGAAGAGATCCGGCAGATCGAAAGCGGCGCCTGGCCGCGTGACGACAACCCGCTGAAGAACGCGCCGCACACGGCCGAAAGCCTGCTGGCCGCGGATTGGCCGCGCGGCTACAGCCGCGAAGCCGCCGCCTACCCCGTTGCAGCGCTGCGCCAAGCCAAGTACTGGTCGCCCGTGGGGCGCGTGGATAACGTGTATGGCGACCGGAACCTGTTCTGCAGCTGCCTGCCCGTGAGCGACTTCGCCTGACCGAGCCAAGGCCCTCATCGCTGGGCACTCTCTTCACAAAGGCCTGGCGACAGGCCTTTGTGCGTTTTGGAGTTGCGTACGCAAGCTCCAGGTTTCATGACGGCCGGCCGGGTGGGAGGCACCAGCCCCACTGCGGTCGGCATGCGGGTACTTCACCGCCAGCGCATGCAACAAACGGTATTCATTCGCGAGCTTACCGCGGGCGTTAGGCCTTTCATGCTCCGCTTTAAGCGGGCCGCCATTAACGCCAGCGCTTCGCCCTTCTCAAGGTTTCTGCTCTAGAGTTTTGGCGCTCTGCTGGATTTCGCCAGCATCCGTTTCGTCAGTTTCAAGCCTTGTTGACCGCTGGCTTCGGCAGCCAGAAGCCGCGCTTCGGGCTGCCTGCGCCTGTGCCAGCGGCTCCCACGGCCCCACGTCAAGCGCTAGACTGCTTCGGCATGAAAGCACCCATCTGCTTCCTCTGCAACAAGGACTTTGGCTCAGAGTATTTCCACTTCCGAACGGGAGGAAGCATGGTTCAGTTTGCGGACTTCGAACCGCTGCTCAAGGGCCGGGCCGGACATCCCCAAGGCCTGGAGTGGTTCTGCAACGAGCATGTGCAAGCAGCTCAAGCCCTGGCCGCTCATACAACCGGCGAAGCACTGTCCAAACTGCGTGGCAGATATGGTGTTTTTCCGCCTTATGAATCCAAGCCTTATCGTGACCCCGAACTTTGGGTTACTGATGTGGGGCCAAATGCCCCACAGGTCTTTGCCATTCTTCGCCGTGCTTCGCAAGCCTCCCCCGCAGAGGCCCAGGAGTTGTTGGCAAGCGGGGTTTTCAAAGTCGCACAAGGCTGGCCCCGTGCATTTCAAGGATGGCAAAGCGCCCTCGTAGAAGCAGTGGCAGAAGTGGAAATTCGCTTTCCGTGAACGCGCAATCTGTCCCCGCAGTCGAGACGGGCAGCTCACAAGCGACGCTTGTCGGTTCTCTGCGCCCCACGCGCTCGGGCCGCCCCTCACTTTCTCGTCAGGCGTCAAGGTGGACAACGAAGACTGGAATGGCACGTTCAGAATCCCCCCTTCCTCCGCCCGAACAGGCCCCCAACCGGCCCCCTTACGCCAAACATGAGGCCTTATGCGGACACTCCTAGAACCCGTTGGCTCCGAACTCGAGTGGCATAGGGGCTCGGACATCGCCGAAATCCACAGCACGAATTCCGGCTTGCGTATTGTTGTAGCCGCCCCGGAAGGCGTCGACCGCTATCTTGAGATCCACTTCGTCTTCGCCCGGGCATTCCAGGTGATGGATGAGGGGGACATGCTGGGGTATTGGCAAACGCCTCTCACCACGGGTCATGCTCTTTACAAGGTCACTTCTGGCGGCTGGCGGGAACGCGCTGCGGGGCAGTTCCTGCACGTGACCGCGTCGCTCGACGCCATGCAAGAGTGGCTCGTGGTCTCAGAGTGCCTGTGTGTTTCCGTTATTTCAGCGTATGCGCCGCATGTCCGCGAATTCGGGGACGCGGCCTGACCGATCATTCAAGCCGGCGCTGCTTCGTGGCTCGGCTTGGCTCTGGTGGTAGTACACAGGAAATTTGCGGCCACTGCCGAACAGGCTGCAGCGTGCGGCGCCCATTTGTCGAAACGTTACGCCCTGCGCCAGGGGCACGTCAGCGTGCTCCAGTGGGACAGGAGGCTCCAACCAGAAGATCGGCTGGTAGTGGCGCCGCGCTGCCTCTTGCGGCGGAGGGCCCCGAGCCCGCTGAACGCTTAAGCACCTCCACAGCGAGGATGGGCCACGCTGCAGGCAGCCCCATCGGAATGACACGCCGCGCGAGGGATGGGTTCAGCGCAGCTCCGTCTCTCTGAAACCCACACTGGGAAGCGACAAGCGCGGGCTGACAAAAGATCAGCTCCCACCACACCCCGGCATGGCCGCGCGGGTAGCCACGGTGGTGGCGCTGTCATCCCGCCCCCCAGCGTTGCGGGTGTAGGTACAGCCATAACGCGCATCGGCCAGGGTGGCAGGCGTCTTCACGTCGTCGCCGGCCGGTTTGACGCCTTTCTCGACCCAGTCGGCCAGGGCCTTGAACGCTTCGGACTGCTCGGCCACGGTGAAGTCACAGTGGCTCGGCGCGCGCACGGCGCGCTGCACCAGCCACTGGCCGCTGCCGTTGGCCTCGGCGCGGTCGCGGTAGACCTGTTCCATGTGGAAGGGCACGTACATGTCGCCCAGCGTGTGCAGCGTCACCACGGGGATGCGGAACTGGCCGTTGACCTGCGGCACCCAACGCAGTCCGTCGCTGCGCAGGCGGTTGGCATCCGGCGCGGGCACCCACTTGGCGATGGTGGCGTTGAAGTTGGCCACCTCGGCGTCGCTGGCATTGAAGCGGTAGACGGTGGCGGTGGTGTCGATGCCCTGCTTGTTCAGGATGCCGTTGATGGTGCCGTCGCGCCCGAAGGTGCCCCACACGGTGTTCTGCAGCGGCGCGTTGGCAAAGCCCTGGTCGAAGATCGGCCGCGGCCCGCCGGTCAGGTTCATCACGATGTCCTTGAGCTTCTGCCCTTGCGGCGTGACCGACGAGAACGATGTCTGGTTGCCGAACAAGGCATTGCGCACCTGCGGGGCGATCGTGGCCCAGTCGGTCGTAGGTGCGCTGGCGGCGGGCAGGCCGGCGAGCTTTTGCGCGGCCAGTTGGTAAGCGCCGAAGTAGTTGTACAGCGACAGGTCTCCCAGCACGGCGCACATGGGCAAAGCGCCCTGGTAGGTGCGCTTGTGGATGGCGGTGCGCTGCGCCTCGTCCTCGATGGCGGCGGCGGTGATGTGGCCGCCCATGGACACACCCGTCAGGTAGGTGCGGGTGGGCTCGGGCAGCGCGCGGCCGTTGGCGGCGGCGATGCCGACGAACGCGTTGGCCAGTGCGTTGGTGTCTTCCACGCCCACGCGCACGTCGTAGAAATTCTTGGTGTAGCTGGACGCGGCCCAGGCGTAGCCGTTCTCGATCAAGTACCGCCGGAAGGCCGGGTTGGACACCGTCAGCGCGTTGCCTTCGCCGGCATAGCCGTGGGCGTACATGACCAACATGCCGTTCCAGTTCTTCGGCACCTCGATGCGGTAGCCCGCACCGGCGTTGATACCCGTCCAGCGGTCGGTCTCGACCGTGGCGCCGTCCATGGCGGCGAACGGCAGGCTGGCGGTCGCCACGGCAAAGCTGTTGCGGCTGTCCTGCGCGCGCGTTTCCTCCGGCCCAGTTCCGCCCGAGCCGCCACCACCCCCACAAGCGCCGAGCAGCATCGCGCTCACCGCGCAGACGGCGGCCGTACGGGGGAAGAAGGGAGAACGGGTGGGCTGCATGGGAGGCCTTTGGATCAGTTGAAAGAACGGCTGCGAGCGGCCAGTCTAGGGACGACCGCTACGGCCTCTGCGCGGGCTTTCCCGAGCGCTTTGTCGCCAGGGCGACGGCGACGGCAGTGGCCGCAGCGGCTGGGCAGCCACGGTGCCGGGCTGCTGGATCGCCCCGGGTTCTGCAGCGCCTCCACCTTCGTAGATCGGAGCCCCGCGGACGGCGCCGGAAGCGCGGGAGCGCGCCAGAGGCATGACGCTGCCTCCTAGTGAAGAGAATCCGTCGCGGTAGGTCGCACTCCTGACCGTGGCCGGCATGACCGGCTGCATGCGACAGCCAACGCAGCCCACCGGTGTCAGGCAGCATGAACAAGACGCGGGCATACGCGCAGCAAGACCGCCCAGGACGCCTCGCGCGATGGCTGCAGCGAACGGCTTTTCCGCCCGCCCCCGCGTTGGCGTTCAGGTGCAATCACCGCCGGGCCGTCGATTTCTCTACCATTGGCCCCTTGCCTCATTTCTGGAGCTTTCCTCAATGCGCCCCCTCATCGCCGCCCTGGCCTTCGCCACCCTCGCCCCGCTCGCCATCGCCCAGACTCCTGCGGCAGCCCCCGTCACCACGGCCTCCGGCCTGATCTACCAGTCGCTCAAGGAAGGCACCGGTGAGTCCCCCAAGGCGACCGACACGGTCAAGGTGCACTACCGCGGCACTTTCCCAGACGGCAAGGAGTTCGACAGTTCCTACAAGCGCGGCGAGCCGACCGAGTTTCCGCTCAACGGCGTGATCCGCTGCTGGACGGAGGGCGTGCAGCGCATGAAGCCCGGTGGCAAGGCCAAGCTGATCTGCCCGCCCGGCATCGCCTATGGCAGCCGGGGCGCCGGCGGTGTGATTCCGCCCAACGCCACGCTGCATTTCGAGATCGAGCTGCTGTCGGTCTCGCGCTGAGCGCGTGCCGGCACCCATGCGCTACTTAAAAGATAGCTGCTTGCGCTTGATTTGCCTGATATTCAAGGTCAAATGGGATTGAATTGCTGATTGAACCAGCGCATTTAGCTTCTCTTTTAATAGCATCGTTGTGCCCTGCATCAGCGTCCACGGCGCCGCGCCCGGCGCTGCCGGGGCGCACCACGGCACCTTCGGCCAAGTACCCCAGCCCGTGCGCCAGCGCGCCCCGCAGACCGCCCGCGTACACTGGCGGACGGTCGCGGGCACCCTGGCCTGCGCAGCGCCACCATGACCCTTCCCGACCTGTCTTTCCTCCTGCGCAGCCCGAACGATGACGCGGCTGCCGGCACCGGCGCGGGCGGGCCGCCGTCGGAGAAGCCGCCCACCGTGGTCGAGCGCCGGCAGGCCCCGCGCAAGAACGAGGCGGTCGAGGCGCTGATCGCCGAGCTGCGCGCCTCGCAGGCCGAGCTGGAGACGCAGAACAAGGTGCTGCGCTACAGCCAGGCCGCGGCCGAGAGCGCGTCCGAACGGTTCGAGACGCTGTTCGCCAGCGTGCCGCTGGCGCTGATGGTGCTCGACGAGCACGACATGGTCGTGCAGGCGAACTCCATGGCCCACCGCTCCTTTCAACCGACCGAGGCCGACCGGGCGCTGACCTCGCTGATGCCCTTCGTGGCCGCCGACCACGTGCCCCGCGTGCGCGCCGCTTTCGCCAACGCGCTGGCCGAGGGCCAGGCCGAGGCCACCGAGGTGGTCTTTCGCATCGGCACCTATGGGCGCATCACCGGCGACCTGCACATCGCCCGCATCGAGACGCCGCAGGACGGTGCCCCGCCCCTGCTGCAGTTCCTCTGCGCCGTGATCGACCAGGGTCCGCTGCTGGCCGAGCGCCGTGCGCTGCAGCAGAGCGCCCATGCGCTCAAGGAGCGCAATGGCCAGTTGCACGCCAGCGAGCGGCGGCTGGAGGCCGTCATCAATTCCGCCCTGGACGCCATCATCTGCGTGGACCAGGACCGCCGCATCACCGTATTCAACCCCACCGCTGCCGCCCTCTTCCTGTGCACGCGCGAAGACGCCATCGGCAGCCCGCTGGAGCGCTTCCTGCCGGACGCCGAGCAGGCCTTCGCGCTCGCGCAGCTGACTACGCAGGCCGTGCTGGGCGAGATCACCGCCCGCACCGCCACGGGCCGTGAACTGGCCGTAGAGGTGAGCCTGTCGTTCGAGCGCCATGCCGAGGGCGAGACCACCACCGTCTTCGCCCGCGACCTCACCGGCCGCAAGAAGGCCGAGCAGCACCGCAATGAGCTGGAGGCGCAGCTGCGCGAGTCGCAGAAGATGCAGGCCGTGGGCACCATGGCCGGCGGCATCGCGCACGACTTCAACAACATCCTGGGCGCCATCCTGGGCAACGTGGACCTGGCCAAGGCCGACTGCGGCCCCGGCTCGCCCGTGCTGGAGAGCCTGCTGGAGATCGAAAAAGCCGGCCGCCGCGCGCGCGACCTGGTGCGCCAGATCCTCACCTTCAGCCGCAACGAGCCGCCCAAGCGCACGGCCGTGGCGGTGGACGAGGTGGTGCGCGACACCGCCCAGCTGGTGCGCGTGACGCTGCCGCCCGCCGTCGAGCTGCGGGTGGAGCTGGACCCGCACCTGCCCGCGATGCTGGCCGATGCCACGCAGGTGGAGCAGGCGCTGCTCAACCTGTGCACGAATGCCGTGCACGCGCTGGGCGAGTCGCGCGGCACGGTGCTGGTGGGCGCGTCCTGCCTCGTGCCGGACCACCGCCTGGGCGACCGCCTGGGCCTGGCGCACGGCACCTACGTCGCGCTGAGCGTGACCGACAACGGCCCCGGCATCGACGCGGCCACGCAGCTGCGCATCTTCGAGCCCTTCTTCACCACCAAGCCCGTGGGCCAGGGCACCGGCCTGGGCCTGGCGGTGGTGCACGGGGTGATGCGCACCCACGGTGGCGCGGTGGACGTGGACAGCGCGCCCGGCCAGGGCAGCCGGTTCACCCTGTACTTCCCTGCCGAGCCTGCGCATCCGCCGGCCCTGGAGCCGGCCGCTGCGCCAGAGCCGGCCGCCCCCGGGCCTTCGCCCGTGGCGGAAGCCCCGGCCACAGAGGCTGCCGTGCTGACCGCGGCCATGCAGCCGCAACGCCAGCGCCACGTGATGTACGTGGACGACGACGAAGCTCTGGTCTTCCTGGTGCAGCGCCTGCTCAAGCGCCGCGGCTACCGGGTCAGCACCTTCACCGACCCGCATGCCGCCGCCGCGGCCCTGCGCGAGGCGCCGGCGGCCTACGACCTGGTCGTCACCGACTACAACATGCCCGGCTACTGCGGCGTGGACTTGGTGCGCGAAGCCAAGCAGATCCGTCCGGACCTGCCCGTGGCGCTGGCCTCCGGCTACGTGACCACGGAGATCGAGCGCGCCGCCCTCGCGGAGGGCGCAAGCGCGCTGATCCACAAGCCCAACGATGTGGAGGAGCTGTGCGCCACGGTGGACCGGCTGGCCCACGCGCCGGCCCCGCCCGCCACACCGGCCGATGGCACTGCCTGACGCCGCGGCCGTGCCGCCGGGCCTGGCGTGCGTCTATGCCGACGACGACCTGCTCGTGCTCGACAAGCCCTCGGGCCTGCTGTGCGTGCCCGGCCGCGGCCCCGACAAGCAGGATTGCCTGAGCGCCCGGGCGCAGCAGCAGTGGCCCGATGCCCTCATCGTGCACCGGCTGGACCAGGCCACCTCGGGCCTGGTGCTCATGGCCCGCTCGCCGGCCGTGCAGCGCAGCCTGGGCCACGCCTTCGCCCAGCGCCAGGTGCACAAGCGCTACCAGGCCGTGGTGGCGGGCACCCTGGCGCCGCCCGCCGACGGTGTGGGCACAGGCGGCTGGGGCGTGATCGACCTGCCGATCGCCGCCGACTGGGAGCGCCGGCCGCTGCGCATCATCGATGCCGAACACGGCAAGCCCAGCGTGACGGAGTGGCGGGTGCTGGCCGTTGGAACCGATGGCAGTGGCAGCCCCACCACGCGCGTGGAGCTGCAACCCGTCACGGGCCGCACGCACCAGCTGCGCGTGCACCTGGCGGCGCTCGGCCATCCGATCCTGGGCGATGCGCTCTATGCCGACGCGGCCGTGCAGGCCCGCGCGCCGCGCCTGCTGCTGCATGCCACGCGGCTGGCGTTCGACCATCCCCGCACGGGCGAGGCACTGCAGTTCAGCGCACCAGCGCCGTTCTGATCACGCCGCAGGTGCGGTCGTGAGGCCGCCGGCCAGCAGGGTCTGCAGCGCCGGGGCCCACAGCGCATGCGCCGGGCCCGAGGCCTGGTGGCCGAACAGCGTCGGCATCTCCAGATACTGGACCGCGCCCGCGCCGCCCACGCCGGCCAGGCTGTCCCGCACTTCGGCGGGAGGAAACAGCAGGTCCGTGCTGGCCGTCACATGCAGCACCGGGCAACGCAGGCGCGGCAGCTGCGACCGCACGTCGAAGGCCAGCGCAGCCTTGAGCAGCACGATGAGCGCATGCGCGTCGAACTCGGCCGCCCAGGCGTCGGCCATCGCGGCCATGCGGCGGTCGCGCACGGTGGCGTCCAGGCCCTGGGCGCGCAGCACTTCGTCCATGCCATAGGCGCGCAGCGTGTCCCAGCGCAGCCGCCGCAGCGTGGCCTGCACCCCACCCGGTACGGCGTAGTAGTCGCCGCCGTTCCAGCCCGGGTCGGCAGCCAGCGCAGCCATCAGCGTGGGCAGGTGCATGTGCGGGCTGGCCGGCAGGTACGGGGCCGAGACGACCGCAGCGACCGACTCCACCATCTCCGGATGGTCCAGCGCCCACTGCAGCGCCTGGAAGCCTCCGTAGGACGGCCCGACGATGGCCCGCAGCCGCCGCACGCCCAGGTGCGCGAGCAGCCGGTGCTGCACCGCCACGATGTCCTGCAGCGTGATGTCCGGAAACGCCGCGCCGTAGGGCCGTCCGGTGCGGGGATCGGTGCTGGCCGGACCGGTGGTGCCATAGCAAGAGCCCAGCATGTTGCTGCACACGATGAAGTAGCGCTGCGTGTCCAGCACCCGCCCCGGTCCGATCAACGACGCCCACGATCCCTCGGCCACGCCGGCGCCGTGCGCCAACATCTGGTGGCTGGCGGTGTAGCCGTGGGTGACCAGGATGGCGTTGCCGCCGTCGGGCGCAAGCCGGCCATAGGTGGCATAGGCCACCTCGGCGTCGGCCAGTTCGGCGCCCGAGGTGAGGCGCAGTGCGCCCAGGCGCAGACGGTGTTCAGGCGAAGAAGCAGCAGCGGACATGCAAGGGGGGAATGAAGTCGGAAGGAAGAGGAAGGACGGCAGCGCGCGGCTCACTCGATGCGGATCTGCGCCGCCTGGATGACGCGGCCCCAGCGCTGCGCCTCCTGGCGCACGAAGGCATCGAACGCGGCCGGCGTGTCGTCGAAGGGCATCCAGCCGTCGGCGGCCAGCGGCTGGCGCACTTCGGGGCTGCGCGCCACTTTCGCCGAGGCCGCAGCCAGGCGGTCGATGACGGCCTGGGGCGTGCCCTTCGGCGCATCCAGCCCGGCCCAGGAAGTGATCACCATGTCGGGGTAGCCGGCCTCGGCGAAGGTCGGCACCTCGGGCAGCGCCGGGTTGCGCTGCGCGCTGCTGACGGCGAGCGCCCGCAGCCGCCCGCCCTTCAGGTGCGGCAGCGCCGTGTCCTGGTTGAGGGCCATCACGCGCACGGTGCCGCCCAGCACGTCCTGCAGCGCGGGCGCTGCGCCCTTGTAGGCGATGTGGTTGAGCTGGATGCCGGCCGCGCGCTGAAAGACCTCCATCGCCAGGTGGCCCGAGGTGCCGTTGCCGCCGCTGGCGAAGTCCACCCGGCCCGGCTGCGCCTTCGCCTGGGCGACGAATTCCGCCAGCGTAGTGGCCGGAAAATCCGGGCGCACCACCAGCACGTTCGGGCCCTGCGTCATGGGCGCCACGTGCACGAAGTCGTTCACGTAGTCGTACGGCAGCTTGGCGTACAGGTACGGGTTGATCGTATTGAAGGCCCCCGTGAAGAGCAGCGTGTAGCCATCCGCCGGGGCCTTGGCCACGGCTGCCGCGCCCAGCGTGCCGCCCGCGCCGCCGCGGTTTTCCACCACCACCGGCTGGCCCAGTTCCCGGGCCAGGCCGGTTGCCAGCAGGCGCGCCAAACGGTCGCTCGCGCCGCCGGCGGCCACCGGCACCACGATCTTTAGGGGCCGCTGGGGCCAGTCCTGCGCGTACGCCGCGGCGGGAAGCACCGCTGCGGCGCCCAGCGCCTGCAGCACCTTGCGGCGGGAAAAGGCTACGGCCATGTCTGTCTCCTGGAGTGTCGTTGTGCGCAAATGGTACCGGTATCATTTGCCAACACAAGGGGGCCGACGTACTGGTTTTCCAGAAGACGCGCGGAAAGGAACGCGCCCGTTCCGCAGCTCAGGCCGTCGCCCGCTGCCGGATCGAGAAACCCAGGTCGGTCGCGCCCGCCGGGGCCGCGCCGCCCTGCAGGCGCTCCAGCAGCAACTCGCCCGCCCGGGTGCCGATCGCCGCGCCGTCCAGGTGCACCGTGGTCAGCGCGGGTTCAAAGTCGGCAGAGAACGGCAGATCGCCGCATCCCACCACCGCCAGCTGTCCTGGCACGGCCACGCCGCGCTGCTGGGCCTCGATCAGCACGCCCATGGCCATCAGGTCGGAGTTGCAGAACACCCCGTCCACCGGCGGCCCGTCGCTGGCACCCGCCATCAGTTGCGACAGCGCGTCACGGCCGCTGCGCAGCGTGGCCGGCGCGGGCGCCGCATGCAGCAGCGGCGCCGGCATGCCGAGGGCCAGCGCAGCCCCCTGGAACGCGTGGGCCCGGGCGCGGGAGCGCGCATCGTCCGCGCCGAAGAACGCCAGCCGGCGGCGTCCGCCCGCGTGCAGAAACCGCACCACGGCACCCGCCATGTCGGCGTGGGAGAAGCCCACCAGCATGTCGATGGGGTCGTCCACCAGGTCCCAGGTTTCCACCACCGGCACGCCGCTGGCCCGCAGCCGCTGGCGCCAGGTGGCGGACTCCAGCGTGCCGGTGATGACGATGCCGGCAGGCCTCCGGCCCAGCACCGTCTCCAGGATGCCGTCCAGCCGCGCGTTGTCGTAGCCAGTCTGGCCCAGCAGCAGCTGGCAGCCGCTGGGCTCCAGGGTGCGGCCCAGCGCCTCCAACAAGGGATGCAGCGTGAGCGTGGAAATGGTGGGCACCAGTGCCGCGACGAGGCGGCTGTGTCCAGAAGACAGTGCGCCGGCGATCAGGTTGGGCACGTAGCCGCTGCTGGCGACGGCCGCGCGCACGCGCTCGCGCACGGCTTCGGAGACCTGCTGCGGGTTGCTCAATGCCCGCGAGACGGTCATCGGCGCCACGCCTGCCAGTTGGGCCACGTCGCGGATCGTCACGTGGCCGCTGCCGCGGCGGCGCGGCGGCGCGGCAGCCGGCACCGGTGCGGGCGGAGGCACACCCTGCGGGGTCGTCGGGTCGTCGTCGCTGTTCACGGAAGAAGCCATGCCCGATTCTAGAAAGCCCGAGCCATCGCCTCCGGGCAGCCGCCCGTCGCAGATCTCCCCGGCCCTCCCCGGCCCGCCGCTACCATTGCCGCATGACCGCATCCACCCCACAGCACCTCTTCATCCTCACCGGCGCCTCGCGCGGCATGGGCCTGGCCATGGCCCGGCAACTGCTCCAGCCCGGGCATCGCCTGCTGGCCATCTCCCGCAGCACCGCCGACACGCTGGACGCCCTGGCGGCCGAGCGTGGCGCCGCGCTGGAGCAGTGGCAACAGGATCTGGCCGACGGCGTGGCGGCCGCGGAACGGCTGCGGGTATGGCTGGCGGCGCTGCCCGCCGGCGGCGTCGCCAGCGCCACGCTGATCAACAACGCCGGCGTCATCCCCCCGATCGCACCGCTGTCGGACAGCGATCCGGCCGACCTGGGCCGCGCGCTGCGCGTGGGGCTGGAGGCCCCCATGCAGCTCACGGGCGCCTTCCTGGGCGCCACGGAGGGCTGGCACGCCGTGCCGCGCAAGGTGCTCAACATCTCGTCCGGCCTGGGCCGCCGGGCGATGGCCTCGCAGGCTGCCTATTGCGCCGCCAAGGCCGGCATGGACCATTTCACCCGCTGCGTGGCGCTGGACGAAGCGGCCAAGCCGCACGGCGCCAAGGTATGCTCGCTGGCTCCCGGTGTGATCGACACCGACATGCAGGTCCAGCTGCGCGGCGCCGACCCGGCCCGCTTCCCGGATGTGCAGAACTTCGCCAACCTCAAGACGGGTGGCATGCTCACTTCTCCCGCCGACGCGGCCGCCCGCGTCCTCGCCTGGCTGGAGCGCGCGGACTTCGGCACGAACCCTGTGGCCGATGTGCGGGAAGCCTGATTACTACTAATTTGATAGCTGCTTGCGCTTATTCCATAAGCGTTTGCGGCCATTTTTACTTGAAACACTTGAAGCGCTAAGGAAAGCACCCTGCCGCAGCCCCTCGCCGCACAGCGCTGACGATGCCGGCCATCGCCAAGTGAGAAGGCCCGGTGCCCCGCAGGCAGGCCGATGCATCCGCCCCATCGGCACAGGCCCCAATAGCGCCGCGCCATGGGGCACGGCACACTCGCTCCCGAACCATTTCGCTGAAAACCACGGAGACACGTTCCCATGATCCGCACCCTGATTTCCTGTACCGCGCTGGCCCTGGGCCTGGGCGCCGCAGCGCATGCCCAGACGGCAGCGCCCGCCTATCCGAACAAGCCGGTGCGCATGATCGTTCCGTTCCCGCCCGGCGGCGGCACCGACATCCTGGCCCGCCTGGTGGCCACCAAGCTGGGCGAATCCGCCAAGTGGACGGTGGTGGCCGACAACAAGCCCGGCGCCGGCGGCACGCTGGGCATCACCGAGGCGACCAAGATGGCGCCCACCGGCTACGACATCGTGATGGGTCAGAAGGACAACCTGGTCATCGGCCCCTGGCTGTACAAGAACCTGCCCTGGGACCCGACCAAGGACCTGACGCCCATCGCCCACGTGGCCTACACGCCGGTGGTGATCGCCACCAGCGCCAACTCCAAGTTCAAGAGCCTGGCCGATGTGGTCGCCGCCGCCAAGGCCGCGCCCGGCACCATCACCTACGGCTCGCCCGGCAATGGCACCTCCATCCACCTCGCGGGCGACCTGTTCGAGAAGGCCGCCGGCGTGAAACTGGTGCACGTACCGTACAAGGGCTCCAACCCCGCGCTCATGGACGCGCTGGCCGGCAACGTGGACCTGCTGGTGTCCTCCCTGCCCTCCGCGATGGGCCAGATCAAGGCCGGCAAGCTGCGCCCGCTGGCCGTCACCTCGGCCAAGCGCAGTTCGTCCCTGCCCGATGTGCCGACCGTGGCCGACTCGGGCTACAAGGGCTTCGACGTGAGCACCTGGTACGGCCTGTTCGCGCCGGCCGGCACGCCCAAGCCGGTGGTGGACGCGATCCACGCCGAGGTGAACAAGCTGCTCGCCCAGCCCGACGTACAGGCCGCCATCCTGGGCCAGGGCGCCGAGCCCGAAGCCATGGGCACAGCCCAGTTCGGCACCATGTTCAAGAACGACTATGCGAAGTGGAAGGGCATCGTCGAAGCCTCGGGCGCCCGGATCGAGTGATCTCACGCGGCGCCGGTGCAGCGCCGCTCCAAAGAAAAAAGGCTCCCGAGGGAGCCTTTTTTCTTTGGGCGGTAGAACCGCGTCAGTCGCGCACCACCAGCACCGGCACGTGGGCCACGCCCAGCACGCGCTGCGTGACGCTGCCCAGCACCAGCTTTTCCAGTCCGCGGCGGCCGTGCGAGCCCATCACGATCAGGTCGGCGCCGGTGGATTCGACCGCACGCACGATGCCGTCGTGCACGGCATGGCCTTCGCCCACCACGGTGGTCACGGGCACGCCGGCGTCCTCGATGGCCTTCTTGGCGGCGTCCAGCGCGGCGTTGGCTTCGGCCGTGGCGGCGCTCAGGTACTGCGCCTGGCCGTAGGCGAAGTCCGCCCCGACGCCGGTGAAGGGATACGGGTCCACCACGTAGAGCGCGGTCACCGAGGAGCCGAAGGTCTTGGCCAGGGCAGCGGCCTTGCCCACCGCCAGCATCGAGGTGGGCGAACCATCCACGGGAATCAGAATGTGCTTGAACATGGGTGTTTTCTCCTTGGGTTGATGGAAGACGGTCCGAGGACCGGTCGAGACGAAACCAGTGTGGCGCCGGAAAGCCCGCGCAGCCTTGATTCCCGTCAAATCATGAGGGATTGCCGACGGCGTCCTGGAAGCCTCCGCGGCGGCAGGTGACCACCAGCGTATCGCGCCATCCTCCCTCCACCAAGGGCTGGATGGGCGTGGTCTCATGGATCATGCGGGCGTCGTCCAGCAGCAGCAGCGACCACGGCTCGTTCAGCGTGAAGCGCTGGCCGCTGGGCCCGTTGGCTTCGAAGATGCGCGTCTCGCCGCCCTTGACGCCGTTGCGGGCCACCAGGAACACGGCCACCAGGTCCACGCCGTCGCGGTGCGCGCCCTCGGGCGTGGGCCGGCCGATGCCGTCCGAGGTGTCGATGCGGAACTGGTGCGCCTCGATGAACCAGCGTTGCGGCTGCGTGGCCAGCGCGGCCTGGGCCACTCCGGACAGCGCCAGCATCAGTTGAGCCCACACGGGTTGGGACACGGTCGCGTCGTCCATGGGAGCGAACCAGCGCTGCATGCCGCCATGCAGGGCGTTGTACTCCACGGGCTGCCAGTGGGCACGGTGAGGCACTTGCTGCAATTGGCCGCCATCGGCCACGAAGCAGGAATGGCGCCGCCGGCGATAGCGTCCGCCGTCCTTCAGGAATTCATCCGGCGGCAGATCCTGCCAGTCGGGCGACAGCGCCTGCAGGGCCTCCAGGGTACAGCCGGCCCAGGCGGCCACATCGGCAGGCCGGACGACGGCGTAGCCCTGGCTGCGCAAATGGGATGCGATCTGCCCTGGATCGGTGAAAGGAGGGGCGAAGGTGACGTGCGCCATGGCTGCCGAGCTTAACCCGCAGCGCGCCGGCCGCGCGGGTACGGCACCGCCCCGGCCGGCCACCGGGGAGTGCATGCGCTAGCATCCCTATCGCCCCACCCTGGAGACATCTGCATGGTCCACGAGCGCCGCCACTTCGTCCGCGTCGGTTTCGACGCCCCCGCCCAGGTCACGATCGGCCCGGAAACCTTCGACGCGCAGGTCCTGGACCTGTCGCTCAAGGGTGCGCTGCTGCGGCTGCCGCCCCAGGCACACGCCCTGGCCGGCCCCGGCGTGTCCTGCCAGCTGGTGGTGCCGCTGCTGCCCGCGCAGGAGCAACTGTCCATGGCCGCCCATATTGCCCATCTGGACGGCGACCTCGCAGGCCTGCAATGCAGCACCATCGACCTGGACAGCGTCACGCACCTGCGGCGCATCATCGAGCTGCAACTGGGCGACGCCGCCCTGCTGGAGCGCGACCTGGCCGAGCTGATGGCCGGCCACACGGCGGGCGCCACCCCGTAAACCGGGCGGCGCGCCGCAGCGCGCTGGTACCCCGCTCAGCGCTGCGCGTGCTCGGCCTCCTGCAAGGCCCGCCACATCACCTTGCCGCTTCCGCTCTTGGGCAGGGCATCGGCGAGCTGCACGATGCGCGGCACCTTGTAGACCGCCATGTTGTCGCGGCACCAGGCGATGATGTCTTCCTCCGTCACCTGGCCCCGGTGCTCCTGCCGCAGCACCACCACGGCCTTGACCGTTTCGCCCCGGTAGCTGTCCTTGGCCGAGATGACGCAGGCCTCCTGGATGGCGGGGTGGCGGAACATCAGCGCTTCCACCTCCGCGGGCCAGACCTTGAAGCCACTGGCATTGATCATGCGCTTGAGGCGGTCAGTCAGGAAGAAGTAGCCCTCCTCATCCATGCGCCCCAGGTCACCGGACCGGAAGAAGCGCTTGCCCTCCAGCTCGAAGAACGCGGCGGCCGTGGCGTCCGGCCGCTTCCAGTAGCCGTCGAAGACCTCGGGGCCGTGCATCACGATCTCACCCTGCTCGCCCACGGGCACTTCCTGCAGCGTGTCCGGGTCCACCACCCGTGCATCGGTGCTCATGAAGGGAATGCCCAGGCACTGCTGCTTGGGATGCTCCGGCGGATTGGAATGCGACGGCGCAGCCGTCTCGGTCAGACCGTAGCCTTCGGCGTAGCGCAGACCATACTGCTCCAGCAGGCGCTGCGCCACGGCCTGGGGCATGGCCGCTCCCCCACCACCGATGTAGGTCAGGCTGGACAGGTCGTACTGCGCGAAGTGCGGGCTGGCCAGCAGGTCGATGATCATGGTCGGAATATTGGTCCAGCTCGTCACACGGTACCGCGAGATCAGCCGCCCGGCCAGGTCGCGGTCCCAGCGCGGCATCACGACCAGCGTGGCACTGCTGTAGATGGCGGTGTGCATCACGCTCACCATGCCGGTGATGTGGAACATGGGCACCACGGCCAGCACCACGCTCTCGGGCGTGGCCGTGCCCCAGAGGCTGCCCGACACCGCGTTGTGCATGATGCTGCGGTGCGGGTGCATGCATCCCTTGGGCAGGCCGGTGGTGCCGCTGGTGTAAGGCAGCACCGCCAGGTCAGCGGACGCCACTTCCAGCGCGGGCGCGGGCTCCTCGGAGGCCACGGCATCGGTCCAGCGGTGGACCACCCCCCCTTGCAGCGCAGGCAGGGCGCGCTCCGTGCACAGCCAGTCCTGCCAAGCCGAAGGCACCGTGTCGGCGCCAGCGGCGTGGGGATCGAACGTGTCGGTGAACTGGGTTACCACCAGATCGCGCAGACCTGCACCCGGCGGGAGCGCATCGCTGGCCTGTGCCAGTTCTGCAGCCAGGTCCGCCGTCGTGAGGGCCACCTTCGCATCGGGGTCGGTGATGTAGTGCTTGAGCTCTTCTGCGCGGTTCATGGGGTTGACTGGCACGACCACCGCGTTCGCGCGCAGGATGGCGAAGTGCGCGATCACGAGCTGCGGGCAGTTCTGCATGCACAGCAGCACGCGGTCGCCCTTGCGCACGCCCCGGGCGTGCAGGAATGCGGCCAAGCGCTCGGCGCCCTGCGCCAGGGACCTGTACGACACGCGGGTGCCGAAGAACACCAAGGCCGGCTTGTCCGGATACCGCCGCGCACTCGTGGCCAGGTTGTCCCACAGCGAGGTGGCGGGAACGGTCAGGGAGTGCGGCAGGCGCCGGGGCCAGAATCGGTAGTGAGGTCGCATGGATCTTGGTTCCTTGGAGGGGGACTTGGCCCGGATGCAGGCCGCCGCTCCACTTGTATCGGGGATGCCATCCGCGAACCGTCACTCAGGTGACGGGAAGCGGTCGCAGGCTTTGGCACAGGCGGCCCACACCCTGCGCAAACGTCCTCTTGCGCGGGCTCCCGGTTTACGGCACAACCAGCGTATTGCATGTCCCGCCCAGCGGAATGCGGATGCACCGGGAAGAACCTGGGCGCAGCCCGTCGGTCACGCTGCGCTGGCAGCCTGCGCCGATGAAAACGCCGAGGTCAGCAGCCTGTCAGCCACGGCGGAAAAGATCGGCCTCCGGAGTAGCCCTCCGGCAGGCGGCGGGCGGGACAGGCTGCACCTTGCCGATACGACGTACCACGATGAAGAAGCCTTCCGCACCGAGTACCTCGACCCAGAAGCTGTTGATGTTTCTGGTGCCGGCCCTCGTGGTGGTGCAGATCGCAGCCTTCATCTTTCTGCACTTTGCCAACCGGCAGATCGCGCTGGACAGCGTCGACGCCGCCCTGGAGGCGGGCGCCCAGACCTTCACCTACACGGCCGCCACCCGGCGCGAGTACCGCAGGCTGACCTCCGAACTGGTCACCAAGGATTACGGCCTGGTCAACACCATCGCCAATGAAAGCCGCGAGACCGTGGAGTCGGCCTTGCACAACCAACTGGGGCGTACCGGTGCCGAGCTGATCGTGCTCACCGACCTGCAAGGCCGGCTGATCGCCCGTGCGACGACGCTGCCTCTCATGGCCCTGCCCGATCCCGACCTGGACCAGGAACTGGCCTCCCTGGTGTCGCACGTGGCCGAGCAGGAGCGCAACATGCGCCCCCTGAGCGTCGGAGAAGACAAGCCGGCACTGCACAACTGGGTCAAGGTGGTCATCCGCGCACCGGTGCCTGTGGCGCAGCTCTATCTGGCCTACCGCATCTCGGACACGTCGGTGCAGCAATACACCAAAATGACGCAGCTGCAGATGGCCTTCGTGTCCGAGCGATTGGATGCAGAGAGCGCGCCGGTGGTGCATGCCTCCACCTTGCCAGCCGCCGCGATGACCCAGGAGGTGGCGCAGTACAAGACCCTGGGCGAAAGCTTCTCCGTCACCACCGACGAGGGGCAGTACCGCCTGAAGGTGCTCGAATTGGGCGGCCTGCCGGGCTACCGGGTGCACGCCGTCGTGGCGAAGCCGTTCGCCCCGGTCTTCTCTCCCTTCATCAAGCTGGAGTTGCTTTTCGCCGCCAGCATCGTCTTCAGCTCCGTCGTGTCCATCCTCGCGGCCAAGATGATCACCAGCCGCGTCGTGACGCCGCTGGAGAAGGTGGCACAGCGGGACGCCCTCACGGGGCTGGCCAACCGCCGGCTGTTCGAGATCAATATCGCCAACGCCGAGCAGAATCTGAAAGCCCTGAACGACGGGTTCACGCTCATGTTGCTGGACCTGAACAAGTTCAAGCAGGTCAACGACACCTTTGGGCACGAGGCGGGGGACACGGTGTTGCAAACCTTTGCCGCCCGCGTGAAAAAACTCATGCGCGCATCGGACACGCTGGCCCGGTTGGGCGGCGACGAGTTCGCGGTGTTGATGCGCACGACCGACAAGGACAAAGCCACGGCGCTGGCAGAAGCCATCGTCGAGGCGGTCCGCCAGCCCCTCCAGCTACCGAATGGCGAATGGGTGGAGGTGGGCACCAGCATCGGGATCGCCTTCTCCCCGGCACACTCCAGCCTCGGCTCGGAGGTCATGCACCATGCGGACATCGCCATGTATGCGGCGAAGAAGCAAGGAGGCGGCTTTCTCATCGCCGAACTTCCTGCGGCCCCTGCTCCACCAGAGGGCGCCATGCCCCGCACTTTGTAACGGTGTGTCCCCATACCGGGGATTTCGGCCCGTTTCTGCGGAATGCGCCACGGACCATCAACGACAATGCGCAGTTACCGGGCGCAGCGTCCCCACTCGGGGGGCCGCGGCGCAGGCCCTGCGCCGCATGGCGCCCCGCCTTCCCGGCTGCGCCCGATGCCGCCTTCGACACCGACTTGCACTACCAGATGGGAAGTATGAACATCGTTATCCTCGACGACTACCAGGATGCAGTGCGCAAGCTCCACTGCGCCGCACGTCTGGACCCCTATTCCGCCAAGGTCTACACCAACACCGTCAAAGGCCTCGGCCAGCTGTCGGTACGCCTGAAGGACGCAGACATCATCGTCCTCATCCGCGAACGCACCCCCATCTCGCGCCAGCTGATCGAAAAGCTCCCGCGCCTGAAGCTCATTGCCCAGACCGGAAAGATCGGCAGCCACATCGACGTGCAGGCCTGCACCGAACGCGGCGTGGCCGTTGCCGAGGGCGTGGGCTCGCCGGTGGCGCCTGCGGAACTGACCTGGGCCCTGATCATGGCCGCCATGCGGCGCTTGCCGCAGTACATCGCCAACCTCAAGCACGGCGCCTGGCAGCAGTCCGGCCTGCGGTCGGCGTCCATGCCCACCAACTTCGGCGTCGGCACCGTGTTGCGCGGCAAGACGCTGGGCATCTGGGGGTATGGCCGGATCGGCCAGCTGGTGGCGGGCTATGGCCGCGCCTTCGGCATGAACGTGCGCGTGTGGGGCCGGGAGGCGTCGCGCGTCCAGGCCCTGAACGACGGTCTGCAGGTGGCGACCACCCGCGAGGAATTCTTCTCGCAGTGCGATGTGATCTCGCTGCACCTGCGTCTGAACGAAGAAACCCGCAACCTCATCAAGCTGGACGACCTGTCCTCCATGAAGCCGACCGCACTGCTGGTGAACACCTCACGTGCGGAACTGATCGAGCCGGATGCGCTGATTGCAGCATTGAACCGGGGGCGTCCCGGCATGGCAGCGGTCGATGTGTTCGAAAGCGAACCCATCCTGCAGGGCCACGCGCTGCTGCGCCTGGAGAACTGCATCTGCACCCCGCACATCGGCTACGTGGAGCAGGACAGCTACGAGCTCTACTTCGGTGCAGCCTTCGACAACGTGGTCAATTACATCAAGGGCACGCCGACCAACATCGTCAATCCGGGAGCGCTGCAGGTTCGGCGCTGAGACGGTTCGCCCCGCCACCGGCACGCCCAGCCTCGCTCTGCGTGGAAAAAAAAGGCCTCCCGACGGGAGGCCTTTTGTGTGTGGCTGACGCCGGCCTCGAGGACCGGCAGATGCCATCGCCGATCAGTTCAGCGGGGTCTTCTTGCCGTCCTTGTACGTGTACAGGGTGATGGCAGGGTTCTTCATTTCGCCGTTGGACTCGAAGGCGATGTTGGCGGTCACGCCCTTGAAGTTCGACTTGGCCAGTTCGGGGATGTAGACCTTGGGATCCCAGGAACCAGCACGCTTCATGGCGTCGACCAGCAGCATGGTGGCGTCGTAGGTGTAGGGGCTGTAGACCTGGAACTGGTTGGGGTACTTGGCGTCGTACTTGGCCTTCCAGGCGGTGCCGCCAGGCATCTTGGCCAGCGATGCACCACCTTCGGCGCAGATCACGTTGGCCAGGGTCTTGGCGCCTGCAGCCAGCTTGGCGATCTCGCTCGTGCAGATGCCGTCGCCGCCGAAGTACTTGACGTTGCCCATGCCCAGCTGTTCCATCTGGCGCAGCATGGGGCCGGCCTGGGGATCCATGCCGCCGAAGAACACGGCATCGGGGTTCTTGGACTTGACGGCCGTGAGGATGGCCATGAAGTCGGTGGCCTTATCGGTCGTGAACTGTTCGTCCACCACCTTGATGCCCTTTTCAGAGGCGATCTTCTTGAACACGGTGGCAACGCCCTGGCCGTATGCCGTGCGGTCGTCCACGATGGCGACGGTCTTCAGCTTCAGCGTATCGGCAGCGTAAGCAGCCAGGCCAGCGCCCAGCGCGTTGTCGTTGGCGATGATGCGGAAGGTGGTCTTGTAGCCGGGCTTGGTCAGGTTGGGGTTGGTCGCAGCGCCGGTGACGTGCGGGATGCCGCAGTCGTTGTACACCTTGGAAGCGGGGATGGTGGTGCCCGAGTTCAGGTGGCCCACCACGCCTGCCACCTTGGCATCGCACAGCTTTTGTGCGGCAGCGGTGCCCTGCTTGGGATCGGCTGCATCGTCCTCTGCCTGCAATTCGAACTTGACCTTCTTGCCGCCGATGGTCACGCCCTGCGCGTTCAGTTCTTCCACGGCCATGCGGGCACCGTTCTCGTTGTCCTTACCGTAGTGAGCCTGAGCGCCAGAAACCGGGCCCACGTGGCCAATCTTCACCACTTCTTGAGCGGTGGCCATGCCAGCGACCGCAGCGATAGCAGCGGCAACGGTCAGTTTCAACTTCAATTGCATATGAATCTCCAATAAAGGGTAAACGCTGAGAAATATTGTTGTGTCCCAACGCAGGCGAACATATCGCAATTTGCGGGCCAGATCATCAGGGAACACGATGGGCAGGCCGAGGAAACCACAGGGAGAAACCCTGCCGCCGTCACATCCGCGAGGGCCGCTCGCCGGAAAGCTCGTCCGCGACGGCTTCGTAGACCGCCTGCCGCACCACGGACTCCACCTCTTCCCTCAGCCGCGGGACGATGGAGCGGGTCTGCTCCTGCACAACGGTGGCAATGGCCTCCCGAAGACGCTGGTCCAGCACGACATCGACCCGCTGCATCACGCGGTGCACCAGGTCCTCTTCGAAGCCGTCCGGCAGGGCAGGCCCGAGCGCCGGGCCAACGGTGGGCCCCTGCTCTTCGGCCGCAGACGCAGGGGTGGTAGCCGCTTGCACCGCTGGCGCCGGCATCCCGACGATGGCCGACAGGGGTGTGTTTTCCGGCCACCGGGCCTGTGGAGACCAAGGGGGTGCCGCGATGGGGGGAGGCGGCTCCGCGGCACGCTGCGCGGAAGGTCCTTCCCCCTTGTCCTGTGGCTCCAGCAGCGGCGCGGAGAGCGGTATGGGTGCCAGGTCTCCCGGGGCCACATGCACCACATCGGTGAGGGTCGGCACAAATCTGGGAGGTGCCTTGGGCGGTAGGGTGGCCATTAGCCGCCTTTCAGGACCAGATCGTGGCGCACGATCTCATAGCCGCGACCGGCGTAATGGCGCCAGCGTTCACGGGCTGCCTGCCGGTCGGCATCGTCATGGGCACTCACCACCTCGACCAGCTTCTGAAACCGGGCAAAACCTTCCGGCACGTTGTGGCCCAGATTCAGCAGCACGTCCTGGTGGGAGGATTCGCGCGGGTCCGCCGTCAGCAACACGGGCGAGGCGGCCACCATGTCCTCGTCGCCCCCGCTGCGCGCATGGGCCACGAAGTCGGACGGGCCCAAGGCCCAGAGCATGCGGTCCAGCCGGTCGAGGGACTCCTCGGGGCCGGCGATCACCAGGCGCATCTCGCTGCGCAGCACCTTGCGCGCGAAGCGGCACGCGTAGGCCAGCTTGTCCGGCGCGTTGAAGTGGAAGGCAACCTCGGTCATGCGCGCCTTCGAGGGGTCAGGCGACGCGGGCAGGCCGGGGGCGCGAGGGCGCCGCAGCGGCACGGCCAGTGGCCTTGCTCTGGGCGGGTGCCTGGCCCACCTCGTTCAGGAGGTAGTGCACCAGCAGGCCGACCGGCCGGCCCGTGGCGCCCTTGGCGGCCCCGCCCTTCCAGGCCGTTCCCGCGATATCCAGGTGCGCCCATGGAATGTCGCCCACGAAGCGCTGCAGGAACTTCGCGGCCGTGATGGAGCCGCCCGCGCGGCCGGCGACATTGCCCATATCGGCAAAGTTGCTCTTGAGGCCTTCGGCGTATTCGTCGTCCAGGGGCATGCGCCAGCATGGGTCGAGGGCGGCATCACCGGCCGCCAGCAGGCTGTCGGCCAGCGTGTCGTCGGAAGCAAACAGCCCGCTGCGCAATCCGCCCAGGGCGATCACGCAAGCGCCGGTCAGCGTGGCCACGTCCACCATGGCGCGGGGCTTGAAGCGCGCGGCGTACGTCAGTGCATCGCACAGCACCAGCCGGCCTTCGGCGTCGGTGTTCAGCACCTCGATGGTCTGGCCGCTCATGCTTGTGACCACATCGCCCGGTTTGACCGCACGCCCATCGGGCATGTTCTCGCAGGCCGGGATCAGGCCCACCACATTGATGGCCGGGCGCAGTTCGGCCAGCGCACGGAACACGCCGAGCACGCTGGCCGCTCCGCCCATGTCGAATTTCATCTCGTCCATCTCGGCCGCCGGCTTGATGGAGATGCCGCCCGTGTCGAACGTGATGCCCTTGCCCACTAGGACGACGGGCGCCTGCGACTTGGGCGCTCCGGTGTAGTGCAGTTCGATGAAGCGCAGAGGCTCTTCGGAGCCGCGCGCCACGGCCAGGAAGGACCCCATGCCCAGCTTGGCGACGTCGGCCGGCCCGTGCACCTTGCACTGGATGCCGGGCAGCTTGCCCAGCGACTTGGCGGCGCTCGCCAGGAGCGTGGGCGTGGCATGGTTGGCGGGCCGGTTGGCCCATTCGCGGGCGAACTCCACGCCCGCCACCAAGGCCACGCCGCGGGCGAATGCGGCCTTGGCCGCTGCCGCGTCGGGCACGCCGATGGTCACCCGAGCCAAAGCACGCGGCTCGGGCTTGGACTTGGTGGCGGTGTACACATAGCTGGCCTCGGCAATGGCCTGCACCGCCGCGGCCACGGCATCGGGCTGGGCCGCACCGGCGAACACGATGGCCGCCTTCTTGATCTGGGGCGCCTTGAGGGCACCGGCACAGCCCAGCAGCGCTTGCCGCACGGAGCGGGCCGAGCCGTTCCCCGCGCCGACCAGCACCACCCGGCGGGCAGCCACGGACGGCAACTGGTACAAAGCGAGACTCTTGCCGGCCTTGGTCTCCCAGTCGCCGCTCTTGAGGGCGTGGGCGGCCAGGGCGGACAGCGCGTCGCTGCCGGGACGGAAGCCCTCGGGCACGAGCACGATCAGCAGATCGCTCCTGTCGGCGGTGGCAGCGGATAGCGCAAGCGTCTTCAGATCGAAGTTCATAATCGGTGTTTTCCTTCCAGCCAATGTTATTCGATTCATCCATTCGCAAAGAGCTGGCCCGGAGCTTCGGCGCCACCCTGGTGGTCCTGATCACCGTGGTCATGACCATGATGCTGATACGCACGCTGGGCCAGGCGGCCCGCGGCAGCGTGAGCCCGTCGGACGTCATGCTGGTCATGGGCTTCACCGTGCTGGGGCAGCTGCCGACCATCCTGACGCTCAGCCTCTTCGTGGCCACGGTCTCCACGCTGTCGCGCATGTACCGCGACAGCGAGATGGTCATCTGGTTCGCCAGCGGCCGCGGTCTCATCAGCCTGCTCACGCCCCTGCTGCGTTTCTCCTGGCCGGTGATGCTGGTCATCGCCACGCTGGCGCTGGCGATCTGGCCGTGGGCGAACCGGCAGATCCAGGAACTCAAGGTCCAGTACGAACAACGCAGTGACCTCGACCGCATCGCCCCGGGCGAATTCCAGGAGTCCGCCAACGGCACACGCGTGTTCTTCATCGACCGCGACGCGTCCAAGGAAGGCGAGGCCAACAACGTCTTCATCGCTTCGAGCGAGCCCAACCGCGAAACCGTGACCTCGGCCCGCAGCGCGCGCATGGAAGTGCGCGACGGCGAGCGCCTGGTGCTGCTCAACGAAGGCCAGCGGCTGGAGACCACCTTGGACAAGCCGGGCCTGAAGGTCAGTGAGTTCGTGGAATACGGCACGCGGATCGGCTCGACCTCCGCTGCATCGAAGGAAGACCTGTCCATCAAGAGCCGCGGCACGCTCGACCTGCTGCAGGACAGCCAGCCCGCCTACAGGGCCGAGCTGGGCTGGCGGCTGGGCCTGGCCCTGGCGGCGCTGAATTTCGTGGTGCTCGGCCTGGCGATTTCCATCGTCAACCCACGGGCAGGCCGCAGCGGCAGCCTGGCCTTTGCACTCTTCGCCTTCGTCATGTACTACAACCTGATGACGGTGGGGCAGAGCTGGGTCGCAGCGGGCCGCCTGGGCGTCACCGCCTTCATGCTGGCACTGCATGGGGGCACCCTGGTGCTGGGTCTGGCGCTGCTCGCCGCGCGGCACAACAATTGGTCCCTGCGCTCGCTGTGGGCCGGAAAGAAGACGGCATGAAGACCATCCGCCGCCTGATCTACCGCGAAACCCTGTCGGGCGTGAGTTTCGTCACGTTCGGCTTCCTCGCGCTGTTCTTCTTCTTCGACATGGTGGACGAGCTGCGCTGGGTGGGCCGCGTGGAGGGCTACCAGATGAGCCATGCGCTGATGTACGTGGCGCTCAGCCTGCCCGCCCATCTGTACGAGCTGCTGCCCATCACGGTGCTGATCGGAACCATCTTCGTGATGGCGCGGCTGGCGCAAAGCTCCGAGTTCACCATCATGCGCACCAGCGGGCTGGGCCCGTGGCGCGCCCTGCGCACGCTGCTGGTGCTGGGCTGCGGATTCGTCGTGCTGACCTTCGCCGTGGGCGACTACCTCTCGCCTCTGAGCGACCGGGCGGCCCAACTCGTCAAGGCCAACCGCATGGGGCAGATCACCACGGGCGCCACGGGCGCCTGGCTGAAGGAACGGCAGGGCGAGCGCTCGGTGGCCGTGAACGTGCGGGCGCTCGACCCCCAGGGCAACATGCGCGGCGTGCGGGTGTTCGAATTCGATGCCGAGGGCCGCGTGTCCTCCACCCTGCAGGCCGCAACCGGCCAGTTCGGTACCGACGGCACGGGCTGGGACCTCCAGCAGGTGCAACGCAGCATCTTCCACCGCGGCACCGGCGGAGAGTCCCGCGTCGAGCGCCGGCAGGATGCCGAACTGCGCTGGTCCACCCATATCACCACGGACATGGTGGCCGCCTCGCTGCTCAAGCCGGACCAGATGTCCACCATCGGCCTGTTCCAGTACATCCGCCATCTCGAATCCAATGGCCAGGCGGCGCAGAAATACGAGATCGAGTTCTGGCGCAAGGTGTTCTACCCGCTCAGCTGCCTGGTCATGGTGGTGCTGTCCCTGCCCTTCGCCTACCTGCACTTTCGCTCGGGCGGCATTGCCGGCTATGTGTTCGGCGGCGTGATGGCGGGCATCAGCTTCTTCCTGCTCAACAACGTGTTCGGGTACGCAGGCAACCTGCAGAACTGGTCGCCCATGCTCACCGCCGCGGCACCGGGGCTGATCTATTCGCTGCTGTCGCTCGGCGCTTTCGGCTGGCTGGTGCTCAGGCGATGAGTGCCGAAACCGCTTCCCCCACCACGCCCGCCGAGCCACAGCGCCGTGGCGTGGTGCTGTTCTCGCACGGCTCGCGCGACCCGCTGTGGCGCCAGCCCATCGAGGCGGTACAGGCGCGCCTGCATGCCGACCAGCCCGGGCTGCAGGTGTGCTGCGCGTATCTGGAGCTCACGAAACCCGACCTGGGCACGGCCGTGGAGCAGTTGGTGCTGCAAGGCGTTCGCCAGATCACCATCGTGCCCATGTTCCTGGGCACGGGACGCCATGCCCGGGAAGATCTGCCAGTGCTGGTTGAAGAGCTGCGACAAGTCCATGGCGGGTGCGTGCTGTTCCATGTGCAGCAGGCGATCGGAGAGGATCCGCGCATGACCGCGCTGATGGCGCAGATCGCCGCGGAACCTTCTTCCAACCTCTGAAAGATTGCCTCTCGCTTAGATGAATGCAGCATAATGATGCGACTTTTTAGCCGCCATCAGATATGAATCTGCACCAATTCCGCTTCGTCCAGGAGGCCGCGCGCCGCAATCTGAATCTGACCGAGGCCGCAAAGGCGCTGCACACGTCGCAGCCCGGCGTATCCAAGGCCATCATCGAGCTGGAAGACGAACTGGGCGTGGACATCTTCGCGCGGCACGGCAAGCGCCTCAAGCGCATCACCGAGCCGGGACAGCATGTGCTCAAGAGCATCGAACTCATCATGCGCGAGGTGGGCAACCTCAAGCGCATCGGCGAGCAGTTCAGCGCCCAGGACAGCGGCACGCTCAGCATCGCCACCACCCACACCCAGGCCCGCTACGTGCTGCCGGTGCCGGTGGCCAAGCTGCGCGAGGCCTACCCCAAGGTGAACGTGAGCCTGCACCAAGCCACGCCACACGAGGTGGCGCGCATGGTCATCGACGAGGTGGCCGAGATCGGCATGGCCACCGAATCGCTGGCCGATTACCCCGATCTGGTCACCCTGCCCTGCTACGAGTGGCAGCACGTGCTGGTGATGCCCCACGCCCATCCGCTGGCCCAGAAGGAGCGCATCGGCCTGGACGACATCGCGCACGAGTCGCTCATCACCTACCACCCCTCCTTCACCGGCCGCGGCAAGATCGACCAGGCTTTTGCCACGCGCAAGCTGCAGCCGCGCATCGTGCTGGAGGCCATCGACTCCGACGTCATCAAGACCTATGTGCGCCTGGGCCTCGGCGTGGGCATCGTGGCGGAGATGGCCATGCGCGACGACCCGGTCGGTGACCTGGCGGTGCGCCCCGTCGGCCACCTCTTCGGCCAGAGCGTCGCCCGCGTGGCCTTCAAGCGCGGCGCCTATCTGCGCAACTTCGTCTACCGCTTTGCCGAGCTGCTGAGCGACCGCCTCAACCGCGAACTCATCGGCCGGGCCATGACCGGCCACGTCAACGACTACGAACTCTGAGCACGGACGGAATGCGTTCGGTGAGGCCCGCCAGCCACGCAGGATGCGACCCCGTGCCTTGACTCGCCAGAGCCCGCCTTTCCTCTTCACCGCGCCATGACTTCCGCTACCGCCTCCCTGCCGCCCGCCCGCACGCCCGCGTTCCCCAGCAAGCTGCCCCAGGTGGGCACGACCATCTTCACCGTCATGTCGCAGCTGGCGGCCGAACACGGCGCGGTCAACCTGGGCCAGGGCTTTCCGGACTTCCAATGCGACCCGGCCCTGGTGGACGCCGTGACCCAGGCCATGCAGGCGGGCCACAACCAGTACCCGCCCATGGCCGGCGTGCCCGCCCTGCGCCAGGCCGTGGCCGGCAAGATCGAGGCGCTGCACGGCCGCGCGTACGACGCCAACACCGAGATCACCATCACCGCTGGCGCGACCCAGGCCATCCTGACAGCCATCCTCGCCACGGTGCAGCCGGGCGACGAGGTGGTGGTGCTGGAGCCTTGCTACGACAGCTACGTGCCCAACATCGAACTGGCGGGCGGCACCGTAGTGCGCGTCCCCGCTCACGCCGGGCACGTTCCGTCCGGACTTCGGCAAGATCGCAGCGGCCCTCACGCCCCGCACGCGGCTGCTGATCATCAACACGCCGCACAACCCCAGCGCCACCGTCTGGACGGCCGAGGACATGCGCGCGCTGGAAGAACTGCTCGCCCCGACCGATGTACTGCTGGTCAGCGACGAGGTGTATGAGCACATGGTGTTCGATGGCGCCGAGCACCAGAGCGCTGCGCGCTTTCCGGGCCTGGCCGCCCGCGCCTTCATCGTGTCCAGCTTCGGCAAGACCTTCCATGTCACGGGCTGGAAGGTGGGCACCGTGGCCGCGCCCGCGGCGCTGACCGCGGAATTCCGCAAGGTGCACCAGTTCAACGTGTTCACCGTGAACACGCCGGTACAGCACGGGCTGGCCCAGTACCTGGCCAACCCGCGGCCCTACCTCGATCTGCCCGCCTTCTACCAGGCCAAGCGCGACCTGTTCCGCCAGGGCCTCGAAGGCTCGCGCCTGAAGCTGCTGCCCAGCACGGGCAGCTACTTCCAGTGCGTCGACATCTCGGCGGTGAGCGACCTGAACGAGGCCGATTTCTGCCAATGGCTCACGCGCGAGATCGGCGTAGCGGCCATTCCCCTGTCGGCCTTCTATGGCGACGGCTTCGACCAGCGGGTGGTGCGTTTTTGCTTCGCCAAGCAGGACGCCACGCTGCGCGCGGCGCTGGAGCGTCTGCGCCGGCTCTGAGCGGCGGGCCGGAGAGTGCTCCGCCGGTGGGCGCGCAAGGCCGTCGGCCTCGCGCCCCGCGGTCGGGCCTCAGACCTTGGCGTGCTGCTTGATCCAGGCGACGTATTTGTCCATCCAGGTCTGCAAAAACTGGCGGCTCGCCTCGCCGATGTTGCCTTGGTCGTCGAACAGGCTGTCCTTGGCCTGGATGAACGCTTCGGGTTGGCCGAGGGTGGGCACGTCCAAATAAGCCAGGATGGTGCGCAGGTGCTGCTGCGCCACGGCCGTGCCGATGGTGCCGATGGACACGCCCAGCACCCCTGCCGGCTTGTTGCCCCACACGCTCTGGCCATACGGACGCGAGCCGTGGTCCAGCGCGTTCTTCAGCACGCCGGGCACGGAGCGGTTGTATTCCGGCGTGACGAACAGCAGGCCTTGCGATGCGGAGACTTCGGACTTCAGGCGCATCACGGAAGCGGCCTGGTGGCTGTCGTCGTCCTGGTTGTACAGGGGCAGGTCGTCGATGCGCACCTGCACGAACGTGAAGTCGGCCGGCGCAAGGCGTGCCAGTGCGGTGGCGAGCTTGCGGTTGAGCGAGTCCTGGCGCAGGCTGCCGACCACGACAGCGATCTGGTACTGGTTGTTCATGCGATTCCTTTCGTGAAAGAACGGGTCTCGAAGCCGCACGGAAGGCGGCGCTTGGGCAATCTTCGATGATAGTGAGTGCCGCCCGGGCCGCCATCGCCGCGCCTGGGAAGGGCGCGCACCCTTCACTATCAAATATATAGCTTGCAGCGCTTATTCCATAAGCGCTTGGGGCACTTTTCGCTTGAATCCTTGCCGCCATGGATCCTCCCCCTGGCAGCCCGATCGCGCGCTTGTCCTACGCCCCGCACCGCTAACGGAACAGCATCAGCGCCAGCGGCATCAGCACCGCCGTCAGGATGCCGTTGAGGCCCATGGCCAGCGCCGCAAAGCCCCCCGAGGCGGGGTGCACCTGCAGCTCGCGCGCCATGCCGATGGCGTGGGCCGTGAGGCCGATGGCGAAACCGCGGGCGGCCGGATCCCGCACGCGCAGCCAGCGCAGCAGCGGGTGCGAAACGACCGTCCCGACCACACCGGTGATCACCACCGCCACCGCCGCCAGCGCGGGCAGGCCGCCCAGGCGTTCGGCCATGGGCATGGCGATCGGCATGGTGGCGGACTTCGGAGCGACCGACACCAGCGTCTCCCAACTGCCGCCCAGCGCCCAGGCCACACCCAGCGACACCAGCAGGGCCACACTGCAGCCCACGAACAGAGCGACCAGCAGCGGCCGCCAGATGCGGCGCAGCCGCTCCCGCTGTCCATACAGCGGCACGGCCAGCGCCACGGTAGCCGGCCCCACCAGGAACGACAGCGGCAAGGCCGCATCGGCATAGATGCGGTAGGGCGTGCGCGTGAGCCACAGCAGGGCCATGACGCCAAGGGCCGTGGTCGCCACCGGCACAAAGCACGGGTTGCCCCGGGTGCGCCCGTACAGCCACAGCGCGCCGGCGTAGAGGACCACCGTCACGGTGATCCACACCAGCGCGGAGCCCATGAAGGCCGGGGTAGCCCAAGGCATGGAAGAAACCATCACACGCCCTCCTCGGGCGGCTGGCGCTTGAGCAGCCACTCCAGCACCACGGCGGTGACGGCCAATGTGATGACGGCGCCCACCACGCAGGCCACCACGAAGGGCAGCCACTCGCGCCGCACGCGCTCCACGTTGTCGATCAGGCCCACGACCGACGGCACCAGCAGCAGCATCATGTTGCGCAGCAGCGCGTTGGACGTGTCGGCCAGGCTTTGCGGCGTCTCGCCCCGCCACATCAGATAAGCCACAAGAAACACCAGGCCCAGCAGCGCGCCGGGCACAGGCAAGCCCAGGGCGCGAACCAGCAGTTCGCCCAGGAGTTGAAAGCCCAGCAGGGCCGCCAATGCAGGAATCATGAACGGACGAGGAAGAACGGACAGTCGGACAGGGCAGCAGCGGCCCCAAACACCAGCTGCCCCGCCGGACGTGCACCGACGGGCGGGGTACGGAGACAGAAGGCGTGCATCGTACCTGCAGACGTCGCTCCGCATGGCGCCCCGGCCCAGAGGCCAGCCAACGGCAGAGGCCGGCGCGGGTCGCAGGCCCTGTGCCGGCCTCTGGGCCTGGCGGTACTTGCTGCGCCTACCCGGTGCGGCGCTGGCCGGCCAAGCGGCGCACCACGTCGACCAGCCGGTCGATCTCGTCGAAGGTGTTGTAGAACGCCAGCGACGGCCGCACCGTGGTCTCCACGCCGAAGCGGCGCAGGATGGGCTGCGCGCAATGGTGGCCCGTGCGCACGGCGATGCCCTCTTCGTTCAAGGCCTTGCCCACCTCTTCCGTTGAGTAGCCTGCCAGCACGAACGACATCACGCTGGCCTTGTCCGCTGCGGTGCCGATCAGCCGCACACCGGGAATGGTGCGCAGCTGCTGCATGCCGTACACCAGCAGCTCGTGCTCGTAGCGCGCGATGTTCTCGATGCCCACGCGGTTCACGTAGTCGATCGCCGCACCCAGGCCCACCGCATCGGCGATGTTGCCCGTACCGGCCTCGAACTTGTTCGGGATCGGCTGGAACACCGTCTTCTCGAAGGTGACGTCGGCAATCATGTTGCCGCCGCCCTGCCAAGGCGGCATGTCTTCGAGCACCTCGCGCTTGCCCCAGACCACGCCGATACCCGTGGGCCCGAAGACCTTGTGGCCCGAAAACACGAAGAAGTCCGTCCCCAGGTCCTGCACGTCCACCCGCATGTGCGACACCGACTGCGCGCCGTCCACCAGCGCCTTGGCGCCCGCCCGCTGGGCCAGCGCCACGATCTGCTTCACCGGCACCACGGTGCCGAGCGCATTGGAGACCTGCGTGACGGCGACGATCTTCGTGCGGTCGTTCAGCAGCTGCTGGTACTCATCGAGCAGCACCTGGCCCGAATCGTCCACCGGAATCACGCGCAGCTTCGCCCCCTTGGCGGCCGCCAGCTGCTGCCAGGGCACGATGTTGGCGTGGTGTTCCAGGTGGCTGACGATGATCTCGTCGCCCTCGCCCACATGCTGGGCGCCCCAGCTCTTGGCCACCAGGTTGATGGCTTCGGTGGTGCCGCGCACGAAGATCACCTCGTTCACGTCCGGCGCGTTGATGAAGGTCTTCACGCGCTGGCGGGCACCCTCGTACGCATCGGTGGCGCGTGCGGCCAGCGCATGCGCGGCGCGGTGGATGTTCGAGTTCTCGTGCGCGTAGAAGTAGCTGATGCGGTCGATCACCGCTTTCGGCTTGTGCGTGGTGGCCGCGTTGTCGAACCACACCAGCTGCCGGCCGTTCACGCGCTCCGAAAGCACGGGAAAGTCGCGGCGGATGGCCTGCACGTCGAACGGCGGGTGCCGGCCCTGCCCCGCCAGCGGCGGCGTGTCACGCGCCCCTGGCATGGCCGGCGTGACGTAGCCGCTGGGCAGCACCACCGAGTCGACGAAGTAGTACGTCGGTTCCGCCGATGGCGCGCCCCGCACGGCCGGCGCAGCCTGCTGCGTGCCTTGCGGCACCGCAGGTACCTGCGGCTGTGCGAACGGCAGGCCCGCCAGGGCGTCCAGTGGATCGCCCGACCGCACCGGTGCGGCCGCCGCAGGTGCCTGGCGCTCGCCGACGAAGTAGTACGGCGATGCCGCCGCCGCGGCAGGCTGCACCGCCGCGGGCGCGGCGCCCGCGGGCCCCGGCACGCCCTGCACGGCGCTGCCGATGCGGGGCTCGTAGGCGGGCAGCGCGCTCAGCACCGTGTCCGGAACGCCATTGCCCGCATGCGCGTGCGGCAGCAAGGCCGGCGCACGGTTGCCGAGCGACAGCATCTGCGTGGGCGATGCAGGCAGGAGGTTGGCGCCCGGGATCTGCCCCTGCGGAATCGGCGTGCCCGGCACGCCGGGCCCGAAGCCGGCGGGGCTGGCCAGCGGCGAGCCCGGCGGCGCGATGTTGCCGGGCGCCTGCACGCCAGGGGCCACGCCGCTGCCCAGCGCGGGCACGGACGGCGCAGCCGCCGCTGCGGACGGGAACCCGCCGGCCGTATACGCCGCCGTGGGGCCCGCGCTGTCACCGGGCAGGGCCTGGAACAGGGCATTGG
The DNA here is from genome assembly GCF_031453675.1 of Paracidovorax wautersii. Classification (NCBI taxonomy): domain Bacteria; kingdom Pseudomonadati; phylum Pseudomonadota; class Betaproteobacteria; order Burkholderiales; family Comamonadaceae; genus Paracidovorax; species Paracidovorax wautersii. The sequence continues at coordinate 3,335,609 of NZ_JAVIZX010000001.1, read as the reverse complement.
CCATGCGCGCGAGCACGGCGGGATCGATGGGTGCCCCGGGCGCGCTGGCGCCCGGTGAAAAGGAAGCGAGGGTCATGGCCGCTCCTTGCGCTTCACTTGTAGGTGTCCGGGTAGTCGTGGTACTTATTGACCTCGACATCGTCCAGCACGGCCAGCGCATCGTGGGTCAGCACGGCCAGCGAGCAGTACTGCGAGATCAGGTAGGAGGCGATGGCGTGGTTGTTGATGCCCATGAAGCGCACCGACAGCCCCGGCCCCTGCTCGCCCGGCAGACCCGGTTGGAACAGGCCGACGACGCCCTGGCGCTTGTCGCCCACGCGCAGCAGCAGGATCTTGCTCTTGCCGTCGGCCACCGGCACCTTGTCGGACGGGATCAGCGGGATGCCGCGCCAGGTGATGAACTGCGAGCCGAACAGGCTCACCGTGGGCGGCGGCGTGCCGCGGCGCGTGGCTTCGCGGCCGAACGCGGCGATGGCCAGCGGGTGGGTCAGGAAGAAGGCCGGCTCCTTCCACACCTTGGTCAGCAGTTCATCCAGATCGTCGGGCGTGGGCGCGCCGGTGAGCGGGAAGATGCGCTGCTCGTCCGTGACCTGGGCCAGCAGTCCGTAGTCCGGGTTGTTGATGAGCTCGCTCTCCTGGTTCTCCTTGATCGTCTCGATCGTCAGGCGCAGCTGTTCCTTGATCTGGTCGTGCGGGCTGCTGTACAGGTCGGAGACGCGGGTGTGCACGTCCAGCACCGTGGAGACCGCGTTGAGGAAGTACTCGCGCGGGTGCTCCTCATAGTCGACGTAGGTGCGCGGCAGCTGGTTCTCTTCTTCCTTGGCGGTACAGGTGACCTTAATCGCCTCGGGATTCTTCACCTTGTTGAGGCGGTAGATGCCCGCCTCCACCGGCACCCACTGCAGCAGGTGCGTGAGCCAGCGCGGGCTGATGGTGTCCAGCTGGGGCGCGGTCTTGGTGGCGTTGGCTAGTTGCCGTGCGGCGTTGTCACCCAATGCGGTCGTGCCGCCTACGGTTGCAGACATGGAAAACTCCCTGTGTGAATTGAAGAAAAAGCAAGCGGGAAAGCCCGTGCAGTTTCAAAGCTTCAACCAGGGTCTTCAACAGGCTATAGCCGTCAATTGCAGGCCGCGCACCAGGTTGGCCTGCCCGATGGCCTCGCCGCGGGTCACCAGCGCCGACGGCCGCACGCCCAGCGCGCCGGCGAGCTTCTCCACGGTCAGCAGCGAGGCGATGGCCGCACCGCGCTCGATCTCGCCCACATAGGAGCGATTGAGGTCGGAGTGCTCGGCCAGCCGTTCCTGCGACCAGCCCTGGGCCTCACGCGACTGGCGCACGGCGACCCCGAAATTGCGAATGAGTGTGGACATGGCGTTCTCCCCCTTGGATGTCGCCTGCCTCACTGCGCGGCGCCGGACGCCGGAGCGCCCGCTTCGCGCGAGACGGCCTGCGTCACATGCCCTCCCGCAGGCACGTCGTGCGTCAGCCAGACGTTGCCCCCGATCACGGCACCGCGGCCCAGGGTGACGCGGCCCAGGATCGTGGCGCCCGCATAGATGACCACATCGTCCTCCACCACCGGGTGGCGCGGCAGGCCCTTCTGCAGATGGCCTTCGGCATCGGTAGGGAAGCGCTTGGCGCCCAGCGTGACGGCCTGGTACAGCCGCACCCGCTCGCCGATCACGGCCGTCTCGCCGATCACCACGCCCGTGCCGTGGTCGATGAAGAAGCCCGCGCCGATCTGTGCCCCCGGGTGGATGTCGATGCCCGTCTGGCCGTGGGCCAGTTCGGCCACGATGCGGGCCAGCAGCGGCAGCCCCAGGCCGTAGAGCCGGTGCGCGATGCGGTGGTGGATCATGGCCAGCACACCGGGGTAGCACAGCAGCACTTCGTCCACGCTGCGCGCGGCCGGGTCGCCCTGGTAGGCGGCCAGCACGTCGCTGTCGAGCAGCCGGCGGATCTCCGGCAGCGAATGCGCAAAGGCCTGGGCGGCCTCCTGCGTCTGCCGGTCGATGGCCTGCGCGTCGGCTACGCCCTGGTGCCGCGCGCTGTAGTGCAGCTCCAGCCGGATCTGGCCGAGCAGCGTGTGCAGCGCCAGGTCCAGCGTATGGCCGACGTACAGATCCTCGCTCTCCTGGCGCAGGTCATGCGGCCCCAGCCGCATCGGAAAGAGCGCGCCCTTGAGCTGCTCCACCACCTGCGCCAGCGCATCGCGCGACGGGAACTCGCGCCCGCCCGGCTCCTGCGAGCGTTTCTGCGATTCACGCCACTCGCGGCGCACGGCGTGCAGCGACTGCACCAGCTGATCGATCTCAAAGACGGCCATGGACCACTCCCTTGTACCTTCTGCTTCTCTATTGTTCATTGGCCGGCATACCGGCGGTGTCAGCCTGTCACCCGTCGCGCCCGTCCGCGGCAGCCGCCCCGCCCATGCCCTGAGCCGCCCGTACGGGATGCGGGCGAGACGCCGAGGGCCGTGGCCTCCGTGGGCATGTCAGTCCTGGACCCAAGGCAGGCCGTGGAACCGCCAGCCGTTAGCATGGCCGCGCTGGCCCAGCCCATCCAGGTCACCCTCGAAGCCTTCGAAGACGTTGAAGACGTTCTCCAGCCCCGCCTTGGCCGCGGCCTCTGCCGCCAGCGCGGACCGCTTGCCGCTGCGGCACAGGAGCAGCACCGGGGCGTCGCGGCCGGCGGCCTTGGCGATGGCGGCCTCCAGCTCGCGCACGAAGCGCGGGTTGCGGTTGAGCGACGTGCCGGTGGCCCACGCCACGTGCAGGCTCTGCGGCACGTGGCCGACAAACTTGCGCTCCTCGCCAGAGCGCACATCGACCAGCAGCGCGCTCCCCTCCGATACCAGCGCCCAGGCCTGCACGGGCGCCACACCGCCGGCGTACGGCAGACCCGTTTCCTGGGCCTGCTCGCGCGCGCGCTGCAGGGCTTCGGGAAGCTCGATTTCTTGCAAGACAGTTGACATGGAATAGGTCCTTGGAACGGTGGCTCTGCCCATCCGGCTTGCAGGCTTCAGCCACCCATGCGGCCACTGTAGAACCCGGTCACTGCGGCTGCAACGAATGAATTTCTTGTTTCTTGCAACCAAATCATCTATAGAGCCGCGGAGGCATATTGCTATCAATAAAATAGCTGAATGCGATTTATTCATAAGCGCTACCGGGCTTTTCATCTGCAATCCGCAGGCATGCAGGCCCGTAAAAAAGGGGTGCAGCCCCTTCAGGCTGCACCCCTTGGCGCAAGGCGTCGAGAGCCCGGCGGCTCGTCTTACCAACCGGCCAGCACCGAACCCTTGAACTCGGTCTGGATGAAGGTGCGGATCTCTTCCGACTGGTAGGCCTTGACCAGCTTGGGCACCCAGGGCTTGTCCTTGTCGGCTTCACGCACGGCCAGGATGTTGACGTACGGGCTCTTGGCGCTTTCCTGGGCGATGGCGTCCTTGGCCGGGTTCAGGCCGGCCGACAGCGCGAAGTTGGTGTTGATGGCGGCGGCGTCCAGATCGTCCAGCGAGCGGGCGAGCTGGGCGGCGTCCAGCTCGACGAACTTCAGCTTCTTGGGGTTGCTGGTCACGTCCAGGGGCGTGGCCTTCAGGCCGGCGCCGTCCTTGAGCTTGATGAGGCCCTTGTCCTGCAGCACCAGCAGCACGCGGCCGCCGTTGGTCGGGTCGTTCGGAATGCCGAAGCGGGCGCCTTCCTTGAGGTCTTCCAGTTTCTTGACCTTCTTGGAATACAGGCCGATGGGGAAGTTGACCGTGTAGGCCACCTGCACGATCTTGTAGCCGCGGTCCTTCACCTGTGCATCCAGGTAGGGCTTGTGCTGGTAGCTGTTGGCATCCAGGTCGCCGGAAGACAGCGCGGCATTGGGCTGCACGTAGTCGCTGAACTCGACGATCTGGATCTTCAGGCCGTCCTTCTCGGCCACCTTCTTCACCTGCTCCATGATCTGGGCGTGCGGGCCGGCCGTCACGCCGATCTTCAGGGGCTTGTCCTGCGCCAGGGCGCCTTGCGCCAGCAGGGAGGCTGCGGAAACGGCCAGCACGGACCGGAGGAGAAAACGCTTGTTCACAAAAAAACCTTTGATGGGATAACGCGGCGATGGTAAGCGCGCCGGGTTTGCCGCGTCAAAGAACGGATAGGCATGTTCTCAGCTTCGAAAGGCTTATGCCGCCAGCGCCGGCCGCGCGTCCAGCTTGAACACGCTCACCACCTGCGCCAGGTGCGCCGCCTGCTGCTGCAGCGCCTGCGCCGCTGCCGCGCTCTGCTCCACCATCGCCGCGTTCTGCTGCGTGGACTCGTCGAGTTGCGTCACCGCCTGGCCGACGGTGGCGATGCCCCGGGTCTGCTGCGTGGTAGAGGCATGGATCTCGGCAATGAGCTGGGTCACGCGCTCCACCTGCTGCACGATGTCGGCCATGGTCGAGCCCGCCTGCGCCACCTGGCGGGCGCCCTCGCCCACCCGGGCCACGCTCTGGTCGATGAGCGACTTGATCTCCTTGGCCGCCTGCGCGCTGCGCTGGGCCAGGCTGCGCACCTCGCTGGCCACCACGGCGAAGCCCTTGCCCTGCTCGCCGGCGCGGGCCGCTTCCACGGCCGCGTTCAGCGCCAGGATGTTGGTCTGGAACGCGATGCCATCGATCACGCCGATGATGTCGGCGATCTGGCTGGAGCTGGAGGTGATCGCATCCATGGTGGCCACCACCTCGCCCACCACGGTGCCGCCCTTGCCGGCCGCAGCGCTGGCCGATCGCGCCAGTTCGGCCGCCTGGCGCGCCGACTCGGCGTTGCCGTTGACCGAATCGGTCATGCGTTCCATCGAGGCCGTCGTGTGCTGCAGGTGCTGGGCCTGCTCCTCCGTGCGCTGCAGCAGGCCCGTGTTGCCCTGGGCGATCTCCACCGAGCCGCTGCTCACCGAGCGCGATGCGGCCCCCACCTGGGCCACCAGCGCGGCCAGGTTCTGCTGCATGCCCCCCAGGGAGGCCAGCACGCTGCCCGGGCTGGCACTGGCAGCCCCGGCCACCGGGCTCAGATCGCCGGAAGCCACGCGCCCGGCCGTCTGCGCCAGCTCCAGGGGCTCGGCCCCCAGTTGCCCCCGCAGGCTGCGCGAGACGGCCCAAGCCACGGCGGCGCTGGCGGCCAACGCCAGCACCAGTGCCGTCAACATCACGGCCAGAAAGCCGCCGGCCTCGCGCAGCGCGACGCTGTTGGCCGACTGGATGCGCGCCTCCTCGAAATCGATCAGCCGGTTGATGGCGGCCAGCCACTGCACGTACTGGGGCTTGGCCTCGCTCCACAGCCGGTTGCGCGCCTCGGCATCGCCCGCGCCGGCCAGCGCCACGATGCGCTGCGCGGTGGCCACCGCTGCGGCTTCGCGCTCGCGGATGTCGGCGTACAGGCGGCCCAGTTCCGCCTCCGTGCCGGGCAGGGCCAGAATCTTCTCCAGCGGGCCTGCGGATTGGGCGTAGAACGCGGCCAGCGAGGCGATCACAGCCACCTCGCGGTCACGCTCCTGCGGCGTGGCGGCCAGCACCACATCGCGCACGGCGATGGACCGGTCGTGGGCCGAGCCACGGAAGTTGATGGCATAGCGCTGGATGGGCACATGCTCGGCGCTGTTGGCCTCCAGCGCCTGCTTGATGACCAGCACCTTGTAGAGCGCAATGGCCGTGACCACCACGAGCAAGCCCAGCACCAGGCCAAAAGCGGCGGCGAGCCGGCCCGCTACCGTCATACGAGAAAAGCCCATGGGAGACGCGTCCTGTGTCAGTGAATGTGACAGGATCGTACGCGGCCCATGGGCTCGGATCTCCCATTTCTTTCTATCGCGCGGATTGGGCCTTCCTTCGCGTCCGAGGCCCGCGGGCGCCGCGCGTCGCCCGCCCTGTTCAGCGGTGGCTCAATCGCCGCACGGCCCAGTCGCCCAGGCTCTGCACCGCCTGCACGAAGAGGATCAGCACGATGACCACGGCCAGCATGATGTCCGGCAGGAAGCGCTGGTAGCCGTAGCGGATACCCAGGTCGCCCAGGCCGCCGCCGCCGATGGCACCGGCCATGGCGGAGTAGCCCGTCAGGCTGACGAAGGTGATGGTCAGGCCGGCGACGATGCCGGGCAGCGCCTCGGGCAGCAGCACCTTCCAGACGATCTGGCCGGTGGTGGCGCCCATGGCCTGGGCGGCTTCGATCAGACCGTTGTCCACCTCGCGCAGCGAGGCCTCCACCAGGCGCGCCACGAAGGGCGCGGCGGCAATGGTCAGCGGCACCACGGCCGCGGCCGTGCCGATGGACGAGCCGGTGATGAAGCGCGTGAGCGGGATGATGGCCACCAGCAGGATGATGAAAGGCGTGGAGCGCACGGCGTTCACGATCCAGCCCACGATCTTGTTCGCCGGGCCGTTCTCCAGCACGCCGCCGCGGTCGGTCAGGCGCAGGAACACGCCCAGCGGAATGCCGATGAGCGCGCCCACCAGGCCGGAGATGCCCACCATGATGAGCGTCTCCCACAGCGAGGTGGCGAACAGCTCCAGCATCATTTCAGAAAAGTTCTCGAACATCGCCTCAGCCTCCCACCTTCACTTCATCCACCACCACGCCTTCGGCGCGCAGCTGCGCCACGGCGGTCGCCAGGCGCGGACCCTCGCCGCTGGCGTACACGGCCAGCGAGCCGAAGGTCTGGCGCTGGATCTCGTCGATCTGGCCGTGCAGGATGGACAGGTCCAGCCCGTGCTCGCGGATCAGGCGCGACAGGATGGGCTGGTAGGCGCGCTCACCCGAGTACGACAGGCGCAGCAGCTCGCCCGTCTCGCCGGCCGGCAGCAGCGCGGCCAGGTGGCGCACGTGGTCCAGCACGCTGGCGGGCAGTTCCTGCGGCACGATCTCGTCGATCAGGCTCTTGGTGATGGCCTGCTGCGGGCGTGTGAACACGTCCAGCACGGGGCCCTGCTCCACGATGCGGCCGGCGTCGATGACGGCCACGCGGTCGGCCACCTGCTTGATGACCTGCATCTGGTGGGTGATGAGCACCACCGTCAGGCCCAGCTCCTCGTTCACCTGGCGCAGCAGCGCGAGGATGGAGCGGGTGGTTTCCGGGTCCAGCGCCGAGGTGGCCTCGTCGGAGAGCAGCACCTTGGGCCGGCTCGCCAGCGCGCGGGCGATGCCCACGCGCTGCTTCTGCCCGCCGCTGATCTGCGCCGGGTAGCGGTTGGCCAGGGCCGACAGGCCCACCAGCTCGAGCAGCGGGTTCACGCGCTCGCGGATGGCGGCCTTGTCCATGCCCGCAAGCTCCAGCGGCAGCGCGGCATTGTCGAACACCGTGCGCGACGACAGCAGGTTGAAGTGCTGGAACACCATGCCGATGTCGCGGCGGGCCTCGCGCAGTTGCGCGTCGCTCAGCTGCGTCAGGTCGCGCCCGGCCACGTTCACCTGGCCCGTGGTGGGCCGGTTCAGCAGGTTGATGACGCGCACCAGCGAGCTCTTGCCGGCGCCGCTGCGGCCGATGATGCCGAACACTTCGCCCGGCGTGATGTGCAGGTCGATGCCCCGCAGCGCTTCCACCGGCCCGTGGGCGGCTTGGTAGGTAAGGGAGATGCCCCGTAAGTCGATCATGAAGACGTCAGGCGCCGCCCGGGCCCGCCGCAGCGCCTGCTCGCCGCGGCCGCGCGCCGGCGCCGGTGCGGGCGCACGCGGCCGGCCAGCCGCCATGCGGCACAGCCCGGAACGAGGGGGGAGCAGTCTTTCGCGGCACGGACCAGCAGCGGCGCGTATGGAAAAACCGAAGGCGTAAATGTACGCGCCCCGGCATATCACCAGCAACTATCGAAAAATTGGGTAATAAGAGCGGGCGGTTATGAGAAGAACCTGCCCACCGGGCTTTGCTATGCAAAATATAGCTGCAAGCGCTTATCAATAAAGCGCTACAGGCCGATTTGGCTCAAAAATTCAGCAGATGCCTCAGGCGTCGCCACTGCCCATGATGGCGTGTACCTTGGCCACCAGGGCCTGCGCATCGAACGGCTTGACCAGCAGCTCCATGCCCGGCGCCAGGAAGCCGGGGTTCATGGCGGCCTGCTCGGCGTAGCCGGTCATCAGGATCACGCGGATGGCCGGCAACTGCTCGCGGGCGAAGTCCGCCACCTGGCGGCCGTTGGGGCCGGGCAGCCCCACGTCGGAGACCAGCAGATCGAACTGCAGCGCCCCCGACAGCAGCGCCATGGCCTCCGTCCCGGTGGACGCCTGCATGACCTGGAAGCCCATGTCCTTGAGCAGTTCCACCGCCAGCGTGCGCACCGTGGGGTCGTCCTCCACCAGCAGGACGGAGTCGCGCCGCTTGGCGCCCGGCGTCTCGGACAGCGGCTCGGGCTCGGGCGCATCCGGTGCCGCGACCGAGCGGCGGAAGTACAGCTGCACCGCGGTGCCCTGCCCCTCCTGGCTCTCGATCACCGCCGTGCCGCCGGTCTGGCGCATGTAGCCGTAGATCATCGACAGCCCCAGGCCCGTGCCCTGCCCGATGGGCTTGGTGGTGAAGAAGGGGTCGAAGGCACGCTGGGCCACCGCCTGTGGCATGCCGGTGCCGGTATCGGCCACGCTCAGGCGCACGTACTCCCCCGGCTCCAGGCCGTGGACGGACAAGGGCCCGTCCACCACCAGATTGCAGGCCTGGATCAGCAGGCGCCCGCCGCCGGGCATGGCGTCACGGGCGTTGACGGCCAGGTTGAGGATGGCGTTGTCGAACTGGTGCGCGTCGGTGAAGATGTTCCACAGCCCCGGCGGCAGCTGCAGCTCCAGCACGATGTTCTCGCCGCAGGTGCTGCGCAGGAGCGACTCCAGCCCGTCGAAGGCCGACTGCACGTCGAGCGCGCGGGAGTCGAGCGGCTGGCGCCGCGAAAACGCCAACAGCCGCTGCGTGAGCGCGGCAGCGCGGCGCGACGAGGCCAGTCCCGCCTCCACATACCGGCCCACTTCGTCGTAGCGCTGCTGGGCCACGCGCTGGCGGATGAGCTGCAGCGGCAGCACGATGCCCTGCAGCATGTTGTTCAGGTCGTGGGCGATGCCGCCGGTCAGCTGGCCCAGGGCCTCCATCTTCTGGCTGTGGCGCAGCTGCTCCTCGGCTTCGCGCAGCGCGTCGGCCTGAACGCGCTCCTCGGTCACGTCGCGGCCGACGGCCTGGATAAATCCCTCGTCCGGCACGGCCGTCCAGGTGATCCAGCGGACCGCGCCGTCGCGCCGGCGGTAGCGCAGCGTGCCGTAGCGCCGCACGGCGCCCTGCTCCAGCGCCCGCAGCTCGTCGGACATGGCCGGCACGTCCTCGGGGTGCACGAAGCCCAGCACGTTGCGCCCGAGGGTTTCGCCCTCGCTCCAGCCGAGCACGGCAGTCCAGGCGGGGTTGACGGCGGCGATGCTGCCGTCGAAGCGGGCCACCATGAGCAGCGCGTCGGACCGCATCCACAGCCGGTTGCGGTCGGCGGTGCGGTCGGCCACCTGCTGCTCCAGCGAGGCGGTGGCGTCGCGCGCCCGATCCTCGGCCAGGATCTTTCCGGTGGTCTCGATCACGGTGTCCAGCATGCCGACGACGGCACCCTGTTCGTCGCGCACCGGGCTGTAGCAGAAGGTGAAGTACGCCCGCTCCGGTCGGCCGTAGCGGTTGATGTCGAGCGGGAAGTCTTCGATGAAGGTCGCTTCGCCGGCGAAGGCCTTGTCCACGATCGGACCGAGCGTGGGCCACGCCTCGCTCCAGATCTCTTCGAAGGACCGCCCCAGCGCATCGGGCTTGTGGCCCAGGATGGGGGCGAACGCGTCGTTGTAGAGCGTGTGCCTGCCGGGCCCCCACACCAGGCAGGCGCCGATGTGCGTGGACAGCATCGACTCGACCGACAGCCGCAGCGCCACGGGCCACTGCGCCAGCGGCCCCAGCGGGTGGCGGGCCCAATCGAACCGGCGGATACGCTCGCTCATCGGGCCCGGGGCCCGGGGGAACAGCGGCGATGGAGGCGTCGGCTCGGACATGGACGGGATCGGAGGGTCGATGGACAGGATCGGCCTGGCGGGGATGGAAGCCGGGCGCGGGCGCCTGGGGCTGGCAGAAGAAAGACGGCCGCACCGCCTTTCAGCGGGCAAGTCTACCGGCGATTGGCAGGCCGGGTCCGCTGCCGGGGCCGCCGCAGGGACTTGCGTAGCGCGGCAACGGGAGAGCGAGACCCGGCGGCCCGCCCCAGGCGCTGTCATCAGCCGGCACGGCACCCGGCCGCGGCCCGCGATGGAAACTGTTACCACCCGCCCGTCAGCGCCCGCGTGCCGGCAGCCGTTACGGCAGCAGGCGGCCCGTGCCGCCGCCCATCGAACGGACACCATGAGACACCCTCACCGCAGCCGCCGGCTCGCCCACTGGACGGCGGCCTCCCTCGTCGCACTGGCCGGCCTGTCGCTGTCCACCGCCGCATCGGCCCGGGTCGACCTGTCGATCGGCCTCGGCTTCCCCCTGGTCTATCCGAGCGCACCGGTCTACGTGGCGCCGCCGCCGGTCTATGTGCCGCCCCCCCGCCCGGTGTACTACGGGCCGCACCCCGGCTACGTGGTCGTGCCGCCGCCGGCCTTGGCCTACCCGGCGCCGGGCTACATCGCGCCCCCGCCGGCGTACTACCCACCCCCGCCGCCGCCCGGCCACTGGCGGCGCTGGGGCCCGCCGCCCGGCTACTACTACGACCCGCGCTGAACGCCGCCGCACGCTCGGGCAGCGGGCGGGCCCGGGCACAATGCCGCCATGGCACAAGGCAAACGCATTTCCGTGGACATCGCCGACGACGCGCTCGCGGCCATCAAGGCGCTGGGCGCCGCCGCCCGCCAGGCCCGCACGGCCGCTGGCGAAGGCCAGGCCGCAGCGGCTGTCCGGCTGGGCGTGCACGTGCAGACCATCGGCCGCATCGAAGCCGGTGAACCCGGCGTGGCCGTCGGCCATGTGCTGGGGCTGCTGGCGCTGTACGGCGTGGCGGTGCACTGCACGGCGCCACAGGGGTGATGGCCCCACCCCGACACCGATCGCCCCGCTGCGCGTGCCACCCTCCGCACTCTTCGCCCAGCAAAAAGCGGCCCCGTGGGCCGCTCCTGGATGCATAGCTGCTTGCGCTTATCCAGCAAGGGCTAGAGGCATATTTCACCCACTAACTGAGCGGCCGGCCAAGCGCACCGCCAGCGCGCCCAGCGATGCGACGGTGGCCAGCGCAGCCACGCCGAACCAGCCCCACTGTGCCAGCGCCAGACTGCCCAGGGCGGCACCGGCCGACATGCCCACGAACATGCCCGTGAAGAGCAGCGCGTTCAGGCGGCTGCGGGCGGCGGGCTCCAGCCCGTAGACGATGGTCTGGTGCGCCACCAGCGTGGCCTGCACGCCGAAGTCGAAGCCCACGGCACTGGCCACGATCAGGGCCAATTGCGCCGAATCGGGCAGCGCCGGGGCCAGCCCCAGGGCGGCGAACGAGGCCGCGGCCAGCGCTGCGCCGTAGCGCGTCACCACCTCGGGGCCGCGGCGGTCGGCCAGCCGGCCGGCCAGCGGCGCCGCCAGCGCGCCGGCGGCGCCCGCCAGTCCGAAGGCCCCTGCAGCGGCCGTGCCCAGGTGGAACTGGCTGTGCAGCATCACCGCCAGCGTGGACCAGAAGGCGCTGAAGCCCACGGCCAGCAGACCCTGCGCCCAGGTGGCGCGGCGCAGCGCGGGATACTGGCGCCACAACGCGACCATGGAGCCGATGAGCGCGCGGTAGCTCAGCCGGGTGGTGGGCACGAAGCGCGGCAGCCCGCGCCAGGCGGCCACCGTCAGCAGCGCGATCGCCACCGAGGCCGCCACATACACCGCCCGCCAGCCCCATTGCTGGGCAACGAAGCCGCTGACCACCCGCGACAGCAGAATGCCCAGCAGCAGGCCGGTCATCACCGTGCCCACGATGCGCCCGCGCTGCGCGGCCGGCGCCAGCGTGGCGGCGGCGGGCACCACGTCCTGTGCCACCGTGGCGGCCAGGCCCACGGCCAGGCTGGCGACCAGCAGTGCGCCGATGCCCGGGGCCAACCCGCTCATCAGCAGCGCCAGCAGAAGGGCGACGGACTTGGCCACGATGATGCGGCGCCGGTCGAAGCGGTCGCCCAAAGGGGCCAGCAGCAGGATGCCGAGCGCATAGCCCAGCTGCGTGAGCGTGGGCACCAGGCCGACGACGCGGCTGTCGGCCTGCAGATAGGGGCCCAGCACGCCCAGCATCGGCTGGCTGTAGTACAGCGACGCCACGCTCAGGCCGGCCGTGGTGGCCAGCAGAAGCAGCAGCGGTGCGCTCACCCCGCCCTCGGCCTGGCCCGGCGCCGGGGCCGCGGCGCTTGCATGCACGTTTTGAATGGAAGACATCGAAAATCACCTGGTCAGCAGAAGAAGAATGCCTGCAGTGTCTTCGGCAGCGGGCGGCGTGGGTAGTGGGCTGCTCTGCAGATTTACTATACGCTCAACGTATGACCACACCGATTTTGCCCGTCGGGGCCGACCGGATCGAGCTGCTGCAGACCTTCATCCGCATCGTCGAGGCGGGCAACCTGTCGGCCGCGGCGCAGCAGATGGGCACGAGCCAGCCCACGGTCAGCCGCCGGCTGCAGGCGCTGGAACGCACCCTGGGCATCAAGCTGCTCCAGCGCAGCACCCATGTCATGAAGCTCACGGAAGACGGCGAGCGCTGCTTCGCCCACGCCAAGGCGCTGCTGGATGGCTGGCACACGCTGGAGGACGACCTGCGCGGCACGGCTCACGCGCCGCGCGGCACGCTGCGGGTGGTGGCGCCGCACGCCTTCGGACAGGACCAGCTCATCGCGCCGCTCATGGACTACCTGCGCCGCTACCCCGACGTGGATGTGGAATGGATGCTGCACGACCGCCGGCCCGATTTCATCGCCGAGGGGATCGACTGCGCCATCCAGGTCGGCGCGGTGGACGATCCGTCGGTGGTCGCCATCCGCCTGGCCGAGGTACCCCGCATCGTGCTGGCCGCACCCGCGCTGATGGAGGGCCGCGCGCTGCCCGTCCACGCGCAGGATCTGCAGCCGCTGCCCTGGCTGGCGCTCAGCACCTTCTACCAGCGCGAGGTGACGCTCACCCCCCAAGACGGCGACGGCAGCAGCGCGTGCACCTTTCCCATCAGCCCGCGCCTGGCCACCGACAGCCTGTACGCGCTGCGCAGCGCGGCGCTGGCGGGCCTGGGCGCCTGCATCGCCTCGGCCTGGATCGTGGACGCGGACCTGCGCCGCGGAGACCTGCTGCACCTGGTGCCCACCTGGCAGGCCGCGCCGCTGCCGGTGTACCTGGTCTACCCGCCCGCGCGCTTCTATCCGGCGCGGCTGCGCGTGTTCCTGGAGGCCATGCGGGGCGCCATGCCCCATCTGGCCGGCATGCGGGCCGCGGCGGGCGCAGGGGAGCGTCGGCTGGCAGACGGGGCCGGCGGGCGCTGAATCAAGGATAAAAACAGGCTGCAGCGCCCGCCCATGCAGCGCATACAGCTATGAATAACAGAGCGCAGTCAGCCAGCCGGGCCAGTGAGAAGCGGCTTTGCAGCGCCAGCAGCCTTCCAGCCGCTTCAGGGCACCGTGGACAGGAAGGTCACGGGCTTTTCGTCGCGCCGGTGGATGGCGACGCCGAGGGCCACGAAGGAGTCGATCTCGCCAGGGTCCAGCCGGTCGGAAGCGGCTGCAACCAGCATGGCGTAGACGGCGACCAGATCCCGCATCGCAGGGGTGGGCGCCGACGGCTCCGTCATGCGCCTGAGCACTTCTTGTGAGGTCATGCGGTGAGTGTGGACGCGGGGTGCCGCTGCGGCAATGGGGCAAAACGCCCCAGGTTGGTGCATGCGCTGACACCCTGGCGACGGCCCCTCGCGCCTCTCAACCGCCTGAACCCGCACAATGGTCCGGGCCGCGGCGCGCACCCGCGCAGGCACAACGAAGAAAAGCGGGGATCGATATGCCAACACCTTCTCACACGGCCGGCGCCTCTGCGGATGCAATGCAGGGCGTGACCCGTGATCCCCTTCCCGCAGCGCCCCCCGCGGCCCAGTCGCCGGGCGCAAGCGCACTGCCCCCTGCCACGCCGGCCCCGGCACGCGATCCGGCCCGGCTGCGCCACTTTGTGCAGCAGTTCGCGCAACTGATCGAAGGCCGGCCGACCGAGGCCGAGGTACGCGCCCGGGGCGGAGCCCTGCTGGGCGACCTGGTCGCGCACGACGACTGGCTGTCCGACGCCTATGCCCAGCCCCACCCCGATTACTACCAGCAGCATCTGCTGCATGCGGATGCGCTGGGCCGTTTCTCGGTGGTGAGCTTCGTCTGGGGACCGGGCCAGGCCACGCCCATCCACGACCACACGGTGTGGGGGCTGATCGGCATGCTGCGAGGCGCCGAGGTGGCCCAGAACTACGCCCAGGCGGGCGATGGCCGGTGGCTGCCCGACGGTGCCGCCGTGCGGCTCGCGCCCGGGCAGGTCGAGGCCGTCTCGCCCACCATAGGCGACGTGCACCGGGTGAGCAACGCATTCACCGACCGCACCTCGATCAGCATCCACGTCTATGGCGCCGACATCGGCGCCGTGCACCGCAGCGTGTACCGCGAGGACGGCACCCGCAAACCCTTCGTCTCCGGCTACAGCAACGCCGTCCTGCCCAATATCTGGAGGCGGGACGCCGCGCCGTGCTGAGGCGCGAGGCGCCTTCTGGCCGCCCCTGGAGAAAGGCCGCGCCCGCCGGCAAGCAGCACCTTCGGATGCGCCGAGGCAAACCCTGCACGCGCACTCGCGCTTTCCGGCCGAGCAGTCCGCCACGCCCACCGCTTTAAACCCCTGACACCCCACGCTAGTCACGCACCCATGCCCCACGACACCGCCCCCCTGCCCCTCACTAGCACCGCACAGGTCCGCCAGGCCCTGATCGACCGCCGCGAGATCGCCCTGCTCGACGTGCGAGAAGAGTCGCCCTTTGCCACCGGCCACCCGCTCTTCGCGGCCAACCTGCCCGCCGGGCGCGTAGAGATTGAGGCCTGGGCACGCATCCCGCGCCGCGACACACCCGTGGTCGTCTACGACGATGGCGAAGGCCTGGCCGAACCCGCGGCACGCACCCTGCAGGCCCTGGGCTACACCCAGGTGTCGCTGCTGGCAGGCGGTCTGCAGGGCTGGAAGGATGCCGGAGGCGAGGTGTTCATCGACGTGAATGTGCCCAGCAAGTCGTTCGGCGAACTGGTCGAGGCCGAGCGGCACACGCCATCGCTCACCGCCGAACAGGTGCAGGCGCTGCTGGACGACCAGGCCGACGTGGTGGTGCTGGACGCGCGCCGCTTCGACGAATACCAGACCATGAGCATTCCCGGCGGCGTGAGCGTGCCGGGGGCCGAGCTGGTGTTGCGCGCGCAGACGCTGGCCCCCAGCCCGGCCACGCAGATCATCGTCAACTGCGCGGGCCGCACGCGCAGCATCATCGGCACGCAGTCGCTGGTGAACGCCGGCCTGCCCAACCCCGTGGCCGCGCTGCGCAACGGCACCATCGGCTGGCTGCTGGCCGGCCAGCGGCTGGACCATGGCGCCAGCCGCCGCTTCGGCCCCGTGCCCGAAGAACGCCGCACCGCCGGAGCCGCCCAGGCACGCACCGTGGCGGACCGCGCCGGCGTGCAGCGCGCCACGCCGGCCGACCTGCACCGTTTCGCGAAAGAAACCACACGCACGACCTACCGCTTCGACGTGCGCACGCCCGAGGAATACGCGGCCGGCCACCTCCCCGGCTTCGCCAGCGCCCCGGGCGGCCAGCTGGTGCAGGAGACCGACCACGCGGCGCCCGTGCGCGGCGCCCGCATCGTGCTGGCGGACGACGATGGCGTGCGCGCCAACATGAGCGCATCGTGGCTGGCACAGATGGGCTGGGACGTGTGGGTGCTGGACGGCACGGACGCCGCAGCCTTCACCGAGACGGGCCAGCCCCCCACCCCGGCGCCCGAGCCGCAAGGCCCCATCACCTGGGTGGAGCCGAGCACTCTGCACGCCTGGCTGCAGGAGGCGCCGGAGGGCGACACCGTGGTGCTGGACCTCACCCGCAGCGTGGCCTATGTGCAGCGCCACATCCCTGGCGCCTACTGGTCGCTGCGCTCGCAACTGGCACAGGCCGTGGCCGCGTTGCCGCCCGCGCGGCGCTATGTGCTGACCTGTGGCACCAGCTTTCTGGCCCGCTACGCGGCGGCGGAACTGGCCCGCCTCACCGGCCGCGAAGTGGCCGTGCTGCAGGGCGGCACCCAGGCATGGATCGCCGCCGGCCTGCCCGTGGACGCGGGCGAAGCGCGACTCGCCTCGCCCCGCATCGACCGCTACCGCCGCCCGTACGAAGGCACCAGCGCCCCACGCGAGGCGATGCAGGCCTATCTGGACTGGGAATACGGACTGGTGGCGCAGCTGGCGCGCGATGGCACGCACGGCTTCCGCGTGATCTGAGCCGGTCTGGCCGGCCTGCCCGCGCGGGAACGCGCCGTCGTCCGACGGCCCTGCTGCCGGTCCCATGGGAAGCTCGCCCGGTCGCATTCGATGCACTGAACGAACGAACCCGAGGGAAACCGCCATGAAGCACACCGCCACGCCCCTGATCACCCGTCTGCTGATCGCCACCGCCGCCACCCTGGCCTTTGCCGGCACCGCCGCAGCCCAGCCCGCCGACCCGGACGACTGCCAGCAAAAGCGTGCCGGCGTGACCGCCGAAGTCGAGCAGGCCCGCGCCGCCGGGCAGGACGACAAGGTGCGCACGCTGGAGCGCACCTTGGCCGAATTCGAAGTGAGCTGCACCGAGCCCGGCGAAAAGGTCAAGCGCGAGCGCCGCATCAGCCAGGCCGAAAAGGACGTAACCCGTCGCCGCCTCGCACTCGAAGATGCCCAGCGCGACGGCAAGGCCGACACCATCGCCAAGCGCCAGGCGGAACTCAAGAAGGCCCAGGACGCCCTGGCGGCGGCCAAGAAGAGCAAGTAAGAACCCCTGCACGCATCACCGCGCCGCGTGCATCTGCGCCGTCGGCCCCGGCCCGCTGCGGCGCTGGCGGACTCAGCGCTTGGCGCCGGGTGTCTTGCGCCGAGACGCGATGGCGCGGGCGGACCGGCTGCTGCGTGCGGCCGATGGCGCCTGTGCCGCCTGGTGCACCTGCTCCAGCCACAGCAGCGCATCCACATGCGCCACGAAATGCTGCAGATAGTCCGGCGAGAGCTCCTGCATCTGCACCAGCGCACGGTGCAGCAGGTGCAGCGCATTCAGCGGGCCGGCCTGCGGCGGCACCTGCGCGAAGGTCTGGCGCAGCCGCTCTTGCGCCGACAGGCGCGACCAGGTGCCGCGAAAGCGCCGCACCGATGCCAGCTCCAGCGAAGCGGCCGGTGCGGCCGCACTGTGCAGCGCCACGGTCTCCAGGTCGATCTCCGGCAGCGCTGCCGGCTCGGCACGGGCCGGCGTGCCCTTGGCAGAAGCCCGGCCGCCACCCGCGCGTGAGCGCGCGCCTGGCGCTGCCGCCGAGTTTCCAGCCCGCTCGGCCGCAGAACTCTTGCCGCGCGGTACCGGGGCGGGTACCTGTCCGGCAATCTCCGCCACCAGCCAACCCAACGGGCCACGCTCGGCAGCCGCTGGCGCCGGCAGTGGAGCGACGCCGTCACCGGCGGGGGCCGTCAGCGGCGGAATGCCCCGGGCGCGCAGCAGCGCTTCGTAGCCGTCCACCAGTTCGGCCAGCCGCGCATCCAGCAGCGCGCGCGCCGGCCCGTGGTGGCGCAGCGCGCGACGCGCCATCGATTCGATCAGGGCGAACCGCACGGGGTCGGTCCGCTGCGCGCCCTGCACATGCCAGCCCGCCAGCGTAGTCTGCACGCGGGCCGGCACGCCGCCCTCCTCGGCCGCCGCGGTGGCGGGGTAACCGGACGGCTCGCCAATGCCCAGCGCCGGGTGCGCCGGGTGCGTCTCGTCCGTGTCGGGCGTTTCAGGGGCTTGCATGCGCCGCAGCTCGTTCGGTCGGGTCAGGGCTTGGGGCCGGCCGCAGCGGCGTCGGTGCGGGCCGGTCGCGGCATGGGCGCCATTTCCACGCGGCGGTTGCGCGCGCGGCCGGCCGCGTCGGCATTGGAGGCCACGGCCTGCCCGGAGCCGAAGGCCGCTGCGAACACGTCGGAGGCGGCCACGCCTTCCTCGATCAACGCGCGGGTCACGGTCAGCGAGCGCTGGGCCGACAGCTCCCAGTTGTCCGCGAAGCGGTTGCCCTCGCGCATTTGCTGGTCGTCGGTGAAGCCGCTCACCATCAGGATCTCGCCGCGCGACTGCAGGTAGCGCGCCAGGGGCTGCGCCAGGCTGCGCAGCAGCTGACGGCCTTCGGGCTGCAGCTCGTTGGAGTTGACGGCGAACAGCACGCTGCCGCTGATGCCGATGCGCCCGTCCGTCAGCGTGACACGCCCGCCCGCGAGCGGGCCGGCCAGGGCCTGCTCCAGGCTTTGCAAGCGCTGGGCCTGCGCCGCGCGCTGCTGCTGTTCGGTCTTGAGCCGGTCCGCCAGGTCCATCTGCATGCCCAGCGCGGCCACCAGCAGCAGCGCGAACGCGCCCAGCACGCTGGCCATCAGGTCGCCGAAGACCGCCCACACGGGCACGCCCGCCTCCAGCCCGCCGTCCAGTTCGTCGTGCCCCAGGGCGGCGCCGTCCGTCGTCGTGCTCATGCTGCGTCAGCCGGTACGGCAGAGGCCGTGGCCGCGCGCTGGCCGGCGGCCACGCTCTGCAGCCCGTCCATGACCTGCTTTTGCGCGCCCACGCTCAGCTCGATCACCTCGCGCGCCTGGGCCACGTAGTAGTCGAGCTGTTCGTCGCTGCGCGACATCGACTTGGCCAGCGCGGCCTCGATGCGCTGCAGCTGCGCCACCAGCTGCTCGTTGGATTGGCCGAAGTGCTGTACCGCCGCGCCGAAGGCCTCGCCCAGGCTGGCGACCTCGACCGCGCCGCCGGTGAGCTGGGCGGCCACGCCGTCCATGCGCTCGGTCTGGGCCTGCAGCGTCTCGGCAAAGCGGCCGCTAGCGCGCTCCATCAGATCGGAGGTGGTGGACACCAGGGCGTCGATGGCGCCGCGCTGCTCGGCCGATGCATGGTTCACCGCGTCCAGCAGGGTGGACAGCGTCTCCAGGATGCGGCTGCGCTCCTCCAGCATGGCGTTGTCGCGCGCCATGCTGTCGGCCAGCTTCTGGCGCAGCTCGCCGATGACCTCGGCCGCGGCGCGTGGCGCCTCGGAGGCCGCCTGCACCAGCGTGCCGATCTCGCCCAGCGTGCGCTGGGCGTGCGTGTCCAGCGCCTGCGTGATGCCGGCGGTGGCCTCTGCCAGCGCCGCGCTGGCGGCCTGCCACTGCGCGCCGGTTTGCGCACCGGCCTGCTGCCATTCATCGCGCAGCGCGGCCTGCAGGGTCTGCAGCGACTGCGTCCACGCGGCCTGGCGGGCTGCGTCCTGCGTGCTGCGCTCCTCCAGCCGGGCCAGCCACTGCGCGGCCTGTTCGCCGTTGCGGGTAGCGAGGTCGGCCGTGGTGCGTTCCAGGGCGGCGCCCACCTGCTGCCAATGGCCGGCAGCCTGCTCCTGCGCGGTCTGCCAGCCCTGCTGCAGCGACTGGTCCAGGCCTTGCAGCGAGGCCGTCCAGGCGGCCTGCCGCGCTTCGTCCTGCGCAACCCGCTGGTCGATGCGGTCGAGCAACTGCGCGGCCTGCTCGGCCGTGCGGGTCGTGATCTCGCCGGCCGTGGTGCCCAGCAGCTCGCCCAGCTGGTGCCACTGGCCGGTGGAGGTGGCTTGCGCGGCCTGCCATTCTTCGCGCAGGGCCACGGCCACCTGCTGCAGGGACTGCGTCCAGGCGGTCTGGCGCGCCTCGTCCTGCGCCGCGCGCTCGTCGATCTGCGCCAGCAGGCGCGTGGCCTGTTCTGCCGTGCGCGCCGTGATGTCCTGCGCCGTAGCGCCCAGGACCTCGCCCAGCTGGTGCCATTGGCCGGTGGACGTGGCCTGCGCCGCCTGCCACTCCTCGCGCAGGGCCACGGCGACTTGCTGCAGGGACTGCGTCCAGGCGGTCTGGCGCGCCTCGTCCTGCACCGCGCGCTCGTCGATCTGGGCCAGCAGGCGCGTGGCCTGTTCGGCCGAGCGGGCCGTGATGTCCTGCGCCGTAGCGCCCAGGACCTCGCCCAGCTGGTGCCATTGGCCCGTGGACGTGGCCTGCGCCGCCTGCCACTCCTCGCGCAGCGTGGCGGCCACGGCCTGCAGCGACTGGGTCCAGGCGGCCTGGCGGGCTTCATCCTGGGCCGCGCGCTGTTCGATGGATTGCAGCAGCCGCTCGGCCTGCTCGGCGCTGCGGGCCGCCACGTCGGCGGCGGTGCGGTCCAGGGCCGCGCCGGCCTGCGTCCACTGCGCAGCCGACCGCGTCTGGGCGTCCTGCCATCCTTGCTGCAGGGTATCGGCCACCTGCTGCAGCGACTGCGTCCACGCCGCCTGGCGGGCGGCGTCCTGCGCGGCCAGTTCAGAGTGCAGGCGGGTGTGCGCCTCCTGCACCGTGACTTGGAGCGCACCGGCCTGGCCCGCAAGCCGCTCGGCAGCGGTGGTCAGGGCCTGTTCGTTGCGCTCGGCCAGTGCGGTGCCGGCCTGGGCCTGCTGCGCCAGGGCCTCGCCCCAGCGCGCGGAAAGCGCCTCGGACTGGCGGGCCAGGCGGTCGGCCAGGCCTTCCGCCAGCGCCGTGCTGCGCGCGTCGAAGGTCTGCGTGAATTCGCCCAGCGCATGGCGCAGGGCCTGGGTGGATTGCTCGCTGGTGCGCTCGTGTTCGGCCAGGGCACCCGTCCACTGCGCGCTGACAGCGGCCGTGGCGGTACCGAACTGTTCGGCGATGCCATCGAGCTGACGGCGTACCTGGTCGGCCAAGGCGGTCTGCAGCTGCGCGCTCTCGCGTCCCAGGCCGGCCAGCGTGGCCTCCACGGCGGGCTGCAGCGCAGCGCCGGCCAGGCGGGCGCTCTCCGTCGCGCTCTGCGTCAGCGTGCGTTCCACCGCGGCGGCCAGGCCCGTGTAGGCGGCTTCGGTCTCGCGGTAGAAGCGGGCCTGGTCGGCCTGCAAGCGCTCGGCCAGGTCGGCCTGCTGGCGTTTCAGCGCGGCCATGCTGGCGGTGATGCGGTCCACCAGCTGCGGCATGAGGCCGGCCTGCTGCTCCAGCAGGCGCAGCGAGCTTTCGCGCTGGTGCACGGGGGTGAAGGGGCGCAGGGCGGTGGCCAACGCGCCGTCCAGCCGCTGGGCGACCAGCAGCCGCTCGCGCCGGCACAGCGCCGCCATCAGGCCCAGCATGGCCGAGGCAGCCACGCCGGCCACCGAGGTGCCGAAGGCCAGGCCCAGCCCGCGCACGGGGGCGGACAGCGCATCGCGGATGGCGCCCAGGCCGTCGGCTCCGGACAACGCGGCGCCCGTGCCGTCCAGCGTAACCACCATGCCCAGGAAGGTGCCCACCATGCCCAGCAGCACGAGCAGACCGGTCAGGTACGAGGCCAGCACCGGCGCCGGCAGCCCGGCGCGCGTGCCTTCGATGCGCTGGCGCACGGCATCGCGCAGGCCGTCAGGCAGCGGCGCCAGCCAGCCGTCGATGCGCTCCAGGGTGGGCGGCAGGCTCTGCAGCGCCTGTGCCAAGGCCCGCGTGTCGCGGCGGTAGCGCCACAGCTCGACCGCGCCCAGCAGATAGAAGGCGGCGATCAGCACCGTGATGGACAGGGCCAGCGCATGGCCGCTGCGGTAGCCCGCGCCCACCCAGGCCACCGTGGCCAGCCCGGCCGCAAACGCCGCTGCCGTGGCCGCCGCGGGGGCAGCCGTCGAAAAGATCTTTGTGCTCATGAACCACCCAGGGGTTGGTGTGGGCGCAGGGCAGACAGCAGCCCCTGCACCGGTTGCAATCGAAGTTCCAGCTCGGCCAGCAGAACGGCCTGCAGGTCGTGGCGGAAGAGGTCGCGGCGCGCCTCGGCATCGGCATCGTCGGGCGCGCCCGCGGCGTCGGGCGCCTGCCCGGCCTCGCACAGGCGGGCGAAGTGGCGCCCCAGCATCGCGGGCACGGTGGCCAGCAGGCGGCGCTCCTGCAGCGCCAGCACCTCGGCCATCACGGCGTCGATGGCGGCCAGCCGCGCGGCCTCGCCCGGACATTGCGCCACCGCCAGCCGCACGCGTTCGCGCAGCGGGCCGACGGCGCTCTCTATGGCCTGCTGCCGCGCCTGGTGGCAATGCCGGAACGGCGTGAAGCCCATGCCCGACTCCAGCGGCCCGCGGCCTGCGGCCGCCACCTCGCGGGCGATGGCCTGGGCCTGCTGGGCGCGCACGCGCTCCAGCTCCGCCTGTTCCTCGGCATGGCGGCCGCACGCCCCGGCCGGGCCGGGCGCGGCTGCGCCCACGGTCAGCGGGCGGTCGAGCGCCTTGGACAGTGCGATGGACTCGGTCCAGCCCGTCCACTGGTTCAGGGCATCGGCAAAGGACATGCGGGTATCCCGCCCCCGCTGTTGCGGGTCGATGAGCCCCGCCAGCAGGCGGACGAGTGTGGAGCCGGTCAGATGGGAAGTGCGCTCAGGTCGCGTTGCCATGGAGCGTGCGTGGCCGGTTCGGAAAAAACCGCGCAGTCTACACGGCCGGCCGGCGCCTTCCGGGTGGGTGCGGTTACAGATGGCCGCCCGCCCGGCCACTCACCCGGCCGCCCTCCCCGCTGCTTTGCCGCGCCGGGCAGGCCCCGGAGCGCGCCCGCAGACCGCCCGGGCCATGCTCCAATGGCTACAAGCCTTTACAAAACCGCTGCCGCCGATCGCCATGAAGCCCTGCCCGCTCCCGCCGGATGCGCCGCCGTCCGACCCGTCGCTGAAGGCGCGCATCCTCGCCATCGAAACCCGCGCCTTCCACGCCTGGCCGGCGCTGGAGGACGTGCGCCATGGCGGCTGGCTGCTGCGCCGGGCCGCCGGCTTCACCAAGCGCGCCAACTCGGCCAACGCGGCGGCTCTGCAGGCGCCGTTCGAGGGCGTACAGGCAGCGGCAGAGGCGTTCTACGCCCGCCACGGACTGCCGGTCGTCTTCCGGCTCACGCCGCTGGCCCCGCCCGAGGCCGACGCGCAACTGCAGGCCGCGGGCTACCGGTGCTTCGATCCGTCGCACGTGCTGACCTGTGCGCTGGACACGGGCCCGCCCGCGCCAGATGCCGCAGCGGTGGACATCGCACCACAGCCCTCGCCCGCCTGGCTGGACGGCTTCGCGGCCGCCAACGGCGTGCCCGCGCAGCACCAGGCCGTGCACCACGCGATGGTGCGCGCCATCGCCGCGCCGGCCGGCTTCGCCACGCTGCGGCGGGACGGCGCGGCCATCGGCTTCGGGCTGGCCGTGGTGGAGGATGGCGCCGCCGGCCTGTTCGACATCGTGATCGACCCGGCCCACCGCCGCCAGGGCCACGGTGCGGCGCTGGTGCGCAGCCTGTTGCACTGGAGCCGCGACGCGGGCGCCCGCTGGGCCTATCTGCAGGTGCGCGCGCAGAACCCGGCCGCACTGGCGCTGTACGAGGGGCTGGGCTTCAAGCTGCTGTACCGCTACCACTACCGGGTGCCATAGTTCAAAAACCATAGCGGCATGCGCTTTAACCAAGCCGGTTTCAAAGCCATTTCCCATTGAAACCCAATGGGTAACAGCGCATCCAGCTCACCTATCGATAGCGCATTTCGCCCGCAAAGGCTGTGGCGCCGGCCGGACGGCCCGAGCGAAACGGCCCTGCGCACCGGCGGACTCGCCATCCACATCCGACCACAGTGCCCCATCAGTGCGCCGGAAACGCCAGCAGGTACTCGTAGCTCAAGCTGGTGGTGCGCGGGTCGCCCGTGACCGGCATGCGGCGGATGGCCAGCAGCTGGTTGGCGCCCGCAACGGGGATGACCGTGGCGGTGCCGTCGGCGGCGGTGGTGACGGGCGCGCCCTTTTCCCCCAGCGACAGGCGGATGCCTTCGATGGGCTTGCCATCGAACAGCACCTGCACCCGCAGCGGCTGCCCTGCGTGTGGCGTCTCGTGCACCAGCGGCACGATCTCGAACGGCTGGCCCAGCGGCTTCTTGGCGATCACGCCCCACTGGATGATGGTCTTGTGGTACTTGACCGCATGCACGCCATAGGTGGCGCCGGGGTTCTCGGTCATCGGCTTGTTCACCATGGCGCCGCCCTCTCCCACCTTGCTGAAGAAGCCGTTGTCGAAGTGCGCGGCCAGCATCGCGGCCTGCTGGGCGGGCAGCACGCGCACGCCGCCGTTCTGCGGCGTCAGCGTGACGGGGATCGGGCGGCCGCGCCGGTCGAAGGCCTCCACACTTGTCAGCTTGGCGGCATCGAAGGCTTCCAGCTGGCCTTCGTGCCCACCGAACTGCACGGTGTAGCCGCCGCCGGCATCGGCTTCCAGCCAGACGTTGTGGGCCAGCGCGGCGGGTGCGTGCAAGGCGGCGGCAGCGACGGCGAGCGCCGCCAGGGAGGTGCTGCGGGCGGTACACGCCCAGCGGTTCAAAAGAGAAAAGGACATGTGCGAATGGGACGGATGGGTGAAAGAAACGAGGACCGTCAGAACTGCGCCTGCACGCCCAGCTTGACGGTGCGCGGCGCGCCCGGCGCGAACAGCTGCGTGCCGCCGATGACGGAGGCCGACGTGGCATATGCCTTGCCGGAGAGGTTGGCGACCGTGGCGTAGACGCGATAGCGTGTGGCGGGCGGCGTGTAGTTCACGCCCACGTCCCAGGTGGCGTAGCCGCCGTCATTCACGCTGTTGTCGGCATTGACGGCGTAGCGGCCCACGCGGCGCCAGGTCACCGTGCCCTCCCAGTCGGCCACCGGCCGCCACGCGGCGCCCACCGTGGCGGTGTAGCGCGGCACGCCGGCCACCTGCTTGCCGACGAGCGCGGCGCTGCCGTTCTCGGTCACGCGGGAATGGGCGCCGCCGTAGGTGAGCGACAGGTCCACGCTGCGCGCCACGGACCACAGCGCACTTGCCTCCACGCCGGTGCGGCGGGTGGAACCGTAGTTTTCGTACACGCCGGGCGCGACGGTGCGGATCTCGTCCGTGGAGGTCAGGCGGTAGGCGGCGATGTCCAGCACCACGCCCTGCGCCGGCCGGATCTGCGCCCCGATCTCGGTCTGGCGGAAGATATTGGGGTCGAGCCGGTCCGCGCCCAGCGCGTACTTGGCGAAGGTGCTGGGCAGCGCAAAGCCCTCCGACCAGCTTGCACGCAGCAGCAGGCCCGGCAGCACCTGGGAGCGCACGCCCAGCTTGGGGCTGGTGTGCTGGGCCTTTGCCAGGGGGCCGCAGGGGTCGGTACCGGTCTCGGGGCCGTTCAGGCGGCAGTCGCCCGTGAAGCGGTCCCAGCGCAGGCCGGCCGACGGCTGGAACAGCGGGTGCACGGGCGCATCCACCTCGGCGAAGGCCGACAGGCTGTTGAGCCGGGGATTACGGTCATTGCCGGCGGGCGCGGTGCGCACGCGGTTGGCAAGGCCGTCATAGAACCCGTAGTCGGTGGATTCGCGGAAGGTTTCCACGCCCGCCACCCAGTTCAGCGGCGTGAGCGCCGTGGTGCTGCGCCCGTTCAGGCTGGTGCCGGCGCCGTACACCGTGCGGTCGTAGGTTTCCTCGCGCTGGCGCCAGGCACCGCCGCCCACGGGCCGGCTGAACCAGCGGGTGAAGTCCTGCCGCGTGGTGTAGGCGAAGCTGAGCCATTTCACCTCGGGCGCCAGCGCGTACTGCACATCGGCGCGCAGCGTGGCGAAGTGCTTGCTGGCGCCGTCGTTCATGGCGCGCGGGTCCTTGCCGTAGGGATCGGCCGCGAACTGGCTGGCCGTGATGTAGCTGGGCGAGTCGCCGTCCGCCTCGTGCAGCCGGCCGGACAGGGCGACTTCCAGCCCGGGCGTGACCTGCTTGCTCCAGCGCCCGGCCAGCGTGGACCGGCGGGCATCGGACTGCGGGCGGAACCCTTCGGTGCGCGCATGCTGGGCCGCCAAGTTCAGCGATTCGCCCTCGCCCAGCTCGAACCCCAGCGCGGCCTGCGCGTCCAGCGTGCGGTGGGATCCCACGCTCACATCCACGTCCTTGTAGGCGCCATGCTTGCGCGTCTCCACCGCGATCAGGCCGGCGCGGTTGAAGTTGCCGTAGAGCGCAGACACCGGGCCCTTGAACACCGTGAAGCGGTCGATTTCCAGCGGCACGATGACGTTGAAGTCCACATAGCCGTCGGCGTGCGACATCGCCTCGTTCAGCGGAATGCCGTCCAGCACCACGCCCACATCGCCGCCGTGGCCGCCGCCGCCGAAGCCGCGCATGACGATGGCATTGCCCACGCCGGAGAGCTGGTAGTCCTGCACGTTCATGCCGGGGACCTTGCGCAGCAGCTCTTCGGGCTTGCTGATGTGCTGATCCTGGATCTCCTGCTGTTCGAAGGTGCTGGTCGAATACGACGCGGCCGCGCCGCGCACCGTCTGGCCCTTCACCTCGACTGCACCCATGCTGGGCACCGGCAGCTCCACACTGGCGCCTTGCGCACCCACATGGCCCATACAAACGCACAGCGCACTGGCAAGCGCCAGGGGCCGCACAGACAGGCCGCGCCCCAGGCGGGTGCGGAGAAGACGGGCCGAGAAGGGAGATAGAAGAGAAAGAGTGAACATGCAGCGGCTTTTTTGCGTATGAAAAAAAAAGCAAACTGCATACCAAGACAGGCACCGCGGCCTACGCCCAATGGCGTATGCGGCGGCCGCCTGTGGTGCGCGCCGCCGCAATCGCGAACGTCAACCGCGGAGCGTGAGCGTCAGCCGTGGGTATGGGAATGGCCGTGCCCGGCCGGGGCGCCATGGGCCGTGGCGCTCACCATCACCACATTGAGCTGCCCGTGGTGCACGCCGCGCTCGGCCATGAGGCGGTCGGCGAAGCGGCGCACCTCGCTGGCCGGGCCCTTGAGCAGCACGGTCTCGATGCATTGATCGTAGTCCAGGTGCACGTGCGTGGTGGCCAGCGTGAGCGCGTGGTGGTCGTGCTGCAGGCGCGCCAGCCGGTCGGACAGCTCGCGCTCGTGGTGGTTGTAGACGTACGAGAGATTGGCCACGCAGGGGCCTTCGGCGTCGCGGCCCTCGCGCAGGCGGGCCAGGTGCACGCGCAGCACGTCGCGCACGGCCTCCGAGCGGTTGCCATAGCCGCGCTCGGCGATCAGGTGGTCGAACTCGTGCGCCAGATCGTCGTCCAGCGAAATGGTGAAGCGTTCCATGCGGCGCATTGTGGCCGCAGAACCGGCACCCAGCACCGGTGCAAGACGCGGAAAGCTGCGATCGCTCAGCCGCCGTCCAGCGGCGTGGACGGCGAAGCCATGGCCTTCTCGACCACCTCGCGCGTGAGCGTGGGCACGAAGCTTTCGATGAAGCGGTAGGCATAGCCGCGCAGCCAGCTGCCGCGGCGTAGCGCGAGGCGTGTGAGGTTCACCTCGAACAGGTGCCGCGCATCCAGCATGCGCAGGTGCCGGTCGCGCTCCGCATCCACGGCGATGGACGCGACGATGCCCACGCCCATGCCCAGTTCCACATAGGTCTTGATCACGTCGGCATCCATGGCCGTGAGCACCACCTCGGGCGCCAGCCCTTCGCGCGCGAAGGCTTCGTCGATGTGCGCCCGGCCGGTGTAGCCCAGCTCGTACGTGATGATGGGAAAGCGCGCCAGCTGCTCCAGCGTGACGGGCTCCGGCAGGTCGAGCAGCGGATGCTCCGGCGGCACCACGATGCTGTGCGACCAGCGGTAGCACGGCAGCGTCACCAGGCCGTCGTAGCCGGACAGCGCCTCGGTCGCCACGCCGATGTCGGCCTCGCCCTTGAGCAGCATCTCGGCCACCTGCCGGGGCGATCCCTGGTGCAGGTGCAGTGCGACCTGCGGGTACAGGCTGCGGAAGTCGCGCACCACGTGCGGCAGCGCATAGCGCGCCTGCGAGTGCGTGGCCGCCACCAGCAGCCGCCCTTGCTCCGCCGCACTGAAGTCGTGCCCCGCACGCCGCAGATTGTCGGCCTCCAGCAGCAGGCGCTCGACGATGGGCAGCAGCGTCTCGCCCGGCGGCGTAAGCCCCGTGAGGCGCTTGCCGGCGCGCACGAAGATCTCCACGCCCAGTTCCTCTTCCAGCTCGCGGATCTGCCTGCTCACGCCAGGCTGCGAGGTGTAGAGCATGGCCGCCACTTCGGTCAGGTTGAAGCCGCAGCGCACGGCCTCGCGCACGGAGCGCAGTTGCTGGAAGTTCATGGCGTCACCTGGCGGCTGGAACGGCGAACCGGGGAGCGTGGGATCAGCGGAGGCATCGGTTTCTGCATAAGTTGCAGCGATCCTAGAAGCCGCGCTTCAAAACGACAAAGAATCAATTTCCATGTCTTCCATCCAAAAAGATCTTTGGACGGCCGCGGCGGGCGAAAAGCAGCGCCTCAGTGCCGACGCAGCAGCAGCATCACGAACACGGCGCCCAGCCCCGCCGTGACGATGCCCACCGGGAGCTCCTGCGCGCCCAGCAGCGTGCGGGCCACCACATCGCTGCCTGCCAGCAGCGCCGCCCCCAGCAGGGCCGCCAGCGGCACGAAGCGCGCGTGCAGCGGCCCGGCCAGCCGGCGCGCCAGGTGCGGCACCATGAGCCCGACGAAGCCGATGACGCCGCTCAGCGCCACGCAGCAGGCGGTCGCGATGGCCGCCACCACGAACACGTGGCGCCGCAGGCGCTGCGGCGCCACGCCCAGGCTGTGGGCGGTGTCGTCGCCGGCCAGCAGCGTGTCGAGCGCCCGGTGCCGGCGGGCCACGAAGGCGGCGGCCACCAGCAGGCCGGCCAGCGGCAGCCAGAGGTTGTCCCACCGCGCCAGCCCCAGGCCACCCAGCGACCAGAACACCACGGCATGCGCCGCACGCTGGTCCCCGGCGAAGACCAGCACGTGCGTCACCGCGCCCAGCAGGAAGGAAATGGCCAGGCCGCCCAGCACCATGTGCGCCGGCCCCTGCGTGCCCACGCGGTGCACCAGCAGCAACACCGCGCCGGCGGCCAGCAGCGCCCCGGCGAAGGTGGCCGCCGGCAGCGTCCAGGGACCCAGTGCCTCGCCCGCCCAGCCCAGCACGGCCACCGCCGCGGCAGCCGCGCCGGACGACAGGCCGAAGAGAAACGGGTCCGCCAGGTCGTTGCGCGTGCTGGTCTGCAGCAGCCCGCCCACCACCGCCAGGGCCGCGCCCACCAGCAATGCCAGCAGCAGGCGCGGCAGGCGCAGCTCGCGCACGATGGCCTGGGCCATCTCACCCGGGGCAGGCAGGCCCAGCGCGCCCGCCCAGGGGCCGGCCAGCCCGGCCAGCGCGTCGCGCCAGCCCACCGAGCTGCTCCCCACGCTGAGCGAGGCCACGGCCAGCAGGCCCAGCAGCGCCACGCCGCCCAGGGCGGCCGCCACGGTACGCGCCCTCATGGCGCCGTGCCCCTGAGCGCGCGGGCGATCTTCTCGATCGCTTCGATGTTGGCAGGCCCGGGCGTCAGCTCGGCATAGCGCAGCACGATGTAGCGACGCTCGCGCACGGCCTGCGTGAGCCGCATCGCCGGATGCGCCTCCAGCACGCGGCGCAGGTGCTCGGGCCCCTGCCCGTTCTGGTAGTCCAGCAGCACGACGTACTGCGGATCGCGCTCGGCCACGGCCTCCCACGAGGCGGTGCCCCAGCCCATGGCCAGATCGCCCAGCGCGTTCACGCCGCCCGCGGCCGCGATGAGAGCATGCGGCATGGCGGCGCGGCCTGCCGTGAACGGCTTGTCCTCGCCCGAGTCGTAGACGAACACGCGCGGTGGGCGTGGCAGCGCCGGCTGCGCCGCGGCGCGCACGCGCTCCCGCCAGCCGGCCACCAGCTGCTCGGCCTGTTCGCGCCGGCCGAAGACGGCGCCTAGGCGCAGCACGTCGCCGTAGAGCAGGTCGAGCGTGGCCTCGGGCTTGTCGGCCCGGGTGTGCACGCAGCTCTCGGTCAGCACCAGTGTGGCCACGCCGTGCCGCGCCAGCGTGGCCGGGGTGACGCCGCCGCCCGGCTGCATGCCGTAATACCAGCCGGCGAAGAACAGATCGGGCTGCACCGCCAGCAGGTTTTCCAGTGTGGGGTACTTGGGCGCCAGCTCGGGCACAGGCCCCAGCGCCTTCCAGAAGTCTGCGCTGGACTTGTACCAGCCGGTGATGCCGGTGACGCCCACCAGCTTGGGCTGCAGGCCCAGCGCCATCACCATCTCGGCCATGTTGAGGTCGTGGACCACCAGGCGGCGCGGGGGCGCATCGAAGCGCAGCGGCTCGCCGCAATTGCTCACCTTGACGGGAAAGCCTGGCGTGGCCGTTGCGGCGTTGGCGGCCGCTGCGGCCGCCACCAGGCTTGCGACCAGCCAGGCCGCAGGCCGGTAGAAAGAAGGCAGACGGAACCTCATGCCGACGCCGCCCGCTCGAAGGCCCACAGCGTGCCGCCGTGCCGTGGATGGTGCGCATGCACCAACTCCATGCCGAAGACGGCCGCCACGCGCTCGGTACTCAGCGCCTGGGCCGGCGGGCCATCGGCCACCAGTTGCCCCTGGTGCAGCACCCAGGCGCGGGTGGCGAAGCCCGGCACCAGGCCCAGCTCGTGCAGGGCCGCGATGACGGTGATTCCCAGGCCGCGCACCAGCGCCAGCAGATCGGCGCGTGCCGCCAGGTCGAGGTGGTTGGTGGGCTCGTCCAGCAGCAGCAGCGCGGGCTCCTGCGCCAGGGCCCGCGCCAGGTGCACGCGCTGGCGCTCGCCGCCCGACAGGCTGCCCAGCGTGCGGGCGGCCAGCGCAGTGGCGCTGCAGGTGTGCAATGCGTGCGCCACGGCCTGCGCGTGCTGCGCCCGGCTGGCGCGCTGCTGGTGCGGCAGGCGGCCGAACGCCACATAGTCCTGCACCCGCAGGCCGGGCTCCACCGCATCGCCCTGTCCCAGCAGCGCGACATGGCGCGCGCGCTCGGCGGCGGGCCAGTCCGCCAGGTTCTGGCCCAGCACGCGCACAGCGCCCCGCGTCGGCGCCAGCCGCGCGGCCAGCAACCGCAGCAGCGTGCTCTTGCCCGCACCGTTGGGCCCCACCAGCGCCACGCATTCGCCGGGCTGAACGCTCACGTCGGTGGGCGCCAGCAGCGTGCGGCCGCCCGCCACCTCGAAGGCCGCGCCCTGCAGCTGCAGCACAGCGCCCAGCGCGGGTACCGCGCGGCCTTCCCGCAGGGCTGCAGCAGCGGTGGCAGTGGTGGTGGCCAAGGGCATGTCGGTCAGAGTGTCCAGCGCAGCGCCAGTTCGTAGCTGCGCGGCGCGCCCAGCAGGATCTGGTCGGGGTAGAACGGATCGGCCCAGGCCGCATAGGTGCGGTTGCCCAGGTTGCGGCCGCGCAGGGTGAGCTGCACATCGCGCGCCACGTCCACGGCCAGCGCGGCGTCGAAGACGGTGTAGCCGTTCAGGCGCACGGTGTTGGCATCGCTGTGGAAGCGCTCGCCCACGTGGCGCACCGAGGCCGACACCTGCATGGGCACGCCCGCCATGAAGCGGTAGCCCACCCCGGCATTGGCGACCAGGCGCGGCGCGTTGGGCGGACGGTTGCCGGACAGCGAGGTGCCGTTGCCCAGGTTGTAGCCCTCATACCTCGCGCGGTTGAGCGCCAGGTTGCCCCACAGGCTCCACTGCGCATCCGGCCGCAGGGCCACGGATGCCTCGGCCCCGCGGGATTTCAGCGCCCCCGCCTGCGCGAGCTGCTGACCGCCCTGCGCGGCGTAGACGTTGCGCCGCTCGGTGTCGTAGAAGGCCAGCGTCCATTCGCCGCGCTGCTGCCAGAAGGCCTGCTTGACGCCCACCTCGGCGTTGCGGGTGCGCGTCAGGTCCAGCGGCTGCGTGGCGCCCAACAAAAAGATGTTGTTGGCCGCCACATCGGCCGCCGTGCCGTACTGGCCGTACAGCGTGGTGCCGGGTGCGGCTTCCCAGGTCAGGCCCACACGGCCGGTGGTGGGATTCCAGGTCTTCTCGTACGGGAAGCCCGTGCGCTGCACGCCCGCCGCGTTGGCGGACGACCGCTCCAGCGCGATGCGCTCCTGGCGCAGCCCGCCGATCAGCGCCACCGTGGGCGTGAGGCGCAGGCGGTCTTCCAGCGCCAGCACGGTGTTGCGGATGCGCGTGGTCTGCAGCTGCGTGGTCAGCAGGCCGTAGCGGCCGCGCTGCGGGTCCGCCAGGCTCACGCTGTCGCCCGGGAAGTTGGCCGCGCCGGGCCGGTCCAGGTCGAGGTCGCTGTACTCGAAGGCGGCCACCAGGCGGTTGTCCAGGCCTGCCACGCGCGCGTCCCATTGCCATTCGGTCTTGTTGCCCCAGCTGGTCTGGTCCTGCGCGACGTAGAAGCGCTCGCGGTCCACCAGGCCCGTGCCGGCGTTGAAGGCGGTGATCTCGTTGTTGAGCCACGTCCGGTCGGCCGTGTAGCGCCAGAACTGGGTGCGCAGCACGACGGCATCGCTGGCCTGCCATTCGCCGCCGGCGCGCAGCCAGGTCTCGCGCGCCTCGTTGCGGTTGTCCTGCACGTTGTAGTTGGTGCGCAGGGTGCGGCCATCGATGGCGACCGGCCCCAGGGCGCTGCCGTTGAAGCCGGAGGTGTAGGTGCCTGAGACGATGCCGCCCCGCGGCTGCACGCCCGGCGCGTTGGCCGACACCAGGGGCGTGCCCCAGTAGCTGCTGCCGTCGTCGCGCTTGGCCTCGCCCGCGATGAAGAGCTTGACGCCCGGCGCCGCGCGCCAGTCCAGCCCGCCCGACACGTGCCGGTTGCGCTGCCAGGTGTCGTCCACGAAGCCGTCGCTGTTGGACGCGCTCGCGTCGATGCGGTAATCCAGATCTTGCCAGGCGGTGGTGCCGCCCGAGCCGACCGACAGGCGCCGCTCGCCGAACGAGCCCACGGCCGTGTTCACTTCGGTGCGCACCGGCCCGCGGTGCGGCGCCTTGGTGACGAAGTTGACCGCGCCGCCGGTGGCGCCCTCGCCCGACATGAGCGAGGCCGCGCCCTTGAGGAATTCCACGCGCTCCAGATTGGCCGTGTCCATCACGCGCGAGGTCATGTTGGGCGGGCCGATCTTGATGCCGTTGTACAGCGTGTTGATCTGGCTGTTGGCAAAGCCGCGCATCGAGAAGGCGCTGGGCTCGGCCGGAAAGTCCCCCGCCGTCACGCCGACGGCGGCCTGCGCAGCCTCGGTCACCGTGCGCAGGCCGCGTTCGGCCAGCACCTCGGCCGGCACCACGTCGATGGACGCGGGCGTCTCGCGCACCGTGAGGCCCAGGCGCGATGCGCTGTCGGCCGACTGGTCGAGCGGCGTGGTGGGCGCCGGCGGAGCCGCCCCGGTCACGACGACCGTGGGCAGGGTTTGCGCAGCGGCAGGAAAGGCGGCGGCCAGGGCGAACGCAAGGGGCGCGGGCCAGGCAGGCACGCGCAGCGGCGGAAAGCAGGATGGAATCATCGGATCCACTCAATCACGAAAGTCGCCCGCACCGGCCTCCCCGCCGGCGTATGGGCACACGACGCCCGCGCTGTGTGCGCTGGCGCCACCTCGTTGGCCGGTATCCGGGCTGACGGAACGCCCTCCAAAGCCTTCCCAGGCACCTTGGCAGGCGCCCAGTGGCGTGTGGATGGAGGTGGGCCGCACCAGGGCGACCCGTCCGCTGACCGTTGCGGGGGCAGCGCAGGCTGGGCCTTGCGAACGCGTGCGCGTCCGAGGGCCTTCCTGCTTCCCGTTGAACTGCGGCGGGACGAATGCCGCCGCGAGCACCAACGCTGCCATTCTATGCGCATTAACGCAACGCACTTGCGATAACTAGCGGAATAAAAAAAGGCGGCCCGCGGGCCGCCTTTGGTCGATTACTACATTTTTTATAGCTACATGCGCTTTATCCAAAAGCGCTACAGGCCTTTTTGATCTGAAACCACCGCTCAGAGCTTGGCGATCGACACCTCGGTGGACTTCACCAGCGCCACGACGTCGGAGCCGACGTCCAGGCCCAGTTCGTCCACCGACCGGGTGGTGATGACGGACGTGACGATGCCCCAGGGCGTCTCGACGTCCACTTCGGACACGACGTCGCCGCGGACGATCTCGCGCACCTTGCCCTTGAACTGGTTGCGCACGTTGATGGCTTGGATGGACATGGTTTAACTCCTTTGGAAGTCCGTGGATGGGATGGCAGAAACGGGAAGGGATGGAGCGGGTCGTTCAACAAACAAGGACGGCTCAGACCGCCCAGCGCAGTCCGTGCGCGGGCACGCCGGGCCAGCCGGCGCCGGGTGGCGGCGCGGCATCGGCCGAGGGCTTTTGCAGCACGCGGTCGAGGATGCGTTTTTCGATGGCGGCAAATGCGGCATCGCCCTGCGAGCGCGGGCGGGCCAGCGCGATGCGTTCGTCCAGTGCGATGCGGCCGTCCTCGATGAGGATCACGCGGTCGGCCAAGGCCACCGCCTCCTGCACGTCGTGGGTGACGAGCAAGGCCGTGAAGCGGTGGCGCTGCCACAGGCCTTCGATCAGGCGGTGCATCTCGATGCGGGTGAGCGCGTCGAGCGCGCCCAGGGGCTCGTCCAGCAGCAGCAGGCGCGGCTGGTGCACCAGGGCGCGCGCCAGGGCCACGCGCTGGCGCTGGCCGCCGGACAGGCGCGCCGGCCACTCGTTCTCGCGGTCGGCCAGGCCGACCTGGGCCAGCACCTCGCGGCCGCGTTCGCGCTGCGCCTTGGGCAGGCCCAGCGTCACGTTGTCGAGCACGCGGCGCCAGGGCAGCAGGCGCGCCTCCTGGAACATGATGCGCGTGTCGCCGTGCAAACCGTGGACGGCCTGGCCGTCGGTGTAGAGCGCGCCGCTGCTCGCCTCTTCCAGGCCGGCGACCAGGCGCAGCAAGGTGCTCTTGCCGCAGCCGCTGCGGCCGACGATGGCGATGAACTCGCCGTGCTCCACGGTGAGCTGCGTGTTGCGCAGCACGTCGCGCGCGCCGTAGCGCTTGTGCAGGCCGCGCGCTTCCAGGCGCACGCCGCCGGCTTCAGGGGCAGTGGTGGTACCCATGGCGTCATGCCCCCGTTTTGAACAAGGGCACATCCACGGCGTTCACCTTGCGCGGCAGCAGCTTCTCAGCCAGGAAGGCATCGGCGATCTTCTGCTGCTCGCCCAGGTTGTCCTGCAGCACCGGACGCACGGCATAGCTGCGGCGGCCATTGGCCTGCTCGATGGTGGCAGCGTCCAGGCCCCACACGGGAGCCAGGAGCGCTGCCGCGTCCTTGGGGTGCTGCTTGACCCACTTGCCGGTCTTTTCCAGCTCGGCGTAGACCACCCGCAGCACGTCGGCCCGCGCGTTGGCGAACTTGCTGCTGGCCAGGTAATAGCGCTGGTACGACGCCAGGCCCGTGCCGTCCGCCAGCACGCGGGCACCCGACTGGCGCTGCGCGGCCGAGAGGAACGGATCCCACACCACCCAGGCGTCGATGGCGCCCTTCTCGAACGCCGCGCGGCCATCGGCGGGCGTGAGGTAGGCCGATTGCACATCGGCCAGCGACAGCCCGGCCTTCTCCAGCGCAGCGATGAGCAGGTAATGCGCGCCGGCCGCCTTGGCAAACCCGACCTTCTTGCCCTTCAGATCGGACACGCTCCTGAGCGGCGAATCCGCCTTCACCAGAATGGCCTGGGCCGTGGGCGACGGCGCCTCCTGCGCCACGAAGGTGAGCTGCGCGCCGGCGGCCTGCGCGAACACCGGCACGGTGTCGGCCACGTCGGCGCTGAAGTCCAGGTTGTCGAGGTTGAGCGCCTCCAGTAGCGGCAGCCCGCTGGTGAACTCATGCCAAGTGGGTTTGACGCCCAGCGGTGCCAGCTGCTTTTCCAGCGTGCCCTGGATCTTGAGCACCGCGATCAGCGTGGACGACTTCTGGTAGCCGATGCGAACGGTGGAAGCAGCAGGCTGTGCGGCAGCGATGCCTGTCGCAGCCATGCCAATGGCGGCCAGCGCGGTACGACGATTCAAATGCAAGGTCATATCAGGTCCTGTATTCAGGTCAATGCGTTCAAAAACCGGCGCGGCCCAATGCCAGCGGACGCCGTGGAACTGGCTTCGCCAGGCCACCGGCGTCGTCCCCCTTCCCGACTCGCGCAGCGAGTCGAGAGAAGGGGGAAGGCGCGCAGCGCCTCAGGGGGTAGCTCACTGGTATCCGGGATGCCACCGCAGCCACCAGTGTTCGAGCGCCCGGGCGAACACGTCGGCCAGCTTGCCCAGCAGCGCATACAGCAGGATCCCGACGAGCACGATGTCGGTCTGCAAAAATTCCCGCGCGTTCATGGTCAGGTAGCCGATGCCCGATTGCGCCGAAATGGTCTCGGCCACGATCAGGATCACCCACATCAGGCCCAGCGAGAAACGCAGCCCCACCAGAATGGACGACAGCGCGCCGGGCAGGATGATGTCCCGGTACAGCTGCCAGCGGCCCAGACCATAGGTGCGCCCCATCTCGATCAGCTGCGGGTCGACGTTGCGGATGCCGTGGAAGGTGTTCAGGTAGATGGGAAAGAACACCGACACGCTGATGAGGAACAGCTTGGCCGACTCGTCGATGCCGAACCACAGGATGACCAGCGGAATCAGCGCCAGCGCCGGGATGTTGCGCACCATCTGGATGGTGGAGTCGAGCAGCGTCTCGGCGATGCGCAGCGATCCGGTCAGCAGCCCCAGCACCAGGCCCAGCCCGCCCCCGATGGCCAGCCCCGCCAGCGCGCGGCCGGCGCTCACCTTCACATGGGTCCACAGCTCGCCGGATTCCGTCAGCGTCCAGGCGGCCTTCACCACGTCCAGCGGCGCGGGCAGCACGCGCGTGGACAGCCAGCCCAGCGACGAAGCCACCTGCCACAGGGCGATCAGCGCCACCGGCACCAGCCAGGGCAGCAGGCGACGCCCCACGGCGGCCAGCCCCTGCCACGCGGCAACGCCGAGCGCGCCGCTGGCAGGGCCGTCCGGCGACTCGGGCACGGGGGAAACCTGCAACTCGCGCACGGTCCCCGCGGAAGTGCTGGCGGTCATACGGGCAGCTCCTGCTCGGTATCGGCCTCGAGGAACTCCAGCTGGTTGCCCGCCGGATCCTTGACGTAGAAGCGCAGGTAGCCGGGCAGCGCGCGGTTTTCCACCAGCGGCAGTTCGGCCTGCAACAGGCGGCCGCGCAGCTCGGGCAGGTTGTCCACCTCGAAAGCCAGGTGCGAGGCCGCGGGCGCGGGCGCCCAGCGCTCCGTGGGCACCAGTTCGATGCGCTGCGGGCCGGCCGCGAAGTGCAGCGCCGGTCCCGTCGCCGCATGGCGCAGTTCGGTCAGGCCCAGCAGCTGGGCGTAGAAGGTGCGGATCTGCCCTTCCGCGCCGGCCGGGAAAGCCAGTTGCACATGGTTGATGGAGTGGATGGCCATGGGTGCGTTCTTTCCTTGTTCGTTGAGGCGTTGCCGCCGTTCAGCTCTGGGCCGCGCGCGGCACGTACTGGTTGCCCACGGTCTCGCCGAAGGGCCCGAGGGCGTGGCCGCCGGTGAGCCGTTCCTGCACGCGCAGCGGCAGCAGGGGGAACACCAGCTCGGCGAAGCGGTACGCCTCTTCCAGGTGCGGGTAACCCGAAAGCACGAAGGTGTCGATGCCCAGGGCCGCGTACTCCTCGATGCGTGCCGCCACCGTCTGCGGATCGCCCACCAGGGCCGTGCCCGCGCCGCCGCGCACCAGGCCCACGCCGGCCCACAGGTTGGGGCTGATTTCCAGATCGGCGCGGGAGCGTCCAATCGCCGACGGGCCGCCCCTAGGCGATTGAGCCCCCTCGGGGGGCAGCGAAGACGCGCCAGCGTCGAGCGTGGGAGCCTTGTTTCTCGCCCTTGCGTGCAGCGCGGCCATGCGGCGCTGGCCTTCGGAGTCCATGCGTGCGAAGACGGCCTGCGCCTGCACGACCGTCTCGTCCTTCACGCGGCTGATCAAGTCTTCGGCGGCGGCCCAGGCTGCCGCATCGGTCTCGCGCACGATGACATGCAGGCGGATGCCGAACTTCACCGTGCGGCCATGGCGGGCCGCCTTCTCGCGCACGTCGGCGACTTTCTTGGCCACTTCGGCGGGGGGCTCGCCCCAGGTCAGATAGGCATCGACCTGCTCGGCCGCCAGATCGTGCGCGGCGGCCGACGAGCCACCGAAGTACACAGGGGGATAGGGCTTCTGCAGCGGCGGAAACAGCTGCTTGGCGCCCTTCACGCTGAGATGCTTGCCTTCGTAATCGAAGGTGCCGCCGTCATGGCTGCGCGCCAGGATCTCGCGCCATATGCGGATGAACTCGGCCGATTGCTCGTAGCGCGCGGCGTGGTCCAGGAACACCCCGTCGCCTTCCAGCTCGGTCTGGTCGCCGCCGGTCACCAGGTTGATGAGCAGGCGCCCGCCGCTGAGGCGGTCGAAGCTGGCCGCCATGCGCGCGGCCAGGCTGGGCTGGTGCAGCCCCGGGCGCACGGCCACCAGGAACTTCAGGCGCTTGGTTTCGCCGATGAGGCTGGAGGCGATCACCCACGGGTCCTCGCAGGAGCGGCCCGTGGGAATGAGCACGCCCTCGTAGCCCAGGCTGTCGGCCGCCACGGCGACCTGCTTGACATAGTCGTGCGACAGTGCCCGGCCACCTTCGGCGGTGCCCAGGTAGCGGCTATCGCCGTGGGTAGGAATGAACCAGAACACTTGCATAGACGGTCTCCTGACGCTGTGCGTCGGGTCAGTAGGAAATGGCGAAGCCGCTGAAGGGGGCGGCAGCGGTGGTGCGCACGCGGGCCACGGGAGGACGCGCCCCCAGCGCACGCGCAACGCGGTGCGCCGGCAGCGGCGAGGGCAACGAAAGGCCCCAGGCGGCCGCGGTCACGGCCAGCACGCGATCGAAGCGTGGGTGCAGAGAGCCGGGAAGGAGCGCGGTCATGGCGTGCGTTCTCACAGCAGGTCGACCGGGGCCGCATGCAGCAGGTTGAGCTGCTTCGGAATGAGCTTGAGCGCGAAGAAGGTGTCGGCGATCGCCTGCTGCTCGGCCAGGATCTCGCGCGTGACCACCGACGTGCCATAGCCTGCGCGGCCGACGAACAGCTCGGTGATGGACCGGTCCAGCCCCAGCACGGCAGACAGCTCGGCCGCGGCCTCCCCCTTGTTCTTCGACACCCACTGGTCCACCGCATCGATCTCCTTGACGGCGATGCGCAGCACGTCGGGGTTCTTGGTGGCGAAGTCGCGCGAGCTGAAGTAGTACGCACGGTTGTTGACCACGCCCGTGGCGTCGGCCAGCAGGCGCGCCTCCAGCGTCTTCTGCGCGGCAGCGAGGAACGGGTCCCAGATCACCCAGGCGTCCACCGCACCGCGCTCGAAAGCCGCCCGGGCATCGGGCGGCGCCAGGAAGACGGACTGCACGTCCGCGTACTTGAGTCCGTGCTTCTCCAGCAGCTTGACCAGGAAGTACTGCACGTTGGAGCCCTTGTTGTAGGCCACGCGCTTGCCCTTCAGGTCGGCCACGCTGCGGATGGGCGAGCCCTTGGGCACGATCACCGCTTCCAGCTGCGGGCGCGGCACGGTGGCGCCCGCATAGACCAGGGGCGCACCCGCGGCCTGGGCAAAGATCGGCGGGGCCTCGCCCACGTCGCCGAAGTCGATGGAGCCGACGTTCAGTGCCTCCAGCTGCACCGGGCCGGCATTGAACTCCGTCCAGGTCACCTTCACGCCCAGCGGCGCCAGGCTCTTCTCCAGCGTGCCGCGTCCCTTGAGCAGCGACAGCCAGCCCTTCTGGTGGCCGACGCGCAGCACGCGCTCGCCCTTCGGCTGGGCCCAGGCGGCTCCGCCGGCGGCCAGCACCGCAGCGGCGCCGGCAGCGGAGGCCAGCACACGGCGGCGGGACACGGGGACGGCGTCGCCCCGCGGGGCGGAGGCCAGGGAGTGCAGGAAGGGCGAAGTCATGGTGTGGTGTCTTTCCGCAAAGGCAAGAAGAGCGAGGAAGGGCGGTGAACCGGCGTGTCCGCTCAGGCGGGAACGACCGGCAGCAGAAGGAAGGCCGCGATGACGAACAGCGCAGCGATCACCAGCGCCGCCACGCCCACGGCGCGCAGCGCACGCAGCCAGGGGCTGCCGGCCGGCGCGGGGGCGGCGGCCTCGCCGGAGCCAGAGTCGGGCAACTGCGCGAAGGTCGAGGGGCTGTGCGGCATCGGGAATCCTTCCGGTGGAGGGGGCCAGACAAAGCTGCGCCCTGCCCGTGCGAACACGGACGATCAAAAAATGAACGGAGACGTCAGGCGGAAAGCGCGCGCGCCGGTGGGCGCCGCGCGGCATCAGACGCTACATCGCACCTGCGAGAAGTGCACCGGCGAGAACCGCCCCGCCGCCGCAGGGGCCGGCTCCGGGGCGCGCAGGGTTTCGGTGGCCAAAAGATGTACGGCTTCGTCGATGCGCTGGGCCACCTCCGCCCCCACCTGGCTGGCGCCTTCCGGCGTCAGCACCACCTGGGCATCGGTGGCGTAGATGCCGGGCAGAATGTGCTTGGCGCCCAGCGACTGCAGCACGGGCCGCAGCGCATAGTCGAGCGCCAGCATGTGGTGCGGGCTGCCGCCGGTGGCCAGCGGCAGCACCGTCTTGCCCTTGAGGGCCGCCTGGGGCAGCAGGTCGAGAAACACCTTGAGCACCCCGCTGTAGGCCGCCTTGTAGACCGGCGTGGCGACCACCACCACGTCGGCGCTCGCCACCTGGTGCTGCGCGCGGGCCAGGTCCGGGTGGCTGGCATCGGCCCACAGCAAGGCCTGGGGCGGCAGGCTGCGCACGTCCAGCCGCTCGGTGCGCGCCCCGCGCAGCGCCAGCCGCCGGGCCACGGCGTCCAGCAGCGCGGCGGACCGGGAGCGCTCCGAGGGACTGCCAGCGATCAGGAGGACGGACATGCGGGGCCTTGCTTTTGCTACGTTAATGATAGCTGCATGCGCTTATCCAATAAGCGCTACAGCCTATTTTCATTACTTATTGGTGTAGATCTGGTCGAAGCTGCCACCATCGGCGAAATGGTCCTTGTCGGCCTTCGTCCAGCCGCCAAAGGCCTGGTCGATGGTCACCAGCGTGAGCTTGGGGAACTGCTTGTCGTACTTGGCCTTGGCCTTCTCACTGGTCGGGCGGTAGAAGTTCTTGCCGGCAATGTCCTGGCCTTCGTCCGAATACAGGTACTTCAGGTATTCCTCGGCCAGGGCGCGGGAGCCCTTCTTGTCCACCACCTTGTCCACCACCGCCACGCTGGGCTCGGCCAGGATGGACAGCGACGGCACGACGATCTCGAACTTCTCGGGGCCGAATTCCTTCAGCGCCAGGAAGGCTTCGTTTTCCCAGGCCAGCAGCACGTCGCCCACGCCGCGCTGCACGAAGGTGATCGTGGAGCCGCGCGCGCCCGTGTCCAGCACCGGCACGTTCTTGTACAGGTTGCCGACGAATTCCTTGGCCTTGGCGTCACCGCCGTACTTGCGCTTGGCGAATTCCCAGGCGGCCAGGTAGTTCCAGCGGGCGCCGCCCGAGGTTTTGGGGTTGGGGGTGATCACCTGCACGCCGGGCTTGATCAGGTCGTCCCAGTCCTTCAGGCCCTTGGGGTTGCCCTTCTTCACCAGGAAGACGATGGTCGAGCTGTAGGGCGCCGAGTTGTGCGGCAGGCGCTTTTGCCAGTCGGCTGCCAGCAGACCATGCTTGGCCAGCGCATCGATGTCGCCGCCCAGGGCCAGCGTGGCCACATCGGCGTCGATGCCGTCGATGATCGAGCGGGCCTGCTTGCCCGAGCCGCCGTGCGACTGCTTGAACTGCACGTCCTGCCCCGTCTTGGCCTTCCAGTGCTTGCCGAACGCCTGGTTGTATTCCACGTACAGCTCGCGCGTCGGGTCGTACGACACGTTCAGGAACTGCTTGGTCTGGCCGAACGACGGCAGTGCCGTCAGGGCCAAGGTGCTGATCAGGGCGGCAGCCAGGGGAAACTTGATAAAGTGACGGCGAACGTTCATGAGAGGCTTTCTGGTGTCGATGTGAACCGGTGCAATCCACCGATGCAACGCATTCTGAAAGTCGCTCTTCAAAACTGGAACTACTGAAATT
Organism: Paracidovorax wautersii; assembly: GCF_031453675.1. Classification (NCBI taxonomy): domain Bacteria; kingdom Pseudomonadati; phylum Pseudomonadota; class Betaproteobacteria; order Burkholderiales; family Comamonadaceae; genus Paracidovorax; species Paracidovorax wautersii. The sequence continues at coordinate 3,293,441 of NZ_JAVIZX010000001.1, read as the reverse complement.
TCAGTTCTTAATACCCAAAACATCTAACCCATCGATTCAGGAAGTTCTTTTCATGGCACGTACCGTTCAATGCATCAAGCTCGGCAAGGAAGCCGAAGGCCTGGACTTTCCCCCCTACCCCGGTGAACTGGGCAAGCGCATCTGGGAAAGCGTCAGCAAGGAAGCCTGGGCCGGCTGGCTCAAGCACCAGACGATGCTGGTGAACGAAAACCGCCTGAACCTGGCCGATGCCCGCGCCCGCCAGTACCTGGCACGCCAGATGGAACAGCACTTCTTCGGCGATGGGGCCGACGCCGCCCAGGGCTACGTGCCTCCGAGCGCTTGATCACGGCACCCCCCTGAGGCGCTGCGCGCCTTCCCCCTTCTCTGGCATCGCTGCGCGATGCGGAAGGGGGACGACGCCGTCGCGGCGGGGCGGCCCTTGCTTGGCGTCTGCTGGCCTGGGCCGCGCAGTTTTTCGCGCCGCGCTCAACGCGTAGCGCAGTCCCTCTGACATCGCGCAACCCTTCGTGTTCGGCTCGCCCGGTCACCTCCTGCGGGCGCGGACAATCGGCGCCTTATGTCCGAACCCATCGACTGGATGCCAGACGGCACGCCCTACAGCCCGCGCTTCCAAGACCGCTACCACAGCGAAAACGGCGGCCTGCAACAGGCGCAAGACACTTTTCTGCAAGGCTGCGGCCTGCCTGCGGCGTGGGCCGGGCAGTCGCAATGGCGCATTCTGGAGACCGGATTCGGCTTCGGGCTGAACTTCCTGGTGACCTGGGACGCCTGGCGGCACGACCCGCAGCGCCCGCTGATCCTGCATTTCATGTCCTGCGAAGCCTGGCCCGTGAGCCCGGCCGATCTGCTGCGTGCGGCGCACGCCCACCCGCATCTGCTGGCGCTGGCGCAGCAACTCCACGACCAGTTCTGGGGCCTGCTGCCGGGCGTGCACCGCCTGTCGTTCGAGGAGGGCCGCGTGCTGCTCACGCTGTATGTGGGCGATGCCCAGGCCATGCTGCGCCAGCAGACACCCACCGCGGACTCCATCTACCTGGACGGCTTCAGCCCGCAGCGCAATCCCGAGATCTGGGAGCCGCAGACGCTCAAGGCCGTCGCGCGCTGCTGCCGGCGCGGCACGCGCCTGGCCACCTGGACCATCGCCCGCGCCGTGCGGGACGCCCTCGCGCAGTGCGGCTTCGAGGTGCGCAAAGTGGCCGGGGTGCCCCCCAAGCGCGACAACCTGCAGGCCATCTTCGACCCGCGCTGGGAGCCCCGCACCGCACGCGACGCGGCCCCCACGGTCGCCGTTGCCGCGCCGGGGCAGGCCCTGGTGATCGGCGCCGGGCTGGCCGGGGCCGCCGCGGCCGCCAGCCTGGCACGCCGCGGCTGGCAGGTGCAGGTGCTGGACCAGGGCAATGCGCCCGCAGCCGGCGCCTCGGGCCTGCCGGCCGGGCTGTTCGCACCGCATGTCTCGCGCGACGACAGCGTGCTGTCCAGGCTGTCACGCAACGGTGTGCGCACCACCCTGCAGGCCCTGGCGGCGCTGCAGTCCGGGGAGGACTGGAGCCCCTGCGGCGTGCTGGAGCACCGCGTGGACGGCGACCCCGGCCTGCCGTCTGAATGGCGCAGCGGCCCCGGGAACGACTGGAGCCGCAGCGCAGATGCCGACACGCTGCAGTGCGCCGGCCTGCCGGCCGACACGGCGGCCTGCTGGCACGTGCGCGCTGGCTGGGTGCGCCCGGCACGGCTGGTGCAGTCGCTTTTGGCGCAGGCCCGCATCACTTGGCACCCAGGCGCCCGGGTGGCCACACTGCGTCGCACCACGGATGCCGCGGGCGCCCCCCTGTGGCAGGCGCTCGACGCCCAGGGCACCGTGCTGGCCACCGCCTCGCACGCCATCGTGGCCGCCGGCCCGGGCAGCATGCCTCTACTGGACGACCGCTGGACAGTGCGCCCTCTGCGCGGCCAGTTGTCCTGGGGACTGCAGCCGGCAGATAGCGCGGGCTGGCCGCCCTTCCCCGTCAATGGCAGCGGCAGCCTGGTGCCGCACATCCCTGTGCCGGGCGGCCACGCCTGGCACGCCGGCTCCACCTTCGAGCGAGGCCAGAGCCGGCTGCCGCTGCTGCCCGAAGAAGTCCGCGCCTCGCACGGGGACAACCTGGCCAAGCTGCACAAGCTGCTGCCCGCCATGGCCGAGCAACTGGCGCCCACTTTCCACCGGGCGATCGAGGGCATCGGCGGCGCCGACGAACCCGCTGTGCGCGACTGGGCCGCCGTGCGCTGCGCCTCCAGCGACCGGCTGCCGATCACCGGCCCGGTGGACGCCCTCGCCCTGCCCGGCCTGTGGGTCTCCACGGCCATGGGGGCGCGCGGGCTCACGCTGGCGCTGCTGTGCGGAGAGCTGCTGGCGGCCCGCCTGCACGACGAACCCCTGCCGCTGGACGCCCGGCTGGCGCGCGCCCTCGGCACCGAACGCTTCGCTGTACCGGCTTGAGAGCGGCTGGCCGCGCCCGGCCAGCCCGGTCGCACCCGGCGTATCTGCAACGCTGATACGCCGGGGCCGACATCCGCTCCCTTCTTCCCACACGGGCCAGGCGAATGCAAATAACTCAACTTGCATAAAGGAAGCACAAAACAATAGTTTGCTTCCATAAGGACGCCCTCTACAGTCGCACCCCATGCGATCCATTGCGTCCGACGCCGCTTCCGACCATTCCGGCACCCGCCTGCGGCAGGTGCTGCGCGCCGCCCGCGCCGTGCAGGGCCGCTCCGCGCACGAGCGCAGCCGTTCTGGTCCAATCCGCGCTGGCTTCTGCGCGCCCCGGCGCGCGGCCACCGGCCTGCTACCCCACGCTTTCTGAGACGACCGCGCGTCACCCGACAACGCCCCGCCCCACCATGTACCAATACACCGAGTTCGACAAACAGTTCATCCGCCTGCGGGCGGACCAGTACCGCGACCAGCTGGAACGCTACTACGCCGGCAAGATCTCCGGCGACGAGTTCAAGCCCCTGCGCCTGCAGAATGGCTGGTATGTGCAGCGCTACGCGCCCATGCTGCGCGTCGCCGTGCCCTACGGCGAGCTGTCGAGCACGCAGCTGCGCGTGCTGGCCAAGGTGGCCCGCGAATACGACCAGCCCGACGCGGCCCTGCTGGCCGAAGCGCAGGCCACGCAGGAGAAGCTGGGCGACATCCCGCTGGCCGACGGCCGCCGCATCAACACGCACCTGAAGTACGGCTACGGCCACTTCACCACGCGCACCAACGTGCAGTACAACTGGATCCCGCTCGACAAGAGCGCCGACGTGATGGACCTGCTGGCCAGCGTGCAGCTGCACGGCATCCAGACCAGCGGCAACTGCATCCGCAACATCACCAGCGATGCGCTGGCTGGCATCGCCGCCGACGAGATCGCCGACCCGCGCCCCTTCGCCGAGATCCTGCGCCAGTGGAGCACGCTGCACCCCGAGTTCGCCTTCCTGCCGCGCAAGTTCAAGGTGTCGCTCAACGGCGCCCGTGAAGACCGCGCCGCCCTCGGCTGGTACGACGTCGGCCTGCAGCTGGTGAAGAACGATGCGGGCGAACTGGGCTTTCAGGTGCGCGTGGGCGGCGGCATGGGCCGCACCCCGGTCATCAGCCCCGTGCTGCGCGAGTTCCTGCCGTGGAACCAGGTCATGAACTACCTGGAAGCCGTGATCCGCGTCTACAACCGCTACGGCCGCCGCGACAACCTGTGGAAGGCGCGCATCAAGATCCTCGTGAAGTCCGAAGGCCAGACCTACGTGGACCAGGTGAACGAGGAGTTCCGCCAGATCGTCGAGGTGGAAGGCGGCCCGCACACCATCACGCAGGCCGAATACGACCGCGTGGCGGCCAACTTCCAGGAGCCCGCGCTCGACCTGTCGCCGGCCGATGCCGAGGCCGAGACGCTCGCCCTGCTGCGCGCGGCCTCGGAGGAAGACCGGAATTTCGGCCGATGGCTGACCCGCAACGTGCTGCCGCACCGCCTGCCGCAACTGCGCGCCGTGGTGCTGTCGTTCAAGCGCCTGGGCTACGCGCCGGGCGACGCCACGGCCGAGCAGATGGAAGCCGCGGCCGACCTGGCCGACCGTTTCTCCGCCAGCGAGCTGCGCGTGACGCACGAGCAGAACCTGGTGCTGCCCTGGGTGCGCCGCGACCAGCTGCCCGCCCTGTACAAGGCCGCCAAGGCGCTGGGCCTGGCCCAGCCCAACATCGGCCTGCTGACCGACATGATCGCCTGCCCCGGCGGCGACTTCTGCTCGCTGGCCAACGCGCGGTCGCTGCCGATCGCCGAGGCCATCACCGAGCGCTACCAGGACCTGGACGAGCTGTGGGACCTGGGCGAGATCGACCTGCACATCAGCGGCTGCATCAACAGCTGCGGCCACCACCACAGCGGCCACATCGGCATCCTCGGCGTCGACAAGGACGGCAAGGAGTGGTACCAGATCACGCTGGGCGGCGCCGACGGCACCGACCTGTCGGGCCCCGCCCAGCCGGGCAAGATCATCGGCCCGTCGTTCAGCGCGGCCGAGGTGCCCGGCGTCATCGAGGCGCTGCTCGCCACCTACCGCGACCAGCGCCAGCTGCTGCCCGCCGACGCGGCACGCGCCGCGCAGGGCCAGAAATACGAGCACTTCATCGACACCGTGCGCCGCGTGGGCATCGAGCCCTTCAAGGCCGCCGGCAACGCCGCGCGCCACCCTGCCGCCGAAGCCACCGCCTGAACCCACGCCACCGAAATAATATGAAAATAATAGCTGCCAGCGCCCATTCGACGGGCGCAGAGGGCCAAAACGTTCTGGAACTGGCCAACGATGCCGATCCGCTGGTGCAAGACCTCACCGGCGTCACGCGCATCGACCTGCACTTTCCCAAGTTCACCGATGGCCGTGCCTACAGCCAGGCGCGCCTGCTGCGCCAGCGCCTGAAGTTCACCGGCGAGATCCGCGCCACGGGCGACGTGCTCATCGACCAGCTGGTGCAGATGGCCCGCTGCGGCTTCGACGTGGCCGTGCTGCGCGAAGGCGTGGACGCAGCTGACGCACAGCGCCAGTTCGATCGCTTCCACGCGTTCTACCAGGGCGACGTGGCGCACCCGCTGCCGCACTTCCGCGACGCTGCCTGACCGAGAACGCCCCCGAGATCACCACGAGACCGCGCATGAACGCCCGCACCGAACCCCATGTGCTGAGCCAGCTCAGCAACCGCCACCTGGACGCACTGGAAGAAGAAACCATCTTCATTCTGCGCGAGGTCGCCGCCGCCTTCGAGCGGCCCACCCTGCTGTTTTCCGGCGGCAAGGACTCACTGGTGATGCTCAAGTGCGCCGAGAAGGCGTTCGGCGTGGGCCGCATTCCCTACCCGCTGCTGATGATCGACACGGGCCACAACTTCCCCGAGGTGACGGACTTCCGTGACTTCCGCGCGAAGGAGCTGGGCGCCGATCTCATCGTACGCAATGTCGAGGATTCGATGGCCCGCGGCACCGTGCGCCTGGCGCACCCCGGCGAATCGCGCAACGTGCACCAGTCGGTCACGCTGCTGGAAGCCATCGAGGAGTTCCGCTTCGACGCCCTCATCGGCGGCGCCCGCCGCGACGAGGAAAAGGCCCGCGCCAAGGAGCGCATCTTTTCGCACCGCGACAGCTTCGGCCAATGGCAGCCCAAGGCCCAGCGGCCCGAGCTGTGGACGCTGTTCAACACGCGCCTGGCGCCCGGCGAGCACTTCCGCGTGTTCCCCATCAGCAACTGGACCGAGTTGGACGTGTGGCAGTACATCGAGCGCGAGCAAATCGGCCTGCCCTCGCTGTACTACACGCACAAGCGCCAGGTGGTCGAACGCAAGGGCCTGCTGATGCCGGTGACCGAGCTCACCCCGCCGCGCGATGGCGAGCAGGTAGAAACGCGCGACGTGCGCTTTCGCACCGTGGGCGACATCACCTGTACGGCCCCCGTGGAGAGCACGGCGGCCACGGCGGCCGACATCGTCATCGAGACCCTGGCTGCCGACGTGAGCGAACGCGGCGCCACGCGCATGGACGACAAGACATCGGATGCTTCCATGGAGAAGCGCAAGAAAGACGGGTACTTTTGATGTGCATCCCCCTGTGGCGCTGCGCGCCTTCCCCCTTCTCTCGCGCTGCTGCGCAGCGCGGGAAGGGGGACACCGCCAGTGCGGCGGGGCGGCCCTTGCACGGCGGTCCTCGCCTGGACCGCGCCGGTTTCAACGCACCTTCGGGTGACTGAGAGAGTTCCATGACAACCACTACCAATTCAATAGCTACCAGCGCAAGCACCACGAGCGCTGCAGGCCAAAACGACCACCAATCGGCTCTGAAGTTCATCACCTGCGGTTCGGTGGATGACGGCAAGAGCACGCTGATCGGCCGCCTGCTGGTGGACAGCCGTGCGGTGCTGCAGGACCACCTGGCCGGCGTGCAGCGCGGTGGCGAGACCGACCTGGCCCTGCTGACCGACGGCCTCAGCGCCGAGCGCGAGCAAGGCATCACCATCGACGTGGCCTATCGCTATTTCGCTACCGAAACGCGCAAGTTCATCATCGGCGACGCGCCGGGCCATGAGCAGTACACGCGCAACATGGTCACCGCCGCCAGCAGCGCCGACGCCGCCGTGGTGCTGGTCGACGCCACCAAGCTCGACTGGAAGAACCCGCAGCTCGCGCTGCTGCCGCAGACACGCCGCCACTCGTTGCTGGTCAACCTGCTGCGTGTGCCCTCGCTGGTGTTCGCCGTGAACAAGCTGGACGCGGTCGAAGACCCGGCCCTGGCCTTCGCGCACATCCGCGCGGCGCTGGAGAAGTTCGCCCACGCCGCCCGCATTGCCGTGCGCGCCACGGTGCCCGTGTCGGCCCTCAAGGGCTTCAACGTGGTGGACGCGGCGCCCGGCTGGTGCGGCTACGAAGGCCCCAGCCTCCTGCAGATCCTGGAGCTGCTGCCCAACACGCCCGCCGATGTGGCGCTGCCCGTGGCCTTCCCGGTGCAGTGGGTGGAGAAGTTCTCTTCGTCCGCCGACACCTCGCAAGGCCGCCGCGTGTTCTGGGGCCGTGTGGCCGCAGGCAAATTCGCGCCCGGCACGGCCGTGCAGGTCTTCCCGAGCGGCCAGCTGGCCACCGTGGCCCAGGTGCTGGACCACGCCCGCCGCCCGGGCGACGTGCCCGCCGGCACCAGCGCCGGCATCGTGCTGGACCGCGAGGTCGACGTATCGCGCGGCGACTGGATCCTGGCAGCACCGGGTGCCCCGTCGGCCACGGCCGAAGACGACTTCGATACGCCCGCGCCCGTCGCGCCCTGGCCCGGCCAGCGCGAACTGCGCACCACCGTGGCCTGGATGGACGACGAGGCGCTTGTGGCCGGCCGCGTGTACTGGGCGCTGCACGGCCACCGCTGGGTGAAGGCCAAGGTCAAGCGCATCGTGCACCGCCTCGATATCAACACCCTGGCCGAGGAAGACGCCACGCAGCTCGATCCCAATGCCATCGGCCATGTCGAACTGGTGCTGCAGGAAGCGCTGCCGGCGGCGCCTTTCACGCAGGCCCGCGTGCTGGGCTCGCTGATTCTGGTGGACACGGCCAGCCACAAGACGGCCGGTGCGGTGCTGGTGAATTGACGCGAATCACGATCCCACGCCACCGCAGGGGACGGGCCGGCGGCCCCCTCTGCGAAACGGCCTAAAATTGCAGGTTACCCCCGATTACAAAGACATCCTCATCTCATGACTCACGTCGTTTCAGAGAACTGCATCAAGTGCAAGTACACGGATTGCGTGGACGTGTGCCCCGTGGACTGCTTCCGCGAAGGCCCCAACTTCCTGGTCATCGACCCTGACGAGTGCATCGACTGCGCCGTGTGCATTCCCGAGTGCCCGGCCAATGCCATCTTCGCCGAGGAAGACCTGCCCGCAGACCAGGTGGCTTTCATCAAGATCAACGCCGAGCTGTCGCCGCAGTTCAAGAGCATCACCAAGCGCAAGGCCGCGCTGCCTGACGCCGACGAGTGGAACGGCAAGCCCGGCAAGGTGGCCGACCTGATCCGCTCGTGATGGAGAACAGCCCCCCGAGCGGCTTCGCCGCTCTCCCCTTCTCTGGCGGCGTTGCGCTGGCCGGAAGCGGGGCAACGCCAGCGCGGCGGGGCGGCCCTTGCGCGGCGTGTGCGGGGCTGGGCTGTGGTGATGGCATGCGCCGCCGCTGCCTGCATCGGGCCTGATGGCGCCATCAGCGTCCGTTGCCGTGACTCCCTCCACGCAGCATCATCCCATCGAGACGGACGCCGTCGTCATCGGCGCCGGGCCCGTAGGCCTGTGGCAGGTGTTCCAGCTGGGCCTGCAAGGCATGGCTGCGCACCTCATCGACGCCCTGCCCCACGTGGGCGGCCAGTGCGCCGAGCTGTACCCCGACAAGCCCATCTACGACATTCCCGGCGTGGACGTCTGCACCGGCCGCGAGCTGGTGCAGCGCCTGGAGCGCCAGATCCTTCCCTTCGCGCCGCAGCGCCACCTGGGCCAGCAGGTCAGCACCCTGGCCGTGCAGCCGGGTGATGGCCGCGTGCTGCTGAGCACCACCACCGGCACCACGCTGCTGGCGCGCAACGTCTTCATCGCCGCCGGCGTGGGCGCCTTCGTGCCGCGCACCGTCAAGGCGGAGGGCATCGAGGCCTTCGTGGGCACGCAGGTGCTCTACCACCCCGCCATCGATGACGCCGCCAGCGCCCCCGTGGTGGCAGGCCGGCACGTCGTCGTGCACGGCGGCGAAGAAGCCGCCGTGGCTGCCGCCATTGCCTGTGCCGAGCGCCAGGGTGACGGCGCCCCCGCCAGCGTGTCGCTGCTGCACCGCCGCGATGCCTTCCAGGCGGCACCCGAGGTGCTGGCACGCCTGCAGCCCCTGCGCGACGAAGGCCGCATCCGCGTGATTGCCGCGCAGATCACCGGGGTGGATGCGCCCGCAGGCGGGCCGCTGCAGGCACTGCACCTGACCGACACCGAAGGCGCTGCGCAGCGCCTTCCGCTCGACCGGCTCTTCGTCTATTTGGGCATCTCGCCGCGACTGGGGCCCGTGGCCGACTGGGGCCTGGACATCGAACGCAAGCAACTGGTGGTGGACACGGCCACCTTCGCCACCAGCGTGCCCGGCATCTATGCCGTGGGCGACATCAACACCTACCCGGGCAAGCGCAAGCTCATCCTGTGCGGCTTCCACGAGGCCACGCTGGCCGCCTTCGCCGCCGCCGAGCGCGTGGCGGAGGCGCCGGTCGCGCTGCAGTACACGACCACCAGCACGCGCCTGCACGAACGGCTGGGCGTGGCATCGCCCGCCACGCACTGACGACCTGGGGCGGAGGGGACGTCCCCCATGCCTCGCTGACCACCCCGTTCAAGCACGCTCCCATCGGCGCTGCAAATGCTTGCCGTCGCCCGGGCTTGCGCGAAAGACCGCCACCCCTTTGGCGCCCTCTTTTTTGTGCTTTTGAAAGATGCACCGTCTTTCTTTTCTTTTGAGCGGCTGCTGAGGCGCTGCTTCCCCGGGCCGGGTCTCGCCCCGGCGGGCGAGGTGCTTTTCTTTGCTTCGCCAAAGAAAAGTACCCAATAGAAAGGCGACCCTGCTGTCTGCGTCCCTCCGCTGCGCTGTGGGCAACCTGCGGTGCTCGGTCACGGGGCGGCGCCGTGGAACTCGCTGCGCGCTGGCGCGCTCCGCTCGGACAACCACGGCGAGTCAGATCACGAAGCGGGCGTGTCCTGCGGCACACCCGCCCGCCCCGCGCCCTGTGCTCCTCGGCGCATACAGAAGGGCGAGGGAACGACACGGGTCTTTGCTTCGCTTGACCCGGCCTTCGCGGCGCTGCGCGCCTGCGCAGTGCGCCCGCACTCCCCCATCCAGGGCCGAGCGCAGCGACGGCCCGAGTCGTCCCCTGCCCGTGTGGCCGTGCCGAGAAGCACAGCGCGGCGGGGGCGCCTGCGTGCCGCAGGACACGCAGGCTTCGTGCTCTGACTCGCCGTGGCTGTCTGAACGGAGCTGCAACGCAGCGCAGTGAGTTCCACGGCGGCCCCCGCCGCGCGAGCATCGCAGGTTGCCCCGGTCGCCAACGGCGATGGGGGTCACGGACTTCGGGTCGCCTTTTCTTTGCTTACTTTCTTTTGGCGAAGCAAAAGAAAGTGAGTGCGCCGCCGGGCGCACACCCCGGCCCCGGAAAGCAAAACCCCGGCAACATCAAAACAGCGAACCGCCCTCCACCCAACCCCAAAGCGCTACAGCCCTAAAAGACCAACATCTCCAGGCTCCCACGCGATCCCCGCGTGCTGGCCCCCGACATCGCTGCAAATGCTCGCCGCAGCGGCATCGACGAGACCTGGCTGTACGGCTTTAAGTTCAGGATCAGGATCAGGGTCGTCGCCAGGCTGCCTGAAACCGCAGCGGACTGATAGGCGCCAAGCTGCCGCAGGTGCATGGCACAATGCGCGCCGCTGCCGCAAGGCGGCACAAGCTAGGGGTGTCCTGCAAATGCAGGGCTGAGATCACACCCTTCGAACCTGTTCCCACGCTCCGATACGCGTGGGCCCGAGATCATCCTCGCGCAGGGAAGCTGTCCACCATGCCATGCCGCCGCCCACTCCCCTGGCGCTGCCTGGCGCGTGCGGCCCCTGCTCTGTCGTTTCTGCCACGGAGCCCGCATGTCCCCCTCCTCCCCCATCGCCAACGACGCGCTTGCACCGGTGCCCGCCGAGCGGCGCGTGTTCCAGTGGCACGACCATGCCTCGCTGTGGTTCAGCCTGGGCGTGGGCCTGCTGGTCATGCAGGTGGGGGCCTATCTCATGCCAGCGTTGGGCACGCAGGAGGCGCTCGCCGCCATCGTGTTCGGCTCGCTCGTCGGCGCCGGCCTGCTGGGCTGGGTGGCCAAGCTGGGCTGCGACAGCGGCCTGGCCAGCGCCGGGCTGATGCATGCGGTCTACGGACGCTCTTTCGCCAGTCTGCCCATCGTGCTCAACATCGTGCAGCTCATCGGCTGGGGCACGTTCGAGCTGGTGGTGATGCGCGACGCGACGGTGGCCATCGGCCGCCAGTCCGGCGCCATGGCCGCGGCCTGGTGGCCCGTGGCGGCCACGCTGCTGTGGGGCGCGGTGGTGATGGCGCTCATCAGCGGCTCGATGGTGCAGCTGGTGCGCCGGGTGATCGCGCGCGTGGCGCTGCCGCTCGTCGTGCTGTCGCTGCTGTGGCTGAGCTGGCAGTTCCTGTCGCTGGCGCATGCGCAGGGCTTTGCGCAGCTGTGGCAGCGCCAGGGCGCCGGCGGCATGGGCGTGATGCCCGCGCTGGATCTGGTGATCGCCATGCCCATCTCGTGGCTGCCGCTGGTGGCCGACTACGCGCGCCACGGCAGAAGCGGCGGCGCGGCCTTGCGCGGCACCTGGCTGGGCTATGCGCTGGCCAATATCTGGTGCTACACGCTGGGCGTGCTGGTGGCGCTGACGCTGCCCAGCCAGGATCTGGTGACCGCGCTGCTGCTGGCGCAGGGCGGGCTGATCGCGCTGTCGCTGATCCTCATCGACGAGGTGGACAACGCCTATGGCGACACCTATTCCGGCGCCGTGTCGGCCCACAGCCTGCTGCCGCGCTGGAGCATCCGCCAATGGGGCCTGGCCGTGGCGGCGGTGTGCACGGCGCTGGCGCTGGTGCTGCCCATGCACAGCCTGGAGCCGTTCCTGCTGCTGCTCAGTTCGGTGTTCGTGCCGCTGTTCGGCGTGATCCTGGGGCGGCTGGCGTTCGGCGTGTCGGCCCCCGCCCTGCTGCAGCGCGCATCGCGCGTGGAGTGGCTGCCGGTGGCGCTGTGGCTGTCGGGCATCGCGTTCTACCACCTGCTGCCGCGCGTGTGGGCCGGTGCCGGCTCGGCGCTGCCCACGCTGGCCCTCTGCTTTGCGCTGGCCTGGGCCACGCGTTCGCGGCGTGCCTGACGGTCGCCGGCTGCAATATTAAAAATAATAGCTGGAGGCGCTCGGCCACAATGGCTTCCAAGGTCATTTGTGCCCGAATCCCTTTGGCAGCCAGCGCAGGCAGCTCATATTTTTGATGCATTCCGGCGCGACCACCGGGTGGATCAGGGCAGGCCCCGGGTCATCCCCGACACATTGGCCGGAACTTCGCTCCCCCGCAGCCGTCCACCCCTCTCATTTTTTCCATCGACCGAGAGGAGTACCCGCAGCGTGTCAGCCACCCTTCCCCGCCCCCAGCCCTTGATCCCCCGCCTCCCACGCGCCGGCCGCGCGTTCACCACGGCCGCTGCAGGCATCGCGGCCAGCCTGTTGCTGCTGCTGACCGCCGGCGCCGCGCAGGCCCAGCAGTACGTGAGCATCAAGGGCTCGTCCGTCAACGTGCGCGAGACGCCTTCGACGCGCTCGGCCACGCTGTGGGAACTGAGCGACGGCTACCCGCTGCGCGTGACGCAGCGCAAGGGCAACTGGCTCAAGGTGCGCGATTATGAAGAGCCGCTCGGCTGGGTCTATGCGCCGCTCACCAGCAAGACCCCGCACATGGTGGTCACCGCCCGCACGGCCAATCTGCGGGCCGGCCCCGGCCCCAGCCACCGGGTGGTGGGCAAACTGCAGCAGCACGAAGTGGTGCGCACGCTGAAGAAGTCGGGCACCTGGGCCCACGTGCAGCGCGAGGGCGGCCAGAAGGGCTGGGTCGCCCGCAGCCTGGCCTGGGGTTGGTAGCACCTTCAGCCGCCCCGGCCGAGGCGGCTTGAAGGGATGTAGTAGCCGTCAGCCGAACACCCGCTGGGCCACGGGCGCATAGCCGTGGTTGAGCGGGCCGTGCCCCCGGCCCGTGCGCACATCGGCGCCGGCCGCGATGGCGCCCAGGATGTAGGCCCGGCCCTTTTCCACCGCCTGCTGCAGCGGCTCCCCCAGCGCCAGGAACGAAGCCACGGCCGACGACAGCGTGCACCCCGTGCCGTGCCCGTTGTGCGTGGCGATGCGGGCGGACTGCAGACGGTGGCGCAGGCCCTTGCCATCCGCCAGCACGTCGATGACCCAGTCGCCGGGCAGGTGGCCGCCCTTGAGCAGCACGGCCCGCGCGCCCAGCGCCAGCAGGCCTTCTGCCGCCGCGTCCAGCGCGGCCTCGCCGTCGATGCGGCGCTCCAGCAGCCAGCCGGCCTCGTCCAGGTTGGGCGTGACCAGCGTGGCCAGCGGAAAGAGTTCCTGCACCAGCGTGCCCACCGTCTCGGCGGCGATCAGCCGGTCGCCGCTGGTGGCTACCATCACCGGGTCGAGCACCACGTGCGGCAGGTTGTATTCGCGGATGGCATCGGCCACCACCTGCACCACCGCGGGCGAGTGCAGCATGCCGATTTTGACGGCGTCCACGCCGATGTCCTGCACCACCGCATCGATCTGGGCCTTCAGCATCTGCGGCGGAATGCCGTGGATGCCGCTCACGCCCTGCGTGTTCTGCGCCGTGATGGCGGTGATGGCCGTCATGCCGTAGCAGCCCAGCGCGCTGAAGGTCTTGAGGTCGGCCTGGATGCCCGCGCCGCCGCCGCTGTCGGAGCCCGCGATGGAAAGCACACGGGCGTAGCGCCGGTGGGCCGGCGACGAATGCTGGTTGTTTTCGGTCATGGCAAAAATTATCCGGGATGTCGGCCGGCCCGCCGGCGTCGCGCGCCCTGCGCCCAACCCCTGCACCAGATCAACACCAGGGTCTTGGGCCCTGTGCTGTAATCCCGCTCACGGACGAAACAGGGGTGTCCCGCCGCAGCCACGGTGCTGCCGGCCGGCGACTGAGAAATACCCTGGGGCTTTCCGGAAGGCACCTGCCGCCTGCGCAGGCACACCTTCCACCCGGCCCCGCTACCCGATCCAGGTCATGCTGGCGTGGGGAGTTTCATGGATCGGCATCACCCGTTTTGTCCCTTTGTTGGCTTGCAGACAAGACACGGCGGACCCGATGCCTCTTCTTTCTTCTTCTCCCTCCTCCATCGCCATCCTGGGTGCCGGCCTCATGGGCCGGCTGCTGGCCATCGAGCTGGCCCGCGCGGGCCATTCCGTCGACGTCTACGAAGCCGGTGGCCCCGACGCACAGGGCGCCGCCGCCCGCATCGCCGCCGCCATGCTGGCGCCGCTGGCCGAATCCGCGGTGACCGAGCCCGGCGTGGTGCGCATGGGCCAGTACGCACTCAACCGCTGGCCCCAGCTGCTCGCGCAGCTGGTGGAGCCGGTGTACTTCCAGCAGAACGGCACCCTGATCCTCTGGCACCGGCAGGACGCGGGCGACGCCGCCCGCCTGCGCGGCACGCTGGAGCGCACGCAGACCGTCGTGCCCGACCTGCCCGCGCTGCAGGTGCTGGACAGCGACGGCGTCGCCACGCTGGAGCCCACGGCCGCGAACCGCTTTCACCAGGGCCTGTACCTGCCGGGCGAAGGCCAGCTCGACAACCGCCAGTTGCTCACCGCGCTGGAACGCACCATGGCGCAGCTCAAGGTGCGCGCGCATTGGCACAGCGCCCGCAGCCCCGAAGACTTCGCGCCCGGCACCACGGGCCAGCCCGACTGGGTGATCGACTGCCGGGGCCTGGGGGCGCGCGGCCAGTGGCCCCAGCTCCGCGGCGTGCGCGGCGAGGTTGTGCGCCTGCATGCGCCCGAGGTGACGCTGCAGCGCCCCACGCGCGTGGTGCACCCGCGCTACCCGATCTACATCGCCCCCAAGCAGGACCACGTCTTCGTCATTGGCGCGACCGAGATCGAATCCGATGACCTCTCGCCCGCCAGCGTGCGCTCCACGCTCGAGCTGCTGAGCGCGGCCTACGCGGTGCACACCGGCTTTGCCGAGGCGCGCATCCTGGAGATCGCCACGCAGTGCCGCCCCACGCTGCCCGACAACCTGCCTGCCGTGCGCCAGGTGACCGACCGCGTGCTGGAGGTGAACGGCCTGTACCGCCATGGCTTCATGATCGCGCCGGCCCTGCTCGATGTTGTGATGCAATGCCTGAACACGGGACAATCCCCCCTCGCGCCGCGCTTCGACCTCGCATTGCAGTTGCAAGGCGCAGCCGAGGCCGCAACTACCAGTCCATGAACATCTTCATCAACCAGACTCCCGTCGAGCTGCAGGGCAGTGCCACCGTGGCCGACGCCGTGGCGCACCAGGGTGCCAAGCCCCCCTTCGCCGTGGCCGTGAACCTGCAGTTCGTCCCCAACACCCGGTACGCCGTGCACCCGCTGCAGGACGGCGACAGGATCGAAATCATCGCCCCGGTCACCGGCGGCTGAAGCCCCCCCTTCCCTTCCATGTCCTCCACTGCCCCCTCTCCCGCCGCCAGCGACGCGCTGGTGCTCTACGGCCAGACCTTCCAGAGCCGCCTGCTGCTGGGCACGGCCCGCTACCCCTCGCCCAGCGTGCTCGAAGCCGCCGTGCAGCGCGCCCGGCCTGCCATGGTCACGGCCTCGCTGCGCCGCCAGGGCCACAATGCCGCCGAGACCGGCGCCAGCTTCTGGGAACTGCTCAAGCGGCTCAACGTGCCCGTGCTGCCCAACACCGCCGGTTGCCACAGCGTGCAGGAGGCCATCACCACGGCCCAGATGGCGCGCGAGGTGTTCAACACCCCGTGGATCAAGCTCGAACTCATCGGCGACGACTACACCCTGCAGCCCGACACGCTGAACCTGGTGGACGCCGCCTCCCAGCTGATCCGCGACGGCTTCCAGGTGCTGCCCTACTGCACGGAAGACCTGGTGCTGTGCCAGCGGCTGGTGGACGTGGGCTGCCAGGCCGTGATGCCCTGGGCCGCACCCATCGGCACCGGCCGCGGCCCCGTCAACCCGTATGCGCTGCAACTGCTGCGGGACCGCCTCGATGTGCCCCTGCTCGTCGATGCCGGCCTGGGCCTGCCCTCGCACGCGTGCCAGGTAATGGAATGGGGTTATGACGGTGTGCTGCTGAACACCGCCGTGGCCCTGGCTACCGATCCCGTCGCCATGGCGGGTGCGTTCGCCGACGCCGTGGCCGCCGGCCGCGCCGCGCGCACCGCAGGTGCCATGGCCGCGCAGGACACGGCCCAGCCCAGCACGCCCGTGCTCGGCACCCCTTTCTGGCACCACAGCCATGGCTGAGCCGCACTGCTCCGACGCCGCACCAGCGGACGCTTCCGTCGAGGCCATGGCCCAGGCCATCCTGGACGCGCACGGCGGCGACTATGCCGACTTCCCGCCGCAGCCGGCCCCGGCGCCACAAGGCGGCGATGCGGTCTACCGCGCCGCGCTGCAGGCCTGCAGCGCGCTGGGCTTCATTGCCCACGACGCGCAGACGCTCGCCCATGCCTGGGCCGCGCAAACCCGGCGCAGCGGCCGCTTCGACCCCACCCTCTGGCCTGATGCGCCCGAAGATTTCGGCCTGCAGCCTCGCCCCGCAGCGCAGCCGTTTCCTGCATGCCCCGACGCACTGGGCATGTACGCCGTGCTGCCCGATGCCGAGTGGGTCGGCCGCATGGCCCGCGCCGGCGTCCCCACGGTGCAGCTGCGCTTCAAATCCACCGACGCGCAGGCCGTGGAGCGCGAAGTGGCCGCCGCCGTGCAGGCAGTGCAAGGCACCAGCGCCCTGTTGTTCATCAACGACCATTGGCAACAGGCCATCGCCGCTGGCGCCTACGGCGTGCACCTGGGCCAGGAAGACCTGGACGCTTTGCGCCCTGACGAACTGGCTGCCATCCGCGATGCGGGCCTGCGCCTGGGCGTGAGCACGCACGGCTATGCCGAGATGGTGCGCGCCGACCGTGCCAGCCCGAGCTACATCGCCATGGGTGCTGTGTTCCCCACCACGCTCAAGAAGATGGCCACGGTCCCGCAGGGCACGGCCCGGCTCAAGGCCTATGCGCGCCTGATGCGCCATTACCCGCAGGTGGCCATCGGCGGCATCGGACGGGAGCAGTTTCCGGAGGTGCTGGCCTCCGGCGCGGGCTCCATCGCCGTGGTGCGAGCGATCGTCAACGCAGCACAACCCGAAGAGGCTGCGCAAGAGCTGATGCAGGCGCTGGCGCAGCACACGCGGCACGGCCGCCCCACCTGAGCGGCACAGCAGCAACGCACTGCCGGCGGCTGCGCCGCCTCCACAACAAAAAAAGGGCCCGAGGGCCCTTCTTTCATGGTGGCTTGCGCGGGCGCGGCCTGCGCGCCGCGCTCACTGCCCGTCGGTGTTGCGCTTGTTGAGCTTTTCCATCTCCAGCCGCACTTCGAGCTTGTCGTCGTCCAAACCGAAACCCAGGGGCTCATCGGGTGCGGGAGGAGCCGTCACCGGCAACGGAGGAAGGTCACTCAGCGTCAGCGGTGGAGGGTCGGACAGATCCAGGTCGAGTGCAGACTCCGAGAAAGCCGGACGCTGCGATAGTGCGCCCGGCAGCGATTCGAGCGTGAGGTCGCCCATCAGCGAATCCAGCGAGGGCGCCTGCAGGGGCTTGCCCGTACCCGCGCGCACGGGGGGTGCCATCGGCACCGCATCGTCGAAGGGCATCATGGCCAGGTCGCCCGTATCCAGCAGCGACGGCGGCGCGAACGGATCGGCTTCCCGCACGCTGCTACCCGCAACGGCGGCTGCGGCAGCGGCCGCCACAGGGGCCACTGCGGCACCGGCGAAAGCCGCCGACGGTCCGGCACCCAACGGCGTTGTGCGCGGGCGCGGCGGCGGCAGGCCGCGGTGGTTGGCGGGGGTGGTCTGCGCGATGGCCAGCAGCAGCAGCAGATCGTCATACGCGGCCATGTCGAAAGGCTCGACCGGCGCGCCCTCTGGCCTGCGGAAGATGAATCCCTCGATGATGTCGATCACATCGGTCGCGGACCACTGCGCCTCGACGGCGGCGAGCGCCTCGGGGTAGTCCTCCAGCGTGCGGCCTGTGCGATGGAACGACGCGAACTCCGGAACGCGGGCATTGAAATGCTGCTGGAACTGCGCCCGCAGCTGCTGGAAGCTGTCGGCGCGGCTGAGGGTATGGAACAGGCGCAGCAACTCCAGGTAGGCGAATGGCGACGTGCTGCCGTGGTCGGCGATGTGCTGCCGCAGTACCTCGATCGCCTGGTCGTGCTCGCCCACCGACACGAAGAATTCCGCCTGCTGCTGGATATCGAACAGCTCCTCGGGGTGCACGATGTGCCGGGGCGCAGCAGCGGTTGCAGGCGCCGGCGCTGCGACCGCGGCCACGGGGGCATGGCCCAGGTGGCCGAACTCTTCCGTCAGTTCCGGCAGGTGAACCGCATCGGGAATGCGCGCGGGCGGCTCCGCCACCGGCGGGCGGGGCACGGGCGTTGGCGGGGCCACCACGGCGGACGCCAGCGCAGGCGCCACGGCAGGGAAGGCATCGCGGGCCCAGGCATCGGCAGGCTGCGGCTTGGTGTGCAAATCGTCCGTGTCGTCCGGGCCGTGCATGGCCATGCCGCCGTGGGCGTGGGCTTCGGCGGTGACGGCCACGGAGTGCTGCCAGGCCTGCTCTACACTGCGGCGCGCACGGCTCCAAACCCACACGAGCAGGCCGAGCGCCAGAACCAGCAGCGCCAGCAGGCCGTACACGACCAGGGCGGGGAAGCGCTCCGACTCCGCCGCATCCAGGCGCTGCTGCAGATCGGCCACGGCGGCGCGGTCTTGGGCGCCACGCGAGCGCTGCGCGGCACCGTCGGCCTCCAGCTTGGCCAGCCGGGCCGCCGCATCGCGCGCTTCCTCCGGTGTCGCGTTCAAGGCCTTCCACAGCGCGGCCGCCTCGGCCCGCTGCGTGCCGCCGGACGGATCCGGCACGGCAGGCAGTTCGGCCGTGGAGCGCAAGGGCAGCGGCGCGTCGAGCCACTCTTCCAGGGGCACCATGACCAGGCGCGGCTTGGGTTCCAAGGCAGGGACAGAGGCACGCGGGGCGCTTGCCGGTTGGCGCGGCGGCCGGGGCGCCGTGCCGGCCGCCTCGGCGCGGGGACGGGCAGCCCGGACGGGCGCGGAAGGCGACTCCACTGCGGCGGTGGCGGCCCCGTCGCGCGGCGTGGACCGGGTGGGTCCCGAAGGCGCCCCGGTGTTTCGGTCCGCCAGGCCGGAACGGGCCGTGCCGGCCGGGCTGGCAGGGGACAGTTGCGCGATGTCGACCGGGCGGTTGGCGGCCGGCGGGGTGCCCGGCAGATCGGCCAGAAAGGTGTACGTGCGGGTGACGGGACCGTTGCAGCCCGCCGTCAGCGTGGCCGTCAGCACGGGTTCGTCGGCCGGGACGGTTGACCGCACGCGCACCGTGGGCGAGCGGCCCCCGTCGACCGGGGTGATCGTGATTCTGGAGTCGGGAATGGGAGTGCCGCCGGAGACCAGCTTGGCGGACACGCAGGAAGAGGCGACGTTGGAACCGGGGTCGGTGCCCACCTCGAAGGACAGGTCGATCGGCGCACCCAACACCACCGAGCCGCGGCTATTGCCCAGGGACAGGGCGGCGGCGCTGCAGGCGGCGACCGACAGGCTCGCACCCACGATGGCGTTACTTATCTTCACAATAGTTTCATTTCTGCGCGCCTCATTCTGGCACATAAGTCCCTCCCTAAAGGCGCCGCCATAATGACGTCCCATGAATCAGCCTTTCACCATTGTCGGCATCGTGGGCACCGGTGCCATGGGCCGGGGCATTGCCCAGATCGCAGCCCAGGCGGGCAGCCAGGTTCTCCTTCTCGACAATCAGCCAGGCGCAGCAGAAGCTGCACGCCACCATATTCACCAACAGTGGCTGCGTCTGTCGGACAAAGGCCGCATCGACGCAGCGCAGGTCGCTGCCTGGAGCGAGCGCCTGTCTGCCGTGTCTTCCATCGATGCGCTGGCACCCTGCGATCTGGTGATCGAAGCCATCGTCGAGCGGCTGGAGGCCAAGCAGACCTTGTTCCGGCAGTTGGAAGCTATTGTCACGACGAATGCCATATTGGCAAGCAATACCTCGTCCCTGTCCATTACGGCAGTGGGTGCAGCGCTACAGAAACCTGAGCGTTTCGCGGGGTTTCACTTCTTCAATCCGGTGCCCTTGATGAAGGTCGTGGAGGTCATAGCCGGCCTCAAGACAGCGCCCGAGGTGTGCGACCGGCTGGCTGCCTTCGCACGGCTGATGGGGCACACGCCCGTGGCCGCGCAGGACACGCCGGGCTTCATCGTCAACCATGCGGGGCGCGGCTTCGGCACCGAGGCGCTGCGCATCGTCAGCGAGGGCGTGGCGGACTTCGCCACGGTGGACCGCATCCTGCGCGACCAGGTCGGCTTCAAGCTCGGCCCCTTCGAGCTGATGGATCTGACGGCGCTGGACGTGTCGCACCCCGTCATGGAGTCGATCTACCACCAGTACTACGAGGAGCCGCGCTTCCGGCCCAGCGTGATCACGGCCCAGCGGCTGGCGGGCGGCATGCTCGGCAAGAAGGTCGGCGAGGGCTTCTACCGCTATGTGGACGGCGCTGCGCAGGTAGCTCCGGAACCGCCGGTGCCGCAGGTCAGCGAGATGCCGCCGGTCTGGGTGTCGCCGCGCGCTTCCCGCCGGGCGGAGCTGTACCAGTTGCTCAAGGACCTGGGCGCCACCATCGAAACCGGGCAATCGCCCTCCCCGCACGCCATCACGCTGGTGGCGCCGCTGGGTTTCGACGTGACCACGGTGGCCGTGGTTGAGCGGCTGGACCCCGCGCGCACCATCGGCATCGACATGCTGATCGACGACGCGGCCACCAAACGCCGCGTGCTGGCGACCAACCCGGCCACACGCCGCGACATCCGCGACGCGGCCCATGCCCTCTTCGCCCGCGACGGCAAGGCGGTGAGCGTGGTGCGCGACAGCGGCGGCTTCGTCACCCAGCGCGTGGTGGCGACCATCGTCAACATCGCCAGCGATATCTGCCAGCAGGGCATCTGCAGCCCGAAGGATCTGGAGACGGCCGTCACCCTGGGCCTGGGCTATCCGCTGGGCCCCCTGGCCATGGGCGACCGCTGGGGCCCGACCAACATCCTCGAAGTGCTGTTCAACATGCAGACCGTCTACGGCGACACGCGCTACCGGCCCAGCCCCTGGCTGCGCCGCCGCGGAGCCATCGGCCTGAGCCTGACGCACGTGGAAGACTGAAGCCAGCGCCTGGCGCGCGATTGCGCCGCACGCCCACGCCCCGTCCACCGGGCGCGGCACCCTCCCCCTTCTTTTCCTTGCCCCACCTCTTCATCTTCTTGCCGCCATGCCTGCCGAACTCTTGAGCACCAGCCAGGGCAAGACCCTGATCCTGACCATCCGCCACCCGGAGGCGCGCAACGCCTTCGACCCGGCGATCTACGCGGCCGGCATCGAGGCGCTGAGCGTGGCCGAGCGCAGTGACGAAGTGCGCAGCGTGGTCATCACCGGCGCGGACGGCGCCTTCAGCGCGGGCGGCAACCTGCAGAGCCTGCTGGCGCGCCGGCAGGACGGCGCCGAGGCACAGGCCCAGGGCGTGGAAGCGCTGCACAACTGGATCGAAACCATCCGCACCTATCCCAAGCCCGTGATCGCCGCGGTGGAAGGCGCAGCGGCGGGGGCCGGCTTCTCGCTCGCATTGGCCTGCGACCTGGTGGTGGCGGCGCGCAACGCGGTCTTCGTGATGGCGTACAGCAACATCGGCATGTCGCCCGATGGCGGCGCCTCCTGGCACCTGGGCCGCACGCTGCCGCGGCAGCTGGCGTCTGAGATCCTGCTGTTCGGCGAGCGGCTGGAGCCGGCCCGCCTGCACGCGCTCGGCATCGTCAACCGCGTGGCCGACCCCGGCCACGCGCTGAGCGACGCGCTGGCCCTGGCCCAGCGGCTCAACGACCGCGCGCCGAACGCCCTGGCAAGCATTAAGGAGCTGCTGAGCGATGCGCCCTACCGCACGCTGACCGAGCAGTTGGCCGCGGAGCGCGACCAGTTCGTGCGCAATCTGCAGCATCCGAATGCGGGCGAAGGCATCGCGGCCTTCCTCGAAAAACGCGACGCTCGCTACCAATAATATAGCTGCCTGCGCTGACAGGATAAGCGCTGGAGCCTCATTTCGTTCAATCTTGGCTGTAGCGTGCGGCGCGCCGACAGCGCGGCGTGCCGCTGCCGCGGCCCTCACCCCTGCGCGGTGGCCTGCCCCCGCAGAAACGGCAGCGCCGCATCCAGCAGCGCCTGCGGCGCTTCTTCGGCCACGTAATGGCCGCAGGGCAGCGGATGGCCGCGTACGTCGGTCGCCACGCGCTGCCACTCGGCCAGCGGCACAAAGCACTGGTGCACCACGCCCTGCGCACCCCACAGCACCAGCAGGGGCACGCGCAGATGGCGGCCCGCGTCGCGGTCGGCCCGGTCGTGCACCAGGTCGATGCCGGCGGCGGCACGGTAGTCCTCGCAGATGCCGTGGGCCGTGCCGGGCAGCGCCAGGCAGCGCTGGTACTCGGCCAGCGCGCGCGGATCGAAGGGCGCGAGTCCCGCGCTGCGCCGCCCCATCACATCGCGCACATAACCGGCGGGGTCGGCCTCGATCAATCGCTCGGCCAGCGGAGCCGGCTGGATCAGGAAGAACCAGTGCCAGTAGGCGCGGGCAAAGGCGTCGCTGGTCTGCTCGTACATCGCCAGGGTCGGGGCGATGTCCAGCAGCACCATGCGCTCGACGGCATCGGCGTGGTCCAGCCCCAGCCGGTGCGCCACCCGCGCACCGCGGTCATGCGCCAGCACCGAAAAGCGCTCATGGCCCAGATGGCGCATCACGGCGACCAGGTCCGCCGCCATCGTGCGCTTGCTGTAGTTCGCATGGTCGGCCTCGCCCGCCGGCTTCGCGGAATCGCCATAGCCGCGCAGATCGACCAGCACCAGGGTGAAATGGCGGGCCAGCACCGGGGCCACTTTGTGCCAAATGGCGTGGGTCTGCGGATGGCCGTGGACCAGCAGCAGCGGCGGCCCCTCACCGCCCACCACCGCGTGCAGGTGCACGCCTTCGGCCGCAGGAATGCGGTGGGAGACAAAACCGGGGAACAGGGGCGCCGCGCCAGCGGCGGAAGAGGAAGCGTGCGTCATATACCGATCATAAGAAGCCTGGATGGCGACCTGCGCGGCCTGCGCGACCTGCGGGGGAGCCCGGTCGCGGGCGCTGCACGCGGTCAGGATTCGTGGCGCTTCATTTTTTCCGCCGGATGCCGATAACGCAGGCATGCAAGTCTCCCGCTCATCCTCTTCGTCCTCCACATCCTCGGTCCTCGGGAGCGGCAGTGCCGCCGGCAGCAGCGACACCGCCGCGTTGCAAAAGCGCCTGCGCGAGCTGACCGATGAGCTCAAGCAGACGGTGACCGACCAGAGCCTCGACGCCAAGGTGCGCGAGCAGAAGACGAAGATGCTGCAGCAGCAGATCCAGGCGGTCCAGCAGCAGATCCAGGCCATTCAGCAGCAAAAGCAGCAGGAGCAGGTGGATCGGCAGCGCCAGGCTCAGGAGGTCCGCGAACAGCATGCAGCGGAGCGCGCGGCGAAGGCTCAGGAGCAGCAGACGCCAGAAACCGCTGACGGCGCCGTCCCTGCGGCAAAAGGCCGCGACGGCGCCGGCCTGGGCCAGCAGCTAGACACCTACGCCTGACCGGGCGGATTACCCACCGCGCTCGGTACGGTCTGACCGCCGCCGCCAGCGGATCAGACCGCGGCGTCTTCGGGCAGCCCGGCGGCAGCCACCAGCCGCTGGGTATAGGGGTGCTGCGGCGCCTCCAGTACCTGGACCACGGTGCCAGCCTCCAGCACCTCGCCATCCTTCATCACGATGACATCGTGCGCCATGGCGCGGATCACGGCCACGTCGTGGGTGATCAGCAGGTACGACAGCGCGCGCTCTTTCTGCAGCCGCTGCAGCAATGCCAGCACCTGCTGCTGGATGGTGACGTCCAGCGCGCTGGTGGGCTCGTCCAGCACCAGCAGCTGGGGTTCGACGATCAGGGCCCGCGCGATGGCCAGGCGCTGGCGTTGCCCGCCCGAGAACTCATGCGGATACCGCGACAGCAGACCGGGGAACTGCGCCTCGGCCAGCCCTACGTCGGCCAGCGCGGCTTCCACGCGCTGGCGGCGCTGCGCGGCGTCGAGTCCGCGGTCGTGCACCCGCAGGCCCTCGCCCACGATCTCTTCCACGGTGAGCCGGGGCGACAGCGACGAGAACGGGTCCTGGAACACCACCTGCACGCGGCGGCGCAGCGCCTGGTTGGCGGCAGTGTTGCGGGTGGCCGGCGTCTGCCAGGCCTGGCCCGCGATCTGCAGCCCGCCCGTGGACGGCAGCAAGCCCAGCAGCGCCTGCGCCAGCGTGGACTTGCCCGAGCCGGACTCGCCCACCACGCCGAGCGTGCGCGCAGGCGCAATGGACAGGTCCGCGCCCTTGACCGCCACGAACTCGCCCTTCTGGAACCAGCCGCGCAGGCCCGGCAGCGGCGTGGCATAGGCCACCCGCAGGTTCTGCGCCCGGGCCACGGGCTCGGCGACCGCGCCCGACGCCGCAGCATCCGCCTCGACCACGTCGCGCCGCGGCACGCTGCCGATCAGGCGCCGGGTGTAGGCATGGCGCGGTGCACCGAACACCTGCGCCACGGGCCCCTGCTCCACCAGCACGCCCTGCTCCATCACGGCCACGCGGTCGGCGAAGCGGCGCACCAGGTTCAGGTCGTGGGTGATCAACAGCACGGCCATGCCCGTTTCACGCTGCAGGTCGGACAGCAGGTCCAGGATCTGGCCGCGCAGGGTCACGTCCAGTGCCGTCGTGGGTTCGTCGGCCAGCAGCAGGCGCGGCCGGCTGGCCAGGGCCATGGCGATCACAGCGCGCTGGCGCTGTCCGCCCGACAGCTGGTGCGGAAACGCGCGGGCCCGGCGCGCCGGCTCGGGAATGCCCGTCTTTGCTAACAATTCAATAGCTGCTTGCGCAGACTGGGAGCGCGTCAGCGCCTGTTTCAGCTGCAACACCTCGGCAATCTGGTTGCCCACGGGCATCAGCGGATTGAGCGCCGTCATGGGCTCCTGGAAGACCATGGCGATGTCGCCCCCGCGCACGCCGCGCAGTTCGCGCTCGGACAGCTGCAGCAGATCCCGCCCCCCCATCAGGGCGCGGCCGGACAGCTCGGCATCGCCCGCCAGCCGCAGCAGCGACAGTGCGGTGATGGTCTTGCCGGAGCCGGACTCGCCGACCAGCGCCAGCTTCTCGCCAGCGGCGATCTCGAAGCCCACGCCGTGGACGACCTCCTTGGAGCCGAAGCGCACGCGCAGGTCCTCGACACGCAGCAGCGGCGCAGCAGAGGGCGAAGAGGAAGGTCCGATGCTCATGGCTGGATGGTTTTCTGCGGGCAAGCGGGGCCCGTTGCGTACCGGCAAGGCGCGGCACCAGCCGGGGCGCGGCGACTCCAAATGGCGCTCATTGCTTCCTCGGATCCAGCGCGTCGCGCAGCGCGTCACCCATGAAGGTGAGCAGCAGCAGCGTGGTGACCAGCACGGCAAACGTGCTCAGCGAGATCCACCACGCATCGATGTTGTTCTTGCCCTGGCTGAGCAGTTCGCCCAGGCTGGGCGTTCCGGGTGGCACGCCCAGGCCGAGAAAGTCGAGCGAGGTGAGCGACAGGATGGCCGCGCTCATGCGGAACGGCAGGAAGGTGACCACCGGCGTCATGCTGTTGGGCAGGATGTGGCGCCAGATGATCTGCCCGTTGGGCACCCCCAGGGCGCGCGCGGCCTTCACGTAGTCGAGCTGCCGGTTGCGCAGGAACTCGGCCCGCACGTAGTCCGACAGCCCCATCCAGCCGAACAGGCTCAGCAAGATGAGCAGCAGCGCCAGGCTGGGCGAGAACAGCGCGCTGAAGATGATGAGCAGGTACAGCTCGGGCATGGAGCCCCAGATCTCGATGAAGCGCTGGAAGGCCAGGTCGGTCCGGCCCCCGAAGAAGCCCTGGATGGCGCCGGTGATCACCCCCAGCAGCACGCCGGTGAAGGTCAGCGCCAGCCCGAACAGCACGCTCACCCGAAAGCCGTAGAGCAGTTGCGCCACCATGTCACGGCCCCGGTCGTCCGTGCCCAGCCAGTTGTCCAATGTGGGCGCGGACGGGTTGGGCGACTTGGCGAAGTAGTTCAGCGTGTTGGGGCCGTACGTGTTGAACGTGTACAGCGCCCAGTTGCTGCCCGCACGCAGACGCTCCTGGATGAACGGGTCCAGGTAGTCGGTGGGCGTGTCGAAGTCGCCGCCGAAGGTCGTCTCGGGGTAGGTCTTGAGCAGCGGAAAGTAGGTCTGCCCCTCGTAGCGCACGATGAGCGGCCGGTCGTTGCTCACCAGCTCGGCCCCCAGGCTGATGACCACCAGCACGCAGAAGATCACCAGGCTCCAGAAGCCGAGGCGGTTGCGCTTGAAGCGCAGCCAGGCGCGGCGCGAAGGCGAGAGCGACACGGGTGCCCCTGCGGCTGCAGGGCCTGCGGGCGCAGGCACGGCCGCTGGCGAGGACAGTTCGATGGAGGAGGTACTCATGCGTTCAGTCGAACTTCACGCGGGGATCGACCCACACATAGCAGAGGTCGCTGATGAGCTTGGTGACCAGACCGATCAGCGTGAACAGGTAGAGCGTGCCCAACACCACGGGATAGTCGCGGCGGATCACGCTCTCGTAGCTGAGCAGACCCAGGCCGTCGAGCGAGAACAGCGTCTCGATCAGCAGCGAGCCCGTGAAGAACGCGCCGATGAAGGCCGCCGGAAAGCCCGTGATGATGGGAATCAGCGCATTGCGGAACACATGCTTCCACAGCACCTGCCGCTCCGACAAGCCCTTGGCCCGCGCCGTCAGCACGTACTGCTTGCGGATCTCTTCCAGGAAGGCGTTCTTGGTCAGCATGGCCGTCACGGCGAAGCTGCCCGCCACCATCGCCGTCACCGGCAGCGTGATGTGCCAGAGGTAGTCGACGATGCGCGCGCCCCAGCTGAGCTGCTCCCAGTTGGACGAGACCAGGCCGCGCAGCGGGAACCACTGCAGTTGCCCGCCGAAGACCACCAGCAGCGCCACGCCCAGCACGAAGCCCGGGATGGCATAGCCCACCAGAATGATCAGCGTGGTCACCAGGTCGAAGCGTGTGCCGGCGCGCACCGCCTTCGCCACGCCCAGCGGCACGGCCACCAGATAGCTGATGAAGAAGGTCCACAGCCCCAGGCTGATGGACACCGGCAGCTTCTCCTTGACCAGGTCCCACACGGCCTTGTTCTGGAAGAAGCTCTGGCCCAGGTCGAAGCGCGCGAACTGCGCCAGCATCTGGAAGAAGCGCTCGTGCGCCGGCTTGTCGAAGCCGTACAGCGCCTTGATCTGCGCAAGCCGCTTCGGGTCCACGCCCTGGTCGCCCCGGTAGCTCATGCCGCCGGACTCCAACCCGCCCCCGCCCCCCTTGCCCGCCGCGGTACGCGCCTCGGCCAGGTACTGCTCCACCGGGCCGCCGGGCACGAACTGGATCACCACGAAGGTCAGCAGCAGCACACCCAGCAGGGTGGGCAGCATGAGCAGCAGGCGTTTGGCGATGTAGGCGAGCATGGGTCAGTCAGGAGCTTTCAGGCTGCGATACCCCACGGCGGCGTGCGCCACCCACGCCCGCTGAAACCGGCGCGGCATCACCCGTCCGATGGCTGCGGAGCAAGCCATGCCAGCAGACGCCGTGGAACGGGCTTCGCCAGGCCACCGGCGGCGTCTCCCTGCCCGCAGTGCACAGCACGGCGAGAGCGGGGGAAAAGCGCGCAGCGCTTCAGGCGGGTGTCTCACTTCAGGCTCCACCAATAGGCCATGGTCCATTCCTCGGCCTTGGCATACGGCGGCATGGGCGCATGGTAGGCCAGGCGCTGCTGGTTGTAGACGATGCGATGCGCCGACAGCCGCCACTGGGGAATGAGGTAGTGGCTGTGCATGATCACGCGGTCCAGGGCGCGGCAGGCGGGGACCAGCTCGTCCTTGGAGTTCGCGCGGGTGAGCGCGTTCACCAACGCATCCACGGCCGGGCTCTTCACCCCGGCATGGTTGCTGCTGCCTTCCACGTCGACCCGTTTGCTGCCGAACAGCTCCTGCATGTCCTGGCCGGGGTTGTACGTCCCCGGGTAGTTGAGGGTGATCATGTCGAAGTCGAACTTGTCCATGCGCTGCATGTACAGCGCGAAGTCCACGGCGGCGAAGCGCAGCGTGATGCCCAGCTTCTCCAGGTTGCGCATCCACGGTGTGATGGTGCGGGTGCCGCCCTCCTTGCTGTCCAGATATTCCAGCACCATGGGCTGGCCCTGGGCGTTGCGCAAGGCGCCTTCGCGGTAGGTCCAGCCCGCGTCGGCGAGCAGCTGGCGCGCGCGGCGCAGGTTGTCGCGCAGGGAATGCCCCTCGCCTTCGGAAACCGGCGGCTGGTACATGGGACCGAAGACCGCATCGGGCACCTTGCCGCGCCACGGCTCCAGCAGCGCCATCTCTTGCGGGCTGGGCGTGCCCGTGGCCTGGCAATCGGTGTTGCCGAAGAGGTCCGTGACGCGCGGATAGCCGCCATAGAACATCTGGCGGTTCATCCACTCATAGTCGATGGCCAGCCCCAGCGCCTCGCGCACCCGCGGGTCCCGGAGCATGGGCCGGCGGGTGTTGAGCACGTAGCTCTGGAACCCTGCGGGCAGGCGGTGGGCCAGTTCTTTCTTGACCAGCACGCCCTGCTTGAACAGCTTGCCGTCGATGCGGCGCGCCCAGTCGCCGGCCGAGTACACAGTCATGAAATCGAACTCGCCGGCCTTGACGGCTTCCAGCCGGGCGGTGTTGTCCTTGTACAGCTTGACGGTGATGCGGTCGAAGTTGTACGCGCCGCGGTTCACGTTCAGGTCGCGGCCCCAGTAGTCCGGGTCGCGCACATAGGTGATGTCGCGCCCGAAGGCCACCGGGCCGATCCGGTACGGCCCGCTGCCGATGGGCACATCGGTCACGATCTCGTCGAAGCGCTTGGCCTTGCCGTCCGCCTGCCGGCCCCAGGCGCGGCTGAAGATGGGCAGGCCGCCCACCGTGAGCGGCAGCTCGCGGTTGGCCTGCTTGAAGCGAAAGCGCACGGTCCGCCGGTCGATCACATCGACGCCGGCCACTTCCTGCAGCAGCGTGGCGTAGCCGGGCGCGGCGTAGGGTCCGACCAGCGTCTCGTAGGTGTACTTCACATCAGCGGCCTCGACCGGGCTGCCGTCATGAAAGCGCGCCTCGGCCCGCAGCCGGAAGGTGGCGCTGAGCCGGTCCGCGGGCACCTCCACGTCCTCGGCGAGCAGGCCGTAGCCGGAGGCGGTCTCGTCCATGGAGCCGGCCAGCAGGCTCTCGAACAGCAGGTCGGACAGGTAGGCCGGCGGCGAGCCCTTCATCGTGAAGGGGTTGTACTTGTCGAAGGTCGAGTAGCGCAGGTTGCTCACCATGCGCAGTTCGCCGCCCTTGGGCGCGTCGGGCTTCACGTAATCGAAGTGCGAAAAACCGGGCGGGTACTTCAGGTCCCCCCAGAGCGCATAGCCATGGGCGGCCCAAGCCGGCGCCGCTCCCAGCAAGCCCCCCCACAGCAGACAGATCGTCCAGAACCGCATGCGACAATTCTGCACCACGGCGGCGGCATGCCAGCGCTGGCAGGGAATTTCCCGCCACCGCGCCCGGCGCCATCCCTACCGCATTTCACTGGAGAACAACAAATGGGTTTCCTGACCGGCAAGAAGCTGCTCATCACGGGCGTGCTGTCCAATCGCTCCATCGCGTACGGCATCGCCAAGGCCTGCCATGCACAAGGGGCCGAGCTGGCCTTCAGCTACGTGGGTGAGCGCTTCAAGGACCGCATCACCGACTTCGCCGCCGAATTCGACTCCAAGCTGGTCTTCGACTGCGATGTGGCGAGCGACGAGCAGATCGAACGCATGTTCGCCGACCTGTCCCAGACCTGGCCGAAGTTCGACGGTTTCGTGCACAGCATCGGCTTCGCGCCGCGCGAGGCCATCGCCGGCGACTTCCTGGAAGGCCTGTCGCGCGAGTCGTTCCGCATCGCCCACGACATCAGCGCCTACAGCTTCCCGGCCATGGCCAAGGCGGCCCTGCCCTACCTGAACGACAAGGCCGCCGTGCTGACGCTGAGCTACCTGGGTGCCCTGCGCACGGTGCCCAACTACAACACCATGGGCCTGGCCAAGGCCAGCCTCGAAGCCAGCGTGCGCTACCTGGCCGAATCGCTCGGCCCCAAGGGCATGCGCGCCAACGGCATCAGCGCCGGCCCCATCAAGACCCTGGCCGCCAGCGGCATCAAGGACTTCGGCAAGCTGCTGGGCACCGTGGCCGACGCCTCGCCCCTGCGCCGCAACGTGACGATCGAGGACGTGGGCAATGCCGCCGCCTTCCTGCTGTCCGACCTGGCCAGCGGCGTGACGGCCGAGATCATGTATGTGGACGGCGGCTTCAGCCAGACCGGCGGCATCAGCCGCGACAGCGCCAACCTGGCCTGATCGACGATACGGCGAGGCTGCGCCTGCGCTACCATCCGTGGGCGCCTCACAAAGATATGAGTCGAATCGGCCTCTAGCGCTTATCCAGCAAGCGCATACAGCTATCAATAGATGAGCACCATGCAACGGCGCACCCTCCTGATCCAGGCAGCGTGCGCCGTTCTTGCGTCCGGGCCGGCCAGCGCACAGCCGGGCGTTTCACCGGCGGCGGCGCCCGCGCCGCCCCCTGCAGTGTGGCTGGCCAATGTCTACCGCCCCGGCGTGCCGCTGGCCGACTACTGGGTGAGCGAGAAGTACGACGGCGTGCGCGGCTTCTGGAATGGCCGAGAACTGCGCACCCGCGGCGGCGAAGCCATCCAGGCCCCGGCATGGTTCACACAGGGCTGGCCCGGCATCCCGCTCGACGGCGAACTCTGGGCCGGCCGCAACCGCTTCGGCCACGCGCAGTCCACGGCACGCCAGCAGCAACCGGATGACGCCGCCTGGCGCCAGATGCGCTTCATGGTGTTCGATCTACCAGGGCACGGCGGCACCTTCGACGAGCGCCTGCCGGCCTTGCAGGCCACCGCCCAGCGCATCGGTCAGCCCTGGGTGCAGGCCGTAGAGCAGCGCCGCGTAGCCACCGATGCAGAACTGCAGGCGCTGCTGCGCCGCACGGTGCGGGCCGGCGGCGAAGGCCTGATGCTGCACCGAGGCAGCGCGCCGTACCGCAGCGGGCGCAGCGACGATCTCCTCAAGGTCAAGACGCACGATGACGCCGAGGCCCGCGTCATCGACCACCTCCCCGGCCAGGGCCGCCACGCCGGCCAGATGGGCGCACTGCTGGTGGAAACGCCGCAGGGCCAGCGCTTCCGGCTGGGCACCGGTTTCAGCGATGCCGATCGGCGCAACCCGCCTCCCGTGGGCGCCTGGGTCACCTACCGCTACCGCGGCGTCCATGAAGGCAGCGGCCTGCCGCGCTTCGCCAGCTACCTGCGCGTGCGCGAAGACATGCCGCCGAGCGGTCGCTGAGCGGTCGCTGAGCGGCCAGCAAAAGCAAAGCCCGGCACACCTGTGGGCATGCCGGGCTTTGCGGTGGGATGGGTTGCGCAGAGAGCTCGCTCGCCCTCTCCTCAGCCGCTCAGATCACACCTTGCGGCCAAACGGGCCGTCGCTGCCCACCTGCACGATGTCTTCGGCCTTGGGCGCGTTCTTGCGGCCCTTGCCGGCGGCCACGGCCTTGGACTGCACGGTGTTCGCCACGCAGTCGGCGTAGTAGCGCACGTGGCCGTTGTCGTCCTCGATCTCCACTAGGCCGTGGATGTCGGTCTCGAAGCCCGGGCACAGCTTGGCGAACTCGCGTGCGAACTTCAGGTAGTCGACGATCTTCTTATTGAAGACCTCGCCCGGAATCAGCAGCGGGATGCCCGGTGGGTACGGCGTGATCAGGCTGGTGGTGATGCGGCCTTCCAGCTGGTCGATCTCCACGCGCTCGGTCTTGCGGTGCGCGATGTGGGCATAGGCGTCGCTCGGCTTCATCGCGGGCGTCAGGTCCGAGAGGTACATCTCGGTCGTCAGGCGCGCGATGTCGTACTTGGCGTACAGCTCGTGCACGTGCTGGCACAGGTCCTTCAGGCCCATGCGCTCGTAGCGCTTGTGCTGCTGGCAGAACTCGGGAAGGATGCGCCACATGGGCTGGTTGCGCTCGTAGTCGTCTTTGAACTGCTGCAGCGCCGCCAGCAGCGTGTTCCAGCGGCCCTTGGTGATGCCGATGGTGAACATGATGAAGAAGCTGTAGAGCCCCGTCTTCTCCACCACCACGCCATGCTCGGCCAGGTACTTGGTCACGATGGACGCGGGAATGCCGGTCTTGTCGAACTTGCCGTCCAGATTCAGGCCCGGCGTGACGATGGTCGACTTGATCGGATCCAGCATGTTGAAGCCGTCGGCCAGCGCGCCGAAGCCGTGCCACTTGCTGGGCGCGTTCTTCTTGCCCTTGCCGTCGCCGCGGATGATCCAGTCCTCCGCGCGGCCCACGCCCTCGTCGGCCAGCTTGTCCGGGCCCCAGACCTTGAACCACCAGTCGTCCTTGCCGAACTCTTCCTCCACCTTGCGCATGGCGCGGCGGAAGTCCAGGGCTTCCAGCAGGCTCTCTTCCACCAGCGCGGTGCCGCCGGGCGGCTCCATCATGGCAGCGGCCACGTCGCAGCTGGCGATGATGCTGTACTGCGGGCTGGTCGAGGTGTGCATCAGGTACGCCTCGTTGAACAGCGGGCGGTCGAGCTTCACGGTCTGCGAGTCCTGCACCAGCACGTGGCTCGCCTGGCTGATGCCCGCCAACAGCTTGTGGATGGACTGGGTCGCGTACACCACCGAATGCTGCGGCCGCGCGCGCTTCTTGCCCATGGCATGGTAGCTGCCATAGAACGGGTGGAAGGCCGCGTGCGGCAGCCAGGCCTCGTCGAAATGCAGGTTGTCGACGTAGCCGTCGAGCATGCCCTTGATGGTCTCGGTGTTGTAGAGCACGCCGTCGTACGTGGACTGGGTGATCGTGAGCACGCGCGGCTTCACGGTGGCGGCATCCACCCCCTTGAGCAGCGGGTTGGCGCGGATCTTGGCCTCGATGGCGTCGCGCTCGAATTCGCTCTTCGGGATGGGCCCGATGATGCCGAAGTGGTTGCGCGTCGGCTTCAGGAACACCGGAATCGCCCCGGTCATGATGATCGAGTGCAGGATGGACTTGTGGCAGTTGCGGTCCACCACCACCACATCGCCAGGCGCCACCGTGTGGTGCCACACCATCTTGTTGGAAGTGCTGGTGCCGTTGGTCACAAAGAAGCAATGGTCGGCATTGAAGATGCGCGCCGCGTTGCGCTCCGATTCGCCGATGGCGCCGTTGTGGTCCAGCAGCTGGCCCAGTTCCTCCACGGCGTTGCACACGTCGGCGCGCAGCATGTTCTCGCCGAAGAACTGGTGGAACATCTGCCCCACAGGGCTTTTGAGGAAGGCGACCCCACCGGAGTGGCCCGGGCAGTGCCAGCTGTAGGAGCCGTCTTCGGCGTAGTCCAGCAGCGCCTTGAAGAACGGCGGCTGCACACCCTCCAGATAGCTCTTGGCCTCGCGGATGATGTGCTTGGCCACGAACTCCGGCGTGTCCTCGAACATGTGGATGAAGCCGTGCAGCTCGCGCAGGATGTCGTTGGGCAGGTGGCGCGCGGTCTTGGTCTCGCCGTGCACGTAGATCGGCACATCGGTGTTCTTGCGGCGCACCTCGGCAATGAACTTGCGCAGGCTCAGCACCACCGGGTCCAGGCCCGAACCCAGCGTGAACTCCTCATCGTCGATCGACAGGATGAAGGCACTGGCACGGCTTTGCTGCTGCGCGAACTGCGTCAGGTCGCCATAGCTGGTGACGCCGAGCACTTCGAAGCCTTCCGACTCGATAGCCTGCGCCAGAGCGCGGATGCCCAGGCCCGAAGTGTTCTCGGAACGATAGTCCTCGTCGATGATGACGATGGGAAAGCGAAATTTCATGCGCAGCCTCCGAGCAAACCGGCCAAAAAAACAAACAGCCGCGAAGTGTAAGGAATAACGTTGTCACGCCTTTGAACCCCCACCTTTTTGTCCCAGAATGTGGTGCACTACACACAACAAAAAGGAGCGTCGCGCTATGGAGGAATCCACCATCTGGTGGCTGCTGGCTGGGGGCATCGTGGTGGCAGAGCTGCTGACGGGCACGTTCTACCTGCTCATGCTGGCCATCGGCCTGGCAGCGGGCGCG
This sequence comes from Paracidovorax wautersii, assembly GCF_031453675.1. NCBI lineage: Bacteria > Pseudomonadati > Pseudomonadota > Betaproteobacteria > Burkholderiales > Comamonadaceae > Paracidovorax > Paracidovorax wautersii. Next base: position 3,259,222 of record NZ_JAVIZX010000001.1, on the reverse strand, counting down.
CTGGCGGCACATGCCGGTGCGCAGCTCACAGTCCAATTGATCTCGGCAGCGGTACTGGGCTCCGCAGGGGTCATCGGACTGCACCTGCTGCGCAGGCGCCGTTCGGCCGCGCAGCCGGCTTCCAGCAACCGCGACGTGAACCTGGACGTGGGCGAGTCCGTGCAGGTGGACGCGTGGAACGCCGACGGCACGGCCCAGGTGCGCTACCGGGGTGCGCAATGGACCGTGGTCCACCGCCCCGGCAATGCGCCATCGCCCGGCCTGCACCGGGTGGCGGAAGTCATCGGTAACCGGTTGCTGGTCGACAAACTCTGAGAGGGCGCGAACGGCCCGCGCGCTCTGCGGAGCGCATCGGGACTCTCGCAAGCCACTCACTCCAGGCCGTCTGCATCTGCGCGGCGGCCCTCCCCGGTTCTTCAACCATTGACGAGACACACCATGGAAATCGCCATCATTCTTTTCGTGATCGCCGCCATCTTCATCGCCCGGTCGGTGAAGGTCGTGCCCCAGCAGAACGCCTGGGTGAAGGAGCGCCTGGGCAAGTACGCCGGCACGCTGACGCCCGGCCTGAACTTCCTGGTGCCCTTCGTGGACCGCGTGGCGTACAAGCACAGCCTCAAGGAAATCCCGCTGGATGTGCCCAGCCAGGTCTGCATCACACGCGACAACACGCAACTGCAGGTGGACGGCATCCTGTACTTCCAGGTCACCGATCCCATGCGCGCCAGCTACGGCTCCAGCAACTACATCATGGCCGTCACGCAGCTGGCGCAGACCTCGCTGCGCAGCGTGATCGGCAAGCTCGAACTGGACAAGACCTTCGAAGAACGCGACATGATCAACGCGCAGGTGGTGTCCGCCATCGACGAGGCCGCGCTGAACTGGGGCGTGAAGGTGCTGCGCTACGAGATCAAGGACCTGACACCGCCCAACGAGATCCTGCGCGCCATGCAGGCACAGATCACCGCCGAGCGCGAGAAGCGCGCCCTGATCGCCGCCTCCGAAGGCCGCCGCCAGGAACAGATCAACATCGCCACTGGCGAGCGCGAAGCCTTCATCGCCCGCTCTGAGGGCGAAAAGCAGGCCCAGATCAACAACGCACAGGGTGAGGCCGCCTCCATCACTGCCGTGGCCGAAGCGACGGCCCAGGCCATCGAGCGCGTGGCCGCTGCCATCCGCCAGCCCGGCGGCGAGCAGGCCGTGCAACTCAAGGTGGCCGAGAAGGCCGTCGAGGCTTATAGCCAAGTCGCCTCCGACGCGACCACGACGCTGATCGTGCCGAGCAACATGACCGAGGTCTCCGCGCTCATCGGCTCCGCCATGAAGATGGTGCAAACCAGTGGCGCCGCCGCACGGCCCGGCGCGAACTAAATTGCGGACCCGGCGCGTCGGAGCAAGAAAACGCCCCAAAGCGCTGCTACAATTGCGGGCTTCCGGAGAGGTGGATGAGCGGTTTAAGTCGCACGCCTGGAAAGCGTGTGTGGGCTAATCCCCACCGCGGGTTCGAATCCCGCCCTCTCCGCCAAGAATTTTATGGGGTCAACGATTTACAAGAGAATTGTTGATCCAACAGACCCATAGAGCAAAGCCACCGCGATTTCGCTGGTGGCTTTTTCTTTGCCTGCCTGTAGTCCACGGCAAGGCTTCCAGCGAGGCCTCTGCAAACCCGCGGCCCGGGCGCAGCAGCGCCCATCCATCGGCTTCATGGCGCGGGCCTCAGGATGCACTCTTCCGCCCCCCTCTTCTCGACAGAACTCGGGACGAATGGAGAAGGCCGCGATAGACCAGAAAGCCCAAGCAGAGCGCCGCAGCGGCTGTGCACGACGCCCATTGCCACGCCGCACCAGGGTTTCCAAGGCAACTTATGATCCGACGCACTTCTTCAGCAAAAGCCCCGCACAAACACTGCACAGCGCTGGGCTTCTAGCGAAGCACCACTGCCCCCTCACTGCACCGACAGCGGCCGGCATCAGACCAGGCCGAGAGAGAAGACATCTTGGACTACCTCTTCACCCTGCTCGCCAGCTATGGCGTTCTGCTCATTTTTGGCTGGGTGCTGGTGGAACAGTTGGGCGTGCCGATTCCGGCCTTCCCGGTCCTGATGGTGGCCGGTTCACTGGCTGCCAAGGGCGAACTGTCCGCACCCCTGCTTCTGGCATCGACGGTGGGCGCATGCCTCATCGCGGACTACGCGTGGTATCTGGCGGGCAGCCGGTACGGCAGCCGCGTGCTGCGGCTGATGTGCAAGCTCTCCCTGACGCCGGATACCTGTGTCGCCCAAACCGAGAACCTGTTTGACCGCTGGGGCGCGAAGTCGCTTTTGGTCGCGAAGTTCATTCCCGGGTTTGCATCGATCGCCACCGCCATGGCGGGCACGATGCGGGTACGGACTGCAGCGTTTCTGGCTTATGACGCAGCCGGTGCGGCACTGTGGGCAAGCGTGGGCCTGGCCCTCGGTTGGATCTTCTCCTCCGCGATGGAATCCGCGTTGGACACGCTGCAAGCGCTCGGAAAGTGGGGCGTGGCACTTCTCCTGGCGGGCTTGGCGGTCTACATCGCACGCAAATTCTGGTCGCGACTGACAATCAGGCGGCAGATGCTAGTGCCCCGCATTGCGGTGGCCGAACTGCAAAACCTACTGGACTCCAAGAAACCCCACATCGTTCTGGACGTTCGCAAGCCAGCGCTCTGGGAGCGCGAACGCATCCCAGGCGCACAGCGATTCGACGCCTCGCAGTGGGCGTCCGCGATGAACAGTCCCCACCGCACGACGCAGATCATCGTCTACTGCGACTGCCCAGCAGAAGCGTCCGCCGTGATTGTTTCCAGCCAGCTGAAACGCGCGGGTTTCCAGGTCGTCCAACCCCTGCAGGGAGGGCTGGAGGCTTGGCGCCAGGCCGGACTGGCCATCGAGAGCAGCGGGACGATTGCTGAAGCCGCTTCCGCCTGAAATTCCAACCATAAGAAGCAGCCTGCGAACAATGCGGGTCACCCTTTCCCGCCAGAGAAAGTAGCAGACCGCAAGCATCTGCGCATGGCAGACGGGCCGAGCGCAAGCCGCGTGGTCCCCCACACCGTCACCATACCTCAGGCCGTCAACTTCGCGCGCGCCGCGCGGCGGCAAGCTCTTCCAGCACCTCCTCCACCGCCCGCCGGTACTCGGTTGTCAGCCCCTCCGTAGCCAGTTCCTTTTCGTGAAAGTGCTCGCGACGGGGGTCCGCCACCAAATCCCGGATCACGATGCCTTTGAGCTTGAGATAAATCGCCTCGTCCATTGCACTCCTCCGTTATCTCGACGGCTGCATGATCGGGCAAAAAGGCGCGGTTGGCGCACCTGTACCGCAAACACCTCATCGCCCGCACCGAGTCGCTGCCGGCGAACCCATCCGCTTCAGGCCCAGGACGCATCTTCTCAGCGGAAAAGAAAAAAGCCGCTTGAAGAAGCGGCTTTTTGAAGAGAGTGGTAGGACGTACTGGGGTCGAACCAGTGACCAACGGATTAAAAGTCCGCTGCTCTACCAACTGAGCTAACGTCCCACTGCATCAGCACTTTCGTGCTGCAGCAAAGCCTGTGAGTATAGCGTGCTTTTACCGCGCTCCGGCCAAGCGATCGAACACCCAGCCCGCTGCACACTGGCCGAAAGTGGCGGTCACCGAGACGACGGAGCCGTAACCATGACAGTTCAGCGTGCCATCCCCCGCGTCGATCTGGCAGGAGGCATGCGGCGCCGCGACGGCCTCGCGGCTGAAAACGCAAGCGACTTTGATCGCCTTGCCTTCCTTGGGCGCACCATGCTGTTTGCGCAACCGGTAGCGAACTTGAGCGAGCAGCGGGTCATGCGTGGTCTGCGACAGGTCGTCGATATCCACCTTGTGGGCCCAGCGCTTGCCGCCGGCGGCGCCTACGGCGATGAACGGCGTCTTGGTACGGAGGCTCCACGCTGCCATCGCGACCTTGGCGCGCACCTGGTCGCAGGCGTCGATGACGGCGTCCACGGGCGGGGGCAGCACGGCCGGCCAATTGGACTCGGTGACGAAATCGTCGACGCAGTGCACCACGCAATCCGGGTTGATGAGGCGGATGCGGTCACGCATGGCGTCGATCTTGGCTTGGCCGAGCGTGTCGGTGGTCGCGTGGATCTGGCGGTTGACGTTGGACTCGGCGACATGGTCCATGTCGATGAGCGTGAGGTGCTCCACGCCACTGCGGGCCAGCGCTTCCACGGCCCACGAGCCCACGCCGCCGATTCCGATCACGGCCACATGGGCCCTACGGATGCGCGCGGCGCCTTCCACGCCATACAGGCGTGCCAGACCACCGAAGCGGCGCTCCGGATCGAAAAAGCCAGCGGATTCGCTGGCTTGTGCATCGGCCGGGGGTAAGGTGCTTGTCACTTCAGACGCGACAGGCGCTCCTTGGCAGCGGCAGCGGCCTCGGACTGCGGATAGGCCTTGAGCAGATCTTCCAGCGTCTTGCGGGCGCCGCGGGTGTCCTTCAGCTCGATCTGGCAATTGGCGATCGACAGTGCCGCTTCGGGAGCGCGCGCGTGGTCGGGCGCCGCGGACAGCAAGGAACGGAAGTTGTTGATGGCTTCCTTGTAGTCGCGGGTCGCGTACTGCGCATTGCCCAGCCAGAACCGCGCCGAGGGCACGTAGCCGCTGGACGGATACTGCCGCACGAAGTTGGTGAACAGCGGCACGGAGTCGCCGAAAGCACCCGTGCGGAAGACCGCCAACGCGGCTTCGAAGTCGCGCTTCTCGGCCGGGTCCGCCTGGAACTCGCGCCCATCCACGTTCACCTTCAAGGGTTCGAACCGGCGCAGGCGTTCGTCCATACCCTGTGCGATGTCCTTCTGGCGGCTCTGCAGGTCGCTCACATCCTTGCGCAGCTGTTCGTTCTGTCCGCGGAGATTGGCCTGCTCCACGCGCAGCGCCTCGATCTGCGTTTGCAGGTCGAGGAGGCTGCGGCGCAGCTGGGAGGTCTCATCTCCGGAACGCTGGCCCGACTGCTGCAAGGCATCGACGCGCTGGCGCAGCTCGAGGATGGCGCGGCGTGCCTCGTCATCCTCGAACAAGGCGGCCTGGCTCGCAGGCGCCCAGCAGGCGAACACGGCGACTGCCAGGGCGGCAATCGCATGGTGGCGAGAGAGAATGCGAGCGCTCATCAACGGTAGGACAGTTCAGCGCGGCGGTTTTGCGCGTAGGCATCTTCCGAGCTGCCTTGCACGGCCGGCTTTTCCTTGCCGAAGCTCACGGCTTCCATCTGGCTGTCCTGCACGCCCAGCAGGCCCAGCGCGCGGCGCACGGCCTCGGCACGCTTCTGGCCCAGGGCCAGGTTGTACTCGCGGCCACCGCGGTCGTCGGTGTGGCCTTCGATCATGACCTTGCGGCTGGGCACGGCCTTGATGAAGCGGGCATGGGCGTCGATGACCGACTGGGCTTCAGGCTTGATGACGTAGCTGTCGTAGTCGAAGTACACGATGCGCGCCACGCCCACGGGGCCTTGGCCGTCGCGGGCCGACTGGCTCAGGTCCACGGGAGCCACGCCGCTTTGGCTGGTGCCGCCGGCATTTGCGCCCGCATTGGTGGACGTTGCACCCTTGTCCTCGACGGGCGTGTCTTCCAGCTTGACGCCGGAGCTGCAGCCGGCCATCAGGGCGACCATGGTGAGGGCGAGGGACGCGCGCTTGAACTTCGAATTCATCATTTAACTTCTCCTGTCGACTTGGTATTCAAAAAGCAAAAAAGGTTTCTGGGCTCACTGCTGTTTCTGGAACGGGCCCCAGTCGGGTTCCCGGATGTCTCCACTCTGACCGGCCAGCCGTGCCTTGATCTTGCCGTCCAGCGTGGTGGTCATGAGGGCCTCACGGCCTTGCTGCTGGGTGGCATAGACGATCAGCCGGCTGTTGGGTGCGAAGCTGGGGTTTTCATCACGCGTCGTGTCCGTCACGGCGGTCACCGTGCCGGACTTCAGGTCCATTACGTGGAGCTTGAAGGCACCGCCCACCCGGGAGATGTAGGCCAACCACTGGCCGTCGGGGCTGATACTGGGCGAGATGTTGTAGGAACCGGTGAAGGTCACGCGCTCGGCACCGCCGCCGCTGGTGCCGACCTTGTAGATTTGGGGTGCGCCGCCGCGGTCGCTGACGAAGTAGATGCTTCGGCCGTCGCTGGAGAACACCGGCTCGGTGTCGATGCCTCCGCTCTGCATCAGGCGGCGGGGCTCGCCGCCGTTGGCGTCGATGGTGTAGAGCTGCGAGCCACCGTCGCGGCTGAGCGTCACGGCCAGCGTGCGGCCGTCGGGCGACCAGGCGGGCGCGCTGTTGGAGCCGCGGAAGTTGGCGATCAGCCGGCGCCGTCCCGTGGACACGTCGTGCACGTACACGACCGGCTTGCGGGACTCGAACGACACGTAGGCCAGCTGGCCGCCCGTAGGCGACCAGGCGGGCGAGATGATGGGCTCGGGGCTGGACAGCGCGGACTGCGCGTTCTCGCCGTCGGCATCCGCCACCCACAGGCTGTAGCGGCTGCCGGCCTTGGTCACATAGGCGATCCGGGTGGAGAACACACCGCGCTCGCCAGTGAGCTTTTCGTAGATGAAGTCGGCGATGCGGTGGGCCACCAGGCGCAGGTCGGCCTGGGTGACCACGAAGCTCTGCCCTCCCAGGTCCTGGCCCTTGACGACGTCCCACAGGCGAAAGCGGACGTCGTAGCGTCCGTCCGCCAGGCGGCTGACGCTGCCGGAGGCCAGCGAATCGGCCTTCTTCTGCCGCCACAGGGCGACGTCGGGGCGGGAGGATTCGTCGAGCTGCGCATCCGATGCGTCCACGCCGACGAACTGGCCGCTGCGCTCCAGGTCGGCCTGCACGATGGCGGAGATCTTCTGCGGTGATTGCGCCTCGCCGCGGAACGGCGCGATGGCGATCGGCAGCTGCGTCAGGCCGACACCCTTGATCTCGACGCGGAACTGCGCCAAGGCAGGCAGTGCGGAGCTGGCGGCAAGGGCCGTGACGGCGTGCCGTCGGGACAGGTGCGGAAGCACGGTGGAGAGAGAGGGAAATGAGGGAGTTCGGTCAATAGTCATTGGTAACCATCGAATAACCGTACAAAGGCCGGTAACAGGAGCCCTGCATGTTACACATAGCCTAGGCCGGCCTGTGACAAACTGTGCTGAGCTGCAATAGCCGAAACGTAGAATCCGCCTCTCATGCAATCCCCGAATCATAGCGCTGCGCAGCAGCCCCCAGGCGGGTTCCACCGCATCTCTTTCCCTGCTGCAGCGCATTCGCCGCCTGCACGTTTACTTCGGGCACCAGCGGTTGGCCTGGACCATCGCCGTGTGTGCCACGCTGGTCGCGGCGATCACCGAACCGCTGATCCCCGCCCTGCTAAAGCCCCTGCTCGACCAGGGGTTCACCGAGGGTTCCCTGAAGCTGTGGATGGTCCCGCTCGCCATCATCGGTGTGTTCATCGTGCGCGGGCTGGCGCAGTTCTCCGGCCAGTACGCGCTGGCGCGCATCGCCAACGAGGGCATGCTCAAGCTGCGCGAGGCGCTGTTCCAGCGGCTGCTGGCGGCCGAGATGAATCTGTTCGGCAAGCAGTCTGCGAGCGCGCTGTCCAACACCGTGGTGTACGAAGTGCAAACCGGGTTCCAGTCGCTGGTGCAGGCGCTCCTCGGACTCTCGCGCGATGGCTTCACCCTGATCGCCCTGCTGGGCTATCTGCTGTACCTGAACTGGCAGCTGACGCTGATCGTGGCCGTGATGGTGCCCGGCGTGGGCTGGATCATGAAGACCTTGTCGCGCCGGTTGTACGGACTGACGAAAAGCAGCCAGCAGGCCACCGACGACCTCGCCTATGTGGTGGAAGAGAACGTGCTGGCCCACCGCATGGTGCGGCTGCACGGGGCGCAGGAGGGCCAGGCCCAACGCTTCGCCCAGCTCAGCCACAGCCTGCGCCGCCTGGCTATCAAGTCGACCATCGCCTCGGCTGCCATGACGCCGCTCACGCAGCTGCTGGCGGCCGGCGCCCTGTCGGCAGTGATCTGCATCGCGCTGTGGCAAAGCCAGGGCGCGGGCACCAAGGACGTGACGGTCGGCGGCTTCGCCTCCTTCATCGCGGCCATGCTGATGCTGGTGGCGCCCATCCGCCGCCTGGCGGACGTGGCCAACCCCATCACGCGCGGCGTGGCGGCGCTGGAGCGCGGCCTAGCGCTGCTGGGCGATACGCGAGCGGAAGACAGCGGCAGCCACCGTGTGGCGCGTGCCGAGGGCGCCCTGAGCCTGCGCGGCGTGACGGTGGCCTTCGAGGCCGACCAGGCGCCGGCTCTGGACGCCATCGGGCTGGACATCCGCCCCGGCGAAATCGTGGCCTTGGTCGGGCCGTCAGGCGCCGGCAAGACCACGCTGGTCAACCTGCTGCCCCGCTTCCTACAGCCGACGTCGGGGGAGATTCTGCTCGACGGCGTGGCCATCGAACAATGGGACCTGGGCTGCCTGCGCGCGCAGTTCGCCATGGTCAGCCAGGACGTGGTGATGTTCAACGACACCATCGCCGCCAACGTGGCCCTGGGCGCACCCGTCGACGAAGCGCGGATCCAGGCCTGCCTGGATGCGGCCAACCTGGCGGCGCACGTGGCGTCGCTGCCGCAGGGCATGCACACGGTGGTGGGGCACAACGCGACGCAGCTGTCGGGCGGGCAGCGCCAGCGCCTGGCCATCGCCCGCGCGCTGTACAAGGACGCGCCCATCCTCATTCTCGACGAGGCCACGTCGGCGCTGGATACCGAGTCCGAGCGGCTGGTGCAGGAAGCCCTGCAGCGGCTGATGCGCGGGCGCACGACGCTGGTGATCGCCCACCGCCTGTCCACCATCGAGCATGCCGACCGCGTGGTGGTGATGGAGCGGGGTCGCATCGCCGAACAGGGCTCGCACGCCGAGCTGATGGCCAGCGGCGGGCTGTACGCCCGGCTGCAGGCGCGCTCCAACGTCCACTGAAAAACATAGCAGCCGGCGCTTGTCCAGGCTGCTTTTGCGGTTTCCAGAGGCCTCAAACACCCTTCTGGAAAGCGCAAGCTGCTATCAATTTTTTACAATTGAGGTGCGCAAGCGGTGCGCACCCTGCCCTCACCAGGTGCTGCGGGCGGCCGGCTGGCGCTGCCGGGCGGCGGCGGTCACCAGGTCCACCATGTCCTGCCGCTGCGCCTGGCGCGCGAAGTCGGCTGCCGTCAGCCCCAGCTGGTTCTTGAGTGTGGGATCGGCGCCCTCGCGCACCAGCAGGCGGGCCGCGTCGCCCGTGCCGTAGCGCACGGCCATCATCAGCGGCGTGGTGCCATTGGGCGAGCCGGCGTCGATGTAGGCATGGTTTTCCAGCAGCAAGGTGATCATGGCCGGCGCGTTGTCCGTGATGCACGACGCGGCGTAGTGCAGCGGCGTCCAGCCGGTCTTGTTGACGTCGGCGTCCTTGGCGATGAGGGCGCGCGCCGCGGGCAGGTTGCCCTTGATGGCGGCCATCATGAGGGCGCTCTCGTCCTGTGCATTGCGCGCTTCCACCTGCACGCCGCGGGCCTGCAGGATGGCCTGGAAGGCCGACATGGATTCCAGGCTGAGTGCGAGCGTCAGGCCCACCTGGCCTTTGGCGTCACGGGTGTTGGGATCGAAACCGCGGCGCAGCAGCGCCGTGATGGCATCGCCCTGGTCGCGCACGATGGCCGTGAAGTATTCGTCGTAGGCGCCTGCGTGGGCGCAGCCGGTCGTGCCGCCCTCTACGCCCACCAGGGCGAGCCAGGCCAGGGCCCGGCGTCGTTGCATCGTCATGGCGTCTTGCCTTCCTGCAGAAACAGATCGTCGAAGTTGCGGCTGGTGGCCGAGGCGATGGCCTCCACCGACAAGCCGCGCACCGTGGCAATTTGCTGCGCAACGAAGGGCACGTATGCCGGTGTGTTCGTCTTGCCCCTGTAGGGCACGGGCGCAAGGTAGGGGCTGTCGGTCTCGATGAGCATGCGGTCCAGCGGCACGAAGGCGGCGACGTCACGCAGATCCTGCGCATTCTTGAAGGTGAGGATGCCCGAGAACGAGATGTAGTAGCCCAGGTCGAGTGCCGCCCGCGCCACCTCGGCCGTTTCGGTGAAGCAATGGAACACGCCGCCGGCGCGGTTGCCCGCGCCGTCCTCGCCCTCTTCGCGCAGGATGGCCAAGGTGTCGTCCGAGGCGCTGCGGGTGTGGATCACCAGCGGCTTGCGGGCCGTGCGCGCTGCGCGGATGTGCGTGCGGAAGCGCTCGCGCTGCCACTCCAGGTCGGCGATGCTGCGGCCCCCCTTGCGGTCTTCCATGCCGTAGTAGTCCAGCCCCGTCTCGCCGATGGCCACCACGCGCGGCAGCGCTGCGCCGTCCAGCAGATCCTGCACGGAGGGCTCGGTCACCCCCTCGTTGTCCGGGTGCACGCCGACCGTGGCCCAGAAGTTGTCATGGGCCGTGGCCAGACCCTGCACGGCGCCGAACTCTTCCATCGTCGTGCAGATGCACAGCGCCCGGTCCACCTGCGCGGCCGCCATCGCATCCCGGATCTCGGACAGTCGGGGCAGCAGGCTGGGATCGTTAAGGTGGCAGTGGGAATCGGTGAACATGCGCGAAAGTATTCGGAAGACAACAAAAACATCGGCGGCCAACGGGCTGCAGACCCAGGCCAGGGCCAGCTGCGCTGAACCACGTCCGAGCCGTATCGCCAGGGCCTCTGAGAAACGAAAAAGCCGACCGGCATCACCGTTCGGCAGCAAATCGGCCAGCCCCCAAGAATACCGGGGATCGGTCAGATGGTCTGGGTGGGGCGTTCGGAAGCCAGCGCAGCGCCCAGGATCTCTTCGATCTTGTGCTTGAGCAGGCGGGACTTCTCGTCCTTGGGGAACTGGATGCCCACGCCCTGCGTACGGTTGCCGGCCGCGCGGGCCGGGGTGACCCAGGCCACACGGCCGGCCACGGGGTAGCGCTGCGGGTCTTCGGGCAAGGTCAGCAGCACGTAGACGTCGTCGCCCAGTTTGTACTCGCGCGGCGTGGGCACGAAGATGCCGCCTTCGGCAAAGAACGGAATGTATGCCGCATACAGGGCCGCCTTTTCCTTGATGGCCAGCTGCATGACGCTGGGACGGGGCGCTGTGGAGGGACTGCTCATGGGTCTGCGAAAGGGCTAATGGCGCGAGTGTAGGGCGTTTCGCGCCTGGGCCACAAGCGACTCCAGCATGAGGCCGGCATTGAACGGATGCTCCGCGGTGCGGGCCTCCTTGGCCAGCGCGCGGGCCCAGCGTGTGAGCGGGGCGACGCCGGGCGGTTCGGGCAGGTCGGCCTCGGCGAAGTAGCGCGGCGGCGCGCCCACGCGGCGGGCCAGCAGATCGTGGCACAGCTTCTGCAGCGCGTCGACCGCCTCGGCAGGCGCCATATCGGCCAGGGCCGAGACATCGCCGCGCGCAACGGCCTTGGGCAGCTGGGCCCAGGCCTGCGGGCTGCGGCCCGCGCGCGCCAGGGCCAGCGCATCGTCGGGCCGGCCGCCGGCTGCACGCAGCAAGGCCTGCGCTGCATCCTGCGCCACGCCCTGCCCCGCCAGCCACGCATGCATGGCCGGGGGCTGCGGCCAGACCATGGTGTGGCCCAGGCAACGGCTGCGGATGGTGGGCAGCAGCTGGTGGGCCGCCTCGGTCGCCAACACGAAGCGCACGTCGCCGGGCGGCTCCTCCAGCGTCTTCAGCAGCGCGTTGGCGGTGACGTGGTTCATCTGCTCGGCGGGATAGACCAGCACCGCCTTGCCGCGGCCGCGGGCCGACGTGCGCTGCGCGAACTCCACCGCATCGCGCATGGCCTCCACCCGGATCTCGCGGCTGGGCTTGCGCTTCTTGTCGTCGATCTCGGCCTGTGCCTTCTCGGGCAGCGGCCAGCCCAGCGCGACCATCTGCGTCTCGGGCATGAGCACGCACAGGTCGGCATGGGCACGCACGTCGATGGCGTGGCAACTGGTGCAGTGGCCGCAGGCGCCGTGGGGCGTGGGCGCCTCGCACAGCCAGGCGCGCACCAGTTCCAGAGCCAGGCGGTACTGGCCCAATCCGGAAGGCCCCTGCAGCAGCCAGGCATGGCCTCGCTGGGCCAGCAGCTGGTCGCGCTGCGCCGCGATCCAGGGCGCTACGGGCTGCTCCGCCAATGCGGCAGCGTCGCTCATGCCGGCGCCCCGGCAGCCGGTACCAGCCAGCCCCGCTGTACCAGCACGTCGGCCAGTTGCGCCCACACGGCCTCCCGGGGCTGGGCGGCGTCCAGCCGGGCGAACCGCTGGGGCGCGACGGCGGCGCGGTCGGCATAGCCCTGCGCCACACGGGCGAAGAATGCCACCGGCTGGGCCTCGAAGCGGTCGGGCACCCGCGCGCCCGCCAGCCGCTGCGCGGCCACGGCCGGGGGCAGGTCGAACCACAGGGTGAGATCGGGGTTGCGCATCGGGCTGGGCTGCGGGCCCAGGCCGGTCTGGGCCATGCGCTCCAGGTCCAGCAGCGCGACGGTGTCGAAGCCCCGGCCGGCCCCCTGGTAGGCGAAGGTGGCGTCGGTGAAGCGGTCGCACAGCACGACCTCGCCACGGGCCAGGGCCGGCTCGATCACGCAGCGCAGGTGGTCGCGCCGGCCGGCGAAGATGAGCAGCGCCTCGGTCAGCGGGTCCATGGCGTCGTGCAGCAGCAGCGTGCGCAGCTTTTCGGCCAGCGGCGTTCCGCCGGGCTCGCGCGTGACGACCACGGTGCGGCCCGCGGCCCGCAAGGCATGCGCCAGCCCGTCGATGTGCGAGGACTTGCCCGCACCGTCGATGCCTTCGAACGTGATGAACAGCCCGCGCTCGGCGGGTGCTTGCTCCAATGCCATCGACGTTCCTGTTCCTGTGGGTTCCGGTGAATGAAAGAGAGGGGCCGCCGTCTGCGCGCGTCCCGTCATGGGCCGCCGCGCTGGTAGCGGTTGACGGCCCGGTTGTGTTCGTCCAGCGTGGGGCTGAAATGGCTGGTGCCATCGCCGCGCGACACGAAATACAGCGCCTTGGTCTGCTCCGGCTGCACCGCTGCCAGCAGCGAGGCCTTGCCCGGCAGGGCGATAGGCGTCGGCGGCAGGCCGCCCCGCGTGTAGGTGTTCCAGGGCGTGTCGGTCTGCAGGTCCCGCCGGCGCAGGTTGCCGTCGAACTTCTCGCCCATGCCGTAGATCACCGTCGGGTCGGTCTGCAGCAGCATGCCGATGCGCAGCCGGTTGGTGAACACCCCGGCGATCTGCGCGCGGTCGGCGGCGCGGCCGGTTTCCTTCTCGACGATGCTGGCCAGGATCAGCGCCTCGTCGGCATTCTTGAGCGGCGTGTCCGCGGCCCGCTGCGCCCAGGCGGCCTCCAGCCGCTTGTCCATGGCATGCAGCGCGCGGCGCAGCAGGGCGAGGTCGCTCGTGCCCTTGGCGTAGTTGTAGGTATCCGGAAAGAACCGACCTTCCGCCGCGACGCCCGGACGGCCCAGCGCCTGCATGAGGGCGGCCTCGGTCATGTCGCGGGTCTCGGGCTTGAGCTGGTCTTCGCGCGCCAGGGCCTGGCGTACCTGGCGAAAGGTCCAGCCTTCGACCAACGTCAGGGCGCGCAGGGCTTCCTCGCCACGCACCAGCATCTGCAGCAGGCCGCGCGGGGTGGTGCCTACCGCTATCTCGTAGTTGCCCGCCTTGATGAGCCGGTCCTGCCCCGAGAAGCGGAACCAGGCATAGAGCACGCGCGCATCCAGACCCACGCCCGCCTCGACCACGGCACGGGCCACGCCGCGCGGCGTGGTTCCGGGGTCGATAACCAGCTCCAGCGGCTGGTTGGCGGGCACGCCGGCGCGCGGGCGCACGGGCATGGGCTCGTGCAGCCACCAGAAGGCCACGGCCCCTGCCGTCAGCACCATCACCAATACCAATGCGAGAAATCGACGCACAACCCTGCTGCCTGTGTGAATGGAACCGGGCATCATAATTCAGCCATGACCACCACCCTGCCTGTGCCGCTGGACGGCGTGACCCCTCCTCTGACGCACCTGGGCGTGATCCGTGTCGAAGGCGAAGAAGCCGCCAAATTCCTGCACGGCCAGCTCACCCAGGACTTCGCCCTGCTGGGGCTGGACCAGGCCCGCCTGGCGGGCTTTCTCTCGGCTAAGGGCCGCATGCAGGCCAGCTTCATCGGCTTCAAGCGCAGCGCCTCCGAGGTGCTGCTGGTGTGCTCGGCCGACCTGCTGGCGCCCACGCTCAAGCGCCTGTCCATGTTCGTGCTGCGCACGAAGGCCAAACTGACCGACGCCAGCGCCGATTTCACCCTGCGCGGCCTGGCCGGCAGCGCGGCCCCGGCAGAGCGCGCGCCCTGGAGCAAGGCCGACGCAGGCGCCGCCAGCGTGGTGCAGCTCTACCCGGCCGACGGCCAGGCGCGTGCCCTGTGGGTGGCGCCGGCCGGCACGCCGGCGCCGGAGGGCGCCGAGCTGCCGCTCGAAGCCTGGCGCTGGAGCGAGGTGCGCAGCGGCGTCGCCACGCTGACCGCGCCGTTGGTCGAGGCCTTCGTGCCGCAGATGCTCAACTACGAGTCCGTCGGCGGCGTGAACTTCAAGAAGGGCTGCTACCCCGGCCAGGAGGTGGTGGCCCGCAGCCAGTTCCGCGGCACCCTCAAGCGCCGCACCTACCTGGCCCATGCAGTGGAGGACATGCCCGTCGGCGCCGAGGTGTTCGCCGAGGGCGATGCCGAGCAGCCCGTGGGCACCGTCGTTCAGACCGCGCCGGCACCCACTGGCGGCGTGGACCTGCTGGTGTCCATGCAGATCAGCGCTGCAGACGCCACACGCCTGAACGCCGTGCGTGCCGACGGACCCGCGCTGGCGTTGCTGCCCCTGCCCTACGCGCTGCTCGACGACATCTGAGTACCACCCGGCACGCGGCCGGGCCGCCCGGTCGCCCGGGCGCTGTCATTCCGGCTGGATGCCGGCTTCCTTGACGACCCGGCCCCACTTGGCCAGGTCCGACTTGATGACTGCGGCGTACTCCGCCGGCGTGCCGCCCTGCACTTCGATGCCGGCGCCTTCGAGCTTGCTGCGGACATCGGGCAGCTTCAACGCGGCGTTGATCTCGGCGTTGAGCCGGTTGACGATGGCCTTGGGCGTGCCGGCCGGCGCGAGGAAGCCGCCGTTGGTATTCGCGTCGTAGCCCTTCAGCCCCTGCTCGGCCGCCGTGGGCACCTCCGGCAACGACCTGGACCGCTGCTGCGTGGAGACCGCCACGGCCTTCACCGTCCCGGCCTTCACATGGGCCTGGATGGCGCTGATGGTGTCGATGTAGAGCGCCGTGCGGCCGGCCAGCAGATCGGGGTGGGCGGCGGAGGAGCCCTTGTAGGGCACCAGCAGGATGTTGGCGCCGCTGGCGAGGCGGAACATCTCCGCCGCCATCTCCTGCGCACTGCCCCGGCCCGAGGTGGCGACCTTGGCCTCGTCCGGATGGGCCTTCATCCAGGTGATCAGCTCGGGCAGCGTCTTGGCGGGCACCTGCGGCGCCACGGCGAACACCAGCGGCACCTCGTGCGTGTAGACGATGGGTTCGAAGCTCTTCTCAGGGTCCCATCCCAGGTTCTTGAACAGGAACTTGTTGATGTTGTGGCTGCCCCCGACCACGCCGATGGTGTAGCCGTCGGGCGGCGACTTGGCGAGCACATCGGTGCCCAGGTTGTTGGACGCGCCGGGCTTGTTTTCGATGATCACCGGCTGTCCCATCGACACCGCCATCTTGTCGCCCACCACACGCGCCAGCGTGTCGATGGCGCCGCCCGGCGGGGCCGGCACGATGATCTTGATGGCCCGGCTGGGATACGCCGCCTGGGCTGAGGCGAGCGCGGGGGCGACGGCCAAGGCAGCGCCCAGGGCAAGGGTCTTGAAGAGAACGACGGATTTCATGCTTTGTCTCCTGGTGGATGCAGGTGTCTCCTGCGGTTTATGTCTCTGGCCGGGTTCAGCCGCGTCCGACGAACGGCATGGCGCTGGCCATCACCGTCATCTGCAGCACATTGGCCTCGGGCGGAAGCGCGGCAATGTGCCGCACGGCGTCGGCCACATGGCTGGCGGCCATCATGGGTTCGGGCGCCACACTGCCGTTGGCCTGCAGCACGCCGCGCGTCATGCGCTCTGACAGCTCGGTCAGCGCATTGCCGATGTCGATCTGGCTGGCCACGATGCCGTAGGCCCGGCCGTCCAGCGCGATGGCCTTGGTCAGCCCCGTCACCGCGTGCTTGCTGGCCGTGTACGGCGCCGTGAACGGCCGCGGCGCGTGGGCAGAAATCGACCCGTTGTTGATGATCCGCCCGCCCTGCGGCTGCTGGCGCCGCATCAGGCCGAAGGCAGCCCGGGCGCACAGGAACACGCCGGTCACATTGGTGTTGATCACGCTGAACCATTTGTCCAGCGGCAGCTCGTCCATCGGCACGGCGGGTGCATTCACACCGGCGTTGTTGAACAGCAGATCCAGCCGCCCCCAGCGCCGCTCGATCGCGTCGAACAGCGCCTGCACGCTTTCCGGGTCGGTGACGTCGGTCGGCACGGCCATCGCCGTCTGGCCGCGCGCGGTGGCCTCGGCGACCAATTGGTCCAGCGGCTCGGGGCGGCGCCCGGCCAGCACGACGGTCCAGCCGTCGCCGAGCAGCCCCAGGGCGACCGCCCGGCCGATACCGCTGCCGGCACCGGTGACGAGGGCGATGCGTGTCGGACGGGAGGAGGATGGAGAAGAGAGGTTCAAGACAGGGCTCCAGTAAGGGAATCACGAAGAGGTGGCGGTGACGTCCATGGCCAGTTCGCCGATGCCGTCCACACCGGCCCGCACGCTGTCGCCGGGGTGCAGCACGTCGACGCCGGCCGGCGTGCCCGTGAAGACCAGATCGCCCGGCGCGAGAGTGACCGAACGGGACAGCATGGCGATCAGCTCGGCCACCGGCCATAGCAGCTGCGCCACGTCCGACCGCTGCCGCTCCACGCCGTTGACCGTCAGCCAGATGGCGCCGCTGCGGGGGTGGCCGCAGCGTGCGGCCGGCACCAGCGGGGTACACGGTGCGGAATGGTCGAAGGCCTTGGCCGGCTCCCAGGGGCCGCCGGCTGCCTTGGCCTGCCGCTGCAGGTCGCGCCGGGTCATGTCCAGCCCCACGGCGTAGCCCCAGACGTGGCCGGCCTCGGCCCGTGCGGGATCGATGCCGCGCCCGCCCTGGCCGATGGCCACCACCAGCTCCACCTCGTGGCAGAACTCGGTGGTCTGCGGCGGGCAGTGCAAGGCCCCCTGGGCCGGCACGACGGCACTGGCGGGCTTCATGAACCACGCGGGCATCTCGGCCGGGCGCGGCTCGTCCGCGCTCCAGGCGTAGTTGCGGCCGATGCAGAACACCCGGCCCACGGGAAACCGTGCGCTGCTGCCGGCCACCGCCAGGGTGACGGGGGCGGGCACGGGAATGGCGAAAGACGTCATGCAGACAGCTCCTGCGGCAAGCGGGTGCGGAACGAACGAACGAACGGACGGACGGAGGCGGTGCGAACCGGGCCCAGGGCGCGGCTCAGTCGACGGTGATCTTGCGGCTGCGGATGATCTGCGCGTAGCGCGCGCGGTCGTCCTTGATCAGCTTGGCGAATTCCGGGGGTGTCGTCGTGCGGGGCACACCGCCCAGCGCCGCGAACCGCGCCTTCACCGCCTCGTCCGCCATCACGGCGCGCACGTCGGCGGCGATCTTCTGCACCAGTTCCGGCGGTGTGCCGCCCGGCGCCAGCACGCCGATCCACGAGATGGCGTTGAAGCCGGGCAAGGCGCCTTCCGCCAGCGTGGGCACGTCGGGGAAGGCCGCCACGCGCTTGTCGCCGGTGACGGCCAGAGCCCGCAGCTTGCCGGCCTTGATGTGGCCCGAGGCCTCCAGCACCGTCATGAACGACAGCTGCACATGGCCGGCCAGCAGGTCGGCGATGGCCGGGCCGCCGCCGCGGTAGGGCACGTGGAGGATGAATGTCCCGCTCTGGTCCTTGAACAGCTCGGCCGCCAGGTGCGGCGCGCCGCCGGCGCCGGAGCTGCTGTAGGTGAGCGAGCCTGGCTGGGCCTTGGCCAGCGCGATGAACTCGGCCGGCGTGCGCGCCTGCACGCTGGGGTGGACCATCATCGCCAGCGGCAGTTCGGCCAGCAGGGTGATGGGAGCGAAGGCCGTGTCGGCGTCATAGGGCAGCTTGGGGTACAGCGACGGGTTGATGGCCTGCGTGCCGATGTTGCCCAGCAACAGCGTGTAGCCGTCCGGCTTGGCCTTGGCCACATAGTCGGCGCCGATCTGTCCTGCGGCGCCGCCCTTGTTGTCCACCACCACCGTCTGGCCCCAACGCCGGCCCAGTTGCTCGGCCAGCAGCCGGGCACCCGTGTCGGTGCCCCCACCAGGCGGGAACGGCACGACGAGCGTGACCGGCTTGGACGGAAAGGCCGGGGCCGGGGCCGAGGCCTGGGCCCAAACCGGCGCGACTGCGCCAAGGGCCGCGGCCAGAGCCAGCGCGCGGATGAGGATGGAACGTCGTTGGGTCATGTCTTGTCTCCGTTGTCGTTGTGTGGTCTTCGTTCAAGCAGTGCCCTCCCCTGCGCCGCACCTGTGTCCGGCTTGTGCGCAGGGTGGGCGGCACGCGGCCGCCAGGCCGCGCGCTCAGGTCGTCAGGCTCATCGCGGGGCGTTCGCCCGCCAGGGCCTGGGCCACGCTGGCGAGCACCATGTCGGCCATGGCCGCACGGGTCTCCCAGGTGGCGCTGGCACGGTGGGCCTGCAGCGTCACGGCATCGGACTGGCGCAGGGCCCGGGGCACGCGCGGCTCGTCCACGAACACATCCAGTCCGGCCCCGGCGATGCGCCCGGCCGTGACCGCAGCGGCCAGGTCCGCCTCGTTGACCAGCCGGCCGCGGGCCACGTTCACCAGGAAGCCGCTGGGCCCCAGTGCATCGAGCACCGCCGCATTCACGATGCCCTCGGCCTGGTCCGCAGCGGCGCAGAGCACCAACGCGTCCGACTCCTGGGCCAGCTCCAGCAGGGTCGGTACGAAGGGATGGGCGATGTCGTCCATGGCGCGCAGATCGGTGTAGCGGATCGGGCAGCCGAAGGCGGCCGCGCGCACCGCCACGGCCCGCCCCACCCGGCCCATGCCCACGATGCCCACGCGCATGCCGCTGAAGCGACGCGCCAGCGGAATGGCGCTGGGCTGCGGGTACAGCTCCCACTGGCCGTCCCGCACGAAGCGGTCGCCTGCGCAGAGGTTGCGGCAGGCGGCGATCAGCAGGCCGATGGCCAGGTCGGCCACGTCCTCGGTCAGCGCGCCCAGCGTGGCCGTGACCGGCAGGCCGCGGGTGCGGCAGTAGGCCAGGTCCACGGCATCGGTGCCGACACCATTCACGGCCACCACCTTCAGCGCGGGCAGCTGCTCCAGCATGGGGCGCGAGATGCCGGTATGCCCGCCCGTGATCACCGCCTCGATGCTGCTGCCGTACTCACGCAGCCACGCCTCTGGGTCGGCGATCTCGAAGTACTTGTGCACCTCGTACAGCGCGGCCAACTGATCGTTGGCGGCGGGAATGAGGATGGGATTGAGTTGGAGGATGCGAGGCTTCATGGCGTGCGGTACAGGTCAGCAGGAGCGATGGACGCATCCTAATTAACAGTTGACCAATCAAGCAATATTGATCTATAAAATCAACATATATATTTGTGAAAGCCTCCGGACCATGGCCTCCTGGATCACGATGGAAGAGGTCTGCACCCAGCTCGGGGTGCAGCCCCAGACCGTGTACGCATACGTCAGCCGCAAGAAGATCGAGGTGGCAGCCGACCCGGCCGACAGCCGCCGCAGCCTCTACCGCGCCGACGACGTAGCCGTGCTGGCGCGGCGCAAGCAGGCCGGCCGCAAGCACGAAACCCTGGCCAACAACACCCTGTTCGGCGCGGAGCCCAGCATTCCCACCGCCCTCTCGACCTTCGCGCGGGGGCACCTGTACTACCGTGGCCAGGATGCGGTGGCGCTGGCCGCCACGTCCACCCTGGAAGAGGCCGCCCGGCTGCTCTGGGCCGCTGACCGGCCGGTGGACTTCGCCTGCCCCGTGCCCGTCGCCGACGGCCCGGCCGGGCGCACCGCGGCCTTCACCGCCCTGGCGCAGCTGGCGGCCACGGGGCATTCGACGCGCGGGCGCATGGTGCATGTGCTGCACGCCGAGGCGCAGGGCCTGGTCGGCCGCCTCGCCACGGCCTTTGGCGCGCAGCCCGGCGACGGACCGCTGCACCAGCGCTTTGCCAACGGCTGGAAGCAGAAGGCCCCGGTGGCCGAGCTGCTGCGGACCGCACTCGTGCTGCTGGTGGACCATGAGCTGACCAGCTCCGCCTTCGCCACGCGCATCGCCGCGTCCACCAACGCCTCGCTGCCCGCCTGCCTGCTGGCCGGGCTGACGACCCTTTCGGGCCCGCTGCACGGGGACGCCTCGGGCCGGGTGCAGAACCTGTTCGCCGACGTGGAGCGGCTGGGCGAGGACCAGGTGGTGGGCCATTACCTGTCCGCAGGGCTGCCGTTCGCGGGCTTCGGCCACCACATCTATCCGGACGGCGACCCCCGCGCTGCCGCCCTGCTGGCCCGCTTCGAGCCGCCGGAATTCATCGCCCGGTTCATCGAAAAGGTGACCGCGCTCACCGGTCTGCAGCCCAACATCGACGTCGCCCTGGCCGCGCTAGTGGCGCACTACCGCCTGCCAACGGACGCCGCCTTCGCCCTGTTCGCCACCGCGCGCAGCGTGGGCCTGCTGGCCCACGGGCTGGAACAACTCGGGGTGGCGCAGGTGATCCGCCCACGGGGCCGCTACGTGGGCATCGTGCCTGGCACCGAGGGATCCGATGGGCCGGGCGCTGCATCGCCGCGGGCCCCGCTCGCCTGAGCGGTGCTGTTTACAGCGGATGCGAAAGCCGGCACGCTTGGCCCTCAACGCCTTCGCCCACCACCCTTCTTAGAGACACCTTGCCATGCCTGTCACGCCCGACCTGCTGACCACCCTGGCGCCCACGGGGCGCATCCGCGCCGCCATCAACACCGGCAACCCCATCCTGGCGCGGCGCGAGGCCGACGGCCGCCCCGCCGGGGTCTCGGTCGATCTGGCCCACCGCTTCGCCGAGCGGCTGGGTTTGCCCCTGGAGCTGGCGGTGTTCGACACCGCAGCCCAGTCGGTGGAGGCTGTCACGCGCGAAGAGGCCGACTTCGGCTTCTTCGCCATCGACCCGGTGCGCGGCGCGGGCATTGCCTTCTCTGCGCCCTATGTGCTCATCGAAGGCAGCTACCTGGTGGCGGCCGGCTCTCCGCTGACCGACAACGCCCAGGTGGACCAGCCGGGCTGCACCGTCGTGGTGGGCCAGGGCAGCGCGTACGACCTCTTCCTCAGCCGCACGCTGGCGCATGCGCAGATCGTCCGGGCGCCCTCCTCGCCGGCGGTGGTGGAAACCTTCCTGGCCACCGGCTCCGATGTGGCGGCCGGCGTGCGCCAGCAGCTGGAGGCCGATGCCGCCCAGCGGGCCGATTTGCGTCTGCTGCCTGGCCGCTTCATGGTCATCGAGCAGGCCATGGGCCTGCCCCGGCCGCGGAGCCAAGCCGCTCAGCGCCTGCTGGCGGATTTCGTCGAAGAGGCCAAGGCATCGGGCTTTGTCGCGCAGGCCCTGCAGCGGCACGGCATCCAGGGCGCGGTGGTGGCGCCCGCCGGCGGCGCCTGATCAGGGCGGCGACCGGCCCACCCGTGTCCGGGCCACGTGCTCTGGGCGGTATCGGCATTCCGGTCCGCGTGGTAAGTCGCCAGTAAGGCGGCCTGCCGGAGCATCGGCGGGTCTCCACACCACCGCCCTTCCCATGCAACAAAGCCCCTCCCGCCCTGCCCGCGCCACGCCGGCCCTGCAGCGCCTCGCCACCTTCGCCACCTTCGCCGCCTTCACCGCCCTCGGCACTGCCGGGCTCATGGGACCCGCCGCCGCCCAGTCCCGTACAGACGCACCCGCCCCAGAGTCTTCCGCCGAGTCGGCCCAGGGCACGCAGTGGGGCCTGGGCCTGGCCGCCGGCGTCTTCCAGCAGCCCTACGAAGGGGTCGACAACAAGAAGCGCGCCCTGCCGTTGCTCTATGTTGAAAACCGCTGGCTGCGCATCGTCGGCCCCAGCGCCGACCTGAAGCTGGGCCACTGGCACAGCGGCTATGGCTCCGTCGAGCTGGCGGCGCGCCTCAAGTACGAGGGCCTGGGCTACGAGGCCAGCGACTCGCCCGCCCTGCGGGGCATGGACGAGCGCAAGGAGAGTTTCTGGGCCGGCGGTGCCGTGACCTGGAGCACCTCCATTGCCCGGCTCTCCGCCGAATGGACGGGCGACGTCTCCAGCCACAGCAAGGGGCAGCAATTGCAGCTGCAGGCGGACCGCCGCTTCGGCTTCGGCCGCATGGCGCTCACGCCGCGCGTGCAAGCGCAGTGGCTGGACAAGAAGTACGTGGACTATTACTACGGCGTGAAGTCCAGCGAAGCCCTGCCCGGCCGCGAGGCCTACGCCGGCAAGGCCGCCACCACGTTCAGCATCGGCCTGCGGGCCGACTACCAGCTCCAGCCCCGGCAGACGATCTTCCTCGACGTGTCCGCCACCCGCCTGCCGGACGGGATCAAGAACAGCCCCATCGTCGGCCGCTCCAGCGTGTCGCGCGCCAGCATCGGCTACCTCTACCGCTTCTGATGCCGATGGGACGCACCGCCCCCACCCGAGCGACGGCGCTGCAGCGGCCCTGGCCGGCTGCGCCGGCACCCGCGCCGCTGCGGCGCCCCGCCCTCGCCCACCGGCTGGCGCCGCGCTCGGCCCTGAGCGAGGCCCGGCTCGATCTGCTGTTCGAAAGCCTGGTCCGCGCTTTCCGTGCCGACCTGCTGCGCGCCCTGCAAGGCGAGCCGGCAGGGCCGGCCCGGTGCCTGCGCGCCTACCTGCGCAGCGTGTGCGACCACGCCCTGCGGCCCGACCGGCGGCAGGCACGGGCGCTGCAACTGCTGATGCAGCCGCCCTACGAAACCATCTGGCGCGATTTCGTGGCCGAGGCCTTCGCCAGCGATACCGTGGATGGCGATCTGGCCCAGCAGTGCCGCGCCGCAGCAGAGGCCCTGTGGCTGCGGCGTACCGCAGACAGCCTGGCGGGTCGCGACCCGGGCGATGGGCCGCGCAAGGCACCTGGCGGTGCCTCAGTCAGCGTGGACGCCGGCGCTCCCCGCCCGGCGCCGGGCAGCCCGCCCGCCCTGCCGGTGGTTTCGGTGCGAGACTACCTGCTGTCCCTGTGCGATGCCTGCGCAGACGCTCCTCTGCCGCCAGTGCCCGCGCGCAACGCTTCGTCGCCCATTCCCCAGGCCCCCCACTGACCGCCGCCCCCACCGCTGCATGAACCGCATCGCCCTCATCGAAGACCACGGCCGCCTGGCCGCGCTGGTGCGCCAGGCCCTTTCGCAGGCGGGCATCGAAACCGACGTGTTCCATGACCTGCATTCCGCCTCGCTGGCGCTGGAGACCATGGACTACGGCGTGCTGGTGGTGGACCGGGGCCTGCCCGACGGCGACGGCCTGCAGCTCGTGCGGCGCCTGCGCGCGGCCGGGCGCGCCACGCCCTGCCTGATGCTGACCGCACGCGACGCCCTGCACGACCGGCTCGAAGGCCTGGACAGCGGCGCGGACGACTACCTGACCAAACCCTTTCCCATGGAAGAGCTCATCGCCCGCGTGCGGGCCCTGCTGCGGCGCCCCGCCGCGGTGCGGGCGCTCGACCCGAGCTATGGCGACCTCTCCGTGAGCGCCGAGCACAGCACCCTGGCCTGCGCCGGCACCACCGTGCCGCTGTCCGCGGCCGAGCTGCAGATCATGCTGTGCCTGGCCCGCAAGGCCGGGCAGACCGTGCGCCGCTCCGCGCTGGAGGCCGCCGCCTGGGGCCTGTCGGAGACGGTCACGCCCAATGCGCTCGACGTGGCCCTGCACCGGCTGCGGCGCAAGCTGGCCGCTGCCGGCTCGCACTACCAGATCGCGAACCTGCGAGGCCACGGCTATGCGCTGCAAGAAGCTGCACTGGCCGCGTAGCCTGCGCTCCCGGCTGCTGGTGGTGTATGCGCTGGGCATGACGTTCAGCGCACTGCTCGTGGGCACCACCGTCATGCTGCTGGCCGCACCGTTCAACCGCTACATGCTGGAGTGCGGCTCCACCGAGTTCGCCGAGGCGCTGGCCCGCCGCGCCGTCTTCGCGGCCGACGGCACGCCCACAGGATTCGACGAGACCAAGATCGAACGCTGGGTGCTCACCGGCTTCGGCGACGAGGTGATCGTGCGCATCGCCGATGCGCAGGGCCGCGTCGTCTTCGCGCCCGCTGGCGACTTCACTCCGCTGACGCCCGAAGGCCGCCCCTTCGAGCCCCGGACGCAGGCCTTCGCCCTCACCCGCAAGGGCGTGGCCATGCACGCCGCCACCGCCGAGGTGGCGCACCAGGGCCGGCCATGGTACGTGCAGTTCGCCGCCAGCGACCGCCTGGTGCTGCAGATGCGCGACTCGTTCGGCATTCCGGCGCTGCACCAGGGCATGCTGGTGATCGGCGTCACCTTTCTGGCGGTGTTCCTGCTCGCCACGCACATCACGCTGCAGCGCATGCTCAAGCCGCTGCGCACGGCCTCGCAGGAAGCCCTGCGCATCACGCCGCAGACGCTGGACGCGCGGCTGCGCACCGGAGGCCTGCCCAAGGAACTGTCACCGCTGGTCGAGGCTTTCAACCAGGCGCTGGACCGGCTGCAGACCGGCTTTCGGACGCAGCAGGAATTTCTGGCCAACGCCGCCCATGAGCTGAAGACGCCGCTGGCCCTGATCCGCGCGCAGATCGAGCTGGAGCCGAACGACCAGCGCACCCCCTTCCTGCTGCAGGACGTGGACCGCATGGCGCGCCAGGTGCAACAGCTGCTGCACCTGGCCGAAGCCAGCGAGGCGCGCAACTACCAGCTGGCCGCCGTGGACCCGCAGGCCGCCGTAGCCGAGGTCTGCGACTACATGGACCGCGTGGCGCGCCAGAACGGCGTGCGCATCGTGCAGCGCGTGGACGCCGCCGCGGCGGCGGCTGCCGGCTGGCAGGCGGACCGGGGCGCCCTGTTCACCCTGTTCAAGAACCTGCTTGAAAACGCCATCCAGCACAGCCCGCAGGGAGGCGTGGTGACCGTGACCATCGATGCCGAGGGCTTCAGCGTGGCCGACGAAGGCCCGGGCGTGGCGCCAGCCGACCTGCCCCGGCTGTTCGACCGCTTCTGGCGCGGCGCCGCCCGGCGCGACGAAGGCGCCGGGCTGGGCCTGTCGATCTGCCAGGAGGTGGCCCGTGCGCACGGCTGGCACATGCAGGCGAGCCCGGGCGACCGGGGGCTGCAGATGCAGGTGCGGTTTCCGGCGGCGTGATGCCTCATCCCTCCACCGTCGGCCCGGGGGCCGGGAGCCGCGAGGACAGGCAAACGCCCCGGAATACCAAACAGGCCGAAAAGACGAGGAGTAGCGCAGAGCGTGGGGCGCGGCCGACCCGCTATGGAATCAGAAGCGGTCAGCGCTCATCCACAAAGGAATTCAGGCGCCTTTGTATCCAGATTTTTTGTCGATCAAGCGCCACCGGCTCCATTTTTCATAGCATCCAGCAGAACGCGCTCCATGGTGACATGGGGCAGGCCCGCCTCTTCATAGGGCTCGCCCACTGCCACGAACCCGGCCCGCCGGTAGAAAGCCTCGGCGTTTGCCTGGGCGTGCAGCGTCACGCGCCGGTCGCCGCGGCGTTCGGCGTGCGCCACCAGGGCGTCCAGCACCTCGCGGCCCCAGCGCTGGCCGCGCACGGCCCGGTCCACTGCCATGCGCCCGATCAGCGCCTGGGCCGGCGCGCCGCGCAGCAGCCGCCCGGTCGCCACCGGCAAGCCCAAGCGGTTGAACGCGACGGCGTGCACGGCCGTGCCGTCCCGGTCGTCGGCCTCGATGGCGGCGTCGATGCCCTGTTCCTGCACGAACACGGCCGTGCGCAGCGCACCGGCATCGCGGCCCAGGGTGGCCCAATCGCCCACCCGCGTCTCCACCATCGCGTGCCCGGCCTCGAATTGCTCCAGCATGGCGCGCAGCGTGGCGGGTACCGGACTGGAGGTCTGCGTGGCAGGGTCAGCAAACACATAGACCAGCTCGCCTGACACCAGCAACCGGTCGCCCCCAAAGATGCCGAAGGCGAACAGCAGCGACGAGCGCCCGATGCGCACGCAGCGCAGCCCCACATCGACGATGTCGTCCAGCCGCGCCGACGCGTGGTATTCCACCGTCGCCTTCTTCACGTACAGCTCGCCGCCCAGCGCCGCCATGCCGGACTCGTAGGGCACGGCCAGGACGCGCCAGTACTCGCCCATGGCCGTATCTGCGTACATCAGGTAGTGGGCATTGAAGACGATCTTCTGCATGTCCACCTCCGCCCAGCGCACGCGCAGCCGGTGCAGGCAGCGGAACTGGGCGCGCCGTGGCGCCGGGGCGGCCGCATCCGGGGCGGCGGACGCGATACTTGGCGGTGTGGTCATGCCTCGTCCTCCAGGCCGAAGGCGCTGCGCAGGGCGCGCGCCGCATCGGCGTGCGCCTGGCGCGCCTCAGGAATCGCGCGGCCCATCTTGATGAATTCGTGCGTCACCCCGCGGTAGATCTCCAGGTCCACCGGCACGCCGGCGGCCCGCAGCTTGTCGGCGTACAGCACACCCTCGTCCACCAGCGGATCGCACTCGGCCAGGCCCAGCCAGGCCGGGGCCACGCCGTCCACATCGGGGGCGAGCAGCGGCGCAAAGCGCCAGTCCTCCCGCTCAGGGCCCTGCCCCACGTACTGGTCGAAGAACCAGGCAATGGCCGGCGCCTCCAGCACCAGGCCGTGCGCGAATGTCTGGTGCGACGGCGTGTCCTGGTGCGCCGTCGTGCCCGGGTAGATCAGCAGCTGCAGCGCCAGCGGCAGGCCCGCATCGCGCGCCAGGATGGCATTCACCGCCGCCAGCGTGCCGCCGGCACTGTCCCCGCCCACGGCCAGCCGCGCCGGGTCCGCCCCCAGCTGGCGCGCCTGCGCGGCCAGCCAGACCAAGGCATCCCAGGCATCGTCGCTCGCCGTGGGAAACCGGTGCTCGGGCGCCAACCGGTAGCCCAGCGACACCACCATGCACCCGGCCAGCCGCGCCAGTTCGCGGCACAGTACATCGTGCGTATCGATGCTGCCGAGGGTGAACCCGCCCCCATGCAGGTACAGCAACAGCGGCAAGCCCGCATCGGACGACGGCGCATACAGCCGCGCCGCCAGCGCAGTGCCGTCCCGGGCAGGGATCTGCAGGTTCTCCACCCGGGGCAGAGCGGCCTTGGGAGTTTCAAGCACGCCGGCGCCCGCTTCGTAGGCGGCCCGGGCCTCAGCGGCTGGCAAGGTGTGGAGGGGTGGTCGGCCGGCGCGGGCCATGCGGTCCAGCACGCTGCGCATCGGCAAGGTGAGACGCGGCGGGGGTGCGGATGCATCAAGAAGCATGAATGACTGAAAAAAATTGGGATGGACGAAGCCTCGATGCTATTTGAACGTCACCATCACGGGCCTGGCCCCCGGCAGCCCCTGGTAGGTGGCCGTCACCGCCAGGCCCGGCCGCGGTGGCAGCAGCGGGGAGAACGAGCCCAGGCTGACCAGGTCACCCGGCTGCAGGGTGATCTCTTCCTTTTGCAGCGCCTCGGCCAGCCAGACCACGGCCTGCAGCGGGTGGCCGAGGATGTCGCTGCCCTTGCCGGCCGGGGCCAACAGTTCGCCTTTCTCGTTGGTGAGTTGCACGCTCATGCGCTCCAGCGCGTCCAGCAAGGCGTGGCGCTCGCCGCGCGTCTGCGGGATGGCGATGGGCTCGCCGGCAACGCCCAGCCGGGCACCCACGTTGATGGCGGCCACGCCCGGGCCATTGAGCTGCGGAGGGGCCTGCACCAGCAGGTCAGGCAGTTCGATGAAAGGGATGATCTGGTCGATGCCGTCGAGCACTTCCAGGGGCGTGCGCGCATGGTTGATGGCGGCGCTCTTCACGCGCACCAGCATGTCGGCCTCGTACAGCGGGCGGGCGCCGAAGGCTGCCTCCACTACCAGGCCGCTGGGCCGCACCATACCCTCGTACAGCTTGCCCCACACCGGCTTGTCCGTGTTGAAGCGCTTTTGCACGGCCGGGTTGGTCAGGCCGGCCTTGTAGCCCACGACCTTGCCCATCTGCTGGGCGAGGAGTTGATTGAAGCGCGCACGCGTGCAGGCCCCGTCGGCGTCCGACAGCGGCGCGAAGTTGGGCGCCGGCGTGCGGGCGGCGTAGTGCCGGGCCAGTTCGGCCACCTGGTCGCTGGACAGGCATTCGGCGTGCGCGGCTGTCACGCCGGCGACGGCCAGGGCCCATGCCGTGAGGGTTTGCTTCATGGTCATCACGCGCTCCTGGTTGTAGGGTGGATGGCGATCTCATCACAACTCCGGACGTCGCGCACCATGGCTTTCATCAATTACGTCACCCAGATCCAGTTCGAATTCGGCGCCATCCAGCTTCTGAAGCAGGAATGCCAGCGCGTGGGCATCAGCCGCCCGCTGGTGGTAACCGACCAGGGGGTCAAGGCTGCAGGCGTGTTGCAGAAGGCGCTGGACGCACTGGAGGGCATTCCGGTGGCGGTGTTCGACCAGACACCGTCCAACCCGACCGAGGCCGCGGTGCGGGCCGCTGTGGAGGTGTACCGCGCCCAGGGCTGCGACGGGTTGATCGCGGTGGGCGGCGGCTCGGCCATCGACTGCGCCAAGGGCATCGCCATAGCGGCCACGCACGAGGGGCCGCTCAAGACCTACGCGACCATCGAAGGCGGCTCGCCCAGGATCACCGAGCGCGTGGCGCCGCTGATCGCCGTGCCCACCACCAGCGGCACCGGCAGCGAGGTGGCGCGCGGCGCCATCATCATCGTGGACGACCACCGCAAACTGGGCTTCCACTCATGGCACATCGTGCCGCGCACTGCGATCTGCGACCCGGGCCTGACGCTGGGCCTGCCGCCCATGCTCACCGCCGCCACGGGCATGGACGCGATCGCGCACTGCATGGAAACATTCATGTCGTCGGCCTTCAACCCGCCGGCCGACGGCATCGCGCTGGACGGGCTGGAGCGCGGCTGGAAGCACATCGAGCCGGCCACTCGCAACGGCGCCGACCAGGACGCGCGCCTGAACATGATGAGCGCCAGCATGCAGGGTGCCATGGCCTTCCAGAAGGGGCTGGGCTGCGTGCACTCGCTCAGCCACAGCCTGGGCGGCGTCAACCCGCGCCTGCACCACGGCACGCTCAACGCAGTGTTCCTGCCGGCCGTCGTGCGCTTCAACGCGCAGGACCCGACCGTGCGCCAGAACCGCCGCCTGGAGCGCATGGCGCACGCCATGGGCCTGGCGAGTGCAGGCGACATTCCCGAGGCCATCCGCGACATGAGCGCCCGGCTGGGCCTGCCGACCGGCCTGGCGGCCATGGGCGTGACGGAGGACCTTTTCGACGACGTGATCCGCGGCGCCATGGCCGACCATTGCCACAAGACCAACCCACGCGAAGCCAGCGTGGAGGATTACCGGGACATGCTGCAGGCGTCGATGTGACGACGGGGCGGTCCTGCCCTGCCCCTGAAGCGGAGAGAAATAAGCAATGGCAGCAAAGGCAGAAGTGGTCGCCCTAGCTGCCGCTGCCGTACCGGGATTGACGGCGCCCGGGCGCTGAAACCGAGTGGGCTGACCTGTCGGCACATCGGCGCTGCGCGAGGTTTGCGCGGGACGCCTGCCCGAACGGGGGACCGCCCTGCCCGCCCCATCCTCGGCCTTTCCGTGCTCTGCACTGTCGCGGTGGGGAGCCGGTTGGACGATTGGCAGGCAGGCAGGTTGGCTGGCTGGCCGCCGGTTCAGCCTCGCCAGCGCATCACAGCGGCTGCACCTGCGACGGGTCCGGCCGGTGCAGCC
Organism: Paracidovorax wautersii; assembly: GCF_031453675.1. Lineage (NCBI taxonomy): Bacteria > Pseudomonadati > Pseudomonadota > Betaproteobacteria > Burkholderiales > Comamonadaceae > Paracidovorax > Paracidovorax wautersii. The sequence continues at coordinate 3,229,160 of NZ_JAVIZX010000001.1, read as the reverse complement.
ACTGCGCCCACTCGTCAGCCAGTTGCTGGCTGGCAGCGGTGGCGGCCTTCCATGCGGCCGCACGCGCGGTGGTGTCGGCGCCGTAGTGCATGAAGTCGTCGCGATCGGGCAGCTTGGCGCGCGGCAGCGTGGCGACCCATTCGGCGCTGGGCGACAGCACCACCATGCGGTCCAGCGCCGGCGTGCTGCCGTGGCGCCAGCGCAGGCCCTTGTCCAGCCAGCCGGGCACCACGCGGTGCTGGAAGTGGGGGTAGAGGACCAGCGGCGCAGAGGGGTTCAGGCCATTTTGGCCGCCAGCGCCCGTCCTGATTGCGCAAGCAGCTATGCTATCGATAGCATCCTGAGAACCATAGCGCAGGTGCAGGTGGTAATCGGTGATGCCGCCGTCCCAGTAGGCGCCGCGCGGCGCGCCGGGAATGTCGTGTACCGCCTGCAGCACGAACGGAATGGAGCAGCTGGCCTGCAGGGCGGGCAGAAAATTGTCCTCATGCAGCGCCACCTGCCGCGTGGGCAGGTCGCGCGCGTCGAACGGCAGCGGCGCCGCCCCGCCGGCTGTGGCGCCCGCTGCGGCCGGACCAGGCGACGAGAACACCACCCGCTCCAGCCACCAGCCCAGTGCACGGCGGTGCACCGCGTTGGACGCGAAAGCGCCCAGGTAGCCCAGCGGCGTGGCCCAGCGGTGCTCCCGCGCCAGCAGTTGCCGCCCGCGCGAGGTGACGATGTGCAGGCGGTAGCGCGGGTGTGCCAGCACGTCGGGCACCTGCCCGGCGTAGAACGCCTGCAAGGTCTGCCCAAAGCGCTCGCTCACATGCGCGGCAGAAGGCCGGCGCGCGCCCGGCGGCACGTCGTAGTGCTGGTGGATGTAGTCGTGCTCCAGCCGGGCCCAGCCCGCAATGTTGTCGGGCAGACAGGCGGTGGCCATGCGCCACGCGCCGATGGATGCGCCCACCAGGTGCACCGGCTGGTGGGACTGGGGCAGCCAGTGGCCGAAGAGAAAGCGGTCGAGGGGGCCGAGGATGAGGCCCTTGGGGCCGCCTGCCGCAGCCGGAATCACGCCCACATCCGCCGGCTGCAGCCCCTGCTGTTCGATGTGGCGCCGGGCCGCCGGGCCGGCATGGATGCGCAGCGCCTTCAGCCCGCTCATACGAAGGCGCCGGCGTCGGGCCGCACCGTCCAGTCGATCGGATCCTGCTCCAGCACCATGTCGATGTCCAAGTCCAACGCCAGGCCCACCTCGGCGGGAAAGCTCACGGCCAGTTCGCGCTCGGACAGGCCGGCCTCGCGGGCGCGGGCGCGCCAGGCCGCCAGGTGCAGCACGCCGGCCAAAGGCTCATAGGCCAGGTTGTCGAATGGTGCGGTCAGGTGCTGCAGCGCATCCACCACCTCGCCGGGCAGCTGCCAGCGGTAGGCCAGGCTGGCAGTCACCTGCGCGTAGCTGAAGCCCAGCAGCCGCTGCTCCAGCTTGGCGCGGCGAGCATCCAGTGGGGCGACCAGCGCGTCCATGGACTGCATGCGCTCGGGCGCCGCCAGATGCAGCACCAGTTCGCCCAGCCCGTGCAGCAGGCCGGCGGTGTACGCGGCAATCTGGTTCTGGCGCACGATGCCCGCCAGGGACCGCGCCAGCTTGGCGGTGTGCAGGCTGTAGCGCCAGAACTGCTGCAGATTCACCCCGGGAACCGAGCGCGACGTGGTGCCGAGCGGCGCCGTGGTCACCAGGGTGCGCAGTTGCGTCATGCTGAGCAAGGCCAGCGCCTCGGAGATGCCCGACACCGTGCGCGGTGCCTGGAAGGCCGGGCCATTGGCTTCCTGCAGCAGGCGCGCCGCCAGCGCCGGGTCCATACCGAAAAAGAGGTTGATGCGCCGCAGCGAGGGCTCCGGCAATGCCAGCTCGGTCGCGAGCAACGCCACCGCCTTGGGCAGGCTGGGCAGCGTGACAGGAGCGGCCAGCAGAGCGTTCAGGTCCATGGGTGGTTACGGCGGCGCGGCAGGGCGAAGAGGCAGGTCGGGGAACGGCACGGGGCGCAGTCCACCTGCGCCGCGTCAGCCGGTCGTCCGGGCCGCGGCACCGGCATGTGCGTGGTGGGCCGGATTATCCACGCGCCGCCGGACGCGCGCAGCCCCTGCCCACCACTCCGGTTTACCTCGGTGTGCAAAGCGGACACCTGGCGCAGCGCGAACGAAGCGTCCCAGCGGCACACCGTGCATGGCGCGCTCCGGGCACAGCCGGGCTCAGCGCTTGGGTTGCAGCTTGGCGAAGGCCGATGCCATGGCCGACTGCGGCGCCGGGTCGCTGTTGCGGCGCTGCGGCTGGGCGTAGCCGCGGCCGGCACCTTCGAAGCGGTTGTCGCGCGGGCCGTCACGGCGGGCGGGCGCGGCGTCCAGCTTCATCGACAGGCCGATGCGCTTGCGCTCGACGTCCACTTCCATGACCTTCACCTTGACGATGTCGCCGGTCTTGACCACCTCGCGTGCATCGTTGACGAACTTGTGGCTCAGCTGGCTCACGTGGACCAGGCCGTCCTGGTGCACGCCCAGGTCGACGAACGCGCCGAACTGCGCCACATTGCTGACCGTGCCCTCCAGCACCATGCCTTCCTTCAGGTCCCGGATGTCTTCCACGCCCTCGTTGAAGCGCGCGACCTTGAAGTCGGGACGCGGGTCGCGGCCGGGCTTTTCCAGCTCGGCCAGGATGTCGCGCACGGTGATGACCCCAAAGCGCTCGTTGGCGAACACCTCGGGCTTCAGGGTCTTGAGCATGTCGGCGCGGCCCATCACGTCGGTCACGGGCTTGCCTGTCTGGGCGAGGATCTGCTCGACCACGGGATAGGTCTCCGGGTGCACGCCCGTCACGTCCAGCGGGTTGTCGCCCCCGCGGATGCGCAAGAAGCCCGCCGCCTGCTCGAAGGTCTTGGCGCCCAGGCCGCTCACCTCCATCAGCTGCCTGCGGCTCTTGAACGCGCCGTTGGCTTCGCGCCAGCGCACCACGGCCTTGGCCACGCTGCCCGACAGGCCGGACACGCGCGACAGCAGCGGCACGCTGGCCGTGTTCAGGTCCACGCCCACCGAGTTCACGCAGTCCTCGACCACGGTGCCCAGCGTGCGCGCCAGCTCGCTCTGGTTCACGTCGTGCTGGTACTGGCCCACGCCGATGCTCTTGGGGTCGATCTTCACCAGCTCGGCCAGCGGGTCCTGCAGCCGGCGCGCGATGGAGGCGGCGCCGCGCAGGCTCACGTCCACGTCGGGCATTTCCTGCGAGGCGTATTCGCTGGCGGAATAGACCGATGCGCCGGCCTCGCTCACCACCACCTTCTCGATGGCACGGTCGGCCTTGGCGGCCAGCTTGATCAGTTCGCCGGCCAGCTTGTCGGTCTCGCGGCTGGCCGTGCCGTTGCCGATGGCGATCAGGTTCACGCCATGCTTGTCGCACAGCTTGGCCAGCGTGTGCAGCGAGCCGTCCCAGTCGCGGCGTGGCTCGTGCGGGAACACGGTCGCGGTCTCCACTAGCTTGCCGGTAGCGTCCACCACGGCCACCTTCACGCCGGTGCGGATGCCAGGGTCCAGCCCCATCACCACGCGCGGGCCGGCGGGCGCGGCCAGCAGCAGGTCGCGCAGGTTGTCCGCAAACACCTTGATGGCGACTTTCTCGGCCTCGTCGCGCAGCCGGGCGAACAGGTCGCGCTCGGTGGAGAGACTGAGCTTCACGCGCCAGGTCCAGGCCACGCACTTGCGCAGCAGGTCGTCTGCCGGGCGGCCGGCGTGGCTCCAGCCCAGGTGCAGCGCGATCTTGCCTTCGGCCAGGCTCGGCTTGCCGGGCTCAGGCTCCACGGGCAGCACCAGCTTGGCTTCCAGAATTTCGAGCGCGCGGCCACGGAACACGGCCAGCGCACGGTGCGAAGGCACGCGGCCGATGGGCTCGTCGTACTCGAAATAGTCGCGGAATTTGGAGACCTCGGGGTCGGTCTCGTTCTTCCCATCGACTTTCTTGCTGCGCAGCAGGCCCTCGGCCCACAGCCATTCGCGCAGCGACTGCACCAGCGCGGCGTCCTCAGCCCAGCGTTCGGACAGGATGTCGCGCACGCCGTCCAGCACGGCCGCCGTGGTGGAGAAGTCGGCGCCGGGCTTGCCGTCGTCCAGCACCTCGGGGGGGCGGGTGAAGGCCGCGGCCTCGGCAGCCGGGTCCAGCGTGGGGTCGGCAAACAGCTTGTCGGCCAGCGGCTCGATGCCGAACTCCTTGGCGATCTGGCCCTTGGTCCGGCGCTTTTGCTTGAAAGGCAGGTAGATGTCTTCCAGCTCCTGCTTGGTGGGAACGGCGGCGATGGCCGCGCGCAGGGCATCCGTCAGCTTGCCCTGCTCATCGATGGCCTTGAGCACGGCCGCGCGGCGGTCTTCCAGCTCGCGCAGGTAGGACAGGCGGGCTTCGAGCTCACGCAGCTGGATGTCGTCCAGCCCGCCCGTCACCTCTTTGCGGTAGCGCGCGATGAAGGGCACCGTGGCGCCGCCATCCAGCAGCTCCACCGCTGCGCGTACCTGTTGTTCACTGACCCGGATTTCTGCGGCCAACTGCCGAATGATCTGCTGCATGTGCTGACTGTGCGCGGTACGAAAGACGAAGCGTGGGAGTTTGCCATAGGCACTGCAGCGGGCCAGCGGTGCGTCGGCCGGAGGGCCGTCAGCAATCTATTGCTTACACCCCCCCCACCACAGGCGGGTTTTCTAAGCGGCGCGCGGGAAATACGGTGCTCACCTGTTCAAGGTCCGGCACATGGGGTGCCGCGCCTGCAGGACATTTTTCCCGAAATCCAAACCATGTCACAACCTTCTCTTCCCATGCGCCGGGCTGCTGCTTACGTCGCTCTGGCCGCCGTCACAGCCATGTCTTTGTCTGCCTGCGGCGGGGGCGACCAGGTTTTTGATGAGCAGCCCGCGCCCGCGCCTGCGCCCTCTCCATCGCCCTCACCTTCTCCTTCGCCCTCTCCCACCCCGTCGCCCTCGCCGGCACCGACTCCATCACCGTCCCCCTCCCCAGCACCTTCGCCTTCGCCAGCCCCCGCGCCCACGCCCTCTCCGTCGCCTTCCCCCGCTCCGGCCACGGGCAGCTGGGGTGCGCCGCAACTGGTGGAGAACGACACCGCTGGCGTCACCCAGCACAAGCTCGCCGTCGCGCCGAATGGCAAGGCCGTGTCGGCCTGGCTGGAAGACCGTTCCACCAGCACGCAATCGCTGTACAGCGTGCATGCCCGGGCCTATTCGCCGGACACTGGCTGGGGCGCGGTTGCTGCCTATAACGTGACCGGAACGAATGGTGCTGGCAAGCCCCAGATCGCCATCAACTCCAACGGCGACGCGATCTTGGTCTGGGTGCAAATTAGCGCGACGCAGGGCATCACGCGCGACTTCAATATTGCATCCGTTCGTTACAGCGCCACCACCGGCACCTGGGACGCGGCCCCCACCAATATTCTGGGTGTGAACGAGATCCCGCGCGCTTATGACGTGGACATGGATTCGCACGCTGTCACGCTCGACGACGCCGGCAACTCCTTCTACGCCATCGCCAACCGCACCATCTTCGATGAGCCGGACGGCGCCTGGTACAAGCAGTACCGCAACGGCACGTGGACCCCCACCACCCGCTTCCTGGCAGGTGCCAGCTCGGAGGGCAAGGAGATCGCGCTGGTGGCGGCGCCCAATGGCGCAACGGCTACGGCGCTGTGGAAGCAATACGATAACAACGCCAGCAAATACCGCATCCTGGCGAGCGAATACCGCGACGGCTCTGGCTGGACCGCCGGCCACGCGGTCGACGGTGATCTGGCGCGAAGCTACGGCCCTGCACGCATCGCCATCGCTGCCAACGGTGACACCACGGCCGTGTGGGAGGCATCGACCACCGGCGGTACGCGCACCGATATCTACGCAGCCCGCCTCACCAGCAGCGGCTGGAGTACGCCCACCATCATCACAGCCTCGGCCCTCGGCCGCGACGGCTATCTGGCCGACCTGTGCAGCGACGCCGCGGGCAATGCGGTCATGTTGACGCTGCCGTTCGACCTGGGGCAAGTGGCTGCACAGCGATTCAACGTGGCCACCGGCTGGGGTGCTCCGGAACGTGTGCCGGCGGACGATCAAGCCTTCATCGTTCCGCAAGCGTCCGTGGCGTGCAACACCAAGGGCGACGCCATGGTGTCCTACCGTGCCGCACTCGGCGCAGACAACAGCTACCAGCTGTGGGCCCGCCCCTTCGTGGCAGGAACGGGTTGGGGTACGCCATCCCAACTGATCTCTCTGTCGTCTGCCAGCGGTCTGACGCTGACCACTCCGGTCGTGGGGCTGGACGACAGCTTGCGCGCCCTGACCCTGTGGCGCCAGGACCAGCAGGCCGGCGTGAACTCGCCCAAGGACCTCTGGGGTTCGTCCTTCCGTTAAGGCAGCCATGCCCGGCGCGGCCCTCACCGGCCGCACCACGCTGTGCAGGTGCGGAGCCTAGAGAGGCTCTGTAGCTATTGCTTCCCGTGTGCCTCCGCGGCATCGGACGGCCCGCATAGTCACACCCCGGCGATCGCTACGGCGATCTCCGGGGTGTTTGCGTTAGAGCCCTTCCCTTCAACCGCCCGCAGTTGCCGCCCGATGCGTGCCGAAACCAGTTAGCGCACCAGCACCCGTGTGCCCAGCGCGAAAGCGCCCAGCGCGGCATCCCAGCGTTGGCCCGCGGCCGGGGCGTCCGCGTTGGCCGGGCGCACGGCAAAGCGTGCATCTGCGGCCAGGCGGGCATCGCCGTCCGGCAAGGCCAGCAATACCTCGTAGGTGCCCGCAGGCAAGTCCGCCGGAACGGTGCTGCGCACGGTCTCTGCGGTCTCGGAACCGGCGGCCCACGTGCGCGGGTCGGCACCGCTGGCGGGCAGGCGGTGCACGGCTCCCGCTCCGTCCCGCAGCACCAATTGCATTGCGCGCGGATTGAAGAGGCGGGCCCAGCCCGTGTTGCGCACCGTCAGCGCCACGGCTAAGACTTCGCCGCGCCCGACGGCGTCGGCATGCTCGGCCTGCACCCACTCCAGCCGATAACCCATGCGTCGACGCACCTCGGCCATGCAGCCCCCCTTTTCCCACTGCGTGTGGAACAGGTCGCGGTAGTACTCGTCATTCAGATAGGTCAGGTTGTAGCGCGCGCCTTCGGCCAGGATGTCCGGGCAGGTGGTGCGCGGCGTCGGCTGGTCCTCGTCGGCCGGGTCGCAGGTCTCGCCACCGAAGGGGGCGAGGTCACCCAGACGGTCCACATAGTCGCGCTGGGTGGCGCGGCGGCCGGCGTTCTCGTCGTAGGTGCCCACGTCGGTCGTGCTGGCCAGGAAGCAGTCGTTGTGCACGCCCATGCGATAAGCGCCGCCCAGCACCGCCGCGAGCGTCGGCAGGGTGGGCGCCCAGTCCATCACGTACGCGGGCGTGCGCAGCTGCACGAAGCGGCTGGCGGGCACGGCGTCCAGCAGCGCATCGCGCACCTGGGTGCGGTTGGCGGGCGTGGTGAGCTGGTTGGACGAGGTATGCCATTCCCCCCAGGCGCCGATGAAGCCGGCCTGCACGAAGGCGATCACATCGGCGTTGCGCTGCAGAACCGGCTTGAGTTGTGCGATATGGCCCAGCACGCGGGACAGCGGGGCGTCCTTGACGTTGCGGTACTCCGTCTCGGATTCGGGGTAGTTGTACGACGCGCGCACGATCAGCTTGACCCCGGCCGCACGCGCCCGGGCAAAGGACGTATCGAGCCGCGTCAACAAGCTGGCCGGCAGTTCGCGCGAGCGGTAGGAGGACAGGTCCAGCGGCGTGTAGAGCAGCCGGTAGCCTTGCTCGTAGGCGTCCTGCATGTCGCTGGCACTGAGCGCGTTGAGCTTCGTCCATGACCAGCGGTAGAAGCCGCGCTCAGGGTTCGGCCAGTCCGCGTCGCTCGGCGTGAACCGGGCCACCACGGTGCCGGCAGCCGTAGCGGCCGCCGTCACGGGGGTGGCACCCGCCAGGGGGGCCGCCGCAGCAACGCCCGCCGCATCGCCGGCCTCCTCCGTCTTGGCGACGCCTTCCGCCGCGCCGCTGCTGCCGCCCCCGCAGGCCGCCACCAGCAGCGCAGCCGCGCACGCCGCGGTCCGCGCGCGCCAGGCGGTGGAGGCGGTGGGCCAGGTCAAGGATCGAAGGCGTGGGTGGGAGCGGGGCATGGTGGCGGGCTGTGAGCGATCGGGAACCGGATTCTGCCGCCTCTGCGCTGCCGCCGCGTCGCACCGGTACGCGCCGGAGCGCCGCGTGGCGCCGCAGTCTGTCGGCCAGCCGGCCCTTCATGGCCGCACCGGGCCGGGATAATGGTGCCGGTTCTCTTTCGCTGTTCGCAACGCCCCCTCCCCGCCACCGGCATGCAAGACGACCTGTTCGGCGCCCCGCCCGATACGCCCACGCCACCGCCACCGCCCGATTCCGCCCTGGCTCCGCCGCCCGGCACGGCGGCGCCCGCGCGGCGCACCGGCGTGCACCCCGCCGCATGGGATGCGGAGCTGCACGCCTTGGCGGCCCGCCTGCCTCCGCAGCTGCGACTGGGAACTTCCTCGTGGAGCTACCCCGGCTGGCAGGGGCTGGTCTGGGAAGGCGCGCATTCCGAGCAGACCCTGGCCAAGAAGGGCCTGCCCGTCTATGCGCAGCACCCGTTGCTGCGCACGGTGAGCATCGACCGCAGCTTCTACCGCCCGCTCACGGTGAGCGACTACCTGCGCTACGCGGCCCAGGTGCCGCCGGACTTCCGCTTCGTGGTCAAGGCGCCCAGCCTGGTGACCGATGCGCTGGTGCGCAGCGAGGACGGCCGGGGCCGCGAGCCCAATCCGGCGTTCCTCAGCCCGCAGCTGGCGGTGCAGGAGTTCGTGCAGCCGGCGCTGGAGGGCCTGGGCCCGCTGACCGGAGCACTGGTGTTCCAGCTCAGTCCCCTGCCCTGGCCGCAGCTTCAGCGTATCGATGCCGTGCTCGACCGGCTGCACGCCATGTTGCAGGCCCTGCCCGCGCTGGCGCCCACCGCGCCGGACGGCGTTGTCGCAGTGGAAGTGCGCGATCCCGAATGGCTGGCCCCGGCAGTGATGCCGCGGTTGGCCGAAGTGCTGCGCTCGGCGGGCGCCACCTACTGCGTCGGGCTGCATGCCAAGATGCCGCCCCTGGCCGACCAGCTCCGCTTGCTGCGCCTTCTGTGGCCGGGTCCGCTGGTGTGCCGCTGGAACCTGCATCCCGTGCACGGCCCCTATGGTTATGAAGAAGCCGAGAAGCTCTACGGCCCCTATGACCGCATCCACCACCCCGAGCCCGCGCTGCACGCGGCGCTGGCGCAGGCCATTGCCGGCATCACCGGCCGGGGCCAGCGGGCGTACGTGACCATCAGCAACCACGCCGAAGGCTGCGCACCGCTCACCGTACGCACCCTGGCGCAAGAGATCGCCGGACGCCTGGGCAACGGCCCATAGCTATTATATTGATAGCGATATGCGCTTATCTATCAAGCGCTTGCGGCCATTTTGGCTTTAAAGGCTTGCGACAGGCCCACGGTACGTGCGTAGAGCCCGCGCCACAACGCTGCATCCAGGCGAGCAAAACGCGCTGGCCTCCGCTATCGCGGCGCTGCTTTTTCCAGTACACCGGAGCTGTTCCACCTGCAGGAAAGCCCCTCCATGCGCCACCCGCCCAGCCTCTTCGATGCCCGTCCGAATCCCGTGTCCACCGTCATTGCCGAGAGCGTGGGCCTGGTCGGCATCGACCGCATGCTGCACACGGTGCGCAAGCACCTGGGCATGGACGTGGCGTTCATCTCCCGCTTCCGCGCGCAGGACCGCCTGTTCGACCATGCGGATGCCGACAACCCTGCATCGCCCGTCCAGCGCGGCGGCAGCCTTTCGCTGCAGGAGGGCTACTGCCTGAAGGTGGTGCGCGGGGAGCTGCCGCAGTGCATTCCGGACACCTCCGCCCTGCCGGCCGCGCAGGCCATCCCCGCCACGGCGGCCATCCCCATCGGCGCGCACCTGAGCGTGCCCATCGTGCTCAGCACCGGCGTGGTCCACGGCACGCTATGCTGCTTTCGCCACCAGCCCGACCCCAGCCTGGGCGAGCGCGACATGCAGCTGATGCGCGCCTTCGCCGACGTGATCGCCGACCGCATCGACGAGCAGCACGCCGCTCAGCGCGTGCAAAGGGAAACGGTCGCGCGCATCCGGCACGCCATGGACAGCGGGGCGCCGCGCATCGTCTACCAGCCCATCTACGCGCTGCGCCCGCAGCGGCTGGAGGGCTTCGAATGCCTGTCCACCTTCGACCTGGAGCCGCGGCGCCCGCCGAACGTCTGGTTTGACGCTGCGGCCGGGGCCGGGCTGGGCACCGAGCTGGAGTTGCATGCCCTGCACAAGGCGCTGGAGATGCTGCCGGCCTTCGCACCGCACCTGTCGCTCAGCATCAACTGCTCGCCGGCGGCGGTGCTCGACGGCAGCCTGGCCCGCACCCTGGAGTTCGCCGACCTGTCGCGCATCGTGGTGGAGATCACCGAACACGCCACCGTGGACAACTACACCACCCTCGCGGCCACGCTGCAGCCGCTGCGCGACCGCGGTGCGCGCCTGGCCATCGACGATGCGGGCGCCGGCTACGCCAGCATGCGGCACATCCTGAACCTGCAGCCGGACGTGATCAAGCTGGACATGAGCATCACCCGGGGCATCGACGCCGACCCCAGCCGCCGCGCACTGGCGCGCGGCCTGATCCTCTTCGCGCACGACATCGGCAGCGGCATCACCGCCGAAGGCGTGGAAACCGAGGACGAGGCCCGCACGCTGGGCGACCTGGGCGTCGATCATCTGCAGGGCTACCTGCTGGGCCGCCCCATGCCCTTCGACGACGCCCGCCGCTGCGCGATGCATTGACGTCGCAGCAGGCCCACCTGGCCTGCGCGGCCGCCCTTTGCTCTTTCAGCCGTGCGGCTGGCGCACGCGCAGCGTGCTGCACACGCCGCCCAGCACGGCGCAGCCGGCCGCCAGCATCAGCGCGATCGATTCGCCCCGGCCGTCGTGCTCCGTCCACACGGCGAAGATGCCTGCCAGCACCACCGCGCCCAACGTCTGCCCGGTCAGGCGCGCGGTGCCCAGCATGCCGCTGGCCGCGCCGCTGCGGTGCAGGGGCGCCGAGGTCACGATGGTGTGGTTGTTGGGCGACTGGAACAGCGCAAAGCCCACGCCGCACAGCGCCATGCGCCACACCACGTCCGCCGTGGCGGCCTGCGTGGGCATCAGGGCCAGCGCCAGCAGGCCGCAGGCGAACAGGCCCATGCCCACCCCGCCCAGCCAGCCGTCCTGGAAGCGCCCGATGAGCCGCCCGGCGATGGGCGCCACGATCACGATAGCCAACGGCCAGGCGGTGATCAGCAGGCCCGCCTCCAGGTGCGAGCGGCCGTGCACCTCCAGCAGCAGGAAGGGCAGCGCCAAGAAGGCCAGCATCTGCGCGCTGAAGGCGCTGACCGAAGAGGCCATGGACAGCGCGAACACGGGAATGCGCAGCAGATCCACCGGGAAGAGCGGCGCCGCCAGCGGCCACTGCCGACGCAGGTACACCGCACCCACCACCAGCCCCGCCGCCAGCAGCGCCCAGCCCAGCCAGGGGGTGGTGGGCACGCCTTGCGCCCCGGCATCGCCGCGCACGCCGAGCTGCTCGCCACCGATGAAGATCAGCGTGAACATGGCGATGTTCAGCGCCACGTCGATGAACGAGAAGCGTGGCGTGTCGTGCGCCTTGACCGGATTGCCCGGCAACGCCTGGCGGCCCAGCCACAGCGTGAGCAGCCCCAGCGGCAGGTTGATGGCGAACAGCCAGTGCCACGACGCCACCGACAGGATGCCCGCCGCCACCGACGGCCCGGCCATCGACGCGGTGGCCACCACCAGCGAGTTGATGGCCATGCCGCGCCCGAGCGCCGCCCGCGGGTAGATGAGCCGCACCAGCGCCGCGTTCACGCTCATGAGGCCCGCCGCGCCCATGCCCTGCAGCGCCCGCGCCGCGATCAGTACCGGCAGCGAGGTCGCCAGCATGGCCGCCACCGAGGCCGCCGCGAACAGCACCATGCCCAGCAGGTACACGCGCCGATAGCCGTAGCGGTCGCCCAGCGCGGCCAGGGGCAGCAGCAGCACCAGCGTGGCGATCTGGTAGGCATTGACCACCCAGATGGACTGCGCCGCGCCGGCACCCAGCTCGCGCCCGATCGCTGGCAGCGCCAGGTTGACGATGCTGCTGTCCAGCACGGCCAGGGTGATGCCGAGGATGATGACCAGCATGGCCCGGTGGCGCGCGGGCACCGGCAGGCCGTCGTGCAGCACGGGCGCGCCGGTGCCGGCCGGGGCGCCCGGCAGCGGGGCCGCGGCGCTCATGCCTGCGGCCCCGCCACGCGGTGCGCGCGGGCGCCGCCCAGGGTGATCCAGGTGAGGGCGAAGCCGATGAGCGCGCCGGTGGCCATGCCCACCACCATGGGCAGCGGCTGGCCCGTGGCGAACAGGCCCACCAGGCCCATGGCCACCGCGCCGATCAGCATCTGCAGCGTGCCCAGCAGCGCCGAGGCGGTGCCGGCGATGGCGCCATGCTCTTCCAGTGCCAGGACGGAGGTGGTGGGTATCACCAGCCCCATGCAGCCGCTGGCCACGAAATACAGGCCCAGCAGCACGGCCAGCCGGTCGCCGCCCGACAGGTAATACGCCAGCAGGGCCAGCATGACGGCCGCCGCCGCGCTGACGGCCGCCTTCACCACGGCCACCAGCCCGAAACGCCGCCCCAGCCGCGCCGTGAACTGGGCCGAGGCGAAGAAGGCTGCGGCGTTCACCGAGAACGCCAGGCTGTACTGCACCGGCGTGAGGCCGTAGTGGTTGATGAGCACGAAGGGCGAGCTGGCCAGGTACACAAAGAAGCCGCCGATCGAGCAGCCGCTGATGAACACCAGGCCCAGGAAGTGCGTATCGCGCAGCAGCACGGCATAACCGGCCAGTGCACTGCGCAGGTCGCTGCCCAGCCGGTCGGCGGGCAAGCGCGTCTCGGGCAGCGCCTGGCGCACCAGCACCAGGCCGGCCAGCGCCGCCACGGCCACGGCCCAGAACACGCCGCGCCAGCCGGTGAGCGCGATGACCCCGCTGCCGGCCAGCGGCGCCAGCAGGGGCGACACGCTGAACACCAGCATGAGCAGCGACATCAAACGCGCGGCCTCGTTGCCGGTGTGCATGTCGCGCACCACGGCGCGTGGAATCACCATGCCGGCCGCCGCCCCCAGGCCCTGCACGAAGCGCAGCGCCACCAGGGTGTGGATATCCGTAGCCAGCGCGCAGCCCACGCTGGCCAGCGTGAACAACGCCAGGCCGAAGTACAGCGGCGGCTTGCGGCCCACCATGTCGGAAACGGGCCCGTAGAACAGCTGGCCCACGCCCAGGGAGAGGAAAAAGGCCGTCAGGCTCCACTGCACGGCGGCCACGTCGGCGCCCAGGCTGGCGCCGATGGCCGGCAGCGCCGGCAGGTACATGTCGATGGCGAAGGGCCCAATGGCCGAAAGCAGGCCGAGCACGAGCGCGGCCTGGAGAAAATGGGACAACTGCATTGGCCCCATTGTGGTGCACGGCGCACGCGTCTGCCGCCGTGGGGTTGATCTCTGCGGCGGTCCGGAGGCCCTCGGCGCTGCCTCCACATCACAGGTACTTGAGCCAGGCGATGTCCTTGCGGCGTGCCTTGAAGCGGCCGAAGGCACGCACCGGCCCATACAGCGCCAACGCCAGCAGCACCGCGCACAGCCACACGGCCCCCATGCCGTCGAAGCCGAAGTAGCGGCCCTGGTTGAAGCCCCAGATACCCGCTGCCGCCAGGTACAGCAGCTTCAGCACGTACAGGTGGAGCAGATAGAAGAACATGGGCACGGCCCCGAAAACGGCCAGCACGCCGAGCCAGCGCGCCGGCTGGCGCCGCTCGAAGACCCACAGCGCCAGCAGGCCGATGCCCAGCGTCAGCAGCAGGAACAGCAGCGAGGGCGGGTACTTGGTGACGTTCAGAAAGCCCATCACCGTGCGCAGCGGCGTGGCGCCGGCTGCCCAGGGCGCTTCGCCGTAGCCGTTCAAGGCCCGTAGCAAGGCAAAGCCCACCAGCAATGCCACGCCCCAGGCCAGCAACCGGCGTTGCCGCAGTGCCGGCGCCGCACTGCCCGCAAACCAGGGCCCCGCGGCATACCCCAGAGCGATCACGCCGATCCATGGCAGCAGCGGGTACGAGGTGCGCAGCCGCAGCGTCTCGCCCACTGCGATCCAGCCGCGGTCGTGCAGCACCGCCCAGGGTATGTGCATGGCGTGGCCCGGATCGAAATGCAGCCCGTCCAGCAGGTTGTGCCCGGCCACCAGCGCCAGGCCCAGCACGATCAGCACCGGCCGGGGCAGCCACAGCAGGGCCGACAGCGCCAGCATGCTCAGGCCGATGACCCAGATGACCTGCAGGTACAGCACCTGGGGCGGGAACTGGAAGGTCCAGGCAAAGTTGACCAGCGTGACCTCAAGCACTACCAGGAACAGGCCGCGCTGGGCCAGGAACGTGGCGGCCGCGGCCCGGCGGTCGACCTTGTTCGCGCCGTACAGGCAGGCCGACAGCCCGGTGAGGAAGACGAACACCGGAGCACACACATGGGCCAGCAGCCGGCTGAAGAACAGGGCCGGCTCGGTGGCCGCGACATCCATCGGGTCGCCGACCTGGTGGTGAAGATAGAAGGTCTCCCGCACATGGTCCAGCAGCATGAACAGGATCACTAGGCCGCGCAGGGCATCGATGGACTGCAGGCGCCCGCCCAGGGCGGAGCCGGGGGAGGACAGCGGAGCGACGGGAGAAGGCGGGTGCATGGGCCAAGGGCCGCTCGTCCGTCCGGTCGCCGGCAGCGGCCGCCCGCGACGATCGACGGGATCGTGCGCGCGCAGGCCGGCCGGCAGTCCCCGCACGGGCGAGCGGGATCAACAAAGGGCCCACATTCTGCCCGCGGGCCAGGGGCTTGCCGCAGAATGCACCCACGGCCCGCTCCCCGGGCCCGCAGGCCCGGCACCCCGGCCCTCCCGCCAGACGCACGCCCTGGAAGGCCCCTCACCATGCAGACCTTGCTTTCTCTTCGCTCCCTGCACCGCTGTCACGCCGCCACGGCCCGCCGCGGTGCGGCCGCCGCCCTTTCCCTCCTCGCCGCATTGCTACTGCCCTGCGCAGCCCAGGGCCAGGGCACGGCAGCCACACCCGCCAAACCGCCCGCCTCCGCACCGGCCTCCACCTTCACCCTGTCGCCCGACGGCACCTTGGTGATCGACGCACGCACCCATCTGGCCTGGCCCCGCTGCGTGGAAGGCATGAGCTGGAACGGCAAGACCTGCACCGGCACGGCACAGCTATTCACCTACGCCCAGGCCCAGGCGCTGGCCAAGGAACGCTGGAAGGCCGAGGACGTGCGCTGGCGCCTGCCCCGGGTGAACGAGCTGCGCCGCTTGGTCAACCGGTCGGTCCAGCCGCCGACGCTGGACCCGGTGCTGTTCCCGGCCACCCCGATGGAATGGCACTGGACCGGCACGGCCAGCATCAATACCGCCACGGTGAACCCCTACGCCTACGGCAATGTGCAGCGCGGCGGACAGGGAGAGAGCGGAATGTCGGCGCAGAAAGGCTGGGCGGTGGACATGGAAACCGGCGAGACCACGGGCAACATGGGCAAGGGAACGCAGTTGCCCGTGCGGCTGGTGCGGCCCCAGCCCGCGGCCGGCCCGCAAGAGCCATCGCCCGCATCGCCATAGGCGAGGGCTGCAGCTCAGGGCCAGAGGACGGCGGGCAGCGCTTCGACCGCAGGCCGGGCGAACAGGTAGCCCTGGAACAGGTGCACGCCCATGGCCTGCAGCGTCTGCAGTTCGGACGCCGTCTCCACACCCTCGGCCACCACACCGATCTGCAGCGCGGCGCAGATACCCACCACGCCCTGCACGATGGCCTGGCGCACGCCGTCGGTGTCGATGCCGCGCAGCAGCGACATGTCGATCTTGATCACGTCGGGCTGGAAGTCGGCCAGCAGCTCCAGCCCGGCGTAGCCCGCGCCGAAGTCGTCGATCGCCGTGCCGAAGCCATGGCGCCGGTACGAGCGCATGATGTTCTTGAGGTGCAGTTTGTCCACCACGTGTTCCTGCTCCGCCACCTCGAAGGCGATGCGGTGCAGCGGAAAACCGGAGCGCTCGGCTGCGGCCAGCGTGGCGCGGATGCAGGCCTCCGGCTGGTAGACGGCGTTGGGCAGAAAGTTGATGTTCAGCCGGCAGGCGATGCCGAGCCGCTGGGCCAGCTCGATGGCCTTCACCCGGCAGGCCTGGTCGAAGGTGTAGCGGTTCTCGGCCGTCACCTGCTGCAGGATGTGGGCCGCACCGGCGCCATCCTTGCCGCGCACCAGGGCCTCATAGGCCACCACGCTGCGCTCTCGCACATCGACGATGGGCTGGAACGCCATCGTGAATTCGAAGCCCAGATCCTGCCCGTCCCGGCACGAGCGGCAAGGCGGAATGGGAGCGGGAGCCGGAAGGTGTGCAGGGAGTGCCATGGCCGCAGCTTACGCGCTGGGCGCCGACCTGCACGCAGGACATGGCCGCACAAATGCCAGGCCTTGCGGGCCCGCCCAGCCACTTGCAACGTGCTGGCGATCTCCCGGGGGGCCGGGTTGGAACGCCCGTCCCCTGAGACCGTCAACCCGTTCCAAGAACGTGTTGACGATCTCCCTGGGGCCGCGCAGTGGCGTTTGCGGGAGGGGATGCAAGGCGCGGTGCGCTGCCAATAGCTCGGCTATTGGCAAGTGCCGCAACGCCGCAGACCGCCGGCAAACGCCACTGCCCGAAGGGTTGGAGCGAAATCGGGCGATTGAACGCCTCGAATGCTTGCATGGGCACAAGCCCATGCGGCGCATCCGAAGCGTCCACTCATCCCGATTGCGCTCCAACGCGACCCCTGCGAGATCGTAAACACGTTCTAAGCAGCGCCCGGCCCGAAAAGCGAGCGGGTGCCGCCCAGCGCCGCGCCTTCGATCTCCAGCATGCGCAGCTTGGTCAGCGCCCCGCCCCCGGCTGAGAAACCGCCGAAGCGGCCGCCGGCGGCCAGCACGCGATGGCAGGGCACCACCGGGGCGAACGGGTTGGCGCCCAGGGCCTGGCCCACGGCGCGCGACAGCGCCTTGTCGCCCAGCGCCTCGGCCACCTCGCCGTAGGTGAGCGTCTGGCCCGGCGCAATGGCACGGGCCATCGCGTAGACCCGCTGGTGGAAAGGCGAGATGCCCGACATGTCCAGCGCCACCTCGCGCAGGTCGCGCGGCGCGCCGGCCAGCAGCGCCTGGATGCCCTCTACCGCCGCCTGCACGTCAGCGGGCAGCGGCGCCTGCGCCGCGCCGGGCGCCACCGTGCGGCCCCGCAGCATGCGCTCCAGCGTGGCGGTCTCGCTGTCCTCCGGCAGCTGCACGGCCACGATGCCGCCTGCGCCCCACGCGAGCGCGCAGACGCCGAGGGCCGTGGCAAACACGCAGTAGCCCGCCACCTGCATCGCTATGCAATCAATAGCTGCATGCGCTTATCCCACAAGCGCTAGAGGGCAAAATGGCTTGAATCCGGTAGGCCATGCGCGCTGCCGCCCTCACACCGCCCGCAATGCAGCCCGCAGCTGTGCGCCCAGCTCGGGCTTGTCGGCAAACGGGTCGGTCGGGTTGCGCGCCTGCAGCACATCCTCCAGCCGCGTCTGCACCGAGCCGATGGCCTTGGGGTGGCTGTAGATGTAGAACTGGCCGGTGGCCATGGCGTCGAACACCTTCGCGGCCACTTCGGCCGCCGTCACCTTGCCGCTGGTCACGGCCTTGCCCGTCATGGCCTGGCCGATGAGCTGGCTCTTGGTGGCCCGGCCGGCCGCCAGGCCCTCGGGCCGGTTGCGCTCGCTGGCGTGGATGCCCGTGGCCACGAAGAAGGGGCACAGCACGCTGGCGCCCACCTGGTCGGTCACCAGCGACAGGTCCTGGTACAGCGTCTCGGTCAGGCTGACCACGGCGTGCTTGCTCACGTTGTACACGCCCATGTTGGGCGGATTGAGCAAACCGGCCATGCTGGCCGTGTTGACGATGTGGCCGCGCCAGGACGGGTCTTGCGCCGCCGCGGCCAGCATCATGGGCGTGAAGAGCCGGACGCCGTGGATCACGCCCCACAGGTTCACGCCCAGCACCCACTCCCAGTCGGCCACGGTGCTCTCCCACACCAGCCCGCCCGAGCCCACGCCGGCGTTGTTGAACACGAAGTGCGGCGCCCCGAAGCGCGCCTGCACCGCCGCGGCCAGCTGCTCCATCTGCTGGGCGTTGGACACATCCACGCGCTGCGCCAGCACCTGCGCGCCGGCAGCCTGCATCTCGGCCGCCGCTGCATCGAGCGCGTCCTGCTGCACATCGACCAGCACCAGGTTCATGCCCCGCTGCGCCCCGATGCGCGCGCACTCCAGCCCAAAGCCGGAGCCTGCGCCCGTCAGCACGGCGGTCTTGCCTTCAAAGTTCTCGATCATGCGTTGTCTCCTGCTTGTTTGAATCGGGTCACTCGGTGAAAACAGGCGCGGCCCAGACCAGCAGCCACCGCGCAAGGGCCGCCCCGCCGCGCTGGTGGCGTCCCCCTTCCCATCGCGCAGCGATGAGAGAAGGGTGAAGCGGCGCAGCCGCTCAGGGGGATGGCTTCAGTGCATACCCGATCCGAGGAAAGTGCACATGCACCAGGCCGGCACGCGGGTCGGTGCGCTGCAGCGTGTAGCGGGTGCGCGTGGCCGCGATCAGCGTGCCTTCGGTCGGCTCGGTGCCGAAGCTCTCGGCCGCGATGGTGACTGCACTGCCCAGTGGAATGCCGTGCTCGTCCTGGAACACGTCGTCCGCCAAGGGCAGCGGCGTGGCGTTGGCGGCCACGGTGATGGCGTCCTGCGCCGTGAACTTGGCCATGCGGCCCTGGCCCAGCGCGGCGATGCGGTCCATCCATTCCAGTACCGCCGGTGTGGCCTGGAAGATCTCGGCCATCACCGGCACGCAGGTGCGCGTGAACCACAGCGGGTGGTACGCCGCGAAGTCGGCCACGCAAGGCTCGGCACCGAACAGGAAGGGATGCTCTTCCACCATGTGCGCGATGCGGCGCAGGTAGGAGCGGTAGGCCGCGGTAGCGTCGGGCGGGCGAATGCGCGGGGCGCCGCCCCCCATGGCCTTGCGGTCGGCGGAGAAGGCCTCGATCGCGCTGGCGGGCAGGTTGGAAAACAGCGCGGCCGCGCCACGCGGCTGCAGGCTGTAGGCCATGGACGCCTGGAACAGCGCCGTGTCGGCCCACTGCGCGAACACGCGCGACACGCCCTTGAGGTGCGGCGGGTACAGCACCGGCTCGGGCTGCACATGCTCCAGCACATCGCAGATCAGGGCGGTGTCGCAGTAGATGTCGGCGCCGATCTGCAGGAAGGGCGTGCGCCGGTAGCCACCGGTAAGCGCCACCACGTCCGGCTTGGGCATGATGCTGGGCACCACCACCGAGTTCCAGGCCAGCTGCTTGAAGCCGAGCACCGAGCGGATCTTCTGCGCGAAGGGCGACGAGGGGTAATGGTGCAGGATGAGTTCAGTGGTCATCGGGAGCTCCTGGGATGGGGATCGATCGGCGTGGCGGACGCGATGGTGATGGGAAGGACCGGCGAAGGCGCTCAGGCTGCGGCCGCGTCCTTCATCGGCGGCGGCGGCGGGCTCCAAAGCATTTCCACATGCGGGATATCGTCTTCCAGGTACGGCTCGGAGACGGTAACGAATCCCTGCTCGGCATAGAAACGCTGCAGATGGGCCTGCGCGCTGATGCGCACGCCGTGGCCCGGCCAGGCCTGGCGGCAGCGCTGCATGCCTTCATGGATGAGCGCACGCCCCAGGCCGGTGCCCCGCGCCTGCGCAGCGGTGGCCACGCGGCCCATGGACGGCTCGGCGTACTTCACGCCCGGGTCCACCACGCGCAGCACGGCCAGCAGCGGGCCGTCCGGCTGGGCGCGCCCGAGCAAATGCCATGCGTGCTTGTCGGCATCGTCCGGGTCCTGGTAAGGGCCCTGCTCCAGGATGAAGACGCGGCAGCGCAAGGCCAGCGCGTCATGCAGGGCGTGCACGCCCAGGTCGTCGAAGCGGGCCCAAGTCCAGTGCCAGGCGCGCGCAGCCGCGCCGCCGGATGCGGATTGCGGAGAAGTCGTGGGGTCGTTCGTCACGGTTGTCATGGGTCGTTGAAGCGTGGGCCGGCCCGCCCGCCCGCGGCGGACGCAAGGCCTTTCACCGCCGGCCATTGTCCTGCCGCCGGGCTGCCGGCTGCGTTCCTGCGCTCAATCGACCAGCTTGACCAGTTGCTTGCCGAAGTTCTTGCCCTTGAGCAGGCCCAGGAACGCCTCGGGTGCCGCCGCCAGGCCCTGGGCGATGGTCTCGCGCGGGCGCAGCTTGCCGGTGCCGACCAGCGTGCCCAATTCCTTCAGCGCCTCGGGCCAGATCTCCATGTGCTCGCTGACGATGAAGCCTTCGACCTTCATGCGGTTGACCAGGATGAGGGCCGGGTTCTGCAGCGGCAGCGGCTGGCCGTCGTAGCCGGCGATCATTCCGCAGACGGCCACGCGCGCGAAGGCGTTGGCGCGCAGCAGCACGGCGTCGAGGATGTAGCCGCCCACGTTCTCGAAGTAGCCGTCGATGCCGTCCGGGCAGGCTTCCTTGAGCGCCTTGGACATGGCCTTCAGGTCACCATGCTCGCGGTGGTCGATGCAGACGTCGAAGCCCAGCTCCTCGGTGGCGTAGCGGCACTTTTCCTTGCCGCCGGCAATGCCCACCACGCGGCAGCCGCGCGCCTTGGCCAGCGCGGCGAAGGCGCTGCCCACAGCGCCCGTGGCGGCGCTGACCACCACCGTCTCGCCGGCCTTGGGCGCGATGATCTTGACCAGGCCGTACCACGCCGTCACGCCGGGCATGCCCACGGCGCCCAGGTAGTGCGACAGCGGCACGTGCGCGGTGTCCACCTTGCGCAGCATGCCCGGCGCGTTGCCGTCCACCACGCTCCACTCCTGCCAGCCGCCCATGCCGACGACCTTGTCGCCCACGGCGTACTTGGCGTTGCGGCTCTCCACCACTTCGCCCGCCGTGCCGCCGATCATCACCTCGCCCAGGGGCTGGCTGGCCGCGTAGCTCTTGCTCTCGTTCATGCGCCCGCGCATGTACGGGTCCAGGCTCAGGTAGTGGTGGCGCACCAGCACCTGGCCGTCGGCCAGCGCCGGCGTGTCGGTGGCGACGAGCTTGAAGTTGCCCGTGGTGGCTTCGCCCTGGGGACGGTTGTCGAGCAGGATCTGCTGATTGCGTGGCATGGTGTCCATCTCCTGTAAATACGGTTTTGATAGCAGCCTGCGCTTGATACGCAAGCGCTAGAGGCCATTTCAACTTAAAAGAATGAGCTCAGTCGGTCGGCAGCGCACCGCTGCTGCCCTCGTGCTCCGAACGGGCGCGGGGCACGTACTTGAACGTGCCCGTCGCATGGCTGCACACGCGGCCCTCGGCGTCGTAGACGGTGCCCTCGGTGAAGGCCATGGACCTGGTGCGGTGGATCAGCCGCCCCTTGGCCACCAGCGGGCCGCGCGCCGGCTGCATGAAGCTGGTCTTCATCTCGATGGTGACCACGCCGAACTCCGGCGTGTCGCTGCGCGCCGCCGTGGCCATCACCACGTCCAGCAGCGCCATGGTGGCACCGCCATGGGTGACGGCGAACGAGTTCATGTGCTCCGGCGCCGCTTCATAGCGCATCTCGGACGCACCGTCCTTCATGTGGTGCAGCGTGAAGCCCAGGTGGTTCACGAACGGAATCTCGGCGCCAAAACTCAGCAAAGCAACTTCCTTTAGATACAGACGGTGAAAACGGGCGCGGCCCCTACCAGCAACCGCCGCGCAAGGGCCGCCCCGCCGCGCTGGCGGTGTCCCCCTTCCCGGCGCAGCCGAGAAAAGGGGCTGAAGGCCGCGGCTCCGAGCCTGCCTGCGCAGGCTTGGACGCGCCTGAGGGGCAGCCGCCTCTGGCGGCAGCATGGAGCGGCAGAGCCGCTCAGGGGGTTGTACCCGATACCCTACCCTATCCACCGACGACGACGCTCACGCCGCCATCCACCGCCATCCACTGCCCGGTGATGTGCTTGCCCGCATCGCTGGCATACAGCAGGGCCAGGCCCTTGAGGTCTTCGTCGTCGCCCAGGCGGCGCAGCGGCGCGTGGTTGGCCATCTCCTGTTCGCCCAGCGTCTCGATGAGCACGCTCGCCATCTTGGTCTTGAAGAAGCCCGGGCAGATGGCATTGACGGTGATGCCGTGCACGCCCCACTCCGCAGCCAGCGCACGCGTGAAGTTGATCACGGCGCCCTTGGAGGTGTTGTAGGCGATGGTCTTCATGGCGATGGGGTTGCCGCCCAGGCCGGCGACGGAGGCCACGTTGATGATGCGCCCGGTCTTGCGGGCGATCATGCTGCGCTTGGCAATGGCCTGCGACAGCAGGAAGTAGCCGCGCACGTTCAGGTTCATCACCTTGTCCCACGCAGCAGCGGGGTGGTCTTCGGCCGGAGCGCCCCAGCTGGCGCCCGCGTTGTTGACGAGGATGTCCACGTCGCCCATGCGCTCAAGCGTCTCGGTGGCGAGGCGGTCGATGTCTTCCTCGCGGGCGCAGTCGGCGGCGATCCAGCGCGCGTCGATGCCGGCGGCCTGCAGCTCGGCGGCGGACTCTTCCAGATCGGCGGCCTTGCGCGAAGTGAGCATGATGCGGGCGCCGGCCTCGCCCAGCGCGTGCGCGAGCTGCAGCCCGAGACCGCGTGAGCCGCCGGTGACGAGGGCCGTCTTGCCGGTGAGATCGAAGAGTTGCTGGACCTTGCGTGCCATGGGTGTCGTCTCCTGCCTTGTATCTGCGTCAATCGCTGTGAAAAATCAGCACAACGATTGTGGAGGGACGCCGCCAGGGCGCGTGTCGCCTGCGTGATCCGGCGGGCCTGGCGAGGGCGCCCCGCGGCACGGGCAGACCGGCGGACCGCAGAACTCCGTGCCTGGAGATCCGCGTTCAGAGGGCTGCCGTCAGTCCCCGCGCCACTCGCTCACATACGTGTCGCGCGCCACGCGCCGCGCGGCCACCAGCGGGTTCACCCGCGTGCCCAGGTTCAGCAAGCCCAGCATGCGGTCGTTCGGGCCCAGCCCCAGCACGCTGTGCAGCAGCTGGCCCAGGGCGCCGGGCGTGCTGCTCCAGAACGCGCCGTAACCCAGCGCGAAGGCGGCATTGAGCACGTTGGTATACGCACCGCCGGCAGCCAGCAGCTGCTCGAACTCGGGCGCCTTGGGGTGGTCCTGGATGTGGGCGTGCAGCACCAGCACCACGGGCGCGGTGGTGAGCTTGGATGTGTACTTGCCGCGCATGGACTGCACGGCCTCGGTCTGCGCCTGCGGGTGGCTCAGCACGCGCTGCAGCAGGGCATGGCGGGCATCGCCCTGCAGCAGCGTCATGCGCCACGGCACAAGGCCGGCGTGGTCGGGGGCGCGGGCGGCCGCGTCCAGGATCAGGCCCAGCTCGTCGGCGCTCGGGGCCGGTGTGGTCAGGGGCCAGCAGGAGCGGCGCTGCAGCAGCTGGGCGAGAGTCGGGTTGTCGGTGGCGGGAGAGGAATTCGGCATGGGCTACGGGCAAGAAGGCAAACAGGCGGCGCGACGGCGCAGAACGCGTGCGGCACTACGGCCCGATGCTACGGCAAGGTCCGCCAGGGCCGGTCCGCCCGCGCGCGGTGGGCATCATCGCCCGCACCGCGCCGGCCGGGGCGAGCCGCCTGCAATGCCATTGCGGGGTGCAGGCCCATAGCCGCCACCGAAGGCAGCACCGCAAGGCGCTGCCGCGCCCTCCCCCCGGCCGTCAGAACGCGTCTTCAGGCAGCTGCGCGCAGGTCATGTCGCGCTGGCGCACCACGTTCAGCCAGGCGCCGATGCGCGGCAGTTCATAGTGATAGAAATAGGTCGCAGCGCCCATCCTGCCTGCGCTGGCAGCTCTTGAAAGCGTAGCATCTTCGCGCAGCGTGGCCAGGGCCAGCTCCAGCCACATCCAGGCCAGCACGGTGTGGCCGAAGGCCTGCATGTAGGGCACGGCGTTGGCCAGGGCCTCGGCGGGCTCGTCGGTGGCCCAGGCGGCCTTGGTGGCACCGCCCACCTGGGCCAGCGCCTGGGCCAGTGCATTGGCGTGCGCCTCCAGGCCCGGCTGCTGGATGGCGCGCTGCACCGTGTCGTTGATGCGCCCGGCCAGGAGCGTGAGCCCGCGGCCGCCTTCCATCAGCACCTTGCGGCCCAGCAGGTCCATGGCCTGGATGCCGTGCGTGCCCTCGTGGATCATGTTGAGGCGGTTGTCGCGCCAGTACTGCTCCACGGGAAAGTCGCGGGTGTAGCCGTAGCCGCCGTGGATCTGGATGGCAAGCGAATTGGCTTCCAGGCACCACTCGCTGGGCCAGCTCTTGGCGATGGGCGTGAGCACCTCCAGCAGCAGCCGCGCCTCGTCGGCCTGGCCGGCGGGTGCGGTGTGCTGCTCGTCCACCAGCCGCGCGCAGTACAGGTTGAGCGCCAGCGCGCCCTCGCCGTAGCTCTTTTGCGCCAGCAGCATGCGCTTGATGTCGGCGTGCTCGATCAGGCGCACCTGGGGCGCGGCGGCGTCCTTGCCGCCCTTGCCCACCGGCCGGCCCTGGGGGCGGTTCTTGGCGTAATCCAGGCTGGCGTAGTACCCCGCCAGCCCCAGCATGGTGGCGGCCATGCCGATGCCGATGCGCGCCTCGTTCATCATGTGGAACATGCATTTAAGGCCCTCGCCCGGCTGGCCGACCCGGTAGCCGATGGCCCCCGCGCCGCCCCGCACGGGGTAGGTGCCCTCGCCGAAGTTGAGCAGCGTGTTGGTGGTGCCGCGCCAGCCCAGCTTGTGGTTCAGGCCCGCCAGTGCGACGTCGTTGCGATCGCCCGTCAACTGGCCCGCCTCATCCACCAGCTTCTTGGGCACGATGAACAGCGAGATGCCCTTGACGCCGGGCACCAGCTTGCCGTCCGCCCCCGGAATCTTGGCCAGCACCAAGTGCACGATGTTCTCGGTCAGTTCGTGGTCGCCGGAGCTGATCCACATCTTGTTGCCGGTCAGGCGGTAGCGCGGGCCGAGCGGGTCGGCCTCAGAACCGTCGCCGTCGGGCACGGCGCGGGTGGCCACGTCGGACAGCGACGAGCCGGCCTGCGGCTCCGACAGGCACATGGTGCCCGCCCAGCGGCCGTTGAATTCGTTCTGCGCAAAGACCTCCTTCTGCAGGGGCGTGCCGTGCACCATCAGCAGGTTGGCATTGCCCGCGGTGAGCAGGTTGGAGCCGATGCTGATCGACGCCAGCGCGAAGAAGCTGTTGGCGGCCGCCTCCACGGTGTAGGGCAGCTGCATGCCGCCCACGTCGTAGTCCTGCGCAGCGCTGAGCAGGCCCGAGTCGGCGTAGGCGCGGCGCGCGTCGTAGGTGGCCTGGGGCAGCACCACGCGCAGCGTGCCGTCGGGCTGGGTCTCAGTGCGCGGCTCTTCGGTGTCGACCAGCCGGTTGAAGGGCGCGTACTTCTCGCGGGCGATGCGCGCGCAGGTGTCGAGGACGGCATCGAAGGTCTCGCGCGAATGGTCGGCAAAGCGCTCGCGCTGCTGCAGCGCGTCGGCTTGCAGCCAGTCGTAGAGCAGGAAGTCGAGGGTGGAGCGAAGAGGCGTCGTCATGGCGCAAATTATGGAAGCGCGCTGCGCAGCGATGTGTCTGGTGCGTGACCTGCGGAGCACCGCCCTCCCCCACCTCCGCGCAGGCATTGCCTCGCTGGCGCATCGGCGCCCTCTTTGCGAAGATAGAACCCCGCAACCCTCCCCGGCCTCCCATGGACTACCTCCCGCAACTCGCCACGCTCTGCGCCATCATCCTGCTGGCGTGCGCCAGTCCAGGGCCGGACTTCGTCGCCGTCACCTCGCAGGCATTGCACGACCGCCGAGCCGGCATCTTTGTGGGCCTGGGCATCGCCTGCGCGGTGACGCTGTGGGCCACGCTGGCCATCCTGGGCTTCGGCCTGCTGATCCAGGAAATGTTCTGGCTGTACGAGGCCATCCGCTGGGCCGGTGCGGCCTACCTCACCTACCTGGGCGCCCGCATGCTCTGGGGCGCACTGCGGGCCCCCGCAGCCGATGGCGCCACGCATGGGGCCGCCGCCACGGCGAGCCTCGCGGGCGCCTGGCGCCGAGGCTTCGTGGTGGGACTGACCAACCCCAAGACGGCCACCTTCTTCGCCACGCTCTTCGTCACGCTGCTGCCCGTGGGGGCGCCCGCCTGGGTGTATGGCGCGGTCGTCGGGCTGGTGGGCGCCATCACCGCGCTGTGGCTCGGCCTGCTGGCGGCGTTCTTCTCGGTCGGGCGCGTGCGCGCGGCCTACGCCCGCCTGCGCCGCCCTGTGGACGCATTGATGGGCGCCGCCCTGGTCTGCCTGGGGGTGCGCATGGCCACCCAGCGCTGAGAAAATACAAGCCTTTCAGGCCTCTAGGGCTTACACCACCTGCGCATGCAGCTATTATAAAAATAGCAAACCCCGTGCAGGCACAGCGCCGGCACGGGGTTGGGGTTCAGGCGGGACGAAAGGGCTGCCCGCCGCTTACAGCACTTCGAACACGCCGGCTGCGCCCATGCCGCCGCCGATGCACATCGTCACGCAGACGCGCTTGGCGCCGCGGCGCTTGCCTTCGATGAGGGCATGGCCGGTCAGCCGCTGGCCGCTCACGCCGTAGGGGTGGCCCAGGGCGATGGCGCCACCGTTCACGTTCAGGCGGTCGGCCGGAATGCCCAGCTTGTCGCGGCAGTAGAGCACCTGCACGGCGAAGGCTTCGTTCAGCTCCCACAGGTCGATGTCCTGCACCGTGAGGCCCAGCTTCTTGAGCACCTTGGGCACGGCGAAGACAGGGCCGATACCCATTTCGTCAGGCTCGCAGCCTGCCACGGCAAAGCCGAGGAAACGGCCCAGAGGCTTGAGGCCGTGCTGGCCCGCATAGGCTTCGCTCACCACCACGCAGGCGCCTGCGCCGTCGGAGAACTGGCTGGCGTTGCCCGCCGCGATCACGCCACCGGGCAGCGCAGGCTTGATGCCGCTGATGCCTTCCTTGGTCGTGCCCTCGCGCGTGCCTTCGTCCTTGCTGACGGTCACCTGCTTGGTGATCAGGCCCAGCGTCTTGTCGGCGATGCCGGCGGTGACGGTGATGGGCGCGATCTCGGCGTCGAACAGGCCGGCGGCCTGCGCCGCGCACGCGCGCTGCTGGCTGGCGGCGCCGTACTCGTCCATGGCGTCGCGGCCGATGCCGTAGCGCTTGGCGACCTGCTCGGCCGTCTGCAACATGCTCCAGTAGATCTCGGGCTTCTGCTTGGCCAGGGCCAGGTCCTGGATCATGTGCAGGTTCATCTCCTGCTGCACGCAGGAGATGCTCTCGACACCGCCGGCCACGTAGACATCGCCCTCGCCCGCGATGATGCGTTGCGCGGCGGTGGCAATCGTCTGCAGGCCCGAGGAGCAGAAGCGATTGATGGTCATGCCGGAAGTGGTGACGGGCAGGCCGGCCTTGATGGCGATCTGGCGCGCGATGTTGCTGCCCGTGGCACCTTCCGGCGTAGCGCAGCCCATGATGACGTCATCGACGTGCGCGCCGTCGATGCCGGCGCGCTGCACCGCATGCTGCACGGCGTGGCCGCCCAGCGTGGCGCCGTGCGTCATGTTGAACGAGCCCTTCCAGCTCTTGGCGAGCGGCGTGCGGGCGGTGGAAACGATCACTGCGGAGGTCATAAACGGATTCCTTGTTTCTTGCGGCAGGCGGGCACTCAGGAGAAGGACTTGCCTTCGGCGGCGAGGCGGGCCAGCAGCGGCGCGGGCTCCCAGGCCTGGGCGTCGTCCAGCGGGTTCTGCGCAAAGCGGCGCATGGTCTGCGCCACGTTGAACAGGCCGACCTCGCTCGCATAGTGCATGGGGCCGCCGCGGTGGATGGGGAAACCGTAGCCGGTGAGGTAGACCATGTCGATGTCGCCGGACTTGGAGGCGATGCCGTCCTCCAGGATGTGCGCGCCTTCGTTCACCAGGGAGAACACCAGGCGCTGGACGATCTCTTCGTCGCTGATCTTGCGCGGGGTGATGCCTGCGTCCTTGCGGTGCTGCTCGATCATGTCCAGCACTTCCTGGCTGGGAATCGCATCGCGCTTGCCCGGCACGTAGTCGTACCAGCCCTTGCCGGTCTTCTGCCCGAAGCGGCCCTTCTCGCACAGCAGATCCGCCGTCTTGCTGTACTTCATGTCGGGCTTTTCGATGTAGCGGCGCTTGCGGATCGCCCAGCCGATGTCGTTGCCGGCCAGGTCGCCCATGCGGAACGGGCCCATGGCGAAGCCGAACTTCTCGATGGCCTTGTCCACCTGCTGCGGCGTGGCGCCTTCGTCCAGCAAGAAGCCGGCCTGCTGGCTGTAGCGCTCGATCATGCGGTTACCGATGAAGCCGTCGCACACGCCGGACACCACGGCCGTCTTCTTGATCTTCTTGGCGATGGCCATCACGGTAGCCAGCACGTCCTTGGCCGTGGCCTTGCCGCGCACCACTTCCAGCAGCCGCATCACGTTGGCGGGGCTGAAGAAGTGCATGCCTACCACATCCTGCGGGCGCTGGGTGAATCCGGCGATCTTGTCCACGTCCAGCGTGGAGGTGTTGGACGCGAGGATGGCGCCGGGCTTGGCCACCGCATCCAGCTGCTTGAACACGGTCTCCTTCACGCCCAGCTCTTCGAACACGGCCTCGATGATGAGGTCGGCGTCCTTCAGGTCGTCGTAGCTGAGGGTGGTGCTCAGCAGGCCCATGCGCTGCTGGAACTTGTCCTCCTTGAGCTTGCCCTTCTTGACCTGGGCCTCGTAGTTCTTCCGGATGGTGCCGATGCCGCGGTCCAGCGCCTCCTGCTTCGTCTCCAGGATGGTGACGGGAATGCCCGCGTTCAGGAAGTTCATGGCGATGCCGCCGCCCATGGTGCCGGCGCCGATCACGCCGACCTTCTTCACCGTGCGCTGCGGGGTGTCGGAGGGCACGTCCGGAATCTTGCTGGCCGCGCGCTCGGAGAAGAAGATGTGGCGCAGCGCGCGGGACTCGGGCGTCCACATCAGGTTGATGAACAGCTCGCGCTCATAGGCCAGCCCGTCGGCGAACTTGCGCTTGGTGGCGGCCTCGACCGCGTCCACGCACTTGGCGGGGGCCGGCAGATTCTTGGCCATGCCCTTGACCATGTTGCGCGCGAACTGGAAGTACGCATCGCCCTCAGGGTGCTTGCACGGCAGGTTGCGCACCAGCGGCAGCGGGCGCACGTCGGCCACGCTGCGGGCGAAGGCCAGCGCCTCTTCAGCCAGCGCCTCGGGCGACGCGGCCATCTTGTCGAACAGCTTCTGGCCGGGCATGGAGCCGATCAGCTCGCTCTTGACCGGCTCGCCGCTCACGATCATGTTCAGGGCCGGCTCCACGCCGATCACGCGCGGCAGCCGCTGCGTACCCCCGGCGCCGGGCAGGATGCCCAGCTTCACCTCGGGCAGCGCCACGCTGCAGCCGGGCGCGGCCACCCGGTAGTGGCAGCCCAGCGCCAGTTCCAGGCCGCCGCCCATGCACACGGAATGGATGGCCGCCACGACGGGCTTGGGCGCATTCTCGACGGCCAGGATGACCGAGTGCAGGTTGGGCTCCTGCGTGGCCTTGTCGGTCCCGAATTCCTTGATATCGGCCCCGCCGGAGAACGCACCGCCGGCGCCGGTGATGACGATGGCCTTCACGCTCGCCTCCGCAGCGGCACGGTTGAGGCCCTCGACGATGCCCTGGCGGGTGGCAAGCCCCAGTCCGTTGACGGGCGGGTTGGCCAGGGTGATCACGGCCACATCGCCGTGGACTTGGTATTCAGCGGTCATGCGCTTTGTTCCTTGGGTTGGAAAAAACAGCGCTCCGGGCCCGCAGCGGCCCAAAGCGAACGATCGTGCTTTTCCATTCTAGGGGGCACGGAAAACCCCTCCAAGACAGGGATGTCCCTGACCGGACAGGCGCCCCGCTTTGCCTAACCCTTCGGTAGAGGCGTCGCGCCACGCCAGGTGCGACGGCCAGACCGCGGCCTCAGGCCGTGCGACCCCTCAGCCATTGCCCCAACTGCTCCAGCCCGAGCGGCGGCGCGATGTGGTAACCCTGCCCGACATCGCACCCCATGCGGCGCAGCGCGTCCCAGCTGGCCGCGTCCTCGATGCCTTCGGCCACCACCTGCAACCCCAGCTGGCGGCCCAGCTGCACGATCATCTCGGCGATGCGCGCGCCTTGCTCGCCGCGGGGCTGGCGCACGAAGCTGCGGTCGATCTTGATGCGGTCCAGGGGCAGGCGCTCCAGGTAGCTCAGCGACGAATAGCCCGTGCCGAAGTCGTCGATGGCGATGCTCACGCCATCCTGCCGCAGCGCGGCCAGGGTGGACTGCAAGAGCTGCGTGGGCACCACGGCGACGGACTCGGTGATCTCCAGTTCCAGATGGGTGCCGCCCAGCCCGCTGGCGGACAACGCCGCACGCACGGCATCGAGGAAGCCGGGGTCCTGCAGCTGCGCGGCCGACACGTTGACCGCCATGCGCAACGGCGCATGTCCGGCGTCGAGCAGTGCCCGCATGGTCTGGCAGGCCGCCGCCAGCACCCACTGCCCCAAGGGCACGATCAGGCCCGAATGCTCGGCCATGGGAATGAAATCGTCCGGCGATACGAAGCGGCCGTCCGGCGTGCGCCAGCGCAGCAGCGCCTCCAGCCCCACCAGCGCGGAGGTCTCCAGATGCAGCTGTGGCTGATAGACGAGGAACAGTTCGGCGTTGTCGATCGCGGCGCGCAGCTGCGCCAGCAGCACGGCCCGGTGGCGCGCCTCGGCCCCCATGTGCTCCAGGTACTGCAGGTGCTGGCCCCGGTGGCCGCGCTTGGCACGCTTGAGCGCGATGGTCGCATCCTTGACCAGGTCGGCCCCGGCCTGCGCCCGCGCCGGCAGATGCACATAGCCGCAGGTGAGCGACACCTTGTGAGGCACGCCATCCACCGTGGGCGGGGGACGCACGCACTGCAGCAGCAGCGGCAGGGCCACACGCTGTGCCTCGGCCAGCACGCCGAAGGTGTCCGAGCCCACGCGCGCCAGCAGCGCACCCGGCGGGAGCGCTTCGGCCAGGCGGCGGGCCACCGCCTGCAGCAGATGGTCCCCGAAGCGATGGCCCATCACGTCGTTGGCCGCGCTGAAATCGTCGATATCGATGAGTGCGAGCAGGTGGCCCTGCGCGCTGCCGCCGCGCACGCATGCGTCCACCTGCTCCACGAAATGCGCCCGGTTGGGCAACTGCACCAGGGGGTCGTAGTAGGCGAATCGGTGCAGCCGGTCCAGCAGATCGCGGTTGTGCAGCAAGGTGCGCAGGTTGGCGGTGAAAACGTCCAGCAGCGGGCGGTCCAACGTTCCATGCGGGCCTGGAGTGTCCACGCAGACCGCCATGCTGCGGCCGCTGCCACTGGCCAGGTACAGGGCCACACCGCCCTCCTCTCCATGGATGTGGTGGCCGAAGCGGGCGGCGCGGGCGAGCAGGCTCTGGCAGCGCGACGCAGGCAGCTCGGCCAATGCCTGGCCGACGAAGCCGCTGAACGCGCCAGTGGCCGCCAGGATCTCGCAGCGGGCGGGCGGCGGGCCGGGCACCAGGCACACCATGCCGCGCGCGGGCACGCCCAGGAGCGCAGCCAGTTGCGTGACCACGCCTGCGGCGAAAGCGTGCAGATCGTTCTCCTCCAGCAGCGCAGCGCTGGAACGCACGATGCGTTCCAGGCTGCGGCGGCTGCTCTCGATGGCACAGCGCTGGTCGTAGGAGCGGATGGCCGTGATCACGGCCGGCAGCAGCCGGCTCGGCGTCAGCTCGGAATGGTCCCGGTGGTCGTTGATGTCGTACTGCAGCAGCAGCTCCTGGTCCGGCACCTGCGCCGTGCGCGCCGTGTGCAGCACGATACGGGTATGGAGCAGGCCGGCGGTGTGGCGAATGAAGTCCAGCAGTTCCAGCGCCGTGCCCGGCCGCTCCCACGCGGTGCCGAGCAGCACCACGGCCACATCGCTTTCGCCGAGCAGCACCGCGCGGGCCTCCTCGGCGTTCTGTGCGTGAAGACAGTGAACCGGACGGCCGGCAAGTTCCAGCCCTTCCAGCAGCGCGCGCACCGTGGCATGCACTGGCGCATCGGGATCGGCAACGAGCACGCGCCAGCCGGGCGAGCCGTACGAGGGGCGATGCGCACCGTCCGCCGGTCCCGGCGGGCAGGCGACACCCGCAGCAGGACCGTCATGCCCGAGCTGGATGCTCATGAAGTGGGTACTTCGGCCGTGTCACGCGCACGCACCACGCGGTTGCGGCCGCTGCGCTTGGCGCTGTACAGCGCCTCGTCCGCCAGGCCATACGCCTCGTCGAAGCCGTTGCCGCCGGGCAGCCAGCTCACGCCGAAGCTGGCGGTGATCGCGCTGCCGTCCGGCAGCGCGAAGTCGCAGGCTTCGATGGCCTGGCGCGCGGCCTCGGCCACGCGCTCGCAGGCGCGCCCATCCGGTCCGGGCAGCAGCACGGTGAACTCTTCGCCTCCTACACGGCCGATCTGCGCCAAGGGCGGTACCACCGCCTGCAGGCATTCGACGACGCCGCGGATCACACGATCGCCCACCGGGTGGCCGAAGCTGTCGTTCACCCGCTTGAAGTGATCGATGTCCAGCACGATGAGTGCCAGGCTGCCGACCTCGAAGTGCCCGTTGACACGCTCGATGATCGCCGCCCGGTTGAGCACGCCCGTGAGCGGATCGTGCGTGGCACGGTAGTGCAGCTGGTCGGCGAGGTCCTGCAGGCGCTGGTTGAGCTGGTTCATCTCCAGCTCGGCCCGGTCGCTGCGGCGCACCAGCCGCCGCGTCTCGCGCAGCAGGCGCTCGTAGGCCGCCAACAGGTCGCCCAGCGCCTGGCGGCATCCGTCCTGCTGCGCTGCGGCCTGCACGCAGGGGAGCGTGTCATAGGCCGATCGAGCGGCCTGCAGCGCGCGGTGTTCGGACTCGAAGAGGTCCGGGGGAGACGGGAGCTGCTCCATCGCTCAGGACGCGGCGACCGGATGGCAGGTGAACGCGAGCCCGGGGAAATCGTCAGCCAGTTCCTGGCCGAACTCCAGGATGGTGTCGTCCTCTTCGTCGTGGTACCAGTGCAGCGCCACGGTGTTGCCCGCCTGGGCCGCATCGTTGAGCGCGTCGATGAGATTGAACAGCATCTTGGTGCTGGAGCTGTTGAAGTACGCCAGCGCGATGTGCACTTCGATGCGCTG